>NZ_LZJI01000001.1 GCF_001667775.1 Mycobacterium sp. E1747
GAGCTTCCGGCCGTCGTATTAACAGTCGGCGAACCCCACATCACCGAACACACGTAAGAGTCATCGCCCGCTCCCGCCCAGCATCTCGCGCCCCCCGCCCGTATGGCGCCGGCCCAGCACGTCGAGCACCTCGCGCCGGCCCGCATGGCTCCCTCCGAGCAGGCCGCGCGTGCGGACTTGGGAGCCGGCCAGCACGTCTCGCCTTCGCAGCTGGCGCCGACGGCGCCTCAGCACCGGATGCCGCTCGGAGCCGCGGACATCGCTCCGCGGCACATCGCGCCTGCCGAGTTGGCGCCGACCGCCCCCCTCCGACTCGCGGCCGCCGTGCCCGCCGAGCAGGTCCTGCCCATGCACCTGCCGGCCGGCACGCCCGCCGAGCACGTCGTGCACGAGTACGCCGCGTTCAAAGCTTCCGCCGGTGCGAAGCCGTTGCCGGCGCTGGCATAGCGAAACGACATAAAGAGAGGAATGCAGTGATGGATTTCGGTGCGATGCCCCCGGAGATCAACTCCGGTCTGATGTACGCGGGACCCGGTCCAGCCTCGATGCTGGCGGCGGCGATGGCCTGGGAGGGACTTGCCGCGGATCTGCGGTCGGCAGCGACGAGCTACGGGACCGTGATCCTGGAACTCACCGAGACCGGATGGCAGGGTCCCTCGTCGACGGCGATGGCGACCGCCGCGGCGCCCTACGTGGCCTGGATGCACGCCACGGCCGCACAGGCCGAGCAGGCGGGGATGCAGGCGACCGCGGCAGCCGTCGCACACGAGGCGGCATTTGCGGCGACCGTGCCGCCGCCGATGATCGCCGCCAACCGCTCGTTGCTGATGCAGCTTGTCGCGACCAACTTTCTGGGGATCAACGCCGCGGCGATCGCGGCCACCGAGGCGCAGTACGGCGAGATGTGGGCCCAAGATGCCATGGCCATGTACGCCTACGCCGGTTCGTCGGCGGCGGCGGCCATGCTGGCGCCGATGATGGTCGCCCCGCCCACCACCAATCCCGGCGGCGTCGCGGCCAGCGCCGTGCCGGCGGGCGAGGCCAACATGCAGGGCGCCGTTCAGGCGGCGATGGGCCTACCCTCGACACTCAATTCGTCCGCGTCGTCGCTGGCGAGCGGCTTCCCGTCGGCGGTCAGCAGCTTCGCCGACCTGCTCGGTATGCCCTTCGGCCAGGGCGCCGGCGGCGCCGCATCGGCTGTGGGCGGGATGACTGCATCCAACGCCGGCTTCACGAACGCCATGCCCGCGTCCGGCGCCTTGTCCCCGGTGGGGATGCAGCGTTTCGTCCCCGCCCAGCCGCTGATGTCCACGCCCGCCAGGCTGGCGCCGGCGCGACTGATGCCGTCGGCCGCTATGGGCCAGGCGACTCCAGTCGGAGCTCTGTCGGTTCCGTCGAGCTGGACCCCGGCAACCCCGGAAGCCGCCGCGCCGGCCGGTGCTCCGCTGGCGGGTGCCGGCGCGGCGGCTCGAATGCTGAGGCCCCCGAGTAGCTCTGCCGCCCAAGTCGGCGGCATGGAGATGCGTGGATTCGGCGCCACCATGCCGGCTCCCGTGAGCGTATTGCCGCGCGTGGTCGGCTGACGGAAAGGGGAGAGGAAATCTCGGCGTACCGGTAACCAAACTGTAGAAGCAACAACCACTTTCGAAGGAGAAATGCAATGACAGCACGATTCATGACCGATCCGCACGAAATGCGGGCGATGGCGGGCCGCTTCGAGGTGCACGCCCAGACCGTCGAGGACGAGGCCCGCAAGATGTGGGCGTCCTCGATGAACATCGCCGGCGCGGGCTGGAGCGGCCGGGCGCAGGCGGCCTCGTACGACACCATGGACCAGACGAATCAGGCGTTCCGCAACATCGTCAACATGCTGCACGGCGTGCGCGACGGGCTGGTTCGAGACGCCAACAACTACGAGCAGCAAGAGCAGGCTTCGCAGCAGATCCTGGGCAGCTAGCCCACCAACAAAACAGGAGACGAGCAACGATGACAATCAACTATCAATTCGGTGATGTCGACACGCACGGCGCCACCATCCGCGCGCAGGCAGCGTCGTTGGAGGCCGAACACCAGGCCATCGTGCGCGATGTGCTTGCCGCCGGGGACTTTTGGGGCGGCGCGGGGTCCGCGGCGTGCCAGGAGTTCATCATCGGGCTGGGCCGCAACTTCCAGGTGATCTACGAACAGGCCAACGCCCACGGGCAGAAGGTGCAAAGCGCCGGCAACAACATGGCCAGCACCGACAGCGCCGTCGGGTCCAGCTGGGCCTAGGGCCTAAGGGGTGACGAGAACCTTGCAGTGTCGCTCGGGGTCGGCGAGGTCGTCGAAGGCCGCGCCGACCCCGTCCAGGCCTACCTCTCCGGTGATCAGCGGGCTGACATCGATATCGCCCTCGGCCAGTGCACGCAGCGAGTCGGTGAACTCCTCAGGGGTGTACGCGAGCACGAACTGCACGTTGATCTCTTTGGCGATCGCGAAGAACGGATGCACGGTGTCGGGCTGCATGCAAACGCCCGCGACCACCAGGCGAGTGCCGGGCCGGGCCCGGAGCAGCACGTCGTCGATGATCCCGGGCACGCCGACCGCCTCGAACACCACTGCGGCTTTGACGGAGTCGAATGGCGAACCCTGCGCCGCGTCCAGCGCCCGATGGGCGCCCATGGCGGTGGCCAGTTCCCGCCGCTTCGGCGAAAAATCAGATGCCACAACATTTTCCACGCCGCGTGCGCGCAGAGCCGCAATGATCGCGATGCCGATCGGGCCGCAACCGATGACCAGGGCCGTCTCGCCGGGGGCGATGTTGGACTTGTTGACGGCGTGCAACCCCACCGCCATGGGTTCGGTCAGCGCGGCATGTTTGAAGTCCAAGCCGTTGGGGATCGGTAGCAGCAGCGGCGCCGACAGCAACATGCGTTCGGCGTAACCGCCGATTGTGCTGTTGCTGTAGACGATCGGCTCGGCACCCTTGGCCGACAACAGCACCGGGAGCGAGGTGACCAGCGTTCCAGGCGGGTGGGTATCCGTGTCGGGGCCCGCCTCGAGCACCTCGGCGCTGAACTCGTGGCCCATGAAAACGTCGTGGTCGAGGTCGACGTGCATGCCGCCCCGGCCGCCGGCCACCCGATCGCTCATCGCCAGCACCTGCGCGCCGTGGGCGGCGAAATGCAAGTCCGAGCCGCAGATCCCGCATGCCCGCACTCCGACGAGTACCTGCCCTGCCATCGGTACGGGATCCGGCACGTCGTCCCGGTAGACCATCCGGCCGTTGCGCAATACCGCAGCGCGCATCAGCTCTTCACGCCCTTCTGTTCGTCGACATGCTCGGAGATGGCTTTCACCACGGCCTCGCCGGCTCGGCCGATCAGCTGATCGCGATGGCCCTTGGCCCAGTCGTGCGACGAGCGCGACGCTTCGAGCTGTCCCTTGAAATGGGGAATCACCTTGCGCGCCATCAAGTCATAGCAGTGATAGGTCGCCTCGGGGGAGGCCCAGTCGTGACCGAGCATCAGCAACGTGCCGAACCCGCCGGAGCGCTCGAGTAGGTCTTCTATGTGGGCGATGGCATCGTCGGGCGTGCCGATGCAGCAGTTGCCCGTGGCTGCGTAGTCCTCGACGAACTCGTGCGGTGACTGGGCACCCTCGACGGAGTTGGCCAACGGTACGAACCCCGCCGCGCCGAAGTAATTGGCGAAGTCCTGCAAACCGTAAGTGCAGTCGTCGATCGCCTTCTCGCGACTGTCCGCGATGTGCATGATGCTCAGTACGCGCCAGTCGGCCCGATCCGGCTCGTCGCGGCCGACTTTGGCGGCCTGTTCGCGTACCACGTCCCAGGTGGTTTCCAGGGCGGCAAAGCCGCCCGGCACCGACATCGACAACGACAGCAATGACGTGCCCAATGCGCCCGCCAGCCGCGGCCCAGACGGCGAAATCATTGCCGCCGTGGAGATCTCCGGGTGGGGCCAGGTGTAGGGCCGGATGTGCAGTTGCGCCTCGCGCAACGTGAACCAGTCGGTGTGGCGGTCGATCCGCTCCGACGGGCCGGCCCGGAACAACGCGAGTATCGCCTCGAGCGACTCCTGCATCATGTGCCGTTGATCAACCGGATCGATGCCCATCATGTAGGCGTCCGACGGCAGGGCGCCGGGGCCGGCGCCGAACATCACCCGGCCGCGGGTGAGGTGGTCGAGCAGCACCCACCGATCGGCCACCATAAGCGGATGGTGGTATGGCAGCGAGACCACTCCCGTGCCCAACCGGATGTGCTTCGTTCGCTCCGCGGCAGCCGCGATGAACACCTCCGGGCAGGCGATCAGCTCGTAGCCACCGGAGTGGTGTTCGCCGAACCACGCCTCGTCAAAGCCGAGCCGGTCCAAGGCGACGACGCGCTCCATGTCGTATTCCAAAGCCAGCGTTGGTGATTGGCCGATCGGGTGAAAAGGCGTGATGAAGACACCGAACCGCAAAGGGGCATTCATCGCAGCTCCAATCCGTTGAGGAAGTCCAATAAAGCCGAGTTCACCTCGTCCGGCCGTTCCTGCTGCAGCCAGTGCCCTGCGTCGCCGATCATCACCTGTTGGTAGGGGCCGGTGATCAACTCCGCTGCGCGGTCGGCGCGGGTGAACGTCAGCACCGGATCGGCGGTTCCGCCGATAAAGAGTGCCGGCACAGTAATTTTGGCGTCAGCCAGCTCTGGCGTGGTCTCCCAGTTATGGTCGAAGTTGCGGTACCAGTTCAGGCCGCCGGTGAACCCGGTGCGGGAGAACTCGCTGATGTAGTGGTCGAGCTCGTCCTGGCTGAGCCAGTCGGGCAGCCGCTCTGGCTCGGGAAGGCGATCGATAAAGCCTTCGTCCCCGGGCGCCACCATGCGCGCCGCGGAGAGCGGGTCACCCGACGTGCGCAGGCCGCCGAGCATCCTGCGTATCGTGCGCGCGGGGTCACTGTTGAGTTCCGCGTCGGCGACGCCCGGTTCCTGGAAGTACAGGATGTAAAAGAACTTGTCGCCGAGCATCTTGCGCCACGCCCTCGTCGGCGCCACGTGTGAGCGTGGCACGGCCGGGACGCTGAGCGCAGCGACGGCCGCAACCCGATCCGGATGCAGCAGCGGCGCATTCCACACGACGGCTGCGCCCCAATCGTGTCCGACCCAGACCGCACGCTCGGCGCCGACGTCGTCGAGCAGGCCGACCAGGTCGGCCGTCAGGTGGTGGATGTCGTAAGCCTCGATCGGTTCGGGACGGGAGGAGCCGCCGTAACCACGCTGATCCGGTGCCAGCACGTGGTAGCCCGCCTCGGCGAGCACCGGGATCTGGTGGCGCCACGAATAGGCCAACTCGGGAAAGCCGTGGGCCAAAATCACCACGGGTGCGCCGCGGTCGCCCGCCTCGACGACCCGCAGCCGCACACCGTTGGTTTCTACTAACCGTTCGGTTGAGTTGAGCACCATGCCACCAAAGCACACCCCCTCCGGGGCTGAGAAGTATTCACGTTGATTGCGAATAGCATTCCGACGGCTTTGGTCGCCTGGTAGATATCGCCGTGAAGGCCCGGGCATTTCTTGGAAAGCAGGTGGACCCATGAGACGGCTCGACCATGTCGTCCTCTGGACGAAAGATCCGCGTGCCTCGATGGATTTCTATATCCGGGTGGTCGGGTTGGAGCCGGTCCGGTTCGCCGAGTTCGAGGCCGGCGACGCGCCGTTCCCGAGCGTGCGGGTGTGCGAAGACTCCATCATCGACTTGTTGCCGGTTGCCAACGTCGCCGGCACCGAGGCGCTGACTCGGGCGGACGGCAGCGCCGGCCACCCGGTGAACCACGTCTGCCTGGCGCTGTCGAAGTCCGAATACGACGCGCTCGACCAACGCCTGCAAGGCGAGGGCCTGGACACGAGCGCTCGGCTGAGCCCCACTTTCGGGGCCCGTGGGTGGGCGCCGCAGGCGTACTACTTCACCGATCCGGACGGCAACGTGATCGAGGCCCGCTATTACGAGTGATCCAGCTCGCGACGGATGCGCTGGCCACCGAACGTCACGCTGGCGTGACTGCTGCAGGCCACCGTCGCGCTGGCGTGACGCTCGGCGTGCCCGGAGGGAACCCCTAGTCGTTATATCGACAGGGCGGTGGCAGATCGTGGCGATCGCCACGAGCGGTAACCTGGACATTTCTAGCTGCGTGAATATCGGGGAAGGACCTGGCCACCAAGGCCGATGATTGATGAACCGGAAAAACGTTATCCGCACCATCACGGCGATCGCCGTCGTGGTGCTGCTCGGTTGGTCGTTCTTCTATTTCAGCGACGACACCCGCGGCTATAAACCCGTCGACACGTCGGTGGCGGTGGCGCAGATCAACGGCGACAACGTCAAGAGCGCTCAGATCGACGATCGCGAGCAGCAGCTGCGGTTGACCCTGAAGAAGGGCAACAACGACACCGACAAATCCGACAAGGTCATCACCAAATACCCGAGCGGGTACGCGGTCGACCTGTTCAACGCGCTGAGCGCCAAGAACGCGAAGGTCAGCACGGTCGTCAACCAGGGCAGCATCCTGGGCGAGCTGCTCGTCTACGTGTTGCCGCTGCTGTTGCTGGTGGGCCTATTCGTCATGTTCTCCCGCATGCAGGGCGGGGCGCGGATGGGCTTCGGCTTCGGCAAGTCGCGCGCCAAGATGCTCAACAAGGACATGCCCAAGACCACGTTCGCCGACGTAGCGGGCGTCGACGAGGCGGTCGAAGAGCTCTACGAGATCAAGGACTTCCTGCAGAATCCCGGTCGCTATCAGGCGCTGGGCGCCAAGATCCCCAAGGGCGTGCTGCTCTACGGCCCGCCCGGGACGGGCAAGACGCTGCTGGCGCGCGCGGTCGCCGGTGAGGCCGGGGTGCCGTTCTTCACCATCTCCGGCTCCGACTTCGTCGAGATGTTCGTCGGGGTGGGCGCATCGCGGGTGCGCGACCTGTTCGAGCAGGCCAAACAGAACAACCCGTGCATCATCTTCGTCGACGAGATCGACGCGGTGGGCCGCCAGCGCGGCGCCGGCCTCGGCGGCGGCCACGACGAGCGCGAGCAAACGCTGAACCAGCTGCTGGTGGAGATGGACGGCTTCGACCCACGCGCCGGTGTCATCCTGATCGCCGCCACCAACCGGCCCGACATTCTGGACCCCGCGTTGCTGCGGCCGGGCCGCTTCGACCGGCAGATCCCGGTGTCCAACCCCGACCTGGCGGGCCGCCGCGCGGTGCTGGAAGTGCACTCGAAGGGCAAGCCGATCGGCCCGGACGCCGACCTCGCCGGGCTGGCCAAGCGCACGGTCGGCATGACCGGCGCCGACCTGGCCAACGTCATCAACGAGGCGGCGCTGCTGACCGCCCGGGAGAACGGCACCGTCATCACCGGCGCCGCGCTCGAAGAGGCGGTGGACCGGGTGATCGGCGGCCCCCGGCGCAAGGGCCGGATCATCAGCGAGCAGGAAAAGAAGATCACCGCCTACCACGAGGGCGGGCACACCCTGGCGGCTTGGGCGATGCCGGACATCGAGCCGATCTACAAAGTGACCATCCTCGCGCGCGGGCGTACCGGCGGCCACGCGGTCGCGGTGCCCGAGGAGGACAAGGGTCTGCGGACCCGCTCGGAGATGATCGCGCAACTGGTGTTCGCGATGGGCGGACGCGCCGCGGAGGAACTGGTGTTCCGGGAGCCGACGACGGGCGCGGTGTCCGACATCGAGCAGGCCACCAAGGTGGCCCGCGCGATGGTCACCGAATTCGGCATGAGTTCCAAGTTGGGCGCGGTCAAGTACGGCACCGAACACGGCGACCCCTTCCTGGGCCGCACAATGGGGACGCAGGCCGACTACTCGCACGAGGTCGCCCGCGACATCGACGACGAGATCCGCAAGCTGATCGAGGCGGCTCACACCGAGGCGTGGGAGATCCTCACCGAATACCGTGACGTGCTCGACACCCTGGCCGGGCAGCTCCTGGAGAAGGAAACGCTGCACCGCGCCGAGCTCGAGGGCATCTTCGCCGACGTCGAAAAGCGGCCTCGGCTCACCATGTTCGACGACTTCGGGGGCCGCATCCCGTCGGACAAGCCGCCGATCAAGACGCCCGGCGAGCTGGCGATGGAGCGCGGCGAGCCGTGGCCGCCGCCGGTCCCCGAGCCGGCGTTCAAGGCGGCCATCGCACGGGCCAGTCAGGCGGCTGCGGCCGCGGGAGCGGAAGCCGACCGAAACAACAACGGCGGCAATGGTTCTCAGGGATCCGGCCACCGGCCGGGCGCGGCGCACGCCCCCACCCAGCCGGACTACGGCGCGCCGGCCGGCTGGCACGCGCCGGGGTGGCCGCCCCAGGACCAGCAGCCGAATTACTGGTATCCGCCGCCGCAGGCGCCACAGCAGCCGTACTGGCCGCAGCCGGCGGGGCACTACCCGGGCTATCCGGGGCAGCAGGGCCACCCGGGCCAGCAGGCCCACCCCGGTCAGCAGGGTCAGGCGCAGCCCCCTTACCCACCGTATCCGCCCTACCCGCCGCCGAGTCTGCCCGACCCGGACGGTGCACGGTCTCCCGACCAGCAGGACGACGACGTAAGCCGGTCCAATCCGCCGGCTCACGGCTGACGAACGGAGGATTCGATGGCAGTAACCGGTTTCGGCCCGGACACCGCCACCCCCTCGACCCGGGTGTTCGACCAGGAGCGCGCCGAGGCCGCGGTCCGGGAGTTGCTGTACGCCATCGGCGAGGACCCGGACCGGCACGGCCTGCGAGAGACGCCGGCTCGCGTCGCCCGCGCCTACCAAGAAATGTTTGCCGGCCTCTACACCGACCCCGACAGCGTGCTGAACACCATGTTCGACGAGGAGCACGACGAACTGGTGCTGGTCAAGGAGATTCCGCTGTACTCCACCTGCGAACACCATCTGGTGTCGTTCCATGGTGTCGCCCATGTCGGGTACATCCCCGGCGCTGACGGACGCGTCACCGGGCTGTCCAAGATCGCCCGGTTGGTCGACCTCTACGCCAAGCGCCCGCAGGTGCAGGAGAGGCTGACCAGCCAGATCGCCGACGCCCTGATGAACAAGCTCAACCCGCGGGGGGTGATCGTCGTGATCGAGGCGGAGCACCTGTGCATGGCCATGCGCGGCGTCCGCAAGCCGGGCGCCGTCACCACCACCTCGGCGGTGCGCGGGCAGTTCAAATCCAACGCTGCTTCTCGAGCCGAAGCGCTCGACCTCATCTTGCGTAAGTGAGCCGGCGCCTGTGCGGGTGATGGGAGTCGTGAACGTCACCGACGACTCGTTCTCCGATGGCGGCCGCTACCTGCACACCGGCAACGCTGTGGCGCACGGGGTGACGCTGGCCGCCGAGGGTGCGGACATCGTCGACGTCGGCGGCGAGTCGACTCGGCCCGGCGCCACCCGCATCGATTCCCAGATCGAAACCTCCCGCGTGATCCCCGTCGTCAAAGAACTTGTGGCAGAGGGGATTACGGTAAGCATCGACACGATGCACGCTGACGTCGCGCGCGCGGCGCTGCAGAACGGTGCGCGGATCGTCAACGACGTGTCGGGCGGACGGGCCGATCCCGCGATGGCGCCGCTGCTGGCCGACGCGGGCGTGCCGTGGGTGCTGATGCATTGGCGTTCGGTGTCCGCTGAGCGGCCGCACGCGGCGCCCCGATACGGCGACGTGGTGGCCGAAGTGCGCGCCGAGCTGCTCGCCAGCGTCGACGCGGCGGTCGCCGCGGGCGTCGACCCCGCCAAGCTGGTGATCGACCCGGGGCTCGGCTTCGCCAAGACGGCTCAACACAATTGGGCGTTGCTGCGCGCGCTGCCGCAGTTGGTGGCCACCGGGATCCCCGTCCTCCTGGGCGCGTCGCGCAAACGGTTCCTCGGTACGTTGTTAGCCGGACCCGATGGCTCGCCGCGGCCGCCCGCCGGCCGCGAGACGGCGACCGCGGTGATCTCGGCGTTGGCGGCGCTGTACGGGGCGTGGGGCGTTCGCGTGCACGACGTGCGGGCCACGGCCGATGCCGTCAAGGTGGTGGGGGCCTGGACGAAGACCGAAACGCAGCAAACCGAGCTGGCTGGAGACGATGGCTGATCGAATCGAATTGCGGGGGTTGACGATTCGTGGGCGACACGGAGTTTTCGATCACGAGCGCGCCGACGGCCAGGACTTCGTCGTCGATATGACCGTGTGGATCGACCTCGCCGAGGCCGCCGCCAGCGACGAGCTGGCCGACACCTACGACTACGGACGCCTGGCCCAGCTGGCCGCCGATATCGTCGCCGGGCCGCCGCGCAACCTGATCGAAGCGGTCGGGGGTGAGATCGCCGACCGGGTGATGCAAGACGAGCGCGTGCACGCCGTCGAGGTGGTCGTGCACAAGCCGCGGGCTCCGATCCCGCAGCAGTTCGCCGACGTCGCAGTGGTGGTGCGACGGTCGCGACGCGGCGGCCGGGGCTCGGTGATCCCGGCGGAGCGGCGCCTATGACCCGCGACGACGACGATGACGCCGGCGAAGCCGGGGTGGAGGAGCGGCGCCTATGACCCGCGACCACGACGATGACGCCGGCGAAGCCGGGGTGGAGGAGCGGCGCCTATGACTTGGGTGGTCCTCTCCATCGGCTCCAACCTGGGTGACCGCCTGGCCCGCCTGCAGTCCGTCGTCGACGGGCTGGGCGAAACGGTGCTGGCGGTCTCCCCGGTCTACGAGACCGATCCGTGGGGCCGCGTCGACCAGGCGCCGTTTCTCAACGCGGTGCTGATCGCCAACGACCCGGTGTGCGACGGGCAGGGCTGGTTGCGCCGGGCCCAGGACTTCGAGCGGGCCGCGGGCCGCGTGCGCGGCGAGCGCTGGGGTCCGCGCACCCTCGACGTGGACCTGATCGCCTGCTACGGCGAGGCCGAGGTGATCTCCCGTGAGAACAACCTGACGTTGCCGCACCCCCTGGCCCACCTGCGGGCGTTCGTGATGGTCCCCTGGCTGGCCATCGATCCCGATGCCCAACTGACCGTCGCCGGGAGCCCTCAGCCGGTCTCGGGCCTGCTCGCCCAGCTGGAGCCCGCCGACCGGGAAAGCGTCCGGCTCACCGACCTGAAGCTGCACCGGGCGGGCACGGCCCCGACCGACCGGAAACTTCAAAGCTGATGGGGCCGACCAGAAAACGTGACCTGACGGCCGCGGTGGTCGCCGCCGCGGTGGTGGGCTATTTGCTGGTCAAGGGTCTCTACCGGTGGTTTCCGCCGATTACGGTGTGGACCGGTCTGTCGCTGCTGGCCTTCGCTGTCGGTGAAGCCCTGTGGGCGCGCTACGTTCGGGCGAAGATCAACGACGGCGAAATCGGCGCCGGCCCCGGCTGGCTGCACCCGCTGGCGGTGGCCCGCAGCCTGGTGGTGGCCAAGGCGTCGGCCTGGGTGGGTGCGCTGATGCTGGGCTGGTGGGTCGGCATCCTGGTGTACTTTCTGCCGCGACGATCCTGGCTGCGGGCGGCCGCCGAGGACACGACCGGCACCGTGGTCGCGGCCGTCAGTGCGCTGGCGCTGCTCCTCGCCGCGCTGTGGCTGCAGCATTGCTGCAAGTCGCCGCCGGACCAGACCGAGCACGGTGAAGGAGCGGAAAACTAGCCCGCCTGTGACCCGGCCAACAACAGCGTGAGAATCGCCGGAGTAGGGCGACACGCGGATTGACCTCGCGCAGGTACAGTCAGGCCATGACCGTTCTGTCCCGCGGCGCCCGGGTTCGGCGCGGCGGCCGCAGGCCGGGGTGGGTGCTCTTGACCGCGTTGCTGGTCCTTGCGATGGGGGCCAGTTCCGCATTGGTTTTCACCAATCGGGTGGAACTCCTCAAGCTCGCTGTAATCCTGGCCCTGTGGGCCGCAGTCGCTGGCGCCTTCGTGTCGGTGCTGTACCGCCGTCAGAGCGACGCGGACCAATCGCGCGTCCGCGACCTGAAGCTGGTGTACGACTTGCAGCTGGATCGGGAAATATCGGCTCGGCGTGAGTACGAGCTGACCGTCGAGTCCCAACTGCGCCGCGAGCTGGCGTCCGAGCTGCGCGCGCAAGCCGCCGACGACCTGGCCGAGCTGCGCGCGGAGCTGAGCGCGCTGCGCACCAGCCTGGAGATCCTGTTCGACACCGACCTCGCCCAGCGGCCGGCCCTGGAGACGCCCGAGACCGAGGCGGCACCCGAGCGCGCGTACAGCGAGTGGGACCGCAACGGCGAAACCCCGCGTGACGCCCCCTACGACTGGGTCGCCAGCGATCGGGTCACCTCCGTCGCCCAGGACAACCCGCCGCCCCGCGCCGACGAGACGGCGATCATCGACGTGCCCGAGGAGCCGTTGCTGCCGCCCCGGCCCCAGAGCCAGCCGCAGCCCCGAGGCGATCGGGTGCCCTACCAGTACGAACCGCCGCAGGAGCCGCCGCCCACGGCCCCACCGCAGCCGTCGTACGGCGCCGCGCCGCCCGAGCCCGAGCCGCGCTACGAACCTCGTCAGCAGCCGGAGCCCCAGGTGCAGGGCTGGCAGCCGGCGGGTGCGTCCGGGCTGTGGTTGCCGCCCGGCACGCCGGGCAGCAACTGGGCCGGTGCCGAACAGTCCGCAACGCCGGGCGATGAGACGTCGGGCCGGCGGCGACGCGCCCGCCACTCCGAACCGGACGAAGCCTGGGCCGCCCCTCGCGACGAGCCGGGTCGCCGAGCGGCGTCGCGCCACTCGGCCGAGTATCGCGACTACGGGGCCCGCACCTTCGCGCCGGGGCCCCCGAGCGAGCCGACGTTTGCGCCCGGCCCCATTCCCGCGGCGGCTACGCCACCTCCTCCATCGCCACCGCAGTCGCCGTCATCCCATACCGACGCGGAGCCGCCACCGCCGCGGCTGGCCCCGCCGCCACCGCCGGAGCACGCGCCCCGGCACGGTGGTGCGGACCCGCTGGCGGCGGCCTCGGACGGCCCAAGCGAAGGCCCCCCGACCGGTGGTCAGTCGGTTGCCGAGCTGCTGGCGCGGCTGCAGGTCCAGCCGTCCGAGGGCGGCCGGCGCCGCAGACGTGAATAGTCGCGACGGCTGAGCTGGGAGCTTCCTCACATCGGGCTTGCATTGGTCGGGGCCCGCTGATCGACTACAGTTTTGGTGACCGAACGGTACCCACCAGGTGGGACCGGAACGAACGAAGAAATCTGTGAGGTCGTCTGCGATGGTGCAGTTCGACGGTTTGCGCCCGGCCAGGCTCAAAGTGGGAGTCATCTCGGCCGGCCGGGTGGGTACCGCGCTCGGTGTGGCGCTGGAGCGCGCCGACCACGTCGTGGTCGCGTGCAGCGCCATCTCCCACGCGTCGCGCCAGCGGGCGCAGCGTCGGCTGCCCGACACCCCGGTGGTGGCGCCGCCGGAGGTGGCCGCCGGTGCAGAGCTGCTGTTGCTGGCCGTTCCCGACAGCGAGCTGGCCGGCCTGGTGTCCGGCTTGGCGACGACCTCGTCGGTGCGGCCGGGCACGATCGTGGTCCACACCTCCGGCGCCAACGGGGTCGGCATTCTCGCGCCGCTGACCCGGGACGGCTGCATCCCGCTGGCGATCCACCCGGCGATGACATTCACCGGCTCCGATGAGGACATCAACCGGCTGCCGGACACCTGCTTCGGCATCACCGCCGCCGACGAGGTGGGGTATGCGATCGGGCAGTCGCTCGTCCTCGAGATGGGCGGCGAGCCGTTCTCCGTGCGTGAGGAAGCCCGCGTGCTCTACCACGCCGCACTGGCGCACGCGAGCAACCACCTGGTGACGGTCCTCGCCGACGCGCTCGAGGCGCTGCGGGCCGCGCTGCGCGGCAGCGAACTGCTGGGGCAACAGTCCGTCGACGACCAGCCGGGCGGCATCGCCGAACGCATCGTCGGGCCACTGGCGCGGGCGGCGCTGGAGAACACCCTGCAGCGCGGGCAGGCCGCGCTGACCGGGCCGGTCGCCCGCGGTGACGCGGCCGCGGTTGCCGGTCATCTGACGGCGCTGAACGAGGTCGACCCGGAGCTGGCCCAGGCGTACCGGGTGAACGGCCTGCGGACCGCCCGCCGCGCTCACGCCCCCGCCGACGTCCTCGAGGTGCTGGCGGGATGAGACCGGGCAAACCGCCCGCCTTCAAGGCCGGCGAACTCAACGTCTACTCGCGACGGCGCGACGTCGCGGACGTCACCCGCGCGCTGCGCCACACCGGCCGCCGCGTGATGCTGGTGCCCACCATGGGCGCGCTGCACGACGGCCACCTCGCCCTGGTGCGCGCCGCCAAGCGGGTGCCCGGCTCGGTGGTCGCGGTGTCGATCTTCGTCAATCCGCTGCAGTTCGGTGCCGGGGAAGACCTGGACGCCTACCCCCGAACCCTCGACCACGACGTGGCGCTGCTGCGCGGCGAAGGTGTGGAAATCGTCTTCGCGCCAACGGCCGCGGAGATGTACCCCGACGGCCTGCGCACCACGGTGCAGCCCGGGCCCCTGGCCGCCGACCTCGAAGGCGGCCAGCGACCGACCCACTTCGCCGGCGTGCTGACCGTGGTGTGCAAGCTGCTGCAGATCGTGCGCCCGGACCGAGTGTTCTTCGGCGAGAAGGATTATCAGCAGCTGGTGCTCATCCGGCAGATGGTCTCCGACCTGAACATCGACGTCGCCGTGGTGGCAGTGCCCACCGTCCGCGAGTCCGACGGGCTGGCCATGTCGTCGCGCAACCGCTACCTCGATGCGGCCCAACGCGAGGCGGCCGTGGCGGTGTCGGCGGCGTTGACGGCGGGGGCGCACGCCGCGGATGCCGGGCCGCGGGCCGCGCTGGCTGCGGCGCGTGCGGTGCTCGATGCGGTGCCTGAGCTCACGGTCGACTACCTCGAGTTGCGTGATCCGGAGCTGGGCCCGTTGCGGGCCGGCCGATCCGGGCGGTTGCTGGTGGCCGTCCGGCTGGGCAGCACCCGGCTGCTGGACAACATCGCGATCGAGATCGAAGCTTCGCCGGCACCCGTGGGGCCGGACGGATATCGGGACCCCCGTGAATCATCTTGGAGGAATTGATGTTACGGACCATGCTCAAGTCGAAGATCCACCGCGCCACCGTGACGCAGGCCGATTTGCACTACGTCGGCTCGGTGACCATCGACGCCGATCTGATGGACGCCGCTGACCTGCTGGAGGGCGAGCAGGTCACCATCGTGGACATCGACAACGGTGCCCGACTGGTCACCTACGCGATCACCGGCGAGCGCGGCAGCGGAGTGATCGGCATCAACGGTGCCGCCGCCCATCTCGTGCACCCCGGTGATCTGGTGATCCTGATCGCGTACGGGACGATGGAGGACGCGGAGGCGCGGTCCTACCGGCCGCGGATCGTGTTCGTCGACGCCGAAAACCAGCCGATAGACCTGGGCCACGATCCGGCCTTCGTTCCCGCGGACGCCGCCGAGCTCCTCGATCCCCGAATCACTGTGCGGTAGCCGTGCTGCTGGCGATCGACGTCCGTAACACCCACACCGTCGTGGGGCTGATCTCGGGGTCCAAAGAGCACGCAAAGGTAGCGCAGCAGTGGCGGATTCGAACCGAGTCCGAGGTCACCGCGGACGAGCTGGCCCTGACCATCGACGGCCTGATCGGCGACGACTCCGAGCGGCTCACCGGTGCGGCCGCGCTTTCCACCGTCCCGTCGGTGCTGCACGAGGTGCGGATCATGCTGGACCAGTATTGGCCGTCGGTGCCGCACGTGCTGATCGAGCCCGGCGTGCGCACCGGCATCCCGTTGCTGGTCGACAACCCGAAAGAAGTGGGCGCCGACCGAATCGTCAACTGCCTGGCCGCCTTTCACCGCTTCCAAAGCGCCGCGATCGTCATCGACTTCGGTTCCTCGATCTGTGTGGACGTCGTGTCGGCCAAGGGTGAATTCCTCGGTGGGGCGATCGCGCCCGGCGTGCAGGTCTCCTCGGATGCTGCGGCGGCCCGCTCCGCCGCTCTACGCCGGGTGGAACTGTCCCGCCCCCGTTCGGTGGTGGGCAAGAACACCGTCGAATGCATGCAGGCCGGAGCGGTATTCGGCTTCGCGGGGTTGGTCGACGGCCTGGTCGGTCGGATCCGCGAGGACGTGGAGGGGTTCGCCGGCGACGACGTGGCGGTGGTGGCGACGGGGCATACGGCGCCGCTGCTGCTGCCGGAGTTGCACACCCGTAGCCATTACGACCAGCATCTGACCCTGCACGGCCTGGGGCTGGTCTTCGAACGCAACCGGGACGTTCAGCGCGGCCGGTTGAAGACCGCGCGCTGAATTTTCGCCGCCGAGATGGCCCCAGTGGTCGTAACTGCGACCGGCACAACGACCATGACGGCGATCTCGGTGGGCCGCCAGTAAGAGCCGACCCCGCGAGGTCATTTAAGCTGGCACGTCGTGAGTGACGCCAGCGAGGATGCAGCAGCAGACCTGCCCGAGCAGTTCCGCATCCGTCGGGACAAGCGCGCTCGCTTGTTGGCGGAGGGCCATGAGCCCTATCCGGTCGCCATCGAACGCACCCACACCCTGGCGCAGGTGCGCGCCGACCACCCGGACCTGCCGGTCGACACCGCGACCGACGACGTCGTCGGCGTCGCCGGCCGGGTGATCTTCGCGCGCAACTCCGGGAAACTGTGCTTCGCGACGCTCCAGGAGGGTGACGGCACCACGCTCCAGGTGATGCTCAGCCTCGACAAGGTGGGCTCCGAATCGCTGGATGCGTGGAAGGCCGACGTCGACCTCGGCGACATCGTCTACGTGCACGGCAACGTGATCAGCTCACGGCGCGGCGAATTGTCCGTGCTGGCCGATTCCTGGCAGATGGCGGCGAAGTCGTTGCGGCCGCTGCCCGTGGCCCACAAGGAGATGAGCGAAGAGGCGCGGGTGCGGCAGCGCTATGTCGACCTGATCGTCCGCCCCCAGGCCCGCACGGTGGCGCGGCAACGAATCGCCGTGGTCCGCGCGATCCGCAACTCGCTCGAGCGCCGCGGGTTTCTCGAAGTCGAAACGCCTATGTTGCAGACCCTGGCGGGCGGGGCGGCGGCGCGGCCGTTCGTGACCCATTCCAATGCTCTGGACATCGATCTGTACCTGCGGATCGCGCCGGAACTGTTCCTCAAGCGCTGCATCGTCGGTGGTTTCGACAAGGTCTTCGAAGTAAATCGGGTGTTCCGAAACGAAGGCGCGGATTCGACGCATTCTCCGGAATTTTCCATGCTCGAGACCTACCAGGCCTACGGAACCTATGACGATTCGGCAGTCGTCACCCGCGAGCTTATTCAAGAGGTCGCTGATGAGGCGATCGGAACCAGACAACTACCGCTGCCCGACGGGAGTGTCTACGACATAGACGGAGAATGGGCGTCGATTCAAATGTACCCGTCGTTGTCCGCGGCGCTCGGCGAGGAGATCACCCCCGAGACGTCGGCGGAGCGGTTGTGGGCCATCGCGGATCGACTGGGGGTCGAGATTCCCCGCGACCGGGGCTACGGGCACGGCAAGCTCGTCGAGGAGCTGTGGGAGCACATGGTGGGAAACACGCTGACGGCGCCCACCTTCGTCCGGGATTTTCCCGTGGAGACAACGCCTTTGACGCGCCAGCACCGCAGCATCCCAGGTGTGACCGAGAAGTGGGATCTCTACGTGCGCGGGGTCGAATTGGCCACCGGGTATTCCGAGTTGAACGACCCCATCGTGCAGCGGGAAAGATTCGCGGCCCAAGCCCGCGCGGCGGCGGCCGGCGACGACGAGGCCATGGTGCTCGACGAAGACTTTCTTGCCGCCCTCGAGTATGCGATGCCGCCGTGCACGGGAACGGGAATGGGTATCGATCGGTTGTTGATGACTTTGACTGGACTGTCAATTCGCGAGACAGTTTTGTTCCCGATTGTTCGGCCGCACTCGACTTGAAAAGCGCAACTGTGCGCCTTCCCGCCAGATTGAGTATGCTGCGTTGTTATGGCAGATTGGTGACCCGGGGAGGCTCACCCAAACTGCTCCGCAACTGCTCAGGACGAAATGCGAGGATAAGCTAATGGCGAAAAAAGTGACCGTCACCTTGGTCGATGATTTCGACGGTGCCGGCGCAGCCGACGAAACGGTCGAATTCGGCCTTGACGGGGTGACCTATGAGATTGACCTTTCGTCCAAGAATGCCGCAAAACTCCGCAATGACCTGAAGCAGTGGGTGGAAGCCGGTCGCCGCGTCGGCGGTCGGCGGCGTGGGCGGTCCGCCTCCGGTCGCGGCCGCGGCGCGATCGACCGCGAGCAGAGCGCGGCGATCCGCGAATGGGCCCGCCGCAACGGTCACAACGTCTCGACGCGCGGCCGCATCCCGGCCGACGTTATCGACGCTTTCCACGCGGCGACCTGACAAACCTTCGACCGGCGCCCGGGCAGCTGCCCGGGCGCCGGTTTGTCATTTCGCTGGCGGCGAAAGAATTGTCCGAGACCGAAGGAAACGAATCGGCACCCGGCCACGTTGGTTGGGTTATGGCGCTGTGATCACAGGGGAGGTCGCCCGATCCGGGCCCGGCGGGTCTTGAACAGTAAGGAACCGCAAGGTTATGCCCCCTGGCAGGCCGACCATTACAGTGGATGGCAGGTATGAGATTCCGGCCCCGACGGGGACCGGGGGGCCACACAGAGGCCAAGTACCGATGGTGAGGGAGAGCAGGTAGCAGGCGATGTTTGAACGATTTACCGACCGTGCCCGCAGGGTCGTCGTCCTGGCGCAAGAAGAGGCCCGGATGCTCAACCACAACTACATCGGCACCGAGCACATCCTGTTGGGTCTGATTCACGAGGGCGAGGGCGTCGCGGCGAAGTCACTGGAGTCGCTGGGGATCTCGCTGGAAGGCGTTCGCAGCCAGGTCGAGGAGATCATCGGCCAGGGCCAGCAGGCGCCGTCGGGCCACATCCCCTTCACCCCGCGCGCCAAGAAGGTTCTCGAGCTGAGCCTGCGTGAGGCGCTGCAGCTCGGCCACAACTACATCGGTACCGAGCACATCCTGCTCGGGCTCATCCGCGAGGGTGAGGGCGTCGCCGCCCAGGTGTTGGTGAAGCTGGGTGCCGAACTGACGCGGGTGCGTCAGCAGGTCATCCAGCTGCTGAGCGGCTACCAGGGCAAGGAGGCCGCGGAGGCCGGCACCGGCGGCCGCGGCGGCGAATCGGGCAGCCCGTCCACCTCGTTGGTGCTCGACCAGTTCGGGCGCAACCTGACGGCCGCCGCGATGGAGGGCAAGCTCGACCCGGTTATCGGCCGCGAGAAGGAAATCGAGCGCGTCATGCAGGTGCTGAGCCGGCGCACCAAGAACAACCCGGTGCTGATCGGCGAACCCGGCGTCGGCAAGACCGCCGTCGTCGAGGGCCTGGCGCAGGCCATCGTGCACGGCCAGGTTCCCGAGACGCTGAAGGACAAGCAGCTTTACACACTTGACCTCGGTTCGCTGGTGGCAGGCTCGCGCTACCGCGGTGACTTCGAGGAGCGCCTGAAGAAGGTGCTCAAGGAGATCAACACCCGCGGCGACATCATCCTGTTCATCGACGAGCTGCACACCCTGGTGGGTGCCGGCGCCGCCGAGGGCGCGATCGACGCCGCGTCGATCCTGAAGCCCAAGCTGGCCCGCGGCGAGCTGCAGACCATCGGCGCCACCACCCTCGACGAGTACCGCAAGTACATCGAGAAGGACGCCGCCCTGGAGCGCCGCTTCCAGCCGGTGCAGGTGGGGGAGCCCACGGTGGAGCACACCATCGAGATCCTCAAGGGGCTGCGCGACCGTTACGAGGCGCACCACCGGGTGTCGATCACCGACTCCGCGCTGGTGGCCGCCGCCACCCTGGCCGACCGCTACATCAACGACCGGTTCTTGCCGGACAAGGCGATCGACCTGATCGACGAGGCGGGGGCGCGGATGCGGATCCGACGGATGACCGCGCCGCCAGACCTGCGCGAGTTCGACGAGAAGATCGCCGACGCGCGGCGGGAGAAGGAATCGGCGATCGACGCCCAGGACTTCGAGAAGGCAGCCAGCCTGCGCGACCGGGAGAAGCAGCTGGTCGCTCAGCGGGCCGAGCGGGAAAAGCAGTGGCGCTCTGGCGATCTCGACGTGGTCGCCGAGGTCGACGACGAGCAGATCGCCGAGGTGCTGGGCAACTGGACCGGCATCCCGGTGTTCAAGCTCACCGAGGCTGAGACCACCCGCCTGCTGCGCATGGAGGACGAACTGCACAAGCGGATCATCGGCCAGGAGGACGCCGTCAAGGCCGTCTCCAAGGCGATCCGCCGTACGCGTGCCGGGTTGAAGGACCCCAAGCGCCCGTCGGGCTCGTTCATCTTCGCCGGCCCGTCCGGTGTCGGTAAGACCGAGCTGTCCAAGGCGCTGGCGAACTTCCTGTTCGGCGACGACGACGCGCTCATCCAGATCGACATGGGCGAGTTCCACGACCGGTTCACCGCGTCGCGGCTGTTCGGTGCCCCGCCCGGATACGTCGGCTACGAAGAGGGCGGCCAGCTCACCGAGAAGGTGCGGCGCAAGCCGTTCTCCGTGGTGCTGTTCGACGAGATCGAGAAGGCGCACCAAGAGATCTACAACAGCCTGTTGCAGGTCCTCGAGGACGGCCGGCTCACCGACGGTCAGGGCCGCACGGTCGACTTCAAGAACACCGTGCTGATCTTCACCTCGAACCTCGGTACGTCCGACATCAGCAAGCCGGTCGGCCTGGGCTTCACCCAGGGTGGCGGTGAGAACAACTACGAGCGGATGAAGCAGAAGGTCAACGACGAGCTGAAGAAGCACTTCCGCCCGGAGTTCCTCAACCGCATCGACGACATCATCGTCTTCCACCAGCTGACCAAGGACGAGATCATCCGGATGGTCGACCTCATGATCGGCCGGGTCGGCAACCAGCTCAAGGCCAAGGACATGGCTATGGAGCTGACCGACAAGGCCAAGGCGTTGCTGGCCAAGCGGGGCTTCGACCCGGTGCTGGGTGCCCGCCCGTTGCGGCGCACCATCCAGCGCGAGATCGAGGACCAGCTGTCCGAGAAGATCCTCTTCGAGGAGGTCGGACCGGGACAGATCGTCACGGTCGACGTGGACAACTGGGACGGCGAGAGCGCCGGCGAGGACGCGGTGTTCACCTTCACCGGGACCCGCAAGCCGCCGGCCGAGCCGGACCTGGCGAAGGCCGGAGCGCACGCGGCGCCGGAAACGCCCTAGCACGACAGCAAACGGGCGGCGTGGCGATCGTGAGCGCGGCGTAGCCGGGCGAAGCGGGTCGCCACCACGGGACTAATCTCTGACGGGATTAACCGCCCGTTTCGCAGGTAAGGGGCTCGCCCATGCTGATCGTCACCACCAACGACCTTCCCGGATGGGAGATCCAGCGGGTTTGCGGCGAAGTGTTCGGGCTGACCGTCCGCTCGCGCAACGCGTTCTCCCAGATGGGCGCGGGGTTCAAGGCGATGTTCGGCGGCGAGCTGGCCGGCATGACCAAGAACCTGGCCGAAAGCCGCAACGAGGCGATGGGCCGGCTGATCACCGAGGCGCGCAATCGCGGCGGCAACGCGATCGTCGCGATGCGGTTCGACACGACCGAAATCGGCGACGTCTGGACCGAGATCTGCGCCTACGGCACGGCGGTCCAGGCGACGCCGGTGACGGAGGCCGCGAAATACACGGCCAGCCAGCTGGGCTACGGCTCCGCGCCACCGCAGCATTGATCCTCGGTTTACACTGACTCTCGTCCTGACGGGCAACGGAATCTGGTGAAATTCCAGAACGGTCGCGCCACTGTCGAAAGTCAGACCCATGGCCCGTCGTCACCAGCGGGGACGCGGATATCCCCGGAAGGAGTCGATCGTGCCTAATGTTGAGACGACCCGCGCCCGAGTAGATCTGTCGGTGGCCAGCGCCGTGGTCTGGTTGGCGGCGACCGCCTTCCTGGCTCTGTTGGCGCTCTACTTCGTCGGCGTGGACCAGGGCGCGGTGTCGTTGTTCGGTAGCGATTCGCACGTGCACGAATTCATGCACGATGCGCGGCACCTGCTCGGCTTCCCCTGCCACTGATCGCGTGGAGAAGCGTCTGATCGGACGCGGCTTGCTGGCCGGTGCAATCGGCGCGGTGCTGGCGTTCGCCTTCACCCGCCTGTGCGCCGAGCCGGTGATCGGCCGCGCGATCGCCTTCGAGGACGGCCGGACTGACGCCGAGAACGCGCATGGTGTGCACGAGCATGGCGCCGAGCTGTTCAGCCGCGGGGTGCAGTCGAACGCCGGGTTGGGCTTCGGCCTGCTCATTTTCGGTGTCGCGATGGGCGCGCTGTTCAGTGTGCTGTTCTGTGTGATCGCCGCGCGTGTGACAAGCGTTGGGCCACGCGCGCTTTCGCTGCTCTTGGCGGCGGCGGCTTTCGTCGCGGTGTACCTGGTGCCGTTCATCAAGTATCCGCCCAACCCGCCGGCGGTGGGTCAGGCGGACACGATCGGGGCGCGCACCGGCTGGTACCTGGTGATGGTGCTGGCCTCCGTGGTGCTGACCATCGCGGCCGTCTGGCTGGCGCGGTCGCTGACCGCCCGCCTCGGTGGGTGGAACGGGCGGCTGCTCGCTGCGGGGGGCTACGTTGCGGCGGTCGCGGTGCTCGCGGCGTTGCTGCCGGACGTGGACGAGACGCCCGGGCCGCTGCGAGACGCGTCGGCCACGATCATCTATCCGGGCTTTCCCGCCGACGTCCTCTACGATTTCAGGCTGCTGTCGCTGGCCGCGCAGTTGGTGCTGTGGGGGACCATCGGTGTGGGGTTCGCGACGCTCGCCGGACGGTTGCTCGAGGAGCGCGCGCCGAGCATCAACGCGTGACCGGTGTCCTGCGGCTGACGCTGGTGTCGCACGCGATGACCGACGCCATGGCGGCCGGGCGATTTCCGCTCGACGAACCGCTCAGCGACGTCGGACGTCGGCAGGTGAACGAAGTCGGCTTCAACGCCATGAAGCACCTCGCCGCGCCCGAGCGGCGCGCAGGTGAAACGGCGGAGCTGCTGGGTCTGGCGGCCCGGGTCGAGCCACGGCTGGCCGACATCGATTGCGGGACGTGGTGCGGGCGAGCCCCGACGGCAATCGACCCGCGAGACCTCCACGCGTGGCTGACCGATCCGCAGCGGGCGCCGCACGGCGGTGAGTCGATCGTCGCCCTGATCGAACGGGTGGCGGGATGGCTGAAATCGGTGAACCGGCCCACCGTGGCGGTGACGCATCCCGCCGTCATCCGGGCGGCGATCCTGATCGCCTTGGCCGCACCGCCGGAATCGTTCTGGCGCATTGACATTCCGCCGGTCAGTCGTATCGTCATGCACCTGCGCGACGGCCGTTGGACCTTGCGGTTGTGAGATTCTCCGTTTCGCACCGGGATGGCTACCGTGTTCGCTGCCGTGATCAGGCTTTCGAAACTTGTCGTACCGCGCTGCGATGATGGGGTCATGTCCTCGACCGCGCCGTCCGGCTCTGTGGCGGTGAGTCCCAGCGAGCGCCTTGACGTGCTGTTCGAAGAGCTGGCGGAGTTGACCGGTCAGCGCAACGCCATCGACGGGCGCATCGTGGAGATCGTGGCCGAGATCGATCGCGACGAGCTGGGCGGCGTCACCGGCGCGCGGTCGGTGCCGGCGTTGGTGGCCTGGAAGGCCGGCTTGTCATCGGCAAACGCCCACACGGTGACCACGGTTGCGCGCCGGCTCGAAGAATTCCCGCGGTGCGCCCAAGGTATGCGGGAGGGGCGTCTTTCGTTGGATCAGGTCGGCGTCATCGCGGCGCGCGCCGGTGTGGGGTCCGATGAGCATTACGCCCAATTGGCGCGTTGCGCCACGGTCAACCAGCTGCGCACCGCGGTCAAGCTGGAACCGCGACCCGAACCCGATCCGGGCCCCGGCCCGCGGTCGTTCGTTAGCAAGACCTCCGATGAGGCGCTCGCCTATTGGCGGATCGCACTTTCCCACTTGGATGCCGCGAAGTTCGACGCGGCGTTGCAGTCTCACCGTGACGCGCTGATCGCCGAGTGGAAGCGCGACCGCGCCGACCGTGGCCGTGCGCCAGAAAGCGCGCCGCCGCTGCCGGGCACCGTCGAGGCCTTCATGCGCCTGGTCGAGGCGGGCTGGGACGCGGAGGCGGCCCGCCGCCCGCACGGGCAGCACACCACCGTGGTGGTGCACGTCGACGCCGAGAAGCATACCGCGGCATTGCATTTGGGTCCGCTGCTAACCGATGCCGAACGCCGATACGTGACCTGTGACGCCACGGGTGAAGTGTGGTTCGAGCGCCAGGGCGAGGTGATCGGCGCGGGCCGCGCGACCCGCCTGATCAGCCGGCGCCTTCGCCGTGCGTTGGAGCGCCGCCACCCCACGTGCGCGGTTCCCGGTTGTGGTGCCACCCGTGGTCTGCACGTCCATCACATCAGACACTGGGAAGACGGCGGGCCCACCGAGTTGGCCAACCTGGTGCTGGTATGCCCGTATCACCACCGGTCGCATCATCGCGGCGCCATCACCATCGCAGGACCCGCAAGCGCCCCGACCGTCATCGACAATGCCGGCCGAGTGCTGCGTCCGGGCTCGCTGGCGCGGCCGCCAACAAAGCCCCGGCCCGCGGTGGCGCCCTGCCCGGGACCTACCGGCGAGCGCGCCGACTGGTGGTGGTACGAACCCTTCCAACCCCAACCACCGCCGGCGAACAACTAGCTTGCATCCGGGCCGCGCGGAAAAGGTCAAATACGTTGGGACATAATGGATCCCGCCAGAGCTCAGGATAACGTCCAGCCATGGTCCGATGATTCATCGAGTTCCTCGACGGACACATGCGGAGGCCGGTCATTGGCTGAACTGGGGTGCCGATCAGCGCGGTGCGATCAGCGCAAACGCCTGCTTGGCGACCTGCAGCATCCACCCGGTGACGTTCGGTCCGTGGTCGCGTGGCCAGTTGAGCTGGAAGCTAACCACGTACGGTTGCCGCGTCTTATCGACGGCGTACCAACTGAAGGTCAGATCACCGGGCAGGCCACCGGCTTTCGCGCCGATGTAGGGCCAGACATTGCGGTCCAGCTGGATGCCCGACACCGCGGAGAGGATCTGCCTGACCGGTGCGGCCGCGCCGACGGCGTCGGCCTGCAGCGCCGCGTGGATGTGGCAGATGTCCTCCGCGTTGCCGTACCACTCCGCACCGTAGGACGACGCCGGTGTGTGGGCGCGGGTCGGATCAGGTTCGTAGGGAGTCGCATTCGCCTGGGCCAACAATTGGGCGCGGACTTGCGGTGAGCCGTGTTGCCACTGGGTGCGCAGGTCCGGTTTGCCCCAGCCGACCGAGAACAGCTCGTACATCGTCGGGAACGGTGTCATGCTGGCCGGGTCGTGATGGCCCGCGGTGACCAGCGCCTGCTCGATCGCGTGGGTGCCCAACTTTCCGATCAGCAGGTCGGTGGCCATGTTGTCACTGGTCGCGATCATCTTCTCGGCGGCCGTTCGGACCGAAACCTGCGCCCCGGCGGGCAAGGCCAAACCGGACGAGCCCACCGCGCGGCTCTTGTCGGTGACGGTCAGCTGGTCATCCCAGGAGACCGTTCCGTCCACGATGGCGCCCGCCAGCGCGTGCAACACGTACAACTTGAAAATCGAAGCCAGCGGCAAGGATTCGGCGGCGTTGGTTCCGGCCACGGGGTCGCAGTGCCCGTCGTCGACCTTGGCGACCTGGTAGGAATAGCGGGCGCCGGTCTTGCTCAACGCCGCGTCGATGTCGTGCCACGACTCGATCTTCGGCGCCTGCGTTTCGAGGTCGAACCGATCGACCCGCCCGCCGTCGTCGGTGTGGATCCGAATGTCCTGGCGCGCGCCGTAGGAGGACGTCAGGTGCAAGGTAGCCACGCTGGCTTGCAGATCCACGCCGTCAAGGGTGAACGGGCGGTCCCACCACAGCCCTTCCATGGTGGTCTGCACCGCTTTGACCATGTCGGGCGCGGCGAGCGTGCCGACGCCGACCGGGCCGATCGGCCAGTCGGAGTTGAGCATGTCCAGCGTCTGCTGGGCCCGGATGCCGGGCGGTGTGCGCACGTCGATCTGCCGGCCGGGATTGGCCGCGTTCGCCTGCGGTGAGGGGGAGGAGGTGCAACCGGGGGCGAACGTGACTACCAGTGCGGCGGCGGCACTCAACGCTACCGCGCGGCGCCGGGCCGAGAACCCGCTAGCCAGCCTGCTTGTTGCCGGCAACGTCCATCACAACCTCGAATTCCAGCAGCGACGCCCCGGTCGCCACCGGGTTGGCCCGCTCGCCCGCATGCGCCTGGATGGCGGGCCCCTGCGCCCACGCCTGAAATGCCTCTTCGGACTCCCACTGCGTGACGACGAAGTAGCGGTTCTCGCCCTTGATCGGGCGCAGCAGCTGGAACCCGAGAAAGCCGGGCTGGTTGTCGACCGCGTGCGCGCGGTGTGCGAACCGCTTCTCCAGCTCGGGGCCGGCGTCGGCGGGTACTTCGATTGCGTTGATCTTCACCACTGGCGACATGCCGCTAGGCTACCCCTTCGCCCGGCCTGTCCAACTGCAGGGCGGGGCACGCAGGATGGTGACATGGCCAGTGATCTTCTGACTTGCCGCGGGGGGCAGGGCGAGCCGTTGGTGCTGGTGCACGGGCTGATGGGGCGGGGCAGTACCTGGTCGCGGCAGCTGCCCTGGCTGACCAGGCTGGCTGTGGTGTACACCTACGACGCCTTGTGGCATCGGGGCCGCGGCGTTGACGACCCGCACCCGATCAGCACCGAACGGTTCGTCGCCGACCTGGCCGACGCGGTGAGCGCGCTGAAGACGCCCGTCACGCTGGTCGGACATTCGATGGGCGCCCTGCATTCGTGGTGTCTGGCCGCTCAGCGTCCGGAGCTGGTGTCCGCGCTGGTGCTCGAGGACATGGCCCCGGACTTCCGTGGGCGCACCACCGGTCCGTGGGAGCCGTGGCTGCACGCCCTGCCGGTCGAATTCGATTCCGCGCAGCGGGTATTCGACGAATTCGGTCGCGTTGCCGGCCAGTATTTTCTGGAGGCCTTCGACCGGACGACCACGGGTTGGCGCCTGCACGGGCACACAGCGCGGTGGATCGAGATCGCCGCCGAATGGGGCACCCGCGACTACTGGGAGCAATGGCGGGCGGTGCGCGCCCCGGCGCTGCTCATCGAGGCCGGTAACTCGGTCACCCCGCCTGGGCAGATGCGCGAAATGGCCGAAAAATGCTCTGCGGCAAGTTATTTGCGTGTACCGGAGGCCGGCCATCTGGTTCACGACGAAGCGCCGCAGGCGTATCGCGACGCCGTCGAGTCATTTTTGGCGACGCTGCCCGCCGGCGACTGAGTCGGGCTTGACCGCCCGAGCTCAAGCCACCGGAACATATGATAAATTCTTCAATCGTTCATACCTAAAAACTTTGTAGTCTTCAGGAGATCTATCGTGACGAAGCCGCTCTACAAGCTCAAGGCGGAGTTCTTCAAGACCCTGGGGCACCCCGCGCGGATCAGGATTCTGGAGTTGCTCGCAGAGGGCGAGAAGTCGGTCGCCGAACTGTTGCCCGAGGTGGGGCTGGAGGCGTCGAACCTTTCACAGCAGCTCGGCGTTCTGCGCCGAGCCGGTGTCGTGGATGCGCTGCGGGACGGCAACACGATGATCTACTCGATCGCCTCCCCGGATATCGCCGAACTGCTGATGGTGGCGCGCAAGGTGCTCACCGGGGTGCTCAGCGACCGCGTGGCGATGCTGGAAGGCCTGCGCGCCGGGGGCGCGGGGTAGCGCAAATGGGCTGGATCAGCAAAGCCTTGCGGGTCGGTCGGATCGCCGAACCCGCGCCGCCAGCACCGGAGCCGACGACCACGCCGCCCGCCGGGGTGCGCGGCTCACTTCAGATCCGCCACGTCGACGCGGGATCCTGCAACGGGTGCGAGGTGGAGATCGCGGGCGCGTTCGGGCCGGTCTATGACGCCGAGCGGTTCGGCGCCCGCTTGGTGGCATCCCCGCGACATGCGGATGCGCTCCTGGTGACCGGCGTCGTCACACACAACATGGCCGGCCCGTTGCGCGCCACGATCGAGGCCACTCCGCGGCCGCGCCGGGTGATCGCCTGTGGCGACTGCGCCATCAACCGCGGGGTCTTCGGCGACGCCTACGGGGTGGCCGGCACGGTCGGCGAGATGGTGGGCGTGGACGTGGAGATCCCCGGCTGCCCACCGACACCGAGCCAGATCGTCTCGGCGCTGCGGGCGGTGACCGGCAAGTGACCGCAGCGCTGGCAACCAGAGTGGAGCCGCAACCAAAAATACTGGGCCACAATGGATCCTATCCGACCTGGTCGGGCTCGCTGACCTCGCTGCTGGGTGCGGGAGGGGTATGGGTCGGCGTCCTGGGGATGTTCGGTTCGATGCGCCCGATCCGCATCGGTTGGTTGCTCCCGCTGGCCGGCGTCCAGCTGGGTTTCGATCCGCTGGGCGGATTTTTCATGGCGCTGACGGGGGCGGTCGCGGTCGTCGTCGGGCTGTACACGATCGGCTATGCCCGGCGCGAGCGGTCAGGACCCGTCACGCTGGCGGTGTTGCCCACGTTCGTTGCGGCGATGCTGCTGGTGCCCGCGGCCGCGTCCATCACCACCTTCCTGCTGGCGTGGGAACTGATGGCGGTTGCATCGTTGGTTCTGGTGCTGGCCCACCACACTCGTCCGCAGGTGCGCTCCGCCGCGTTGGTCTACGCCGTGATGACCCAGTTGGGGTTCGTGGCGATTCTGGCCGGCCTGATGGTGTTCTCGGCTGCGGGTGGCGCCGACCGGTTCGCCGACCTGCACCACATACCGCAAGGCGCGCGCACCGCGGTGTTTTTGTTGACGCTGGCGGGGTTCGGCTCGAAGGCGGGCCTGGTGCCGCTGCACGCCTGGCTGCCGCGAGCCCATCCAGAGGCGCCCAGCCCGGTGTCGGCGCTGATGAGCGCGGCGATGATCAACCTCGGCGTCTACGGCATTTGCCGCTTCGATTTGCAGCTGCTCGGTCCGGGGCCCCGCTGGTGGGGACTGGCCCTGATGGTCGTCGGCGGGGTGTCGGCCCTCTACGGCGTGGTGCAGGCCTCCGTGGCCACCGATCTCAAACGGCTGCTTGCCTATTCGACGACCGAGAACCTTGGGCTAATCACGCTGGCCCTTGGGGCCGCGACCCTGTTCGCGGCCACGGGCGCAAGCGGCCCGGCCACCATCGCCGCCGCGGCCGCCATGCTGCACCTCGTCGCCCACGCGGCCTTCAAAAGCCTCGGCTTCCTCGCGGCGGGATCGGTGTTGGCCGCCACCGGGCTGCGCGACCTCGACCGGCTGGGCGGCCTGGCGCGCCGGATGCCGGCGACCACAACCCTTTTCGCGGTCGCCGCGCTTGGGGCCTCGGGGCTGCCGCTGGGCGCCGGGTTCGTCAGCGAGTGGCTGCTGGTGCAGTCGCTGATCCACACGGCCCGAGAGCATTCCGCCGTCTTGGCATTGACCACGCCGCTCGCCGTGGGCGCCGTCGCGCTCACCACGGGCCTGGGCGTCGCGGCCATGGTCAAGGCGTTCGGGGTCGGCTTTCTGGCGCGGCCGCGTTCCGACCAGGCCGCCGACGCCCGAGAGGCGCCGCGCACGATGCTGGCCGCGATGGCGATGGCGGCGGCGGCCTGCCTGACGTTGGCGGTGGCACCCGCGGTTATCGCACCCGCGCTACGGCAGGCGGTCGCCGCGTTGCCGGCCACCCGGGCAATCGGATTCACCAGTCTCGGGGCGGTGGTGCGGCTGCCCGGCCTGCAGGGATCGATCGCCCCCGGCGCGGTCGCCGTCGGTGTCGTGGTGGCCACGCTCATCGCGGCCATGCTGGCGCTCTGGCGCCGCAGCCGGCGTCCGGCACCCGCCACGTTGCCGCTGTGGGCTTGTGGCGCGGACGATCTCACCGCTCGGATGCAGTACACGGCAACGTCGTTCGCCGAACCGCTGCAACGGGTGTTCGACGACGTCCTGCGGCCCGACACCGACATCGAAGTCACGCCGACCGCTGAGTCGCAATATCTGGCCGAAAAGATCATTTACCGCACCAGGATCGTCGACGCCATCGAGGATCGCTGCTACACCCCGGTGATCCGGGCGGTCACGGCCGCGGCGGAGCTGGCCCGGCGCGCTCACACCGGCAGCGTGCACCTGTATCTGGCCTACGGTGCGCTCGGTGTGCTCATCGTCTTGGTGGTGGCCCGATGAATGTCTTTTCCTACCTCGCGGGCGTGGCCCAGGTCGGCGGCGTGATGGCCGGGGCGCCGCTGGTGGTCGGCCTTACCCGGCAGGTCCGTGCCCGCTGGGAGGGCCGCGTGGGCGGCGGGATCCTGCAGCCGTGGCGCGACATCGTCAAACAGCTTGGTAAGCAACAGATCACCCCGCATGGGACGACGGTGGTGTTCGCGGCCGCACCCGCGGTCATCGCGGGATCGACGTTGCTGATCGCCGCGATTGCGCCGCTCGTCGCGACCGGATCGCCACTGGACGCCAGCGCCGACCTGTTCGCCGTGGTCGGACTGCTGTTCGTCGGCACCGTCGCGCTGGCCCTGGCCGGTATCGACACCGGCACGTCGTTCGGCGGCATGGGCGCCAGCCGCGAAATCACGATCGCCGCACTCGTCGAACCCACCATCCTGCTGGCGGTGTTTGCCCTGTCCATGCCGGTGGGGTCCGCCAATCTCGGTGCCCTGGTGGCACATACGATCACCCACCCCGGGCAGGTGGTGTCGCTGGCCGCGGTGCTGGCGTTCGCGGCGCTGGTGATCGTGATCGTCGCCGAGACCGGACGACTGCCGGTGGACAACCCGGCCACCCATCTCGAGCTGACGATGGTCCACGAGGCGATGGTCCTCGAATACGCGGGCCCGCGGCTGGCCCTGGTCGAGTGGGCGGCCGGGATGCGGCTGACCGTGCTGTTGGCGCTGTTGGCGAACCTGTTCGCCCCCTGGGGCATTGCCGGAGGCGAGCCGGGCGCGGTCGACGTCGCCATCGGCGCTGCGGCGGTAGCGGCCAAGGTCACGGTGTTGGCGGTACTGCTGGCCACCGTTGAGGTGTTCGTCGCCAAGCTGCGCCTGTTCCGGGTGCCCGAGTTGCTGGCCGGATCGTTCCTCCTGGCGCTGCTCGCGGTCGTCGCGGCCAACTTCTTCATGGTGCCGGCATGACCTACAACACGTTTTCGGTCCTGGTCGACCTCGCCGCCGGCGGGCTGCTGTTGGCCGCGGTGCTGATCGTGTGGCGCCGCGACCTGACCGCCATCATCCGGCTGCTGGCGTGGCAGGGCGCCGCGCTGGCGGCCATCCCCCTGCTGCGCGGGGCGTATGACCGTGACGGCGCCCTCATCGGAGTCGGGGTGGCCGTGCTGGCCTTGCGGGTTGCGCTGCTGCCGCGGTTGCTGGCCGGCGCGGGTGGCGCCGAGGCGCGATCGCGCCGGGAAGCCACCCCGGTCATCAACACCGCCACGTCGCTGCTCATCACGGCCGCGCTGACTCTGGCCGCGTTCGCCGCCACCCGGCCTCTGGTGAACCTGCAACCCGCCGCGACCACTTCCGCGGTCCCGGCCGCTACCGCGGTCGTGCTGATCGCGCTGCTCGTCATGGTGACGCGGCGGCACGCGGTGTCGCAGGCCGCGGGATTCCTCATGCTGGACAACGGGATTGCCGCCACCGCGTTCCTGCTCACCGCGGGGGTGCCGCTGATCGTCGAACTCGGTTCGTCGCTGGACGTGTTGTTCGCGGTCATCGTGATCGGGGTCCTGACGGGGCGATTGGCCAAAGCCTTCGGTGGTGCCGACCTGGACGCGTTGCAGGAGCTGCACGACTGATGACCGCCTTACTGCTTGCTGCGATCCTCACCCCGATCGGTGCCTCGGTCGCCGTGCTGGTCGCCGGATGGCGCCGGGTGACCGCGACACTGATCGTGCTCTCGGCGATGACGGTGCTCGCAAGTGGCGCGCTGCTCGCACTCCGTGTCGGGTCCGGGACCCGGGTCGCCCTGGGCGGATTGCTGCGACTAGATGCGCTGAGCGTCACCATGCTGATCGTCATCGGGATCGTCGCCACCCTGGCCACCTGGGCCAGCATCGGGTACATCGACGCCGAACTCGCGGGCGGCCACACCGACCCGCGGGGCGCTTGCGGGTACGGGGCCCTCACGGCCGGCTTCCTGGCGGCGATGGTTGTCGCGGTTTGCGCCAACAACATCGGCGTCATCTGGATCGCGATCGAGGCGACCACGGTGATCACCGCCTTCCTGGTCGGGCATCGCCGCACCCGCAGCGCCCTCGAAGCGACCTGGAAGTACGTCGTGATCTGCTCGGTCGGCATCGCCGTCGCCTTCCTCGGCACCGTGCTGCTCTACTACGCCGCCGAGCATGCCGGCGCGCCGGCCGCCGCCGCCCTGAACCTCGACGTACTGGCGGCGCACGCCGGCGGGCTGGACCCCGACATCGCCCGCCTCGCGGGCGGGCTGCTGCTCATCGGCTACGGCGCCAAGGGCGGTTTGTTTCCGTTCCACACGTGGCTGGCCGACGCCCACAGCCAGGCCCCGGCACCGGTTTCCGCGCTCATGAGCGGCGTGCTGCTGTCGGTGGCTTTTTCGGTGCTGATCCGTCTCAAGCCGATCATCGGCGCTGCCACCGGAGAACCTTTCATGCGTTCGGGCCTACTCGTGATCGGGCTGGCAACGCTGGTGGTCGCGGCCATGATGCTCACCGTGACACCGGACCTCAAGCGCATGCTCGCGTACTCCTCGATGGAGAACATGGGTTTGATCGCGATCGCCGCCGCGGCCGGAACCTCGCTCGCCATTGCCGCGCTGCTGCTGCACGTCCTCGCTCACGGGATCGGCAAGACGGTCCTGTTCCTGGCGAGCGGGCCCCTGCAGGCGGCGCACGAGTCCACCGCGATCGCCGACATCGCCGCCGTGCTGCGCCGCTCCCGGCTCATCGGCGTATCGATCGCCGTCGGTGTTCTCGTGCTGCTAGGCCTGCCGCCGTTCGCCATGTTCGCCAGTGAGCTGGCGATCGTTCGATCCCTCGCCGACGCGCGGCTGTACTGGGTCCTCGCCGCGGGCATGCTGTTCGTTGTGGTCGCCTTCGCCGCGCTGGCGCGTAACTCGGGTCGCATCCTGTTGGGTCGCCCGGCCGACGCACGCGAAATCGCTGTGCCGCGAACGGTGTCGGCGGCCCTTCTGGTCGGCATCGCCGCATCGATCGCGCTCGGCGTCACCGCCGGCCCGCTCGCCGACTTGTTCACCGCCGCGGCCAGCAATGTCGGGGGAGCGCGGTGAGGACCGAGTGGCAGCACCACCGGGTATCTCAGGGCAGGCTGGCGGAATCGGCGGAAGGCCTGCTGAGCGAGGGATTCCGCTTGGCTCTGGTGGCCGCCCACGACGACTCCGACGCCTACCGCGTCGTCTATCTGTTCCTCGCCGGCTGGCCGGACCGGCGGGTCGAGCTCGAATGCGTAGTGCCCAAGGACGATCCGGCGGTCCGATCACTGGCCTATCTGTCGTTCACGGCCAGCCGCTTCGAGCGCGAAATGGCCGACCTGTACGGCATCCGGTGCGTGGGTCATCCGAAGGCGCGCCGCCTGGTGCGCCATGCCCACTGGCCAGAGGAATGGTATCCGATGCGGCGCGCGGCGCCGCCCGTGCCCAAACTTGATGGCAACGGCCACTTCCCGTTCGTCACGGTCGAGGGCCCGGGTGTGTACGAGATCCCGGTCGGCCCCGTTCACGCGGGGTTGATCGAGCCAGGCCACTTCCGCTTCTCCGTCGCCGGGGAAACCGTACTTCGGCTCAAGGCCAGGCTGTGGTTCGTCCACCGGGGTTTGGAGAAGCTCTTCGAGGGCCGGCCGGCCGGTGCCGCGGTCGATTTGGCCGAACGGGTCAGCGGCGACACCTCCGTCGCCCATGCGCTGGCGCACTGCCTCGCCATCGAAGACGCGCTCGGCATCGAGCTTCCCGACGCGGCACACCGACTGCGGGCGCTCCTCGTCGAACTCGAACGGCTCTACAACCACGCCGCCGATCTGGGCGCGCTGGCCAACGACGTCGGGTTCGGTCTCGCCCATGCCCACGCGCAACGAATCCGCGAACAACTGCTGCGACTCAACGAGGCGGTCACCGGTCACCGGCTGTTGCGCGGCGCGGTGCGTCCAGGCCGGGTCACGCTGCAGGTGCTGCCGGATCCCGGTGTGCTGCAACGCATCTCCGCCGACGTCGCCGAGGTCGCCGAACTGACCCTGCACAACACCGTGGTGTATGACCGCTTCGCCGGGACCGCCGTCCTGAACCGAGAGGACGCACACGCGCTCGGATGCCTGGGCTATGTCGCGCGCGCCAGCGGCATGCGGACGGACGCCCGACTCGAACACCCAAGCACCACGCTGCCGGTCACCGAGATCGGCGCCGAGTCGGGCGACGTGCTTGCCCGCTACACCGTGCGCCGCGACGAATTCGCGGCTTCCACCGAACTCGCTTGCCATCTGATCGAATCACACAGCGGCCCAATCGAATATGCAAGAGGACCGGCGGCGCCTGCTGGGTCGCGTAGTGGCATCGGAATCGTCGAGGGCTGGCGCGGCACCATCGTGCACCGCGTCGAAACCGACCCCGTCAATCGGATCACCCGCGCGAAGATCGTCGACCCGTCGTGGTTCAACTGGCCCGCGCTGCCCGTCGCGATGGCCGACACCATCGTCCCCGACTTCCCACTGGCCAACAAGAGCTTCAACCAGTCCTACGCCGGCAACGACCTTTGATCGGCGCGACTACGCTTCGCCCGCCAGGGCGAACCGGCCGTCGGCCGTCTGCGCAACCAAGCCGTCGGCCAGCAACGAGAACAGTGCCCGGTCGCGCTGGGCGGTGTCGGTCAGCCACGCCACGTCCAGTTGCGCGCGGGTGACCGGAGAGTCGTTGGCGCGCAACACATCCAACAGCCGGCCACGGACCTGCCGATCGGTGCCGGCGTAGGTCTGCACCCGCCGGGCCGGCCCCTGGGCCGGGGGATAACCCGCGTCGCGCCAAGCGCACCGGTCAAGCGGGCACAGTCCGCATCGGGGCGCCCGCGCGGTGCACACCGTCGCGCCCAACTCCATAAGCGCGACGGAAAACAAAGGGGCCGTCCCATTTTCCGGCAGCAGCGCAGCGACGTCGGCCATGTCTCGTACTGCCGAAGGTGACCCGGCATCGGCCAGCCCGTGCACGACGCGGGCCACCACCCGGCGAACGTTGGTGTCCACCACGGGGACCGCCTGCCGGTAGGCGAAACAGGCTACGGCGCGGGCGGTGTAGCTGCCGATGCCCGGCAACGTCAGCAAGGTGTCGACATCCTCGGGCACCACGTCGCCGTGGTCGCGCGCGATGACGATCGCGCACTCGTGCAGGCGCTTGGCCCGGCGCGGATAGCCCAGCTTGCCCCAGGCGCGCAGCACGTCGGCCGCGCTGGCGGCGGCGGTGGCCGATGGGGTGGGCCACCGCCGCACCCAGTCCGACCAAACCGGCAGCACCCGCGACACCGGCGTCTGCTGCAGCATGAACTCACTGACCAGGATCTGCCACGCGCTGACGCCGGGCTCCCGCCACGGCAGGTCGCGGCGCGATTGTTCGTACCAGTAGAGAAGGTCGGTAACTGGTATGTGTCTTGGGCCGTTTACCCGCGAATGCGGCATGATGTCAGCCATGCCTAACACCAGCCCGGTAACCGCGTGGAAAGCACTCAAAGAGGGTAACGAGCGATTCGTCGCCGGGAATCCCCAGCATCCCAGCCAGAGTGTCGAGCACCGGGCCAGCCTGGCCGGCGGGCAGAAGCCCACCGCGGTGGTGTTCGGCTGCGCCGACAGCCGGGTGGCCGCGGAGCTCATTTTCGACCAGGGCCTGGGCGACATGTTCGTGGTGCGCACAGCCGGTCAGGCCATCGACTCGGCGGTGCTGGGCTCCATCGAGTTCGCTGTGACGGTGCTCGACGTGCCGCTCGTCGTTGTGCTGGGTCACGACAGCTGCGGCGCGGTCAAGGCCGCGCTGGCCGCGATCAACGACGGCGCGATCCCGGGCGGCTTCGTGCGGGACGTGGTCGAACGGGTCGCGCCGTCTGTGCTGATGGGCCGCCGCGACGGCCTCAGCCGCGTCGACGAGTTCGAGGAACGGCACGTGCGCGAAACCGTCGCCCAGCTGGTGTCTCGTTCGAGCGCGATCGCGGAGCGGATCGCGGCGGGCACATTGGCGGTCGCGGGCGCCACCTATCACCTGGCCGACGGGCGGGCGGCGCTGGTCGACCATGTCGGTGACATAGGCGAATAGCGGTCCGGCGCGGCCGTCACTAACACGGCCATCCGCCAGCAAACCCCGCGACACGCCGGGGCGGGTCAGGCAACGAGACGTGACCTGGGCCTACGCTGCAAACGTGCTGGATCTGGAACCGCGTGGCCCGCTACCCACCGAGATCTATTGGCGGCGCCGTGGCCTGGCCGTGGGCGTCGCGGTCGTCGTCGTAGGGATCGTGGTCGCCGCGGTCATCGCGTTCATGGGACACAGCTCGGGCGCCAAGCCTGCCAGTGCCGACAAGAACAATGCCGCTCAGAGCAAGCCGGGATCGCCTGCGCCGCAGGCGCCTCCGCCGGCCGCGCCCGGTGAGCAGCCCACACCGGTGCCCCAACAGGGGCAGAACCCGGAGATGCCCACCCCGACCGCTGCGGTGCAGCCGCCGCCGGTGCTGAAAGAGGGCGACGACTGCCCCGATTCGACGCTGGCCGTCAAGGGCCTGACCAATGCGCCCCAGTACTTCATCGGTGATCAGCCGAAGTTCACCATGGTCGTCACCAACATCGGCCTGGTGTCCTGCAAGCGTGACGTCGGCGCCGCGGTACTGGCGGCCTACGTGTACTCGCTGGACAACAAGCGGCTGTGGTCGAACCTCGACTGCGCGCCCTCCAACGAGACGCTGATCAAGACCTTCACGCCGGGCGAGCAGGTGACGACCGCGGTGACGTGGACGGGGATGGGGTCGGCGCCGCACTGCCCGCTGCCGCGGCCGGCGATCGGGCCGGGCACCGGACCCGGCGGCGGAGGTGGCTGGTTCAAGATGAACGGGACCGGCTGGGAACGCAGGTTGCCCAGCTGCACCACGAGGTTGTAGGTGCCCGGCCCGATCGCCGGCCGCGGCAGCGGGCAGTGCGGCGCCGACCCCATCCCCGTCCACGTCACCGCGGTCG
>NZ_LZJI01000002.1 GCF_001667775.1 Mycobacterium sp. E1747
TGGTCTCTCGGCGAAGACGCCAGCCGGACACTGATCAAGCACGCGCTCGAGGCCGGGATCAACTTCTTCGACACCGCGAACTATTACTCGCTGGGCAGCAGCGAGGAGATCCTCGGTCGCGCCCTCAAAGACTTCGCCGACCGCGACGAAGTCGTCATCTGCACCAAGGTGTGCTCCCCGATGCGCCCAGGCCCCAACGGACACGGACTGTCCCGAAAGGCAATCCTGACCGAGATCGACCACAGCCTGCGCCGGCTGGGCACCGACTACGTCGACATCTACATGGTTCACCGCCTCGACATCCACACCCCGATCGAAGAGACCCTCGAAGCACTACATGACGTGGTGAAGGCTGGTAAAGCCCGCTACCTCGGGGCGTCTTCGATGCGTGCCTTCGAATTCGCCAAAGCCCTTCACTTACAACGCCAATATGGTTGGTCCGCCTTCATCACCATGCAAGACCAGTACAACTTGCTCGCCCGTGAGGAAGAACGCGAGATGCTGCCGTTGTGCGCCGACGAAGGCGTGGGCACCATGGTGTGGAGCCCGCTGGCGCGCGGCCGGCTTGCCCGCCCGTCGGAGAAGACGGCGACCACGCGTTCACAGTCCGATCCGGGGCTCAGCCTGTTCTACAGCGATCAGACCGCCGAAGCCGACCGAGCCATCATCGACGCCGTCGGCGATATCGCGACGGCCCACGGCGCGTCCCGCGCGAGCATCGC
>NZ_LZJI01000003.1 GCF_001667775.1 Mycobacterium sp. E1747
GTCGTCGTCGACCTCGTCCGGCACGGCGCTGTAGGCGAGCGCGTCCCTGCCCAAGGTTCCCGGGGTGTCGAAATAGCCGGGCGCCACCGCGAACGGATTGATCGCGCCGGTGCCCGGGTCCTGGGCGTAGGCCAGCGCCGCGGTGGACGACGAGAAAAGCGGGGCGTTCGCCGAGGCGAGCGCCGCCCCGCGGGCCAGGGCCGTCTCGGGCTCCTCGGGCGCCGACAACGGCAGCGAGGTGGCCGCCTCCAGCGCGGGCTTGATCAGCGGGATATCGATACCCGAGCCGACGACGAACACGCCGTCCGGCCGCGTCTCCAGCGTCTCGGCGCGCGACACCATGCTGGCCAGCTGGGCCACCGCGGCCTCGTCGTCGGTGGGCAGCGGCTGGCGCTGGACGTCGGCGATCGATCCGTCGGCGCTGTTGACGACTGCCAGGGTGGCGGTGTCGGGCTCGATGTACAGCAGGGCCGTTTGCGCGTAGTTGGTCTGGCTGCCCACCGCTTGCGCGAGGGCCGCCGCGGCCAGGAAGGCCGAGACCAACATCACGTTCTCCACCTTGTGGGCGGCCAGTGCGTCCCGCAGTGCGGCGGCCTCGATCGGGTCCGTGGCTTCGGCGGCGGTGGAGGTGGCCACAGCGGCGGTGGCGGCGGGCACAAGTAGCCCCTCGCGGCTGCCGGGCGCGTCCAAATTCACGCGCTAGGGTGGCGATCGGGGTCGGGGCACGGCTGGGATCGCTGCGGAAATTGCGTCCGGCCAATTCTGGAACGTGGTGAAGCACCGCGGCGGGAACGCAGGTGTCGTCGCACGGCGCGGCAACCGATTTGGACGACTTGGAGGAGCGGTGGACGTCGTACTTGGTGTGTCTATGGCGCCCGAGACGGTCCGCATGGTGCTCGTTGAAGGCGAAGCTGCCAGCGGAGTGACCGTCGACCAGAACGGCTTTGAACTCGCCGGTCGGACGACGGCGGTCGCCGCGGCGGACCGCGTGGTCGCCGCGATTCTTGGCACACGGCAGAGCGCGGCCGCCGGTGGCTATCGGGTGAAATCGAGTGGCGTGACGTGGACGGACCAGGCGGAGGCGGCCGCGCTACGGAATGCATTGGCGAAGAACAAGATCGAGGACGTCATGCTGGTTTCCGGTGTGATGGCCGCCGCGGCGCTGGCCCAGGCGGCCGGCAGCGCCACCGACTGCGCGCGCACCGCGCTGTTGTTAGTCGAGCCCGCCACCGCAACCATCGCCGTCGTCGACACCGCCGACGGTTCGGTCGCCGACGTGCGCCGGCATTCGCTGCCCAGCAGCGACGGGGCGGCGCTGGCACGGCTGGCCGCGCTGGCCTCGGGCGCGGAATCGCTGAGGGCACGCCCGGACGGGCTGTTCCTCGTGGGCTCGGACGTCGACATCCCGTACATCAAGCCGGCGCTCGAGGCGGCGACTTCGCTGTCGGTGACCACCCCCGAGGAACCCGAGATGGCGCTGGCCCGCGGCGCCTCGCTGGCGGCGGCCAACGCCCATCTGGGGGCGCCGTCGACGATCGCCATGCCCTACGCGGGGCAACCCTCGACGGGTGGGCGCGAGCTCGCCTACAGCGCCGAAACGGGTGACAGGGCGACCCGGGGAACCGAGTCCGCTGCGCACTCGGGCGAGCCGCGCAGCCGGAAGTCGGTGCTGGCCGTCGTAGCCGCGACGCTGATATTCGTCGGCGGTGTCCTGGCGCTCGCGCTGGCGCTGGCCGTCGACATCCGGCCGCACGCGCATCAGCACCCCGATGTCACCTCGAACGTCGTCGCCCCGGCAGTCCAGGGGCCGCCACCGCCGCTGTGGCCACCTCCACCGCCGCCGAAGCCACCGCCCCCACCGAGGCCGCCGCCACTGT
>NZ_LZJI01000004.1 GCF_001667775.1 Mycobacterium sp. E1747
GTTCGCCCGGGAAGGCTACGAGCGGGAGCGGTTCGGCCGAGCCAACGCCGCGCTGTCGGATACCGCGCTGACCGCCGGCAATTGGCAGGCGCTGATGCTGCCGGTGACCACGCTGACGGTCAACGTGTCCAGCGTCGCGCTCATCTGGTTCGGCGGTCAGCGCGGTATCCGACAGCGCGGCGTTGGCTCGGCCGAACCGCTCCCGCTCGTAGCCTTCCCGGGCGAACGCCCGCACCACCCGGACACCGGACAGCTGGTCGCGCATCACCCGGTTGATGCCGTCGATCAGGCCCTGCATCCGGCGGAAGAGCGGCAGCATGTGTGACATCACCCAGTAATTGGTCACCGCCATGATGGGAACGCTGACCAGCAGCAGCCAGGTCAGCGCCGCCTCCTGGTGGATCGCCATGACGATCCCGCCGATGCACATGATGGGCGCGGTGACCAGCACGGTGCTCGAGATCTGAACCAGGTACTGGATCTGACGGACGTCGTTGGTGCTGCGCGTCAACAGCGTGGGTGCGCCGAAGCGGGCCGTCTCGTGTTCGGAGAAGGTGGTGACGTGGTCGAACATCGCCGCGCGCAGATCGCGACCGAAGCCCATTCCGGTCTTCGAGCCGAAGTAGACCGCCGCGACCGCGCACAGCACCTGCAGGCCGGTGACCGAAAGCATCACCATGCCGAGCCTGACGATGGTGGCCGTGTCGCCCTTGGCGACGCCCTCGTCGATGATGGCGGCGTTGACCGTCGGCAGGTAGAGCGACGCCAGCGTGCTGATCAGCTGAAGCACCATCAGCACCGCGACGAGCCGCCGGTACGGGCGGATGTACTGGCGCAGCAGTGCCAGGAGCATTTCGTAACTGTCGCACACGGCGAGTTCCGCGGCCGCCGGCAACCGCCGGATCGGTTAACTCGGCCGCCGTATGCGTCGACGCGACTGAAACGCCTGCTCAGGCGCGTCGGTGGTTGACCCGCTGAGCTGCCGCTACAGTGCATCGTGTGGACCGGGAGCAGGCTGAGCAAAAGCAGGGTAGCGGTGCGGCGTAACTCGAGGGCGCTGGCCGTTGCGGCGACAGCCTTGGCGATCCTGATCCCCACGGTTGCGGCGTGCTCCGATTCGGGGAGCAACAAACCGGGCGCGACGTCGTCGACGGCGCCGGGGATCTCGGAGGGCCACCACGGGCCGATGTTTCCGCAGTGCGGCGGCATCAACGATCAGACCGTGGCGGAACTGACCAAGGTGACCGGCCTGATCAACACCGCCCGGAACTCCGTTGGCTGCCAGTGGCTGGCCGGCGGCGGCATCCTCGGCCCGCACTTTTCGTTTTCCTGGTACCGCGGCAGTCCCATCGGGCGTGAACGCAAGACCGAGGAGCTGTCGCGCGCCAGCGTCGACGACATCAACATCAACGGCCACGGCGGCTTCATCGCCGTCGGGAACGAGCCCAACCTGGGTGACTCGCTGTGCGAGGTGGGCATCCAATTCCAGGATGACTTCATCGAATGGTCGATCAGCTTCAGTCAGAAGCCGTTCCCGCCGCCCTGCGACATCGCCAAGGAATTGGCGCGCCAGTCGATTGCGAACTCCAAATGACCAGAACTCGCGTGCGCGCCGTCGTCGCCGTCTTGATCACCGCCCTGGTGGTGTTGACCGGATGTTCGAGGTCCGTCGCCGGCAACGCCGTCAAGGCCGGCGGTCCGACGCGCAACAACAACTCCCAGCAGCAGTACCCCAACCTGCTCAAGGAGTGCGAGGTGCTTACCAGCGACATCCTCGCCAAGACGGTGGGCGCGGATCCGCTCGACATCCAGAGCACCTTCGTCGGCGCGATCTGTCGTTGGCAGGCGGCCAATCCGGCCGGCCTGATCGACATCACCCGGTTCTGGTTCGAGCAGGGCAGTCTGAGCAACGAGCGCAAGGTCGCCGACTTTCTCAAGTACAAGGTCGAGACGCGCAACATCGCCGGGATCGATTCCATCGTGATGCGTCCCGACGACCCCAATGGCGCGTGCGGGGTGGCCAGCGACGCGGCCGGCGTGGTCGGATGGTGGGTCAATCCCCAGGCGCCCGGCATCGACGCGTGCGGTCAGGCGCTCAAGCTCATGGAACTGACGCTGGCCACGAACTCGTAGCGCATTAGCGCGGGATTTCGAAGCCGATCAGCGCGGCGCGGCCGAGTTCGAGGCCCTTCCATCCGGACGTGATCGTCAGCACCGCGATCGCCGACGTCGGGAACTTGACCGAAATCCGTTCCGCCGCAGCAACATCGGTGCCGGTGCCGGCGAGGCCGAGAGCTACCGCGGACATCGTCGGCTCGTGGCCGACGACCAGCAGCGTCTCGACTTCATCGCTGACAGCGTTGATTTCCTCGATCATCGCGCCGGGGGTCGCGCCGTAGAGCCGCTCGCTGTACCGCACCGGGGCATCGACACGCGTGGTGGCCAATGTCTGCCGGGTGCGCGTCGCGGTCGAACACAACACGGCGTCGATGGCCGGGGCGTTGGCGCGCAGCCATTCGCCGGCGAGGCCGGCTTCGCGAATTCCGCGCGCCGCCAACGGTCGCTCGTGGTCGGCGACCCCGGGCGGGTAGTCAGACTTCGCATGACGCATCAACAGCAACGTGCGCTGGTCTTCCACGGGACTCACGCTAACCCCTAAGCCGCGTCGTCGTCATCGTCGCCGTCGCGGAGGAGTCTTTCTCCGGTGGTGGAAGGTGTTGGTGCGGGGTTGGCCGCGGTCGAGGTGCGGGGGTGGGATCCATTGGGTGTCGTGTTTGGTGTTTTTGCGGGTGGTCCAGCCGCCGGGTTTGAGCAGGCGGTGATGGGGTCCGCAGGCGAAGGTGAGGTCGTCGATGTCGGTGCGCCGGCTCTTGGCGTAGTCGGTGACGTGGTGGACCTCGGCGAGGTAGCCGGGCACGGTGCAGCCTGGTGCTGAACACCCCCGGTCTTTGGCGTAGAGGACGATGCGTTGCCCGGGTGAGGCGAGCCGCTTGCTGTGATAGAGGGCCACGGGTTTGGCGTTGTCGAAGACGGCCTGGGGGTACCTCCCGCTTGCGGGGGCGTAGTGGTGGGCGTGGCGGGCCAGCCGGATCACGTCGCTGATCGGCAGCCGGGTGCCTCCGCCGGTGCGGCCTGTCCCGGCGGCGGCCTGTAGGTCGGCCAGGGTGGCGGTGATGATGATGGAGGCCGGTAAGCCGTTGTGCTGGCCGAGTTTCCCCGAGGCCAGCAGCGCCCGGTTGGCTGCTAGCAGTGCGTCGTGGTTGCGTTGGGCGGTGGAGCGGGCATCACCATCGATGGCGTCCTGGGTGGGGGCGCCGTCCACGCACGGGGTGTCGTCCAGCGGGTTGCACATGCCGGGGGCGGCCAGTTTGGCCAGCACCGCCTCGAGGGTGGCGCGCAGTTCGGGGGTGAGCAGGGCGCGCAGCTCACTCATGCCGTCAGGGCCTTGCTTGCCCAGCATGAGGCCGCGGCGCCGCGCGCGGTCCTCGTCGGTGTAGGTCCCGTCGGGGTTGAGGCAGTCCGCGAGATGGTCGGCGAGTTCGTCGAGCTGCTCGGGTCGAAAGTGGGTGCCCGCATCAGCCAGGTCGGCCTCCACCGCCTGACGGGTGGCGGCATCGACCCAGCCCGGCAGCCGGTGAAAGAACCGGCGGATCACCGCCACCTGCCCACCGCCGAGTTTCCCGGCGCGCTGGGCCGCCGCGGTGGCCGGCAGCATCGGCTCCAAGGGCTCCCCGGTCAACCCGTGCCGCGGACCCAGATCCACCGCCTCTTTGGCCCGCCGCGCCGCCTCGGCGCGACTGATCAACGTCGCCTCGGCAATAGCCTGCGCCAGCGTGCCGCCGAGCTCGTCGGGGCTGGCTTGATGGGCGAGAGCGTTGATCACGGGGTGCTCAAGCGCCGGTAGCTGTCGGCGCGCCTTCTCGCAACGCTCCAGCATCGCCAGCTGCTGGCGCACGGTCATCGCGTCCACCGGCAGCGCGCGAGCCCGGGCCAACACCGAATCCAGGTCGTCGAACACCGCCTCGACATCGGGATGGCCACCTGGACTCATAGCGCCAAACTAGCCACCCCCACCGACAACAACGCCCCCCAGCATCGCCATGAATACACACTCGAAAAAAATCCGCAAAATAGCCGCTCGGAGACCTGCCGGGCGAGGTCCCGCGTCTTGTCGGTGCGCGGATTTAAGCTCGCGATGCCCTGGTAAGCACGCCGTCCGAAAGGGAGCCGCCGCCATGCGATTCCTGCACACCGCCGACTGGCAGCTCGGCATGACCCGGCACTTCCTCGCCGGGGACGCTCAGCCGCGGTACTCGGCTGCCCGGCGTGACGCGGTGGCCGGTCTGGGGGCGCTGGCGGCGGAGGTGGGCGCCGAATTCGTCGTGGTGTCCGGCGATGTCTTCGAACACAATCAGCTTCCCCCACAAGTCGTCGGGCAGTCGTTGGAAGCCATGCGCGCCATCGGGATTCCGGTCTACCTGCTGCCGGGCAACCACGACCCGCTCGACGCGTCCTCGGTCTACACCAGCGCCCTGTTCACCACCGAACGTCCCGACAACGTGGTGGTGCTCGAGCGGGCCGGCGTCCATCAGATCAGGCCCGGGCTGGAGATCGTCGCCGCCCCTTGGCGATCCAAGGCGCCGACCACCGACCTCGTCGCCGACGTTCTCGACGGCCTCACACCCGAACCGGTCACCCGGATCCTCGTCGCGCACGGTGGCGTCGACGTCCTGGACCCGGACCGGAACAAGCCCTCACTGATCCGGCTCGCTGCCTTGGACCACTCGCTGGCCACCGGCACGGTGCACTATGTCGCGCTGGGGGATAAGCATTCACGCACGAATGTTGGTGCCAGCGGCAGGATCTGGTACTCCGGATCGCCGGAAGTCACCAACTTCGACGACGTGGAATCCGACCCCGGCCACGTGCTCGTCGTAGAGATCGACGAGGACGACCCGCATCGCACCCCATCGGTGGAATCGCGGCACGTCGGCCGGTGGCGCTTCGTCACCCTGCACCACCAGGTCGACGGTCGCCGCGACATCGCCGACCTCGACCTGAACCTCGACCTGATGACCGAAAAGGACCGCACCGTGGTGCGCCTGGCGCTCACCGGATCCCTGACCGTCACGGACCGTGCGGCACTGGACGCCTGCCTGGACCGGTATGCTCGCCTGTTCGCCCACCTGCGCACGTGGGACAGCCACACCGACCTCGCGGTCATTCCGGCCGACGGCGAATTCAGTGACCTGGGTATCGGTGGATTCGCCGCCGCGGCGGTCGACGAACTGGTGGCGACCGCCCGCGAGGGAGACCCCGAGACCGCTGTCGACGCACAGGGGGCGCTGGCGCTGTTGCTTCGCCTCACCGACCGGGGCGCCGCATGAAGTTGCACCGCCTGACCCTGACGAATTATCGCGGCATCGCGCACCGGGAGATCGAATTCCCCGACCACGGCGTCGTCGTCGTGTGCGGCGCCAACGAGATCGGCAAGTCCTCAATGATCGAGGCCTTGGACTTGCTGCTGGAGTCCAGGGACCGCTCGACAAAGAAGGAAGTCAAACAGGTCAAGCCCACCCACAGCGATGTCGGCTCCGAGGTGAGCGCCGAATTGAGCTGCGGTCCTTATCGTTTCACCTATCGCAAGCGGTTCCACAAGAAATGTGAAACCGAGCTGACGATCCAGTCGCCGCACCGCGAGCAGCTCACCGGCGACGAGGCGCACGAACGGGTCCGGGCGATGTTGGCCGAAACGGTGGACAGCGATCTGTGGCACGCTCAGCGGGTGCTGCAGTCGGCCTCGACCGCCGCGGTGGATCTTTCAGGCTGCGACGCCCTTTCGCGTGCGCTCGACGTGGCGGCCGGGGACGCCGCGGCGCTGTCCGGCACCGAGCCGTTGCTCATCGAACGCATCGACGCGGAATACGGACGCTACTTCACCCCCACCGGGCGTCCCACCGGGGAATGGGCCGCCGCAATCACCCGCCTGGCCGACGCCGAGGCCGCGGTCGCGGAGTGCGTGGCGGCGGTCGCCGAGGTCGACGAGCGGGTGTGTCGGCACGCGGCCCTCACGCAGCAGGTGGCCGACTTGTCCCAGCAGCGCATCGCCGCGCGCCCCCGGCTCACCACCGCGCAGGAGGCCGCCGAAAAGGTCGCCGAACTGACGGGCCAGGTGCGCGAGGCCGAGCTGATGGCGACCGCGGCGGCGGCGACGAGCGCGGCCGCCGCCACGGCGCGCAACTCGCGCGTGCAGCTGCTCGCCGAAATCGACACCCGCACAGCGGCTGTCGTCGCCGCGGCGGCCCAAGCGCAAGAAGCCGCCGAGCTCTGCGCGGCGGCGCGGGTCGAGGCCGAGGCCGCCGACGTCGCGGCTCAACAGGCCGCCGAAGCCGTCGCGGAGCTGCATCGCCGCGCCGAATCCGCCCGCCGCACCGTCACTCGGCTCACCGACCGCGAGGAGGCCGACCGGCTGAGCGCCCGATTGGCCAAGATCGAGGCCATCCAGAGTGACCGCGACCGGGTGTGCGCGGAACTCGGCGATATCGCCATCACCGACCAGCAGCTGCGCCGGATCGAGACGGCGGCGGCCGCGGTCGACCGCATGGGCGTCCAGTTGGCGTCGACGTCGGCGGTGGTCGAGTTCACCGCCGCCGCAGACATCGAGCTGTCCATCGGTGGCGAACGGATCGTGTTGTCCGGGGGCCAAACCTGGTCGATGACGACCACTGGGCCCACCGCAGTCCAGGTCCCCGGCGTCCTGACCGCGCAAATCACTCCCGGTGCAACCACCCTCGATGTGCGGGCGAAACACGCTGCGGCGCAAGAGGAGCTGTCGGCGGCGTTGGCCGAGGGACGGGCGGCCGACCTGGCCGCGGCACGGACCGCCGATCAGCGTCGCCACGAACTGGAGGGCACCCGCGACCAATTGGGCGCCACCCTGGCCGGCCTGTGCGGGGATGACGACATCGATGACCTGCGTTCGCGACTCGCGCAGCTGCGCGCCGCGCAACCGGTCGAGGCGGCCGGCCCGGTGAGGGATATCGGAGCCGCCCGCGAGGAGCTCGATGCCCTTCAGGCGGCGGGCCAAGCCGCGATCGCCGAGTGCGACGGCCGCCGCCGGAACGCCGACGCCCTCACTGCCCGGCTCACCGAGCTGGCCACCCGTGCAACAGTTCTCGAGAACGTGCTGAAGAACCAGCGGGGCGAGCTCGACGCGGCCACCGACCGGTTGACCCAGGAGCGGGCGTCGGCCGGTGACGACGGACTCGCGGCGGCGGCGGACACGGCGCTGCGGGCCGCGTTGGCCGCTGAACGTCGGCACGCCGAGCTCGCCGCGGAACTCACGGCGGCAAGGCCAGACGAGGTGAACGCCGAATTACGCGTCGCCATCGCCGAAACCGAAGAACTGCGCGAGCGCTACGAACAGGCCGCGCGCGCGTTGCGTGAGATCAGCATCGAACTCTCGGTGATGGGCGGCGAGGGCCGTCAGGGCAAGCTCGACGCCGCGGAAACCGAACGCGAACACGCCGCCAGCGAGCACATCCGCGTCGGCAGCCGGGCTCGGGCGGCGCGGCTACTGCGTTCCGTCATGACCCGTCACCGCGACACAACCCGGCAGCGGTACGTCGAGCCCTACCGCGCGGAACTGCAGCGGCTGGGCCGCCCGGTGTTCGGTCCCACGTTCGAGGTCGAGATCGACACCGACCTGTGCATTCGCAGCCGCACGCTCAACGGCGTCACGGTGCCCTATGACTCCCTGTCGGGTGGGGCCAAGGAGCAACTCGGCATCCTGGCGCGGCTGGCCGGCGCCGCCCTGGTCGCCAAGCAGGACGCCGTGCCGGTGGTGGTCGACGACGCGCTGGGGTTCACCGACCCCGACCGGCTGGCGAAGATGGGGGAGGTCTTCGACACGGTGGGTACTCACGGGCAGGTCATCGTGCTCACCTGCAGTCCCGACCGGTACGACGGCGTCAAGGGCGCTCACCGCATCGACCTCAGCGCCTAGCCGAGCTGCGTCGACCACGCCAGACGCGGTGCCTGGCGGCCGGCCCGGCAGAATGGTGTGATGGCGGGCCGACACCGATGACGATGAACGCTAAACGGCGCCGGGTGCAGGAGAAGCTCGCGGCTTTGCCCGGCGTGCGGCCCGTGCGCCGTCCGGTCTCGCCCGACAGCAGCGACGAGTTCGATCTGTACTACGTGCGCACCGGCCGGAAGTCGGCCCATCCGCTGGTCATCATCCCGGGGGGCCCCGGGGTGGCGTCGGTGCAGATGTACAAGGGGCTGCGGCGCCGGGCGGCGGCGGCCGGCCTTGACGTCATCATGATCGAGCACCGCGGAGTGGGCATGTCCCGGCACGACGACTCCGGCGCGGACCTGCCGCCCGAGGCAATCACCGTGAACCAGGTCGTCGACGACATCGCCGCCGTGCTCGACGACGCCCACGTCGACACCGCCGTCGTTTACGGTGCGTCGTACGGCACCTACATCGCCTCGGGGTTCGGTGTGCGGCATCCGGGCCGGGTGCGGGCCATGATCCTCGATTCGCCGCTGCTGTCGCGGTACGACATCGTGATCGTGCGCCGAGCGATCCGCAGGCTGTTGCTCAGGGGCGACAGCCCCGAAACGGCCGCGCTGGCACCCAAAATGCGCAAGCTCGTCGACGCGGGGGTGATGACCGCGGCGGCCACCCAGGTGGTGGCGACGATCTACGGTCACGGCGGAGCCGAACTGCTGGAGCGACAACTCGACCTGCTGCTGGACGGCCGAAAGCTGTTGTGGTGGGCGCTGTCCCGGTTCGCCACCTTGAGCAACCTGCCGTACCGCTACGAGGAAGACCTGGTCAGCCGCATCGCGTTCCGCGAACTGAACTACGCCGCCGAACCCGACGGTCTGCCGCTGGATCCCGCCGTGGCGGAACGCGAAGCACGCACGGAGACAGCCACTTTCGAGGACGAACCCTATGACCTGGTGGCCGAGATGCCGCACTTCGCCTGGCCCACCGTGGTGGTTTCCGGCGGCCGCGATCTCATCACCCCGCCGGCGGTCGCCGAGCGCGAGGCCGCGCTGCTGCCCAACGTGGTGCTCTTGAAACTGCCCACCATGGCGCACAGCGCGCTCGACTTCCGCGAGCCCGCCGCGATCGCCATCGCCCGAGCGGTGTGCCGGGGCGAGATCGACGGGCTCGCCGCGAAAGCGCGTGCGCTCGACGCGCTTCCGGCTCGCCCCGAGGTACGCCTACTGTGGAAGTTGATCGGCGTGGCCGCCACCGTGGAGGGCGCCCTGCCGATCCCGGCGCGGCTGCGCCGCCGGATCAGCCGCGCATGAATCCGATGGCGGTGTAGCGCAGGTCGCCGAGACCGGCGGCGCCGAAATTGGCCAACGTGCTGCGCACGGCGACGTCGCCAGGGGACTGCGTCAGCGGCAGGCTGAACCCCTCGGCCCAGATGAGCTTGTCGAGATCGTTGGCCAGCGCCCGCGCCTTGCCGGGGTCGAGCTCCTCGAGTGTCCGCTCGATCGCGTCGTCGATGTCGGGGCTGCCGATCTTGCCGAAGTTGCTCTCCCCGGTCGACAGGTAGATCTGGGTGAGCGCCGAAAGCGGGAACGCGTCTCCGAGCCAACCGAATTGGGCCATGTCGAAATCCCCGACGTTGATGTAGTTGGTGAAGAACCCGCTGCCCGAGCGGGCCACCAGGTCGAGCTTGACGCCGATCTGCGCCAGACTGTGCTGTGCGATCTGGGCGAACTGCCGGCTGCCCTGGGCGTCGTAGAACAGGTCGCGGATGACCAGCTGGCGGCCGTTCTTTTCGCGGAACTGGCCGTTGAGCTTCCACCCCAGCGCGTCCAGCTCCCGCCTGGCGGCGTCCGGGTCGTAGGGGACGGCCGCGCTGTTGTCCTGGTAGCCCTTCTGCCCCGCGACATAGATGTGGTTGCCCAACGCCACCGGGTCACTGGTGAGCCCGTATTGGACGACCTTGGCGATGGTGCGCCGGTCGATGCCCTTGGACACCGCGAGGCGCAACGCCTTGTCGGACAGGATGGACCCGGGCGCGCCGTTGAAGGTGAAATGGGACCACGCGGGTGCGGGGGCGCGCCGGATCGAGATTCCCTTCGTGCGTTCCGCGATGGTCAGCTGGTCGACGGTGCCGACACCGGACGCGTCGATGGTGTTGTTCTGCAGCGCGGGCAGTCGTGCGGCGTCATCGAGCACCAGGTAGGTGATGTTGTCTAGACGCGGGCGCGCGCCCCACCATTTTGGATTGCGGGACAACACGATTCGCTGTGTCGTGCGGTCAAGCGACGTGACGATGAAGGGGCCGGCCGACGGGCCCGGCCCCAGGAGTTGGGCCTTGTTGAACGCCTCCGGGGTGGCCGTCATGCTCTTGGGGAACAGCATGCCGTTACCGGCGAACATGCCGCGCCACTCAGCATACGGCTTGGCGAAGGTGACCACGGCCTGCCGGTCATCGACGCCCCGGGTGACCGACGCGACGCGGTCGGCGCCGCTGGGGCCGGCGATCTCGAACGTCTTGTCGGTACCGCTCAACGCGTGGATCTGGCTGGCGATGTCTTCCCAGGTGATCGGCGTGCCGTCGGACCAGACGGCCCGGGGGTTGATGGTGTAGGTCACCACCTGCGGTGCGGTGCCGGTGAGTTCGACGCTGGTGAAGTAGTCGGTATCGACCGTGGTCGATCCGTCGGCACCGAGGATGAAAGCCCGCGGCAAGGTGGCCTTCATCATCGCGGCGACTTCGGCGGAGTTGCCGTCGATGTGCAGGACATTGAAGTTGGGCGGGAAGTCGCTCAGCGCGAGTCGCAGGCTGCCACCGTCTTGCAGCGTGGCCGGGTCCTGCGGGTTGATATCACTGGTGGTGCCGATCTGCGTGTTCTGGCCGGTCTGCGGCGCCAAGTTGATGGCCGGTGAGCATCCGGAGACGACAAGCGCCATCACGGCGAGCGCCGTCGTGACCCGCCTAGACACGCTTGCCCGGATTCGGTTGGGGCACGGCGCCCAGCAGCCGCCGGGTGTACTCGTGCTGCGGGTCGTCGAATACCTGCCTGCTGTCACCTTGTTCGACGATCGTGCCGGCATGCATCACCACCACCTGGTGCGCGAGGTGTTTGACCACCGAAAGATCATGGGAAACGAAGAGATACGACAGGCCGAACCGCTCTTGCAGGTCGAGCAGCAGGTTGATGATGCCCGCCTGGATCGAGACGTCAAGGGCGGAGACCGGCTCGTCGAGCGCCAGGATCTTCGGCTGGGTAGCCAGTGCCCGCGCGATGCCGATGCGCTGCTTCTGACCTCCGGAGAACTCGGCGGGGTACCGGGAGGCGTCGGCCCGGCGCAGCCCGACGATGTCGAGCAGCTCGGCGACGCGCGCGTTCGTCTCGTCCTTTCCGAATCCGTTGGCCGACAACGGTTCGGCAAGGAGCTCGAAGACGGGCAGCCGTGGATCCAGCGAGGCCACCGGGTCCTGGAACACCACCTGGATGTCGCGGCGCAACGACCGCCGGCGCGACGCGCTCAGGGTCGCGACGTCGGCGCCCAGGACTTCGATCGAGCCGGATTGCGGCGCAACGAGTTCCAGGATCTCGTGCAGTGTGGTCGACTTGCCGGAACCGGACTCGCCGACGATGCCCAAGGTACGGCCCTGCCGCAGCTCGAAGCTGACGCCGTCGACCGCGCGGACCTCACCGACGGTGCGGCGCAACATCACGCCCTTCGTCAGCTGGAACGTCTTGACCAGATCGCGAACACGGACGACCACCGGCGAATCGCCGGCCGCCGCCCCCCGCGCGGAGGTGTTGACACCGTAGATCTCGGCGGCGGTGCGTCCGTTGACCTGGTCGGTGCGGATGCAGGCCGCCCGGTGATCCACACCGACCGGCAGCAACTCCGGTTCGGCCACGCGGCATTCGTCGATGGCCAGCGGGCAGCGCGGCGCGAACGGGCAGCCCGGCTCCAACCCCACCAACGACGGCGGCGCGCCGGGGATGGGCACCAACCGGGTGCCCTGCACCGCGTCGAGCCGCGGGACCGAGCCCAACAGCCCCACGGTGTAGGGCATCTGGCGATCGCGGTAAAGATCGTGCACCCCGGCGGATTCGACGACTCGGCCGGCGTACATCACCAGGGCCCGGTCGGCGAACTCGGCGACCACTCCCAGGTCGTGGGTGATGATCAGCACCCCGGCACCGGTGATGTCGCGTGCCGTCTTGAGCACCTCGAGGATCTGCGCCTGCACCGTGACGTCCAGCGCCGTGGTCGGTTCGTCGCAGATCAACAGGTCCGGATCGTTGGCGATCGCGATCGCGATGACCACCCGCTGGCGCTCACCACCGGACAGCTCGTGCGGAAACGCGCGGGCGCGCCGTTCCGGTTGCGCGATGCCGACGAGCTCGAGCAGTTCCACCGCGCGTCGGCGGGCGCCGTTCTTGCCCACGTTCGGCTGGTGGATCTCGATCGCTTCGGCGATCTGGTCGCCGACGGTGTAGACGGGCGTCAGCGCCGACATCGGGTCCTGGAACACCATGCCGACGGTCTTGCCGCGGAATCGTGACATCGCGTCGTCGCCCAGGCCGAGCAACTCGGTGCCGTGCAAGCGCACCGAGCCGCGCACCCGCGCGTACTCGGGCAGCAGGCCCATCGCCGCCAGCGCAGAAACCGACTTGCCCGAGCCGGATTCGCCGACCATGGCCACGACTTCGCCGGGGGCGACGCTATAGCTGATGCCGCGCACCGCGGTCACCGGTTGGCCGTCCGTCGGGAAGGTGACGGCCAGGTCGGTAACGTCCAGCAGGGTGCTCACCCGGCACCACCGCGCAACATGCCGCTGCCCGGGTCGAGCGCGTCGCGCAGGCCATCACCGGTCACATTGGCGCACACCAGGATCAACACCAACACGCCCGCCGGGAACAGGAACACCCAAGGGAACGTCGTCGCCGACTGAGTGCCGTTGGCAATCAGCGTGCCCAGCGAGACGTCCGGCGGCTGGATGCCGAAACCGAGGAAGCTGAGCCCGGTCTCGGCCAGGATGGCCGAGGCGACGTTGAGGGCGGCGTCGATGATCAGGATGGATGCCACGTTGGGCACCACGTGGCGCAGGATGATGCGGCGGCTGGACACGCCCATGTACCGTGCGGCCCTGATGAATTCACGTTCCCGCAAGCTCATGGTCATACCCCGCACCATGCGCGAGCTGATCATCCAGCCGAATCCGGCGAGCAGCAGGACCAGCATCAGGATGTTGGCCGAGCTCTTGGTTCGCGGTGTGATGATCGCGATGAGGATGAAGCTGGGCACCACCAACAGCAGGTCGACCAACCACATCAGCGCCCGGTCACGCCAGCCACCGAAGTAGCCCGCGATCGACCCGACGGTGGCGGCGATGCCGGTCGAGATGACGGCAACGCAGACACCGATCAGCATCGACTTCTGCATGCCCCGCAGGATTTGCGCCAGCAGGTCTTGGCCGAGCGCGTTGGTGCCCAACCAGTGCCGGGAATTCGGCGGTTGCAACAGCGCGTCGAAATCCAGGTCGTCATAGGAGTAGGGCAGCAGCGCCGGCAGCGCGTAGCAGCCGACGAACAGCAGTACCAGCAGGGTCAGTGATGCGACCGCCAACCGGTTGCGCATGAACCTGCGCAGCACCAGCGTGCGGTGTGAGGTGAACTCCGCGGCCTTTGGCGTCGGAATCCCTTGGGCGCCATCGGCTTTTGCCTCAGCCGTCATGACACCCGCACCCGCGGATCGAGGGCGGCGTAGAAGACGTCCGAGAGCAGGCCCGCCAGCAACACCACCGTGCCGGAGAACAACGTGATCGCGGCGATGATGTAGGTGTCCTGCGTCGCGATGCCCTGCACCAGCCATTCGCCCATGCCGTGCCAGCCGAAGATCTTCTCCACGAACACCGCGCCGGTGACCAGCCCGGCGACCCCGTAGGCGAACAGCGTCGCCAGCGGGATCAGCGCCGTGCGCAGCCCGTGCTTCACCAGCGCGCGCCGGCGGGTGAGCCCCTTGGCGCGCGCGGTGCGAATGAAATCCTGGCCCAGGACGTCGAGCATCGCGTTGCGCTGATAACGGCTGTACCCGGCGGCCGCGGCCAACGTCAGCGTCAGCGTGGGCAGAACCAGATGTCGCAGCCGGTCCACCAGCTGGTGCCAGAAACCGCCGCCCACACCGGGCGAAGTTTCCCCGGTGTAGTCGAAAAGGTGCACGCCCAGAGCCCAGTTCACCCGCAGGGCGGCCAGGATCAATAAGTTGGCGATGACGAACGTCGGGGTGCTGAGCACCAGCAGGGCCACCATGGTGACGAGGCGGTCGCTGAGTCGGTACTGGCGGATGGCACCCCAGGCCCCGGCCGCGATGCCCAGGATGGTGCCCACCAGCGATCCGACGACCAGGAGCCGCAGGGTGACCCCGACCCGGCGCCAGAGGGTGGCGCCGACGGGCTGCCCGGTGACGGTCTTGCCGAAGTCGCCGCGCACCGCGTGCGAGGCCCACTGCGCGTAGCGGATCGGTATCGGCTTGTCCAGGTTGAGGGAGCGAGCCTTGGCGTCGATGACGGATTGCGGTGGGCGCGGGCTGCGCTGCAACAGACTGTCCAGCGGTCTGAATGCCACCGACGTCAGGCAGAACGTCAGGAATGAGGCCAGGGCCAGCAGCACGACGTAGTTGAGCAACCGGCGCGCCAAGAAACGGATCATCCCCAACCGCACCGCCCGTCTCGCATTGGGACAGGTTAACGAGCCCGGCCCGTACCGGCCCGCTGCGCCGACCGAATCTTATGATCCGGCTGATTTTCATGGGTCAATATTCGGTGGCCCGGTGTTAACCTCCACCGCGGTGCTGCGACACTCCCGAGGAGGCTGACGTGACGGTTACCGAGGATTACCTGGCCAACAACGCGCAATACGCCAGCACATTTCACGGCCCGCTGCCGCTGCCGCCGGCCAAACACGTCGCGGTCGTCGCCTGCATGGACGCCCGCCTCGACGTCTACCGCGCCCTCGGCCTCAAGGAGGGCGAGGCGCACGTCATCCGCAACGCCGGCGGAGTTGCCACCGACGATGTCATCCGCTCGCTGGCCATCAGTCAGCGATTACTGGGCACGCGGGAGATCATCCTGATCCACCACACCGACTGCGGGATGCTCACCTTCACCGACGACGACTTCAAGCGCGCCATTCAGGACGAGACCGGCGTCAAGCCGGCGTGGGCGGCCGAAGCCTTCCCCGACGTCGCCGAGGACGTCCGGCAGTCGTTGCGCCGCATCGAGAACAGCCCGTTCGTCACCAAGCACGAGTCCGCGCGCGGATTCGTCTTCGACGTCGCCACGGGAAAACTCGAGGAAGTCAAGCCCTAACGCTCAGCCGACCTTGTAGGTGGCGAGCGCCTTCGCCAGGAGCCTGCCCTGCGCGTCGACGATCTCGGACGATCTCGGCCCCGCAGTTGACCAGTGACCGGCCGCGCCGCAATCCCGGCCCACGCCGATGACGTCGGTCGCCCGCGCCGGCGCCGTGAGCGGCGCCCACTTGACAACCGTCACCCTGAGCTGATGCTATGAACGGCAAAGCTGCCAAACTTGACCGACTCTGCCAGGTTTAACCGAGGAAGCCATGACCACCGATCTGAAGGCGGGCCCCGCCGCCGGCCAGTACGAGTTGAGCCACCTGCGCTCGCTGGAGGCCGAGGCGATCCACATCATCCGGGAGGTGGCCGCCGAGTTCGAGCGGCCCGTGCTGTTGTTCTCCGGCGGCAAGGACTCCATCGTCATGCTGCACCTGGCGCTGCGGGCGTTCCGGCCCGGGCGGTTGCCGTTCCCGGTGATGCACGTCGACACCGGGCACAACTTCGACGAGGTGATCGCGACGCGCGACGAGCTGGTCGCGGAGCACGGGGTGCGCCTGGTGATCGCCTCGGTCCAGGAGGACATCGACGCCGGCCGCGTCGTCGAGCCGAAGCAGGGGCGCAACTCCATCCAGACCGTGACGCTGCTGCGCGCCATCCGGGAGAACAAGTTCGACGCGGCGTTCGGCGGAGCCCGCCGCGACGAGGAGAAGGCGCGCGCCAAGGAGCGGGTGTTCAGCTTCCGCGACGAGTTCGGCCAGTGGGACCCGAAGGCGCAGCGCCCCGAACTGTGGAACCTCTACAACGGGCGGCACCACAAGGGCGAGCACATCCGCGCCTTCCCGCTGTCCAATTGGACCGAGTTCGACATCTGGTCCTACATCGGCGCGGAGAACATCGCGCTGCCCTCGATCTATTACGCCCACCAGCGCAAGGTGTTTCGCCGTGACGGCATGCTGTTGGCGGTCGACCGGCACATGCAACCGCGCGACGACGAGCCGGTGTTCGAAGCAACCGTGCGGTTTCGCACCGTCGGCGACGTCACCTGCACCGGATGCGTGGAGTCGGAGGCCTCGACGGTGGAGGAGGTCATCGCCGAGACCGCGGTGTCCCGGCTGACCGAACGCGGCGCGACCCGGGCCGACGACCGGATCTCGGAGGCCGGGATGGAAGACCGCAAACGGCAGGGGTATTTCTGATGGCCACACCGACCACGCTGCTTCGCCTCGCCACCGCGGGTTCCGTCGACGACGGCAAGTCCACGCTGATCGGCCGCCTGCTCTACGACTCGAAGGCCGTCATGGAGGACCAGTGGGCGGCGGTGGAGCAGACGTCCAAGGAGCGCGGCCACGACTACACCGACCTGGCGCTGGTCACCGACGGCTTGCGCGCCGAGCGCGAGCAGGGCATCACGATCGACGTCGCCTACCGCTATTTCGCCACGCCCAAGCGGAAATTCATCATCGCCGACACCCCGGGCCACATCCAGTACACCCGCAACATGGTCACCGGCGCGTCAACCGCCCAGCTGGTAATCGTGCTCGTCGACGCCCGGCACGGTCTGCTCGAGCAGTCCCGCCGGCACGCCTTCCTGGCCTCGCTGCTGGGCATCCAGCACATCGTTCTGGCCGTCAACAAGATGGACCTCATCGGCTGGGACAGAGAAAAATTCGAGGCCATCCGCGACGAATTCCACGCCTTCGCCGCGCGCCTGGATGTGCACGACGTGGCCACCATCCCGATGTCCGCGTTGCACGGTGACAACGTGGTGACCAAGTCCGACCAGACGCCCTGGTACGAGGGCCCGGCGCTGCTGTCGCACCTGGAGGAGGTCTACATCGCCGGCGACCGCAACCTGGTCGACGTGCGGTTCCCCGTCCAGTACGTCATCCGGCCGCACACCCGCGAGCATCAGGATCACCGCAGCTACGCGGGCACCGTGGCCAGCGGGGTCATGCGCCCGGGCGACGAAGTCGTCGTTCTGCCGATCGGCAAGACCACCCGGATCACCGCCATCGACGGGCCGAATGGTCCAGTGCAGGAAGCGTTTCCACCGATGGCGGTATCCATCAGCCTGGCCGACGAGATCGACATCTCGCGCGGTGATCTGATTGCCCGCACCAACAACCATCCCCGGGTCACCCAGGAATTCGACGCGACCGTGTGCTGGATGGCCGACGACGCGACGCTGGAGCCCGGCCGGGACTACGTCATCAAACACACCACCCGCACCACCCGCACGAGGGTGACCGGGCTGGACTACCGGCTCGACGTGAACACACTGCACCGCGACAAGGCCGCAACGGCGTTGCAGCTCAACGAACTTGGCCGGATCTCATTGCGCACCCAGGTGCCGCTGCTGCTCGACGAGTACACCCGCAATGCCAGCACCGGATCGTTCATCCTCATCGACCCGCACACCAACGGCACCGTGGCGGCGGGCATGGTGCTGCGCGACGTGTCGACGCAGACGGCAAGCCCGAACACCGTGCGGCACGAGTCATCGGCCGTGGCCGAAGCCCGGCCGCGGGGCAAGACGGTCTGGTTCACCGGGCTCTCCGGTTCCGGCAAATCGTCGGTGGCCATGCTCGTCGAGCAGAAGCTCCTCGAAAAGGGCGTCCTCGCTTACGTTCTCGATGGCGACAATCTGCGCCATGGCTTGAACGCCGACCTGGGATTCAGCATGGCCGATCGCGCCGAGAACCTGCGCCGGCTGGCGCACGTGGCGGCGCTGCTCGCCGACTGCGGCAACATCGTGCTGGTACCGGCGATCAGCCCGCTGGCCGAGCAACGCGAGATGGCTCGTAATGTGCACGCCGCAGCGGGGTTCGACTTCATCGAGGTGTTCTGCGACACCCCGATCGACGAATGCGAGCAGCGTGATCCCAAGGGGCTGTACGCCAGGGCCCGGGCGGGCGAGATCGCACACTTCACCGGTATCGACAGCCCGTATCAACCGCCGGCGAATCCCGACCTGCGGCTTACCCCGGAGCTCAGCGTCGAGGAGCAGGCGCAGAGCATCGTCGAACTGCTCGAATCGCGCGCATAGCGCACGGCTGCCACTGATTGCCGCCGCCGGGTGGCACAATCCTCAGAGTGCGCATGTCGGCGAAGGCGGAGTACGCGGTACGGGCCATGGTCCAGCTCGCCACGGTCCCCGACGGGACGTTGGTGAAGACCGACGACTTGGCCCAGGCGCAGGGCATCCCGCCACAGTTCCTCGTCGACATCCTGACCAATCTGCGTACCGACCGGCTGGTGCGAAGCCATCGGGGCCGCGAAGGCGGCTACGAACTGGCCCGGCCGGGCAACGAGATCAGCATCGCCGACGTGCTGCGCTGCATCGATGGGCCGCTCGCGAGCGTGCGCGACATCGGCCTGGGGGACCTGCCCTACTCGGGGCCCACCGCGGCGCTCACTGACGTGTGGCGGGCGCTGCGCGCCAGCATGCGCTCGGTGCTGGAGGAGACGACGCTGGCCGACGTCGCCGCCAACGCGTTGCCGAAGCACGTCGCGCAGTTCGCCGACGACTACCGGACACAGGAAAGTGTGCGGCACGGCACGCCCCGCGCCGGCGAATGAGCGCTACCGCTGGCCGCCCGACCCGTACGGGCGGGTGAGGATCTCCATGGCATGGCCCGAGGGGTCCAAAAAGTACACCCCGCGCCCGCCGTCGTTGTGGTTGATCTCGCCGGGCCGGTTGGCGCCGGGGTCCGCCCAGTGCTGCAGGCCTCGTGACTGGATCTTTGCGTAGATGGTGTCGAAGTCCTCTTCGGACACCAGGAAGGCGTAATGCTGCCGCGGGATCTCCGCGCCGTCGGGAGCGTCCGCATAGTCCAGGTTGGCGCCGTGCTCGAGTTGGACAACCATGAAGTGGCCGAATGGTTTTGGGCTGGGCAGGCCAAACAATTCGGCGAGAAACTCCGCGGATTCCCGCTTGTCGCGGGAGGCGACGATGGTGTGGTTGAAACTGATGGACATGGACTCCATCCTATTTCGGCGCGGTGAGCTCCAGGGCGATGTTATCGGGGTCGCGGAACTGCAGGATGTAAGACGGGCCGATGTCTTTCACCGGCTCGTGCGCAATGCTCAGTTCGTCGAGATACGCTGCCGCGGAGTCCAATTCGTCCTTGGTGGCGACTCGGAACGCGATGTGGTCGAGCCCGGCGCGATCCTCGTGGAAGCGGTCGGTCGCAACCGGCCGCAGCCCGAGCAGCGTGCCGCCGAGGTCGTAGATCACGCCACCGAACAGAAAGCTCAGCTGTTTGCGGGTGGCTTCGTCGGCGTTGTCGGGCACCTCCAGCAGCACCGGCCAACCGAACACGCTCTCGTAGAACTGCCGGGATCGCTCGATATCGGTGACGGTGAGGCGAACGTGCGCGATGGAACTGCTGGTGAAACCCATCTGCTCCATGCTGCCACTAGCGCCACCGAGGGTTGATCGTCATGCCAGAATCGCCGCGTGCGAATTGCGATGACGCTGCCGGTGATGGAGCCGGACTTGACTGCGGGAATTCTTCAGGACTGGGCCCGCGCGATCGACGACGGCCCGTTCTCGTCGTTGTGCTGGGGCGAGCGCATCGCATTCGAGAACCCGGACAACCTCACCCTGCTCGGCGCGCTGGCCGCCTGGACCCGCCGAGTGCGTCTGCTGACGACGGTGATCGTGCCGCAGCTGCGCGACCCGGTCATGCTGGCCAAGGCGCTCGCCACCGGGGACATGCTGTGCGGCGGCCGGCTGAGCGTGGGCATCGGCGTGGGCGGGCGGCACGAGGACTACCACGCGGTCGGCGCCGACCCGGCGACCCAGACTATGCGCGGTATGGCCCAGCGCGTGGCCGTGATGAAGCGGGTGTGGGCCGGCGAAAAGCTCACCGAGTCGGTCCTGCCGGTCGGGCCTGCGCCGGTGCAGCCCGGCGGTCCGCCGTTGTTCGTCGGCAGCATCGGCCCCAAGACCATCCGCAGCGCCGCTTCCTGGGCCGCCGGACTGGCGGGGACCACGCTGGATCTGGACGTCGCCAAGCAGAACGAGCTGTTCGACGTCGCCCGCGACGCGTGGACGCAGGCGGGCAAGGGCAAACCGCACCTGGTGACGTCGTTCTGGTTCGCGTTCGGGTCACCCGAAGAGTCCCGGGCCCAGGTGCATCGTCATCTGCGGCGGTACATGAACTGGATACCGGCGGAATACGTCGACGCCATGGCGCCGACGACCGGCTGGGCGGGCACCGAGGACGAGCTGCTGGACGTGTTGCGCAAGTTCGAGGCCATCGGCACCGACGAGGTACAGCTCATCCCGACGAGCTCCGACATCGACCAGCTGAGTCGCGCGGCGGAGGTGGCCGGCCGGTTCTAGCCCGACGGTGGCGACCCGCCGCGCCCGGCTGCGCCGCGCTTGCGATCGCCACTGAGCCGAATGGTGGCGACCCGCCGCGCCCGGCTGCGCCGCGCTTGCGATCGCCACTGAGCCGAATGGTGGCGATCCGCCGCGCCCGGCCACGCCGCGCTTGCGATCGCCACTGAGCCGAATGGTGGCGATCCGCCGCGCCCGGCTGCGCCGCGCTTGCGATCGCCACTAGGCGCTCGCCCGCTCCTCCCCGGCGGCGGGCTGCTGCGGTGGCTGCCCCTTGCGCAGCGTCGCCATCAACTCGCGGTAGGGACCCACCAGGTACACGGTGTCGCCGCCGCGGAGCCAGGCGTCCCGTCGCGGATGCAGCTCCACCGGTGCGTCCTGCCGGGTGATCGCGATGACGCGGGTGTGGGTGGACAGTTCGAACATCTTCAGCCCATCGAGCTCGCTGCCGGCCGCGACGTGCATTCCGCCGACCATGAAGGACCGCTGCCCGACCGAAAAGGTGCCCAGCACCTGCAGGCCCATCGCGGCTCCGATGAACCACGGGGCGGCCAGTTCGACGGTGGACCGGACGTTTTCGAATCCGAACCGCTGCGCCACCGCGGCCCCCAGCTTCCGGTCGTACACGCGCAGCACCAGGGGAACGTCGGGCCGTACGACGTCGGGCATCACCCGCGGCCCCAGCATCTCGCGCAGCACGATCCCGGTCTCGATGTTCACCATGTCGTCCTGCGTCAACACCGCCACCGCGCGGGCGCGCTCGACGCGGGCGGCCTCCAGCGTCTTGCGCAGCGTGGCGTCGCCGAAGATCACCGGCACGTCGAGATCGGCAGCCGTCGACAGGAAGCGGTTGTTCTCGTCGCGCTCGATCACAGCCACGTCGTATCCGGCCGACCTCAGGTCGGCGACCACCCGGCTGCCGAACGAGCCGAGCCCGACGACGATGACGTGGTTGCGCAGATGGCGGGCCCGGCGGCGTCCGACCGAGTGGGCGAATCGCCGCGAGATCAGCAGGTCGGCGATGAAAGCGACCAGAAGCGCCGTGGTGGTCACACCCGCGAACATCAGCATGATGCTGTAGAGCCGCAGCCACGTCGGCTGCTGGGCAAAGCTGAAGTCGCCGTACCCCACCGTCGCGATCGTCTCGGTGCTGAAGTACAGCGCGTCGAGCCACGTCATCTTCGGATTCGGCTGGTAGCAAAAGCGCAGCACCACCGTCGATCCGAGCAGTAGGCACGCCGCGGCTACCAGGGCGCGCCCGAACATCGGGTTGACGTCGTCACGCAGCGCGCGCACGCCGTCGATCGTCCGCCGCAGCCGGGGCAGGCGGTAGCGCGTCACGGTCGGCCGCGGGACCTTGATGCCGCGGGCGGCCAGCTCGTCCGCGGTGCCGATCATCGCGGTCCAGTCGCCGGCGTGCACCGCCAGATCACGGCCCGGGCAGGACACCACTTCGCCCGGGGTGGCGCAGTCCTCGCCGTGGATCACCGCCACCGGAGCCAGATCACCGTAGATTTCGCGCAACGTCGCGCTGTACGGGGCCTCGGCGCCGGAGACGACGAACTCGATGCCCGCCGCCTCGAATGGGTGCACGGTGTGCGCCAGGCAGGCCTCGACAACCGAGGGCGCCGCCAGGTCGGCGACGTCCAGGATCGCGCCGGGGCGCCTGTCGGCCGCCATCGCCGTCCGCAACACGTCATTGCCCAGCCGCGCCACCACCCGCACCCGCGGGTTGGTTTTCCTTGCCAGCAGCGCGATTTCGAGGTTCGTCGCGTCGTCATCCCCGACGCAGATCACCGCGCGGGCGCGGGCGACCTCCGCGTGGTCGAGCTCGCCGGCGGTTTTGAGCTTGACGATGTGCACGCCGGCGTTGTTGAGCTCCTCGACGATCGTGGTCGCCAGTGCGTCGTCACCGCTGACGATGATGTGGCCACGCATGGTTACGCACCCTTCCGGGCGTACGGCATACCCCACCTCTGTGACGTTGACGTTCGTTTCTATGACTATCGGGCACCGCGCCGTTTCATGCCAGCGCCACACCGGACGCGCCGGAGGCGAGGTGAATTGCCACGAGGCCGTGGGAGAGATTCGATAGCGGTATGACGCCGCCGGAACTGCCCGGGCCGCTCGCCGCCTTGACCCGGCTCATCTCGGAGCGCATCGCCGCCGCCGATTTCGCCGGCGCGTTGCCGCTGATGAACGAACTCGTCGCCGTCTGCCGGCCGATCTTGGGGGAGCGTCACCCCAACGTCTTGGACATGAAGCTCGCGCTGGTGCATCTGCAGCTCCAGATGGGCGATCAGGCCGGCGCCTATGCCGCCCTCGAGCAGCTGGTGCCCGAACTCGAGGAGCTGCTCGGCCGCGATCACATCACCACGTTGACCGCGCGCCACATGTTCGCGGACCGGCCTCAACGCGAAACCCTAGCCGCGTTGGCCGAGTGGTCGCAGCTGCTGGCTGACGAAGAACGGGTGCTGGGGCCCGAGCACCCCACCGCGCTGACGTCCAGGGACCGGGTGGCGCAGAAGCGCAAGGAGCTCGGCGACTACGCGGGCGCCATCGCCGATGGCGAGCAGGTCCTCGCTGGCCGCCGGCAGGTGCTCGGCGAGCACCACGAGGACACCCTGGGTATGCGCATGGCGCTGGCGCAATGGCACGGCGAATCGGTGGATGGCCCCGGCGCGGTGGCCGAGCTCGAGGCGCTGGTCGAGGTGATGCGCGAAAAGCTGGGTGACGACCACCGCCACACGCTGATCGCTCGGCACACCATCGCGTTGTGGGAGCCCGAACCGGACGATTACCGCGACAAGGTCGCCACCTGGCAAGCCCTGGTCGACGACGAGGCTCGGGTCTTCGGCGACGACAATCCCATCACCGCCGCCGCCCGGGAGGAACTGGCCAAATGGCGCGACCGTGCTGAGGAATACCGGTGGGTGGCCGAGACCCGCGACCGCGTCGCAGCGGCCACCAAGCGCCGTCTGTGCGCGAAACATCAAGCCACGCAGAGGTTTTCGGATGAGGAATACCTGCGGTGCTGGCTTGCCGAGCGCGGCGCCCAATTTCCGGTGTGGGCGGGCCATTACGGCGGTGACGCCGTGTGGGACTTCTCCCCGGAGTCCCTTGACGCGTTGGAAGAGCTCGTCGTTCAGAAGGGCTCGACCCCCGAGCAACTCCTCGACGAAGAGCGCAATGCGCCGTTCGTCGACGGCGCCGTGTGGTACTTCGGGGAGGTGCTGCGCCGCGGACGGTCCCTGCCGTGGCAATACACCCGCGGTGACGCGGCGGATCCCACGGTCGGCTACGTCGACGTGTTCGAAGCCCTCACCCGGGTGCTGCACTCCGTCGAGCGCGGTGCGCTGCGCCGCACGTACGACCGCTTCACGGCCGCCCAGTGATACTGGGTTGGTGCCCTTCATCGAATGCGTCGCGTCCCGCGAGATCTATCGGAGCCAGTGGATGGTGCTCCGCGAAGACGACATCCGCCGCCCGGACGGCAGCCCGGGCATTTACGGCGTGGTGGACAAACCCGACTATGCGCTGGTGATGCCGTTCGACGGGCAGCGCTTCCGGCTCGTCGAGCAGTTCCGGTACCCGCTCGGGGAGCGGCGGTGGGAGTTCCCGCAAGGCACAGCCCCCGGCTTGGCGCACACCGAGCCGGCCGCGTTGGCCGAGCGTGAGCTGCGTGAGGAGACGGGCTTGAGCGCGACGTCGTTCGAGGTGCTGGGCCGGCTCGATGTCGCTCCGGGCATGAGCAGTCAGCGCGGATGGGTGTTCCTGGCCACCGGGATCGTCGACGAGGGGGAGCCGGATCTCGAGCACGAGGAACAGGACCTGCGCAGCGCCTGGTTCGACCGCGCCGACGTCGAGCAGATGATCCGATCCGGGGTGATTGCCGACGCGCAGTCCATCGCCGCCTACGGCCTGTTCCTGCTGCGGCAACCATGAACGATGCGGGGACCCGGCGGGTCCCCGCATCGTGGTGTCAGGTGTCAGGCCGAGGTGACGTACTGCGGGCAGTAAGCCGAAGCGGCGTCGACGGCGAACGTCTTGGAGCCCTTGGCGCTCAGGCCGGTCGCCTGGCCCACCGCGTTGATGACTTCCTTGCTCGAGCGACCCTGGTCGAGCGCGTGGCAGACGGCGTGGGCGTCCTTGATTGCGACCGAGGCGCTCGGCGGGGTGATGCCATCGGCCGCAAGCTGGGCGAGGAACGCGTCGTCGACCGAGCTCGCGCCGGCGGTGCCGGCGAGGCCCAGCGCGGCCAGGCCCAGGGCGGCGGTGCCGACGACGGAGGCGGTGAAACGGCGAGTGAACATCGGGATCTCCTAGTGCTGATGTGGGTTTCTCGTGGACGCTGGGTGCGTTGATCACAGAATCAGCACGAGGGCTTAACGGGTTCTCAACGAATTCTTGGTGGGCTATCGCCGGCGGGGTCTTCGAGCCCGCACGATGGACCGGATGTCTCCCGGATGGCGGTTTGGCGGCGCTGTGACGCTCGCTGCCGTCGCGGTGGCCGTCCAAGCGCTGCCCGCGACCCCAGTGCACGCCGCGGTGCCGTCCTGGAATGGGAAGTATTCGCTTGTCAGGTACGCCGTCAACAAGTCGGGCAGCAGCGCGGCGGCCGCCCAATCCGAACCCACCTTCAGCGCCGACTACGTCTTCGTCACCGCCTGCTCATCGGGCAGGTGCGTGGCCACCGCGACCAACGGCCCCACCCCCAAGAACCCGACGCTGCCCCAGCCATCGCATTACACCTGGGACGGCGCTCGATGGGTCGAGCGCTTCGACTTCCAGTGGGATTGCTACATGGGTGACAGCATCCCCAAGGTCTGGGCGCTCGCCCGGTCGTGGGCGTTCTACACACCCCAGCCGGACGGATCGTTGCGCGGCACCTGGCATACCGACATCAGCGGCGGCCCCTGCGGCGGCAGCGTCGAAATGCCCGTGGCGGCGTTTGCCGCCGGCTCTGCATGAATGTCGTTGTCGCCCAGGATCACTGCTGCGGCGCGGGCGTCATCGACGCGATGTAGTAGACCTCGTCCCCGGTCGGGTACCCGCCGCCATTGGTGGCGATATGAACGTGGTCGTAGTGGTTCAGGGTCTCCGACCCGAGGTCAGCGGTCCAGCTGCCCGCGCCGACGCCCGGATAGATCTTCTGCCGCCAGATCACGTGGTTGATTCCCCAGCGTTTGGCGTTCGCCAGGGCGTAGCCGGCGATCTGGTTGCCCAGCTCGATGCCGTCGGGGCTGGCGTGGTTTGGGATCATCACGTCGATCGCCAACCCGTTTGGGTGCCAGGGCAGGGCATCCTCCCGGTATCCGTATATGGTCGTGATCTGCGGAAACAGCACGCTGATGGCGCGTTCTGCCCAGATCGTCTTGACCTGGAGTCGGTCTTCCGACCCGATGCCGTGGGGCAGCGCAACCTGGAATTGCTGGCCGGCGGCGGGCGGCGCATTCGCGGTCAGCATCTCCACTTCCGCGGGCGTCGCGGTGCGTGCGGTGCCGCCCGGCGGGGCGGCCGCGCTGGGGACGGCGGCGCTGGCGGCTGGCGCCGCAGGCGGGATCGGCGCGCAGCATCGCGGCTTCGCGCCCTGCGCGTACACCATGCCGGCCGACAGGATGAGCGAGCCGACGATGGCCAGCCAGCGACTCCGGCCTTTGGCTAACACCTTCACGCCCACGACCAGCAGCTTAATGTCGTCGGCGACGCCCGTGGGCGTTTTCGACGGGTTGTCGAGCTCCAGGCGAATCGCCCGCCCAAGCCATGCTCCGGCGGGTCACAATGACACCCATGCCCAGGACACCCATGTCCGGCCAGGCCTTCGCCGACGCCAACGCCTTCCACCGGGTGATGCGCCGCTTCGCCGCCACGACGGTGGGCGTGGCGCCCTGGCATACGACGGCGCGGCTCGCCGCGCCGGACGAGCGCGACGAGATCTGGGCGAAGGGCCTCGAGTTGTATCCCGGCTGGCGCAAGTACGAAGTGCGGGCCGGCATGCGTCACATCGAGGCGTTCGTCCTGCCGCGGGGTTAAGCTCGGTTTTGCTGTCCGGCAGGCGATCTGGGTCTAATTCTCATCGCCTAAGTACGCGTCGGCCCAGGCGCCGATGATGCGCCCCGCGCGGTGGGCCTGACCGCGAGCGGTGAGAAAGTGATCCGAGCCCTCGAGCGAGACGAAGCTGCGGGGGTGGCGAGCCAAGCGGAAAATCTCGCTCGCGTTCTCGATGCCGACCGTATTGTCGGTGGGCGAGTGCAGGATGAGCAGCGGCAGGCGCAAGCCCTTGATCTTGTCGCGCAGCTGGGCCCGGCGAACATCCTCGACAAACGCCCGCTTGAGCGTCAGCGTGCGCCCGCCGACCATCCATTCGGCGCTGCCCTCGGTCAGGCAGCGGTCGACGACTGCGTCGTAATGCTTTTCGACGTGGCTCGGGTCGACGGGTGCGGCGACCGTCACCACCGATCGCACCCCCGGCGACTGCCGAGCCGCGGCGAGCACCGCCGCGCCGCCCCACGAGTGCCCGATCAGGATGTCGGCCGGGGTTCCGCGGCTCGTCATGAACTCGCACGCCCTGGCGATGTCGTGCACCTTGACGGTGAACGACCCGTCGCCCCAGTCGCCCTCGGATCCGCCGAGGCCCAGCGCGTCGAAACGCAGCATGCCGATGCCGTCGGCGGCGAGTTGCTTGCAGATCCGTGCCGCGGCGGGCGAGTCCTTGCCGAGCGTGAAGCCGTGCGCGAACACGCCCCAGCCGCGGACCGCGCCGTCGGGCGTCTCGATGACGCCTGCCAGAGTCGCGCCCGTGGAACCTTGGAACGTCACACGTTCGCCCATGCTGACGATCTAACCCGCCCGGGCCGATGGCCGTAAGGCCGACGCACCTGCGCCGACGTGGCGTCCGCGGACAAGTCAGCCTCTGCGGGCGACGTCTTGGCTCAGGATCTGGGGCCAGGTCTCGACATCGGCCGGGATGTGCGCCACGGTGAGCGTTGACCGCGGCATCAGTGCGGCAAGCGATTCCGCTGTCGACATCGGATGCGCCGGGTCGTCGACCCAGGCCAGAATCGTCGTCGGCACATCGATTCGTGCGATCGCTTCGCGAGGGGGCAAGTCGCTGAGAGCCGCGCCTCGAAACAGTGACGGCAGCAGCGCGTCGGCCACGTCTGGAACTGTTTCGGGCGCGCCGACGGTGGCTGGCGGCGGAGTCGCCCCACGCGCTGACGCGATGAATGCCCCGACTCCCTCGGTTTCGATGAATTCGGCCGCAACCCGGTAGATCGCCGCCTGCGCGGGCCGGGTTTCCCACGCGGTGGCCGGCACCATGAGCGTGAGGCCGGCGAAGCGGTCCGGCTCGCGGGCAGCCGCGTGCAGCAGCGTGCCGGCACCCATGGAGGGGCCGACTCCGTGCACCCGTTCGCCGGGAAACCATTTGTCGAGCAGCTGCAGAAGATCCTCGGCAAGGCTTTCCCATCGGTAATCCTCCGGGACCTTGCGCCCAGTCGACTTGCCATGGCCGCGTGCGTCGTACCGCAGCAGTCGGGTCCCGCTGAGGCCCCTGCCGAGGTCGAGATTGAGCACCCGGTCACGCGCGCGGCTGGAGGTAAGTCCGTGCAGTTGAACTACCGGATGACCACCTTCGTCGCTCAGTTCAACCGCAAGCTCTGCTCCGGGAACCACGAAAGTGGACATCACGCAACTCTTTTCACGACCGGACGACTCGCCCCGGAGCCGACCGCGTTGACCGAGCATTCAGGCTATCTGGGGCGTTAGGGTACCGCCATGCGGCTGACGAACGTGGCGCACTTGCGGCTCCCCTTCGGGCGACTCTGGGGCTACGACGTGTCGGTGTCTGACCTCGGCCGGCGGCTCCCGGTGTCGTTTGACCAGCGCATACACGTTGGTGCGGGCGAACGACCCGGTTCCTGGATGGCGCTGTCGATTCGGTTGCCGGCGGGGGTCAGCCGCCAATCGTTGGCCGATGCGTGGCTGGCTGTGATCGCCCGCCACGGCACCCTACGAACGGCATTCACACTCGGGGCGGACGGCGAGCCGCAGCTGAATGAGATCGATATTCACCCAGGCGAGTGGGTAGAGCATGAGATCGGACCGGGGCAGGCGGTCAACGACGCACTGCGAGTAGTTCTCAATGCGACGTGCTCGCCCTATCAGCGGCCCTCACATCGATTGTGTGTGCTGGAAACTGCCGCCGGATTGACGGTGGTGATCGCTGCCGACCACGCCCACGTGGACATGTGGTCGATGCTGGTGATTGCCCGGGACCTGTTGTCGATGCTCGCCGACGCGCGGATCGGACGTACGTCGTCGCTGCCCCCGCCGCCGGCATTTGTCGTGCACACGCAAGCACTGTTGGACCGTCCCACGGCACCGGAACACGTGCGCGCGCGATGGGCGCAAGTCCTCAGCGACAGCGGTGGGGTGATGCCACGGTTTCCGCTGCCGTTGGGCGAGTCCGGGCCGCATCCGGAACGCGTTGAACTGCGTGACGTGTTCGATGTCGATGACGGCGCAGCGTTCGTCGCGCAGGCACGCGACGACGGTGTCTCGACGCTGGCACTCGCTGTGTTCGCCATGACTGCGGTGACCCGCGAGTTGGCCGGGGCGCCGCTGCGCGCGGTCTTCCCGGTGCACAGCCGATTTGAAGACAAATGGCACGACTCGGTGGGCTGGTTCATCACCAATTCGGTGCTGGAGTCGGCGGTTGCCGAGCCGCACGCCGCGGCCGCCGCCGTCAAAGAAGCCGTGCAGCTTGGTTCCTGGCCACTGGCCGACGTACTGGCTCCGTGGGGTGGAATGCCGATCGCGCCCGGCATGTTCGCGATTTCCTGGCTGGACCAAAGCAGACTTCCGGTGCGCATCGACTCGGTCGGACTGGACGCCCAGTATGTGAGCGCGAGCGTTGACACCGACGGCGTGATGCTTTGGTTCATCCAGGACGAGTCCGGGCTACATCTGCGATGCCGCTACCCGGATACCGCGGAGGCACGAACCAATGTGGGGGCGTGGCTGGACCTGTTGGTGGCGCGCCTACAGGCACTGGCGCAGTCCTCGGTTCGAGGAATGCTGCGGGTGGCGGGCCGCACGTATCGTGTGCAGCGCGCGACGCGCGAACAGGTGGGGGTGATCGCCCAGCTGCTCTCCGACGACGAATTCGGTCGGGATCGCGAAGACGCCGAACTCGAACGCTACGAGGCGGCCTACGACATCGTCGTCCGCGACCGATCCAACTATCTCGGAGTTGTCCTCAACAGTGCCGATATGGTCGTCGCGACTGTGCAATTGACGATCATTCCCGGCCTTTCCCGCGGCGGCGCCACCCGGCTGCAGATCGAGGGATTACGGGTCGCCAAAGCCGAACGCGCACAGGGTCTTGGTACTGCACTCGTCGAGTGGGCACACAACTACGGCCGAGCACACGGGGCGCAGCTGTCGCAGGTGACCACAGACGAGGCTCGCGAAAGGGCTCGGGCGTTCTATCGCCGGCTCGGGTACGAGGCCGCCCACGTCGGGCTGAAACGCACCATCTGAGTCCGGCGGGCGGGGGGCGACCGATCTGGCCGCACGACGCCAGTGGCATTGAGGCCCGAAACGGCGTTTTGATTAGCCGAGCTGACCAACGGCCACCGCCTGACCTGCAAGAACATGAGTGCCCCCGGCAGGATTCGAACCTGCGGCCTTCTGCTCCGGAGGCAGACGCTCTATCCCCTGAGCTACGGGGGCGCTACGGCTTTGGCGTTGCGCCATTGGGCCCAGCCAGACTAGCGCATGTCGGTAGCCGCTTTGCGACCGCAATGGATTCGGGGCCCGGGCACCTCAGCCAATAGGATGGACGCTCGTGACCCCCGCTGACCTCGCTGAGCTGCTCCGGACCACCGCCTCCGCGGTGCTGGCCGAGCGCGGGCTGGACGCTGCGGCCTTGCCGGCGACCGTCACCGTGGAGCGGCCCCGCAACCCCGAGCACGGCGACTACGCCAGCAACCTGGCGCTTCAGCTGGGCAAGAAGGTCGGCGCCAACCCCCGTGAACTGGCCGGCTGGCTGGCCGTGGCGCTGTCGGAGGCCGACGGCGTCGCCTCGGCGGAGGTGGCCGGCCCCGGCTTCATCAACCTGCGCCTCGAGGCGTCGGCGCAGGCGGTGATCGTCAACAACGTCATCGACGCCGGTGATGAGTTCGGTCACTCCGACGCGCTGGGCGGCCACAAGATCAACCTGGAATTCGTTTCGGCCAACCCGACCGGCCCCATCCACATCGGCGGCACCCGCTGGGCGGCGGTCGGCGACGCGCTGGGCCGGCTGTTGAGCACCCAAGGCGCCGACGTCGAGCGCGAGTACTACTTCAACGACCACGGCGCCCAGATCGACCGCTTCGCCAGCTCGCTGATCGCCGCCGCCAAGGGTGAGCCGACTCCGGAGGACGGCTATGCCGGCGCCTACATCAGCGACATCGCCGCGCAGGTGCTGGCCAAGGCGCCCGACGCGCTGAGCCTGCCCGACGCCGAGATGCACGAGACGTTCCGCGAAATCGGCGTCGACCTGATGTTCACCCATATCAAGGAGTCGCTGCACGAGTTCGGCACCGACTTCGACGTCTACACCCACGAAGACTCGATGCACACCAGCGGCCGGGTCGACCAGGCCATCGCCCGGCTGCGCGAGACCGGCAACATCTACGAGAAGGATGGCGCAACCTGGTTGCGCACCAGCGCTTTTGGCGACGACAAGGACCGCGTCGTGATCAAGAGCGACGGCAAGCCCGCCTACATCGCCGGTGACATCGCCTACTACCTGGACAAGCGGCAGCGCGGCTTCGACCTGTGCATCTACATGCTCGGCGCCGACCACCACGGCTACATCGCCCGGCTCAAGGCGGTGGCCGCCGCGTTCGGTGACGACCCGGCCCACGTCGAGGTGCTGATCGGGCAAATGGTCAACCTGGTCCGCGATGGCCAACCGGTCCGGATGAGCAAGCGGGCCGGAACGGTGATCACGCTCGACGACCTGGTCGAGGCGATCGGCGTCGACGCGGCGCGTTACAGCCTGATCCGTTCCTCGGTCGACACCCCGATCGACATCGACCTGGCGCTGTGGTCGTCGGCGTCGAATGAAAACCCGGTCTACTACGTGCAATACGCGCACGCCCGGCTCTCGGCGCTGGCTCGCAACGCCGCGGAGCTGGGCCTGGTCCCCGATACGGGGCACCTCGAGTTGCTCAGCCACGACAAGGAGGGGACGCTGCTGCGTAGCATCGGGGAGTTCCCCCGCGTGCTGAAAACTGCTGCGTCCCTGCGGGAGCCGCACCGGGTGTGCCGTTACCTGGAAGACCTGGCCGGCGACTACCACCGGTTCTACGACTCGTGCCGGGTGCTGCCGCAGGGGGACGAGCAGCCCGCCGACCTGCACGCCGCGCGCCTGGCGCTGTGTGAGGCCACCCGCCAGGTGATCGCCAACGGGCTGACGATCCTCGGTGTGACCGCTCCGGAGCGAATGTGAACGTGCACCCCGCCGGTCCTCGGCACGCCGAAGACACCCGGCACCCCGATATGACGCCGCGGCCGCAATCGCCCGACGAGCTGCTGCGGCTTGCCCCGAATGTCTGGCCGCGCAACATCGTTCGCGAAGACAACGGGGTGGCCAGCATCGCCGGGATCCCCGTCACCCAGCTCGCGCAGGAGTACGGCACGCCGCTGTTCGTGGTCGACGAGGACGACTTTCGGTCGCGCTGCCGGGAGCTCGCGACGGCGTTCGGGGGCGGGCAGAACGTGTGCTACGCGGCCAAGGCCTTCCTGTGCACCGAGATCGCCCGGTGGGTCGACGAGGAGGGCCTGTCGCTCGACGTCTCCACCGGCGGCGAGCTCGCCATCGCCCTGCACGCCGACTTTTCCCCCGAGCGGATCACCTTCCACGGCAACAACAAATCCGTCGCGGAACTGACCGCCGCGGTCAAATCCGGTGTCGGGCACATCGTTTTGGACTCGATGACCGAAATCGAGCGCCTGGACGCCATCGCGGGGGAGGCCGGAATCGTCCAGGACGTCTACGTCCGCCTCACCGTCGGCGTCGAAGCGCACACGCACGAATTCATCTCCACCGCACACGAAGACCAAAAGTTCGGGTTGTCGGTGGCCAGCGGCGCGGCGATGGCCGCGGTGCGCCGGGTCTTCGCCACCGATCACCTGCGCCTGGTGGGGCTGCACAGCCACATCGGCTCGCAGATCTTCGACGTCGACGGCTTCGAGGTCGCCGCGCACCGCGTCATCGGGCTGCTGCACCAAATCGTCGACGAATTCGGCGTCGACAAGACGGGCCAGATCTCCACCGTCGATCTCGGTGGCGGACTGGGGATTTCGTACCTGGGCACCGACGACCCGCCGCCGGTGGCCGAATTGGCGGCCAAGCTGACGGCCATCGTCGCCAACGAGTCGGCGGCCGTGGGACTGCCCGCCCCGCGCCTGGTGGTCGAGCCCGGACGTGCCATCGCCGGGCCGGGCACTATCACGCTGTACGAGGTGGGCACCGTCAAGGACGTCGACGTGAGCAGCACGGCTCAGCGCCGCTATGTCAGCGTCGACGGCGGCATGAGCGACAACATCCGCACCGCTCTCTACGACGCGCAGTACGATGCTCGGCTGGTCTCTAGGGCCAGCGACGCACCGGCGACGCTGGCACGTGTCGTCGGAAAGCACTGCGAGAGCGGTGACATCGTCGTTCGCGACGCGTGGGTGCCCGACGATCTACAGGCCGGTGACCTGCTCGGGATCGCCGCGACCGGCGCGTACTGCTATTCGCTGTCGAGCCGCTACAACATGATCTGCCGTCCGGCGGTGGTGGCGGTGCGCGCGGGCCGGTCCCGCCTGATCCTGCGCCGCGAGACGGTGGACGATCTGCTGAGTCTGGAAGTGAGGTGAACGGTGCCCGGTGACGAAAAGCCTGTCGGCGTAGCGGTGCTCGGGTTGGGCAACGTCGGAAGCGAAGTGGTCCGCATCATCGAGGGCAGCGCCGACGATCTCGCCGCTCGTGTCGGCGCGCCCCTGGTGCTGCGCGGCGTCGGAGTGCGGCGGGTCGCCGCCGACCGTGGCGTTCCGATCGAGTTGCTCACCGACAACGTCGAGGAGCTCGTTTCCCGCGAGGACGTCGACATCGTGGTGGAGTTGATGGGGCCGGTGGAGCCGGCGCGAAAGGCCATCCTGCGCGCGCTCGAGCACGGTAAGTCGGTCGTCACGGCGAACAAGGCGCTGCTGGCCACCTCCACCGGGGAGCTGGCGCAGGCGGCCGAAAACGCCCATGTGGACCTTTATTTCGAGGCGGCGGTCGCGGGCGCCATCCCGGTTATCCGCCCGCTCACCCAGTCGCTGGCGGGGGACACGGTGCTGCGGGTTGCCGGCATCGTCAACGGCACGACCAACTACATCCTGTCCGCGATGGACAGCACCGGTGCTGACTATGACACCGCCCTGGCGGAGGCGAGCGCGCTCGGCTACGCCGAGGCCGATCCCACCGCCGACGTCGAGGGCTACGACGCCGCGGCCAAGGCCGCGATCCTGGCGTCGATCGCCTTCCACACCCGGGTGACCGCCGACGACGTCTACCGCGAGGGCATCACCAAGATCACCCCGGACGACTTCGCCTCCGCGCGGTCGCTGGGTTGCACCATCAAGCTGCTGTCCATTTGTGAGCGCGTCACCACCGAGGACGGTCAGGAGCGGGTGTCCGCCCGCGTCTATCCGGCGCTGGTGCCGCTGTCGCATCCGTTGGCCACGGTCAACGGCGCGTTCAACGCGGTGGTGGTCGAGGCCGAGGCCGCCGGCCGGCTGATGTTCTACGGTCAGGGCGCGGGCGGCGCGCCCACCGCGTCCGCGGTCACCGGCGACTTGGTGATGGCCGCCCGCAACCGGGTACTGGGCAGCCGCGGCCCGAAGGAATCGAAGTACGCCCAGCTTCCGGTCGCCCCAATGGGCTTCATCTCCACCCGCTACTACGTCAGCATGAATGTCGCCGACAAGCCGGGTGTGCTGTCCACGGTGGCGGCCGAGTTCGCCAAGCGCGAGGTGAGCATCGCCGAGGTTCGCCAGGAAGGTGTGGTGGACGAAGGCGGGCGGCGAGTGGGAGCTCGCGTCGTGGTCGTCACCCACAGCGCCACCGATGCCGCGCTGTCCGAAACCGTCGATGCGCTCACGGATCTGGATGTCGTGCAGGGCGTTACCAGTGTGTTGCGACTGGAAGAGACCGGCTCATGAGCATCCCCCGCACCGCCGTGCATCAACCCTGGCCGGGACTGATCGCCGCCTACCGCGACCGCCTGCCGATCGGTGACGACTGGACGCCGGTCACCCTGCTCGAGGGCGGTACCCCGCTGATCGCGGCGACGCGCCTTTCCGAGAAGACCGGCTGCACGGTGCATCTCAAGGTCGAGGGCCTCAACCCGACCGGTTCGTTCAAAGACCGGGGCATGACCATGGCGGTCACCGACGCGCTGGCGCGCGGCCAGCAGGCCGTGTTGTGCGCGTCGACCGGCAACACCTCCGCGTCGGCGGCGGCGTACGCCGCCCGCGCCGGCATTACCTGCGCGGTGCTCATCCCGCAGGGCAAGATCGCGATGGGCAAGCTGGCACAGGCGGTCATGCACGGCGCCAAGATCATTCAGATCGACGGCAACTTCGACGACTGCCTGGAACTGGCCCGCAAGATGGCCGCCGACTTCTCGACGATCGCGTTGGTCAACTCCGTCAACCCCGTTCGCATCGAGGGCCAGAAGACGGCGGCGTTCGAGATCGTCGACGCGCTGGGCACCGCGCCGGACGTGCACGCCCTGCCGGTCGGCAACGCGGGCAACATCACCGCGTACTGGAAGGGCTACACCGAATATCACCACGACGGCGTGATCGACAAGCTGCCCCGCATGCTGGGCACCCAGGCGGCCGGCGCCGCGCCACTGGTACACGGCGCACCCGTCAGCCACCCCGAGACGATCGCGACCGCGATACGCATCGGCGCTCCCGCGTCGTGGGCGGCCGCGGTCAACGCGCAGCAGCAGTCCAACGGGCGGTTCCTGGCGGCCACCGACGAGGAGATCCTGGCCGCGTACCACTTGGTGGCGGAAAGCGAGGGCGTCTTCGTGGAGCCCGCATCGGCGGCCAGCATCGCCGGCCTGCTCAAGGCCATCGACGACGGTTGGGTGGCGCGTGGGTCGACGGTGGTATGCACGGTGACCGGCAATGGCCTCAAAGACCCCGACACGGCGCTAAGGGATATGCCGACCGTGTCCCCGCTGCCCGTCGATCCGGTGCTCGTCGTCGAGAAGCTGGGGCTGGCCTGATATGAAGACGTGTCGGTGACCCAGCTGCTGCCCGCCGGGCTGATGGCAAGCTCCGTCGTGTCGGCGTCCAGCGCCAACCTCGGTCCCGGTTTCGACAGCATCGGCCTGGCGTTGCGCCTCAACGACGAAATCGTCGTGGAGACAACCGATTCCGGACTGGTGGTGTTGGTCGAAGGCGAGGGCGCCGAGCAGGTGCCCCGGGGCCCCGAACACCTGGTGGTGCGCGCCATCGAATGCGGGCTGCGGGCCGCGGGTGTGCGGGCCGCGGGCCTGGTGGTCCGGTGCCGCAACGCCATCCCGCACTCCCGCGGTCTCGGCTCGTCGGCCGCGGCCGTGGTCGGCGGCCTTGCTGCGGCGAACGGCCTTGTAGCACAGTCTGATTCGAAACCCCTGAGCGACGCGCAACTGATTCAACTGTCGTCGGAGTTCGAGGGCCATCCCGACAATGCCGCTGCCGCAGTGCTGGGCGGTGCGGTGGTGTCGTGGATCGACGCCTCCGGTGATCGACCACGATATTCGGCGGTGCCGCTGCGGCTGCACCCTGACATCCGGCTGTATTGCGCGATACCTCAGGAGCGTTCCCTGACCGCGGAGACCCGGGTGCTGCTGCCCGCCCAGGTGAGCCACGAGGACGCCCGGTTCAACGTCAGTCGTGCCGCCTTGCTGGTGGTAGCGCTGACCGAACGACCGGACCTGCTCATGCCGGCGACCGAGGATGTGCTGCATCAACCCCAGCGCGCTACGGCGATGCCCGGCTCCGCGGAATATTTGCGGCTGTTCCGGCGTCATAATGTGTCGGCGACACTTTCGGGGGCGGGTCCAGCACTGATTGCGCTCAGCACGGCGCGGGAGTTGCCCACGGAAGTGGTGGAGTACGGGGCCGCCAACGGATTTGCCCTCGCTGAGATGACCGCCGGTGATGGAGTTCGCTGGAGTCCGGGCGTCACAGTCTCCGGTTGATCCACAGCGCGGCGGAGGGTTTGCTTGCTTCCAACAAAGATGCGGGCTATCCTCGGTTCCGTCCAGCAATCGCAGCATCTGCATCTGCATCCATACTGCCTTGCCGCTAGGACACACCAATTCTTCTCGTGAACGAGGTTCGCCGCTTACTCCGCCGATTAAGGCGATCACCGTTGCAGAGTCGATATTTGGGCGCACTCGGCGATTTGCTGAATGCAACGAACCCCCCGGATGAGCTGTTCAGCGGGGGAAGAAAGGAAATCCGTGACCGATACGGACCTGTTCACGGCTGACGCGAGCACCGACAGCAATGAGGTGTCGAACGCCGTGACGCCAGACACATCCGACGGCAAAACCAATGCCCCTGTTGGCTCCCTGTCCACCATGGTGCTTCCCGAACTGCGCGCGCTGGCTAACGAAGTCGGCGTCAAGGGAACGTCGGGCATGCGCAAGAACGAACTCATCGCCGCCATAAAGGAAATCAGGGGACAGTCCAACGGGACTTCCGCCCCCGCGGCCCCGCAGGAGAGCGGCAAATCCGACGCGGCCAAGTCCGACGCGGCCAAGTCCGACAGCGGCAAATCCGAGGGTGGCAAATCCGACGGTGGCAAGTCCGACGCCGCCAAGTCCGACACCGCCACCGCCGAAGCGACGGCCGGCGAGGACCGCCAGAACGGTTCGACCGCCGAGGCGCCCCGCCGCGAACGGCGCAGCGCCTCCCGTGAGCCCGGAGCGGCCCGCGGCGGCGACGACTCCGACGGCGAGCGCTCACGCAATGGCACCGGCACCGCCTCCGGCGAGCAGGACACCCGTCAGGGCGGCAAGCGCGACTCTCAAGCTGAGGAGCGCGGCCAGGACTCCGGGGGCGACCAAAACGGTGATCAGCAGGGCTCGGGCGGCCAGCAAGGTCGTGGTGGCGGCTCGAACCAGCAAGACGATGACGGCGAGGGCCGTCAGGGTCGCCGCGGGCGCCGCTTCCGCGATCGCAGGCGGCGCGGCGAGCGGTCCGGCGAGGGCGGCGAAACCGAACTGCGTGAGGACGACGTCGTGCAGCCGGTCGCCGGCATCCTTGACGTGCTCGACAATTACGCGTTCGTCCGCACCTCCGGCTACCTCGCCGGTCCGCACGACGTCTACGTCTCGATGAACATGGTGCGCAAGAACGGCCTGCGCCGCGGCGACGCGGTGACCGGTGCGGTCCGCGTGCCCAAGGACGGCGAACAGCCCAACCAGCGCCAGAAGTTCAATCCGCTGGTCCGCCTGGACAGCGTCAACGGGGGTCCGGTCGAGGACGCGAAAAAGCGCCCAGACTTCAGCAAGCTGACGCCCCTGTACCCCAACCAGCGGCTTCGCCTGGAGACCACCCCCGACCGGCTTACCACCCGGGTCATCGACCTGATCATGCCGATCGGTAAGGGCCAGCGCGCCCTGATCGTGTCGCCGCCCAAGGCGGGTAAGACGACGATCCTGCAGGACATCGCCAACGCGATCACCAAGAACAACCCGGAATGCCACCTCATGGTCGTGCTCGTCGACGAGCGCCCCGAGGAGGTCACCGACATGACCCGCTCGGTCAAGGGTGAGGTCATCGCCTCCACCTTCGACCGGCCGCCAACCGACCACACGGCAGTTGCCGAGCTGGCCATCGAGCGCGCCAAGCGGCTCGTCGAACAGGGCAAGGACGTGGTGGTGCTGCTCGACTCGATCACCCGCCTCGGCCGTGCCTACAACAACGCATCCCCCGCGTCGGGCCGGATCCTGTCCGGTGGTGTCGACTCCACCGCGCTGTACCCGCCGAAGCGCTTCCTGGGTGCGGCACGAAACATCGAGGAAGGTGGATCGCTGACGATCATCGCCACCGCGATGGTCGAGACCGGCTCCACCGGTGACACGGTCATCTTCGAGGAGTTCAAGGGCACCGGTAACGCCGAGCTCAAGCTGGACCGCAAGATCTCCGAGCGACGGGTCTTCCCGGCGGTCGACGTGAACCCCTCCGGTACCCGCAAGGACGAGCTGCTGCTCTCGCCGGACGAGTTCGGCATCGTGCACAAGCTGCGTCGCGTGCTGTCGGGCCTGGATTCCCACCAGGCCATCGACCTGCTGATGTCCCAGCTGCGCAAGACGAAGAACAACTACGAGTTCCTGGTGCAGGTCTCCAAGACCACGCCGGGATCGATGGACAACGATTAGCCGACCGACGTTCCTCGGCGGGCCGGGCACCGCGACCCATGAACCCACACGACACGCCGGCTGACGCCGCCAGGGTTTAAGTTTCGGCGTGGCCCATGCGCCGGGAATGTCGACGGGCACCCCGTTGTTTTGGGAGAACATTGGTTGACCTGGCATAATCTACGCTCGACAAGATCGAAGAGGACAGCATGAAATCTGACATTCACCCCGCTTACGGGGAGACCACCGTGCACTGCGGGTGCGGAAACACCTTCACCACGCGCAGCACGAAGCCCGGCGGCAACATCGTCGTCGAGGTGTGCTCGCAGTGCCACCCCTTCTACACCGGCAAGCAGAAGATTCTGGACAGCGGTGGCCGGGTGGCTCGCTTCGAGAAGCGGTACGGCAAGCGCAAGGATGCCGCGGCGGACAACACCGACAAATAGCTGCATCGCCGACGCCCGAACTGTGCACGAGAGCACAGGCCGGGCGTCGGTTTGCGTTTGCGGCAACAAGACACGGGGCTACGGGCAGGAGGTGAGATGTGACGCAGCCGGTGCAGACGATCGATGTGCTGCTGGCCGAACACGCCGAGCTCGAGAAACGGCTTGCGGATCCCGACTTGCACAGCAACCCCGCCGAGGCGCGCAAGGCCGGTCGCAGGTTCGCCCGGTTGGCCCCGATCGTCGCGACGTATCGCAAGTTGGAGTCGGCGCGCGGCGATCTGGAGACGGCGCGCGAATTGGCCGCCGACGACGAGTCTTTCGCCGACGAGGTGACCGAACTCGAGTCGCGGGTCGCAGAATTGGACACCCAACTGACCGACATGCTGGCGCCGCGCGACCCGCATGACGCCGACGACATCGTGCTCGAGGTCAAGTCCGGTGAGGGCGGCGAGGAATCCGCGTTGTTCGCGGCGGATCTGGCCCGGATGTATATCCGCTACGCCGAGCGGCACGGCTGGAACGTGACCGTGCTGGACGAAACCACCTCGGATCTCGGCGGCTACAAGGACGCGACACTCAGTATCGCCAGCAAGGGCGACTCCGCCGACGGGGTGTGGTCCCGGATGAAGTTCGAGGGCGGAGTGCACCGGGTGCAGCGCGTTCCGGTGACGGAATCCCAAGGCAGGGTGCATACTTCGGCAGCGGGCGTGCTGGTCTATCCCGAGCCCGAGGAAGTGGGCGCGGTGCAGATCGACGAGTCGGATCTGCGCATCGACGTGTACCGCTCGTCCGGCAAGGGTGGGCAGGGTGTGAACACCACCGACTCCGCGGTCCGGATCACGCATCTGCCCACCGGCATCGTGGTGACCTGTCAGAACGAACGCTCGCAGCTGCAGAACAAGACGCGCGCGCTGCAGGTGCTAGCCGCTCGCCTGCAGGCCTTGGCCGAAGAACAGGCGCTGGCCGACGCGTCGGCCGACCGGGCCAGCCAGATCCGGACCGTGGACCGCAGCGAACGGATTCGCACCTATAACTTCCCGGAGAACCGGATCACCGACCACCGGATCGGTTACAAAGCGCACAATCTCGATCAGGTGCTCGACGGTGACCTCGACGCGATGTTCGACGCGTTGGGCGCCGCCGACAAACAGTCCCGGCTGCAACAGGCATGACGTCCCGCGACGATGCAGAGTGAAGCGATGAGGAGAAGCGGGACAATTCAGCACAGCGTGCGGCAAGCGATCGATTCCGCTGCGGCGACGCTCGCCGAAGCGGGGATCGCCTCCGCCCGTTGGGATGCCGAGGAACTGGCCGCGCATGTGACAGGTACCGAGCGCGGCCGGCTCGCCCTACTTGACTCGCCCGGCGACGACTTCTTCGGTCGCTACCGCGACGTCGTGGCGGCGCGCTCGCGGCGGGTGCCGCTGCAGCACCTCACCGGCACGGCCGCGTTCGGGCCGCTGATGCTGCAGGTCGGTCCCGGTGTGTTCATACCGCGCCCGGAAACCGAGGCCCTTTTGGCGTGGGTCGCCGGACAGCGCCTGCCGACCGGGCCCGTCATCGTCGACCTGTGCACCGGATCGGGCGCCTTGGCGGTGGCGCTGGCCTGTCAACACCCCGCGGCGCGGATCATCGCCGTCGACGATTCGGAGGCGGCCCTCGAGTACGCGCGCCGCAACGCGGAGGGCACCGCGGTCGAACTCGTGCAGGCCGATGTCTCCGCACCCTGCCTGCTGCCGGAACTGGACGGCGGTGTCGACGTGGTAGTGGCCAACCCGCCTTATGTCCCCGACGGCGCGCCCGTGGAACCCGAAGTGGCCCAACATGATCCACACCACGCAGTCTTCGGTGGCCCGGACGGGATGGCGGTGATCGCCCCGATCGTCGAGCTGGCCGGCCGCTGGTTGCGCCCGGGTGGCGTTTTCGCCGTCGAACATGACGACACCACGTCGTCACAGACCGTCGAATTAGTCCGTCGGACGAAACTTTTCGAAGATGTCGCGGAGCGCAAAGATCTGGTCGGCCGGCCGAGGTTCGTGACGGCCCGCAAAAAGGGCGGCGCGAATGGCCCGCGTCGCGAGGATGCAGTGGGGTCACCTCCCGCTCGCGGGGGAGAGCGGTGCAAGTGACAGAGGTCTTCGACTGCGCCGATCCCGACCAGCGTTCGCGCGGAATCGCCTCGGCGGCGGGCGCCATCAAGGGTGGTCGGCTGGTCGTCATGCCGACGGACACCGTCTACGGCATCGGCGCCGATGCCTTCAACAGCGCCGCGGTGACGGCCCTCCTCTCGGCGAAGGGGCGTGGCCGGGACATGCCGGTCGGCGTGCTGGTCGGCTCCTGGCACACCATCGAGGGCCTCGTCTACACCATGCCGGGCGGGGCCCGCGACCTGATCCGCGCGTTCTGGCCCGGTGCGCTGAGCCTGGTGGTGACGCAGGCGCCGTCGCTGCAATGGGACCTCGGTGACGCCCGCGGCACCGTGATGCTGCGGATGCCGCTGCACCCGGTGGCCATCGAGTTGTTGCGCGAGGTGGGGCCCATGGCGGTATCGAGCGCGAACGTCTCCGGTCGGCCGCCCGCGGTGGACGCCGACGAGGCCCGCAATCAACTCGGTGACCTCGTCGACGTCTATCTCGACGCGGGGACGGCCGAGCAGCAGGCGGCTTCGACGATCGTCGACCTGACCGGTGCCGCCCCGCGCATCCTGCGACCGGGTCCGGTGAGCGCCGAACGGATCGCCGAAGTGCTCGGGGTGGATCCCGAAAGCCTGACCCAGGCCTGACCGGAGCGGTTCTCTCGTTGCCAGGTTGGTGCAGTACGGTCTCGACGTGTCCAGCGACCCGGCCGGCGACGTAGCCAACCTCGCCGATGGCCTGCTCGCCCTGGCTGACCGGGGCGCCGGTGTCCCGCTGCGCGAGCTTGCCCTCGTGGGTTTGACCGCCGCGATCATCACCTACTTCGCGACCGGTCCGGTGCGGGTACTCGCCACCCGGCTGGGCGCCGTCGCCTATCCGCGGGAACGCGACGTCCACGTGACCCCCACCCCGCGCATGGGCGGGCTGGCGATGTTCCTCGGTGTCATCTCGGCCGTCTTCCTGGCCTCGCAGTTACCGGCGCTCACCCGCGGATTCGTCTATTCGACGGGCATGCCCGCGGTGCTGGTGGCCGGCGCGGTGATCATGGGCATCGGGCTCATCGACGACCGCTGGGGACTGGACGCCCTGACGAAGTTCGCCGGCCAGATCACGGCTGCCAGCGTGCTGGTCACCATGGGCGTGGCGTGGAGCGTCCTCTACATCCCGATCGGCGGGGTCGGCACCATCGTGCTGGACCAGGCCTCGTCGATCCTGCTCACGCTGGCGCTGACGGTGTCCATCGTGAACGCGATGAACTTCGTCGACGGGCTGGACGGCCTGGCCGCCGGACTGGGGCTGATCACCGCGCTGGCGATCTGCATGTTCTCGGTGGGCCTGCTGCGCGACCACGGCGGCGATGTCCTCTTCTATCCGCCCGCCGTGATCTCCGTGGTGCTCGCGGGCGCCTGTCTGGGCTTCCTGCCGCACAACTTTCACCGCGCCAAGATCTTCATGGGTGATTCCGGCTCGATGCTGATCGGCCTGATGCTGGCGGCGGCCTCCACCACCGCCGCCGGCCCCGTCTCGCAGAACGCGTACGGTGCGCGCGACGTGTTCGCCCTGTTGTCACCGTTCCTGCTGGTCGTTGCGGTCATGTTCGTACCGATGCTGGATCTGCTGCTGGCGATCGTGCGCCGGACCCGCGCGGGCCGCAGCGCGTTCAGCCCCGACAAGATGCACCTGCATCACCGCTTGCTGCAGATCGGACATTCCCACCGCCGGGTGGTGTTGCTGATTTACCTCTGGGTGGGCATCGTCGCGTTCGGCGCGGCCAGCACGATTTTCTTCAATCCGCGCGACACCGCCGCGGTGATGCTGGGCGCCATCGTGGTCGCCGGCATCGCGACCGCGATCCCGCTCATGCGCCGGCGAGACGAGTACGAAGACGAGGACTACGACAGCTAGTAGTAGTGGTCTTCGCCGTATGGTACGGTGCAGGTAGAAGCCCCAAAAGCCGCACAGATTGCCGGTCCGTCGGACGCCGGTCCGATTCGGTCGGCTGGGGACTCGCGTCGGGGGACACCCCTTGGGTGGACCCACTGTGACGTGCGATACGCTCGGCGGGCCACCGATCAGTCGGTCGGGGGACTCCCGCTCTACCAACTTGGGATTGAGGTTGCAGTGACGACACCAGCGCAGGACGCGCCGTTGGTGTTCCCATCTGTTGCGTTCCGGCCGGTCCGCCTGTTGGTGCTCAGCATCGCCGTCACCGCGGTGGCCGTCGCCGCCGCCGGACTGACCGGTCATCTGATGGTCGGGGTCTTCTTCGGCGTCGGGTTGCTGCTGGGTTTGCTCAACGCCCTTCTGGTTCGCCGCTCCGTCGCGTCGATCACCGCCAAAGATCATCCGATGAAAAGCACGATGGCGCTCAATTCGGCCACCCGGCTGGCCGTCATCACTGTGATCGGGCTGATCATCGCCTACATCTTCCGGCCCGCAGGCCTGGGCGTCGTGTTCGGCTTGGCGCTGTTCCAGATCTTGCTGGTGGCATCGACGGCCCTTCCGGTGTGGAAAAAGCTGCGCGCCGGCGACTGGGCGGACGACTCCGCGGGCGGCGCGCTGGCGGGATCGCAAGGAACGGAAGGAAAGAACAGCACCGATGACTGAGACGACGTTCCTGGCCGCCGCGATCGAGGTCGGCGAGCACAGCCAGGCGAAATGGCTCGGGCTCACCGTCAACACCGACACGATCCTGTCGACCGCGATCGCCGCGGTGATCGTCCTGGCGCTGGCCTTCTTCCTGCGCGCGAAGATCACGTCGACCGGCGTCCCCAGCGGCGTGCAGTTGTTCTGGGAAGCCATCACCGTCCAGATGCGCGATCAGATCGAGAGTGCAGTCGGGATGCGGATCGCGCCCTTCGTATTGCCTTTGGCAGTAACCATTTTCGTGTTCATCTTGATCTCCAACTGGCTCTCGGTGCTTCCGCTGCAGTACACGGACAAGTCCGGGCACACCACTGAGCTGTTGAAGTCGGCGGCCGCCGACATCAACTACGTTCTGGCCCTGGCCTTGTTCGTGTTCGTCTGCTACCACGTGGCGGGCATCTGGCGCCGCGGAATCGTCGGCCACCCGCTCGCCGTGCTCAAGGGCCACGTGGCGTTCCTGGCGCCGATCAACCTCGTCGAAGAGCTTGCCAAGCCGATCTCGTTGTCGCTGCGACTTTTCGGCAACATTTTCGCCGGCGGCATCCTGGTCGCGCTGATCGCGCTCTTCCCGCCGTACATCATGTGGGCTCCCAACGCCATCTGGAAGGCCTTCGACCTCTTCGTCGGGGCGATCCAGGCGTTCATCTTCTCGATCTTGACGATCCTCTACTTCAGCCAAGCCATGGAGATCGAGGAACATCATGACTGAGGCCACCATGAATTGCTTTGTCCCACACACCATTACAGAGGCCTGGTAGACCACTACCAGCTATCAAGGAGGATAAGAATGGCTCTGGACCCCCAAGTCGCTGCCGCTGCGCTCATCGGCGGTGGACTCATCATGGGCGGTGGCGCGATCGGCGCCGGTATCGGTGACGGTATCGCCGGTAACGCGCTGGTCTCCGGCATCGCCCGGCAGCCCGAGGCGCAAGGCCGGCTGTTCACGCCGTTCTTCATCACCGTCGGTCTGGTCGAGGCCGCCTACTTCATCAACCTGGCCTTCATGGCGCTGTTCGTCTTCGCCACGCCCGTCGGCACCTAGTTCGCTGTCATGGGTGACGCGAGTCTGAGCGTTCTGGCATCCAGGCGGGTGATGGCCGAGGGAGGCAACAACTTCCTCGTTCCCAACGGCACATTCTTCTTTGTGCTGGCCATCTTCCTGATCGTGCTGGCCGTCATCGGCACCTTCGTGGTGCCGCCGGTCATGCGGGTGTTGCGCGAGCGAGACAACATGGTTGCCAAGACGGCCGCCGACAACAAGAAGGCGACCGAGCAATTCGACGCCGCCAAGGCTGACTATGAGGAAGCCCTGACGGAGGCCCGGATCCAGGCGTCGTCGTTGCGCGACAACGCCCGCGCCGAAGGCCGTAAGCTGGTCGAAGACGCGCGCGCCCGTGCAGAGCAGCAGGTGATGTCGACGTTACAGATGGCATCCGAGCAATTGAAGCGGGAGAGAGACGCCGTGGAACTGGATCTGCGCGCCAACGTGGCGGGCATGTCGGCGACGCTGGCCAGCCGGATCCTCGGCGTCGAGGTGGCCCCAGCCACCGCGGCCGCGTCCGCAACCGGGAAATCTGGACGGTAATCGCGCATGTCGACTTTCATCGGTCAGTTGATCGGGTTCGCGGCCATCGTGCTTCTGGTCGTGCGGTACGTCGTGCCGCCGGTGCGTCGTCTGATGGCCGCTCGTCAAGAGGCGGTGCGCCAGCAGCTGAAAGACTCTGCGGCAGCGGCAGATCGGTTGAAAGAGTCGACCACGGCCCACAGCAACGCCGTGGAATCCGCCAAGAGCGAGGCCGAACGGCTCGTGGAAGAAGCTCAGACCGACGCGGGGCGCATCGCCGAACAGTTCCGAATCCAGGCCGACGCGGAATCCGAACGCATCACCACACAGGGCGGCCGCCAGGTCGACCTGCTGCGCACCCAGCTCAGCCGGCAGCTCCGCCTGGAACTCGGCCACGAGGCGGTGCGCCAGGCGGGCGAGTTGGTGCGCAACTATGTCGCCGACTCCGAGCAGCGGTCCGGCACCGTCGATCGGTTCTTGGACGATCTCGAGGCGATGGCCCCGGCGCCCGCCGAGGTCGACTACCCGCTGCTGGCCAAGATGCGTTCCGCCAGTCGACTGGCGCTGGCCGGCCTGACGGAGCGGTTCAGCGACATCGCCAAAGACCTTGACAACAAAGCGCTTTCCAACCTGTCGGCCGAACTGGTTTCGGTGGCCGAAATGCTAGACCGGGAGATCGTCCTCACCCGCTACCTGACCGTGCCCGCCGAGGACGCCGCGCCGCGGGTCAGGCTGATCGAGCGGCTGGTCTCGGGCAAGGTGTCCGGCGCGACACTCGACGTTCTGCGTCTGGCCGTGTCGGAACGTTGGTCGGCCAACTCCGATCTGGGCGACGCGATCCAGCACCTCTCGCGCCAGGCGTTGCTCGAGGTCGCCGAACGCGAGGACAAGGTCGACGACGTGGAGGACCAGTTGTTCCGGTTCTCCCGCATCCTGGACGCGCAGCCCCGGCTCGGCATCCTGTTGGGTGACTACGGCGTGCCGGTGGAAGGGCGAATCCACCTGCTGCGCAAGGTTCTTGACAGCGCCAGCGGCAAGGTCGACCCGATCGTTGTGGCGCTGTTGACCCAAACGGTCCAACTGCTCAGGGGTGAGTCGGCCGAGGAGGCCTTCCAGTTCTTGGCGAAGGTCGCGGTGGCACGCCGCGGGGAAATCGTCGCGCGGGTCAGTGCGGCGGCCGAGCTCAGCGACGCCCAGCGGTCTCGCCTCACCGAGGTGCTCGGCCGCATCTACGGTCATTCGGTGACGGTGCAGCTGCAGACCTCCGAGGAGCTGCTGGGCGGTCTGCTCATCTCCGTGGCCGACGAAGTGATCGACGGGACACTAGCTTCGCGCCTCGCCGCTGCCCAGGCCCAATTGCCCGACTGACCCGACCGCCCCCACAAACCCTTTCCAGCACACGCGATACCAAGATCAAGTAGGAAGACGAAAAGCCATGGCCGAGTTGACAATCTCCGCTGATGACATCCAGAGCGCCATCGAGGAGTACGTAGGCTCTTTCACCTCCGACACCTCGCGCGAAGAGGTCGGCACCGTCGTCGACGCCGGGGACGGCATCGCGCACGTCGAGGGCCTGCCCTCCGTCATGACCCAGGAGCTGCTCGAGTTCCCGGGCGGGGTCCTCGGCGTCGCGCTGAACCTCGACGAGCACAGCGTCGGCGCGGTGATCCTGGGTGACTTCGAGAAAATCGAAGAGGGACAACAGGTCAAGCGCACCGGCGAGGTGCTGTCGGTTCCCGTCGGTGACGCCTTCCTGGGTCGCGTCGTCAACCCGCTCGGTCATCCCATCGACGGTCGCGGGGACATCGACACCGACATTCGCCGCGCGCTGGAGATCCAGGCGCCGTCCGTGGTGCAGCGGCAAAGCGTGAGCGAGCCGCTGCAGACCGGCATCAAGGCCATCGACGCGATGACCCCGATCGGTCGCGGCCAGCGGCAGCTGATCATCGGTGACCGCAAGACCGGCAAGACCGCCGTCTGCGTCGACACGATCCTCAACCAGCGCGAGAACTGGGAGAGCGGCGACGAGAAGAAGCAGGTCCGCTGCGTCTACGTGGCGATCGGCCAGAAGGGCACCACGATCGCCTCGGTCCGGCGGGCGCTCGAAGAGGGAGGCGCGATGGACTACACCACCATCGTCGCGGCCCCGGCTTCCGACTCCGCCGGCTTCAAATGGCTTGCGCCGTACACCGGTTCGGCGATCGCCCAGCAATGGATGTACGACGGCAAGCACGTGTTGATCGTCTTCGACGACCTGAGCAAGCAGGCCGAGGCGTACCGCGCGATCTCGCTGCTGCTGCGCCGCCCGCCGGGCCGCGAGGCCTATCCCGGCGATGTGTTCTACCTGCACTCGCGGCTGCTGGAGCGCTGCGCGAAGCTCTCCGACGACCTCGGTGGCGGCTCGCTGACCGGTCTGCCGATCATCGAGACGAAGGCCAACGACATCTCGGCCTACATCCCGACCAACGTCATCTCGATCACCGATGGGCAGTGCTTCCTGGAGTCCGACCTGTTCAACCAGGGTGTGCGGCCGGCCATCAACGTCGGTGTGTCGGTGTCCCGCGTGGGTGGCGCGGCGCAGATCAAGGCCATGAAAGAGGTGGCCGGCTCGCTGCGTCTGGACCTGTCGCAGTACCGCGAGCTGGAATCGTTCGCGGCCTTCGCCTCGGACCTGGATGCGACGTCGAAGGCGCAGCTGGAGCGCGGTGAGCGGCTGGTCGAACTGCTCAAGCAACCGCAGTACCAGCCGATGCCCGTTGAGGAGCAGGTGGTTTCGATCTTCCTGGGTACCGGCGGGCACCTGGACTCCGTGCCCGTGGAGGACGTCAGGCGCTTCGAGACCGAGTTGCTGGACCACATGCGGGCGTCGGAGGAGAAGTTCCTGGCCGGTATTCGGGACAGCGGCAAGCTTTCCGAAGAGGGCGAGAACCAGCTGACCGAGATCATCAACAACTTCAAGAAGGGCTTCGCGGCCACGGGCGGTGGTTCGGTGGTGCCCGACGAGCACGTCGAGCCCCTGGACGAACAAGACCTCGAAAAGGAGTCGGTCCAGGTCAAGAAGGAGAAGCCGAAAGACAAGAAGGATTCCACCAGCGGTAAGGACAAGAAGTAGCTAACGATGGCTGCCACACTTCGTGAACTACGCGGCCGGATCCGGTCGGCAGGGTCGATCAAAAAGATCACCAAGGCCCAGGAGATGATCGCGACATCGCGCATCGGCAAGGCGCAGGCCCGGCTGGAAGCCGCTAGGCCTTACGCCTTTCAGATCACCGCGATGCTGACCACGCTGTCGTCCGAAGCCGCCCTCGATCACCCGTTGCTGGTCGAACGGGAAGAACCCAAGCGGGCCGGCGTCCTGGTGGTGTCCTCCGACCGCGGACTGTGCGGGGCGTACAACTCCAGCATCTTCCGTCGGGCCGAGGAGCTGTTCTCCCTGTTGCGCGAGGAAGGCAAGACCCCGGTCGTCTACACGGTTGGCCGGAAGGCGCTCAACTACTTCAAGTTCCGCAACTGGGACATCACCGAATCGTGGACGGGTTTCTCCGAGCAACCCAGCTACGAAAACGCCGCGGAGATCGCTTCGACCCTGGTCGAGACGTTCATGAAGGGCGCCGGCGACGACGAGTCGCAGGACGACCAGGGCGTCGACGAACTGCACATCGTCTACTCGGAGTTCAAGTCGATGATGTCGCAGGCCGCGGTGGCCCACCGCATCGCTCCGCTGGTCGTCGAGTACGTCGAGGACACCGCGGAACTGCATACGTTGTATTCGTTCGAGCCGGATGCGACAACGCTTTTCGAGTCGCTGCTGCCGCGGTACGTGACGACCCGCGTCTACGCCGCGCTGCTGGAATCGGCGGCATCGGAGCTGGCGTCGCGCCAGCGAGCGATGAAGTCCGCGACCGACAACGCCGACGACCTGATCAAGGAACTGACGCTGATGGCGAACCGCGAGCGGCAGGCTCAGATCACCCAAGAGATCAGCGAAATCGTCGGTGGTGCAAACGCACTCGCCGACGCTCAGTAGCACACGAGGAAGAGAAGAAGAATATGGCTGCTACTACCGGAACCGCAGAGAAGACCGGGAAGTCCACCAACTCCGAGACCAGCGGTCGCGTGGTGCGGATCACCGGCCCCGTGGTCGACGTCGAGTTCCCGCGCGGCTCGGTACCGGAACTGTTCAACGCGCTCAACGCCGAGATCACGTTCGAGGAGCTCAAGAAGACCCTCACGCTGGAGGTCGCGCAGCACCTCGGCGACAACCTGGTCCGCACGATCTCGTTGCAGCCCACCGACGGCCTGGTCCGCGGCGTCGAGGTGACCGACAGCGGCAAGCCGATCTCCGTGCCCGTCGGCCAGGAGGTCAAGGGCCACGTCTTCAACGCGCTGGGCGACTGTTTGGACAAGCCCGGATACGGCGAGGACTTCGAGCACTGGTCGATCCACCGCAAGCCGCCGCCCTTCGAGGAGCTCGAGCCCCGCACGGAGATGCTGGAGACCGGGCTGAAGGTCGTCGACCTGCTGACCCCGTACGTGCGAGGCGGCAAGATCGCGCTGTTCGGTGGCGCCGGCGTGGGCAAGACGGTGTTGATCCAGGAGATGATCAACCGTATCGCCCGCAACTTCGGTGGCACTTCGGTTTTCGCCGGCGTGGGTGAGCGCACCCGCGAGGGCAACGACCTCTGGGTCGAGCTCAAAGAGGCCGACGTGCTCAAGGACACCGCGCTGGTGTTCGGGCAGATGGACGAGCCGCCCGGCACCCGTATGCGGGTTGCCCTGTCGGCGCTGACGATGGCCGAGTGGTTCCGCGACGAAGCCGGCCAGGACGTGCTGCTGTTCATCGACAACATCTTCCGATTCACGCAGGCCGGGTCCGAGGTCTCCACGCTGCTCGGCCGCATGCCGTCCGCGGTGGGTTACCAGCCCACGCTGGCCGACGAGATGGGTGAGCTGCAGGAGCGCATCACCTCGACGCGGGGCCGTTCGATCACGTCCATGCAGGCCGTCTACGTGCCCGCCGATGACTACACCGACCCCGCGCCCGCGACGACGTTCGCCCACCTGGATGCCACCACCGAGCTGTCGCGTTCGGTGTTCTCCAAGGGCATCTTCCCGGCGGTGGACCCGCTGGCGTCGAGCTCGACCATCCTGGATCCGAGTGTCGTCGGTGAGGAGCACTACCGCGTCGCGCAGGAGGTCATCCGGATCCTGCAGCGGTACAAGGACCTTCAGGACATCATCGCCATCCTCGGTATCGACGAGTTGTCCGAAGAGGACAAGCAGCTGGTGCAGCGCGCGCGCCGCATCGAGCGGTTCCTCTCGCAGAACATGATGGCGGCCGAGCAGTTCACCGGCCAGCCGGGTTCCACCGTGCCGCTGAAGGAGACGATCGAGGCGTTCGACCGCCTGTCCAAGGGCGACTTCGACCACATCCCGGAGCAGGCCTTCTTCCTGATCGGTGGCCTCGACGACCTGGCCAAGAAAGCCGAAAGCTTCGGCGCCAAGTTGGACTCCTGAGGATTGAGCGCTAAGGCTCTGAGAGGCTCTGTGGCATGGCCGAATTGAACGTCGAAATCGTCGCCGTCGACCGCAAGATCTGGTCGGGTGAGGCAACGTTCTTGTTCACCCGCACCACCGTCGGCGAGATCGGCATCCTGCCCCGGCACATCCCGGTTGTCGCCCAGTTGGTCGATGACGCGATGGTGCGCGTCGAGCGTGAAGGCGAAGACGACCTGCGGGTCGCCGTCGAAGGCGGGTTCCTGTCGGTCACCGAGGAGACGGTGACCGTATTGGCCGAGTCCGCGGCGTTCGAGTCAGAGATCGACGAAAGCGCGGCCAGGGAGGATTCGGAGTCCGACGATCCCCGCATCGCGGCGCGGGGGCGCGGTAGATTGCGCGCCGTCGGCGCGATCGACTAGCCGCCTCGGACGAGACGATGAGCGCGCCCATGGTCGGCATGGTCGTGCTCGTTGTCGTCCTGGCGGGCGCGGTTGTCTCGCTGAGCTATCGGTTGTGGAAGCTGCGCCAGGGCGGCACCGCAGGGATCATGCGAGACATTCCCGCTGTCGGGGGCCACGGCTGGCGGCACGGCGTGATTCGTTACCGCGGCGGTGAGGCCGCGTTCTACCGACTCTCCAGCCTGCGGTTGTGGCCGGACCGTCGACTCAGCCGCAGGGGCGTCGAGATCGTGGCCCGGCGGGCGCCGCGGGGGGACGAATTCGACATCATGACCGACGAGATCGTCGTGGTGGAACTGCGCGACACGACGCAGGACCGCCGGACCGGGTACGAGATCGCGCTGGACAAGGGCGCGTTGACGGCCTTCCTGTCGTGGCTGGAGTCCCGGCCGTCACCGCGCGCTCGACGCCGCAGCGTTTAGGCATTGGGCGGCAAGCTAACTCGCGCTTGGCGCGCCGCCGCCCGGCTTCCACAGGACATCGCCGCCGGGGTTCGCCGCGCGCGCGAGGATGAAAAGCAGATCCGAGAGGCGGTTCAGGTACTTCGCCGGCAGGACGTTGACCTGCTGCGGCGCGGCATCGACGGCTGCCCATGCCGACCGTTCCGCTCGACGGACGATCGTGCGGGCGACGTGCAGCAGTGCCGACAGCGGCGAACCACCAGGCAGCACAAAGGAATTCAATGCCGGCAGGTTTTCGTTATATTTGTCACACCAGCCCTCGAGCCGGTCGATGTAGGGCTGGGTGACCCGAAGTGGGGGATGCTCGGGGTTTTCCACTACCGGCGTCGACAGATCGGCGCCGGCGTCGAACAGGTCGTTCTGGATCTGCCGCAGCACCCCGGCGGTTTCCTCGTCGGGCTGACCCAAGGCGATCGCTACGCCGATCGCCGAGTTCGCCTCGTCACAGTCTGCGTACGCGACCAGGCGGGGATCGTTCTTGGAGACCCGCGAAAAGTCGCTCAATCCCGTCGTGCCGTCGTCACCGGTCCGGGTATAGATGCGGGTCAGGTGTATCGCCATGAGCAAGACGGTACTGCGGCGCGCGACGGGGTGGCGCCTTGGCTCGGCCGACTGTTTGACCCGCCTCTCGCCGTCCCTGCAAGCGGGCGGTGCCCCTACGCGGTGGGGGCCCCGCCGCACCCCGGTGCGCGGAGCGCATCGTCGTCACGCGGGCTGACTGACAACCCGATACCGCTTCACTAGACTGACGCGGGTGGCAGAGCGATTCGTGGTGACCGGCGGCAACCGGTTGTCCGGCGAAGTCGCGGTGGGGGGCGCCAAGAACAGCGTGCTCAAGCTGATGGCCGCGGCGCTGTTGGCCGAAGGCACCAGCACCATCACCAACTGCCCCGACATCCTCGATGTGCCGTTGATGGCCGAGGTGTTGCGTGGCCTGGGCGCCACCGTCGAGCTCGACGGCGACATCGCCCGAATCACCTCGCCCGACGAGCCGAAATACGACGCCGACTTTGCGGCGGTGCGACAGTTCCGGGCGTCGGTCTGTGTGCTCGGGCCGCTGGTCGGCCGGTGCAAGCGGGCGCGGGTCGCGCTCCCGGGCGGCGACGCGATCGGGTCTCGGCCGCTGGACATGCATCAGGCGGGCCTGCGCCAACTGGGCGCGCAGTGCAACATCGAGCACGGCTGCGTTGTCGCCCAGGCCGAAACGTTGCGCGGCGCGGAGATCCAGCTCGAGTTCCCGTCGGTGGGAGCCACCGAGAACATCCTGATGGCCGCCGTGCTGGCCGAGGGAGTCACCACGATCCACAACGCCGCGCGCGAACCCGACGTCGTGGACCTGTGCACCATGCTGAATCAGATGGGCGCGCAGGTCGAAGGTGCCGGTTCGCCGACGATGACCATCACCGGCGTCCCGCGGCTGCACCCCACCGAGCACCGCGTGATCGGCGACCGCATCGTTGCCGCCACCTGGGGGATCGCCGCCGCGATGACCCGCGGCGACATCTCGGTGACGGGCGTCGACCCGGCCCACCTTCAGGTAGTGCTGCACAAGCTGCACGACGCCGGCGCGACGGTCACCCAAACGGACAACAGCTTTCGGATCACCCAGTACGAGCGCCCCAAGGCCGTCAATGTCGCCACCCTGCCGTTCCCCGGGTTTCCCACCGACCTGCAGCCGATGGCGATCGCGCTGGCGTCGATCGCGGACGGGACCTCGATGATCACGGAAAACGTCTTCGAGGCGCGTTTCCGTTTCGTCGAAGAAATGATCCGGCTGGGTGCCGACGCCCGTACGGACGGCCACCATGCCGTCGTCCGAGGCCTGCCGCAATTGTCCAGCGCCCCGGTGTGGTGTTCCGATATCCGGGCCGGCGCCGGCCTGGTGCTCGCGGGGCTCGTCGCCGACGGTGACACCGAGGTCCACGACGTCTTCCACATCGATCGCGGCTACCCGTTGTTCGTCGAAAACCTGGCGATTTTGGGAGCGGAGATCGAGCGGGTAGAGTAACCAAAGTCAGTGCCCCGCAGGGGCGGTCGCCACACCAGGCGACCGACACCCGGGCGCTTGACTCCCTCGCTGGATTGGTACTAGCCTGGCACGGCTGCTCCCGAAACGGTCTCTGGAAGACCAAAACTGGGAGTTGACTCCACTGCCGGACTTGTATTAAGCTGGCAGGGTTGCCCCAAAACGGGCGAAACAAGTGTTGTTTGAGAACTCAATAGTGTGTTTGGTCTTTTTATTTTGTTGTTGTTTTTTTGGCCATACCTAGCACTCCCCGTGTGTGGGTATGGCAATTTTTGATGCCAGTTATTTGGTGTCTTTTTGTTAGGTCAGATTTTCTCTGATTTGAATTCACCTCGTTCTGCGAGGAGATTTTGTTTGGAGAGTTTGATCCTGGCTCAGGACGAACGCTGGCGGCGTGCTTAACACATGCAAGTCGAACGGAAAGGCCCCTTCGGGGGTACTCGAGTGGCGAACGGGTGAGTAACACGTGGGCAATCTGCCCTGCACTTCGGGATAAGCCTGGGAAACTGGGTCTAATACCGGATAGGACCACTTGGCGCATGCCTTGTGGTGGAAAGCTTTTGCGGTGTGGGATGGGCCCGCGGCCTATCAGCTTGTTGGTGGGGTGATGGCCTACCAAGGCGACGACGGGTAGCCGGCCTGAGAGGGTGTCCGGCCACACTGGGACTGAGATACGGCCCAGACTCCTACGGGAGGCAGCAGTGGGGAATATTGCACAATGGGCGCAAGCCTGATGCAGCGACGCCGCGTGGGGGATGACGGCCTTCGGGTTGTAAACCTCTTTCACCATCGACGAAGGCTCACTTCGTGAGTTGACGGTAGGTGGAGAAGAAGCACCGGCCAACTACGTGCCAGCAGCCGCGGTAATACGTAGGGTGCGAGCGTTGTCCGGAATTACTGGGCGTAAAGAGCTCGTAGGTGGTTTGTCGCGTTGTTCGTGAAATCTCACGGCTTAACTGTGAGCGTGCGGGCGATACGGGCAGACTAGAGTACTGCAGGGGAGACTGGAATTCCTGGTGTAGCGGTGGAATGCGCAGATATCAGGAGGAACACCGGTGGCGAAGGCGGGTCTCTGGGCAGTAACTGACGCTGAGGAGCGAAAGCGTGGGGAGCGAACAGGATTAGATACCCTGGTAGTCCACGCCGTAAACGGTGGGTACTAGGTGTGGGTTTCCTTCCTTGGGATCCGTGCCGTAGCTAACGCATTAAGTACCCCGCCTGGGGAGTACGGCCGCAAGGCTAAAACTCAAAGGAATTGACGGGGGCCCGCACAAGCGGCGGAGCATGTGGATTAATTCGATGCAACGCGAAGAACCTTACCTGGGTTTGACATGCACAGGACGCGTCTAGAGATAGGCGTTCCCTTGTGGCCTGTGTGCAGGTGGTGCATGGCTGTCGTCAGCTCGTGTCGTGAGATGTTGGGTTAAGTCCCGCAACGAGCGCAACCCTTGTCTCATGTTGCCAGCGGGTAATGCCGGGGACTCGTGAGAGACTGCCGGGGTCAACTCGGAGGAAGGTGGGGATGACGTCAAGTCATCATGCCCCTTATGTCCAGGGCTTCACACATGCTACAATGGCCGGTACAAAGGGCTGCGATGCCGCAAGGTTAAGCGAATCCTTTTAAAGCCGGTCTCAGTTCGGATCGGGGTCTGCAACTCGACCCCGTGAAGTCGGAGTCGCTAGTAATCGCAGATCAGCAACGCTGCGGTGAATACGTTCCCGGGCCTTGTACACACCGCCCGTCACGTCATGAAAGTCGGTAACACCCGAAGCCAGTGGCCTAACCTTTTGGAGGGAGCTGTCGAAGGTGGGATCGGCGATTGGGACGAAGTCGTAACAAGGTAGCCGTACCGGAAGGTGCGGCTGGATCACCTCCTTTCTAAGGAGCACCACGAAAAGCACCCCAATTGGTGGGGTGCGAGCCGTGCGGGGTTCTCGCCTGTAGTGGGCGGGAGCCGGGTGCACAACAGCAAATGATTGCCAGACACACTATTGGGCCCTGAGACAACACTCGGCCAGTCCGTGTGGTTGTCCCTCCATCTTGGTGGTGGGGTGTGGTGTTTGAGTATTGGATAGTGGTTGCGAGCATCTAGACGGATGCGTTGCCGGCAACGGTGGCGTGTTCGTTGAAATGTGTAATTTCTTTTTTAACTCTTGTGTGTAAGTAAGTGTTTAAGGGCGCATGGTGGATGCCTTGGCATCGAGAGCCGATGAAGGACGTGGGAGGCTGCGATATGCCTCGGGGAGCTGTCAACCGAGCATTGATCCGAGGATTTCCGAATGGGGAAACCCAGCACGAGTGATGTCGTGTTACCCGTATCTGAATATATAGGGTGCGGGAGGTAACGCGGGGAAGTGAAACATCTCAGTACCCGTAGGAGAAGAAAACAATTGTGATTCCGTCAGTAGTGGCGAGCGAACGCGGAACAGGCTAAACCGCATGCATGGATAACGGGGTAGGGGTTGTGTGTGCGGGGTTGTGGGATTGATATGTCTCAGCTCTACCTGGCTGAGGGGTAGTCAGAAAGTGTCGTGGTTAGCGGAAGTGGCCTGGGACGGCCCGCCGTAGACGGTGAAAGCCCGGTACGCGAAAACCCGGCACCTGCCTTATATCAACACCCGAGTAGCAGCGGGCCCGTGGAATCTGCTGTGAATCTGCCGGGACCACCCGGTAAGCCTAAATACTTCTCGATGACCGATAGCGGATTAGTACCGTGAGGGAATGGTGAAAAGTACCCCGGGAGGGGAGTGAAAGAGTACCTGAAACCGTGTGCCTACAATCCGTCAGAGCCTCCTTGTGGGGTGATGGCGTGCCTTTTGAAGAATGAGCCTGCGAGTCAGGGACACGTCGCGAGGTTAACCCGTGCGGGGTAGCCGCAGCGAAAGCGAGTCTGAATAGGGCGCATCCCCTTTGGGGTGTAGTGGCGTGTTCTGGACCCGAAGCGGAGTGATCTACCCATGGCCAGGGTGAAGCGCGGGTAAGACCGCGTGGAGGCCCGAACCCACTTAGGTTGAAGACTGAGGGGATGAGCTGTGGGTAGGGGTGAAAGGCCAATCAAACTCCGTGATAGCTGGTTCTCCCCGAAATGCATTTAGGTGCAGCGTTACGTGTTTCACCACGGAGGTAGAGCTACTGGATGGCCGATGGGCCCTACTAGGTTACTGACGTCAGCCAAACTCCGAATGCCGTGGTGTATAGCGTGGCAGTGAGACGGCGGGGGATAAGCTCCGTACGTCGAGAGGGAAACAGCCCAGATCGCCGGCTAAGGCCCCTAAGCGTGTGCTAAGTGGAAAAGGATGTGCAGTCGCAGAGACAACCAGGAGGTTGGCTTAGAAGCAGCCACCCTTGAAAGAGTGCGTAATAGCTCACTGGTCAAGTGATTGTGCGCCGATAATGTAGCGGGGCTCAAGCACACCGCCGAAGCCGCGGCAACCGCAAGGTTGGGTAGGGGAGCGTCCCCCATGCAGAGAAGCTACTGGGTAACCGGTGGTGGAGTTTGGGGGAGTGAGAATGCAGGCATGAGTAGCGATAAGGCAAGTGAGAACCTTGCCCGCCGTAAGACCAAGGGTTCCTGGGCCAGGCCAGTCCGCCCAGGGTGAGTCGGGACCTAAGGCGAGGCCGACAGGCGTAGTCGATGGACAACGGGTTGATATTCCCGTACCCGTGTGTGGGCGTCCCTGACGAATCCATTCTGCTAACCACCCAAATGGTGGTCTATCAATCCCTTCGGGGTGCGAAGACTACCGGCTGCGTGGGACCCGGGTGGGTAGTAGTCAAGCGATGGGGTGACGCAGGAAGGTAGCCGTACCAGTCAGTGGTAATACTGGGGCAAGCCTGTAGGGAGAGCGATAGGCAAATCCGTCGCTCATTAATCCTGAGAGGTGATGCATAGCCGGTTGAGGTGAATTCGGTGATCCTCTGCTGCCAAGAAAAGCCTCTAGCGAGCACACACACGGCCCGTACCCCAAACCGACACAGGTGGTCAGGTAGAGCATACCAAGGCGTACGAGATAACTATGGTTAAGGAACTCGGCAAAATGCCCCCGTAACTTCGGGAGAAGGGGGGCCGGAATACCGTGAACACCCTTGCGGTGGGAGCGGGATTCGGCCGCAGAAACCAGTGGGTAGCGACTGTTTACTAAAAACACAGGTCCGTGCGAAGTCGCAAGACGATGTATACGGACTGACGCCTGCCCGGTGCTGGAAGGTTAAGAGGACCCGTTAACCGTAAGGTGAAGCGGAGAATTTAAGCCCCAGTAAACGGCGGTGGTAACTATAACCATCCTAAGGTAGCGAAATTCCTTGTCGGGTAAGTTCCGACCTGCACGAATGGCGTAACGACTTCCCAACTGTCTCAACCATAGACTCGGCGAAATTGCACTACGAGTAAAGATGCTCGTTACGCGCGGCAGGACGAAAAGACCCCGGGACCTTCACTACAACTTGGTATTGGTGTTCGGTACGGTTTGTGTAGGATAGGTGGGAGACTTTGAAGCAGTTACGCCAGTAATTGTGGAGTCGTTGTTGAAATACCACTCTGATCGTATTGGACACCTAACGTCGAACCCTTATCGGGTTCACGGACAGTGCCTGGCGGGTAGTTTAACTGGGGCGGTTGCCTCCTAAAATGTAACGGAGGCGCCCAAAGGTTCCCTCAACCTGGACGGCAATCAGGTGTTGAGTGTAAGTGCACAAGGGAGCTTGACTGCGAGACTTACAAGTCAAGCAGGGACGAAAGTCGGGACTAGTGATCCGGCACCCCCGAGTGGAAGGGGTGTCGCTCAACGGATAAAAGGTACCCCGGGGATAACAGGCTGATCTTCCCCAAGAGTCCATATCGACGGGATGGTTTGGCACCTCGATGTCGGCTCGTCGCATCCTGGGGCTGGAGCAGGTCCCAAGGGTTGGGCTGTTCGCCCATTAAAGCGGCACGCGAGCTGGGTTTAGAACGTCGTGAGACAGTTCGGTCTCTATCCGCCGCGCGCGTCAGAAACTTGAGGAAACCTGTCCCTAGTACGAGAGGACCGGGACGGACGAACCTCTGGTATACCAGTTGTCCCACCAGGGGCACCGCTGGATAGCCACGTTCGGACAGGATAACCGCTGAAAGCATCTAAGCGGGAAACCTTCTCCAAGATCAGGTTTCTCACCCTTTTAGAGGGATAAGGCCCCCCGCAGACCACGGGATCGATAGGCCAGACCTGGAAGCTCAGCAATGAGTGCAGGGAACTGGCACTAACCGGCCGAAAACTTACCAACACGCAATCGCAACCACTGTTCAGTCCCAGCGACTATTCGTCGCAGGGACGCTCTGAACACCACACCCCCCACCGAAACCAAATTTAAATAGAGTTACGGCGGCCACAGCGACAGGGAAACGCCCGGTCCCATTCCGAACCCGGAAGCTAAGCCTGTCAGCGCCGATGATACTGCCCATCCGGGTGGAAAAGTAGGACACCGCCGAACATACACAAAAACACCCCCGGCAACGGGGGTGTTTTTGCATTTCCCGGTTACGACGAATTCCTAGTCAAACAGAGTCAAAGCCGCATTCGCCGATACGCGTTTCTTTTCCAACGCGAGCAGCATTCGCTTGCGGTCGAGGCCACCGCCGTATCCGGTAAGGCTTCCGTTGGCGCCGATGACGCGATGACAGGGAACCACAATCGCGATCGGATTGTGGCCATTCGCGAGTCCCACGGCGCGCGCGGAACCGGGGGCGCCGATTTGTTCCGCGATCTCTCCGTAGGACCTGGTCTCGCCATAAGGAATTGTTTGAAGCGCCTTCCACACGCGCCGCTGAAATTCGGAGCCCCGCAGCTCGAAGGTAAAATCGAAATCGGTGAGCTCGCCGGCGAAATAGGCGTTCAATTGGTCGGTGGCCTCGTTGAACGCCGCGGCATTCGGCGCCCAACCGGTGCGGCTGGGTTCGTAGGTCTGGTCGACCATCCGAAGCATGGTCAGAACCGAGTCCTGACCGGCTAGGGTCAACGGCCCGATCGGGCTGTCGATGGTGCGGTACTCGATCATGCTGTCTCCTTTTGGGGCTCCTGTGGTGGCCATCGGTTAACCGGATGCTCGAGGGTGGTCCAGAGGTACTGGGTGGCGTAGGAGCGCCACGGGCGCCACCGGGCGCCGTGCGCGACCAGAGGCCGTTCGTCGGTCGGCAAGCCCAGCCGCTCGGCGGCCAACCGAAGCCCAAGGTCGGTGGCCGGGAAGGCATCCGGGTCACCAAGGCCGCGCATCGCGATCACCTCCGCGGTCCATGGGCCCACTCCGGGTAGCTGTAGCAATTGTCGGCGGGCGGCCTCCCAGTCGCTCCCACTGTCGAGGACGATATTGCCGTCGGCGAGGGCGGCGACCAATGCGCTCACCGTTCGTTGTCGGGTTTTGGGGACGGCCAGGTGGATGGGGTCGATCTCCGCGAGTTGTTCCACGGACGGGAAGGTATGCGTCAGCCCGCCGTCGGGGTCGGCGATCGGCTGCCCGTAGGCCGCGACCAGGCGGCCGGCGTGGGTTCGGGCCGCCTTGGTAGACACCTGCTGGCCCAGCACTGCGCGCAAGGCCAGCTCGGCCTCGTCGACGGTGCGTGGAATGCGTTGTCCGGGAGCCTTTCCCACGGCCGGACGCAGGCTCGCGTCGCCGGACAGCGCGTCGTCCACCGCTTGGGGATCGGCGTCGAGGTCCAGGAGCCGGCGGCAGCGGGCGATCGCGGTGGTGAGGTCGCGAAAGTCGTCGAGCACCAGCGCGCAGCGGACGTGATCGACGGCCGGGGTGAGTGCGACAACTGCGCTGCCGAACGAGAGACGCAGGCTGCGTCGATACGCACCGTCGCGGATCTCCTCGCAGCCGGGCACGGCGGCGGCGGCCAGGTGGCCGAAGACGCCCTCATAGGCAAACGGAGTGCGGACCGGCAATCGCAGGCACACCGCCCCCGGCGAAGCGGTGCCGGTCCCGGCGCGGACCGCCGCCCGCCGGCGCAGTTCCGTCGGTGTGGTTTCGAAGACCGAGCGCACGGTGTCGTTGAACTGCCGGATGCTGGAGAACCCCGACGCGAACGCAATGTCCCCGAATGGCAGCTCCGTGGTCTCGACAAGCAGCCGGGCCGTCTGCGCCCGCTGGGCGCGGGCCAGTGCGAGCGGGCCGGCCCCGACCTCGGCCTGCAATAGCCTCTCCAGCTGGCGGGTGGTGTAGCCGAGGTGCGCCGCCAGGCCGCCGACGCCGTCGCGATCCACCGTCCCGTCGGCGATCAAACGCATCGTCCGCGCGACGACGTCGCCCCGCACATTCCATTCCGGCGACCCGGGCGAGGCGTCGGGGCGGCAACGCTTACACGCCCGGAATCCGGCCCGCTGGGCGGCGGCCGCGGTCGGATAGAAGCGCACGTTGCGCGCAAACGGCGGCCGAACCGGGCAGCTGGGCCGGCAATAGATCCGGGTGGTCAGCACCGCCGTGACGAACCAGCCGTCGAACCGGGCGTCCTTGGACTGGACGGCGCGGTAGCAGCGTTCGAAGTCGTCGTGCACGCTTGTAAGACTTACACCCGCCCGGTGACAACACTGGCGGAAAAGCGACATGGCAGTGGGTCACCGCAATCCCAGATCATCCCCACTGCCCGGCTCCCAATTCTTCCAACCCAAGACGACGAGCTTGTGCAACTCGCGGAGGCGTCGGCGCTATACCTGATTCAACTACTACCCCGGCGACCGTTGATTGATTGCGCTCGTAGCCGGTTACGGGGCGGGAGGGGTTCCGACGCAGACGCCGCCGGCGCAGGCCCCCGCGCCGCCGGGTCCGGCGGACGCCCCCGCGCCCGGCACACCCGCGCTCGCCCCGCCGAGACCGCCGACGCATCCTGACGGATTGATTTCCGACCCGAGCGAGTAATG
>NZ_LZJI01000005.1 GCF_001667775.1 Mycobacterium sp. E1747
GGCGGCGGGGGAACGTAGCCTCGCGGCGGCCCGGGCGGCGGCGCGAATCCGGGCGGCGGCGCGAATCCCGGCGGCGGCGCGAACCCGAAACCTCCGGGCATGGGCCCACCCATCGGCGGGGGCGGAAAGGGCGGCGGCACAACGGGTCCGGCGACGGTGTCGGGGCTGATGCCGCGGTCGCCGTAGGTGGCACCGTCGGCGGTGACCAGCAATGCCCGCACCCCGCCGCCGTTGAGTTCGGCGGCTAACAGATCGGGGGAAGTGTGTGCGGCGTCCAGCGCCTCGGCCCGGGACACGGCGGCGAGAAGCCGGTCGTTCAGGTTCCTGCGGGCGAGGACGCCCAGGCTGAGGTCGACGGTCACGCCGAGCACCACCAGCAACAGGGCGAGCAACGCCACCACCACCAACGTCACCCGACGCTGCAGCGACGGGGTCCGAGTCGCGGAGGCGGCCGTCATGATCGCTGGGGCTGCAACCGGTAGCCGATGCCCCGCACGGTGTGCAGGATTCGCGGCCCGTGGGCTTCGAGCTTGCGCCGCAAGCCGCTGACGTGCACCTGGACCAGGTTGGGGTCGTAGGCGTCGTACCCCCACACCCCGTTCAGGATCTGGCCGGCGCTGACGATGCGGCCGCGCTGCTCCACCAGGAAGGCGAGCAGCCGCAGCTCGGTTGCGGTCAGGTCGAGGCGACTGCCACCGCGCGCGGCCACGCCGGCGTCGGCGTCCAGCATCAGATCTCCGGCCTGGACGACCTGCGGCAGCCGTCCGCGCCGGCGCAATACCGCCCCGACACGCGACACCAGTTCGGCCAGCTCGAACGGTTTGATCACGTAGTCGTCGGCCCCGCCGTCCAGGCCGCGCAGCCGGTCTTGCAGGCCGTCGCGCGCCGTGATCATGACGATCCCCACGTCGCCCCAGTCGCGGACCACGCCGATGAGGTCGAACCCGTCGCGTCCGGGCAGCATGACGTCGAGCACCACCAGATCCGGCCGCAGCCCGTCGAGCACCTCCTCCAAGCCTTCGCCGTCGCAACGGCCGACGGTGTGATAGCCGACGTCGGTCAACGCCTCGCTCACCATTTCGCGGATCGTCTCGGAGTCCTCGACCACCAGCACCCGCGGCGCACCCACGCTGAAGTGGCCGGCGACCGGGCGCGAGCAGTTCGTCATGACTCCATTGTCGACGCCGGTCCTGAAACCAACCTGAAGGCGTCGCGGCGCCCCTTCCATCATGGCTAGTCCCACCTCTCGCAGGAACGCCGGGATGCGACGAAGTGCCCGCCCCCGAGCATCAATTCGCCTCCGGGGGCGGCCACCACGCCACTCCCCTGCGCCGTGACGGGAGTAACGGACGGGGCAGCAGTTTCTTCAGGTCCGCTTCAGATCCCGCTCCTAACGTCCGAGCCATGACGACAAACGACGAGATCGACACCAATTCGCCGCCGCTGGCCCAGCAACCACGTGAGCCCCGCCGCTACGCCACTGGAGCCGTGGTCGGCGCCGGCGTGGCCGGCGCGCTGATCGGCGCCGCGGGCACCATCGCTGCGATCGCCTTCGCCTGGATCATCGGCGCGGGCCCGCCGGGTCCGCCGCCGATGCCGGGTCCGCCGCCGATGATGGCGCTGCATCACGGCCCCCCACCCCCGCCGATGGGTGGGCCCATGCCCGGAGGTTTCGGGTTCGCGCCGCCGCCGGGATTCGCGCCGCCGCCCGGATTCGCGCCGCCGCCCGGGCCGCCGCGAGGCTACGTTCCCCCGCCGCCGGGCGAGGCTTCCCCGCCACCGCCGCCCTCCCCTGCGCCGCACAGCTGACCGGCCTGCCGCCGTCACGATCGGCCGAATCGTGGCGGCGGCAGCCGTCTCGCCAGTAGCGTCTCGGGTACCGACATCCGACGACCGTGGAGAGCCGCATGACCTCGGACAGCCTCGGAACCCGCCGCTTCCCCGCCGGCGTCGCCATCGTCGCCGGGCTGGCCGGCCTGATACTCGGCGCGCTGGCCACCTTCGCGATCACGGGGTTGGTGTGGACGGTCCGGGTTCAGCTTCCCCCACCGCCATACCCACCGCCGCTGTCGTCGCAATCGGCGGGCGCAGGCGGGTGCATTTACACCGCGCCACCCGCCCCGACGTCCGCGCCGGGCGTCGCGCCGGCGCCCCCGTTACCGCCTGCGCCGCACGCGTAAGGCCGAATAGCCGGTGTCGTTTGTTCCCGAGCTCGCCGCACGACTGCTCCGGTCCCGCCGACTGGTGCGCGCGCCGATCTGGCTCTTCAAGGTCCGCGCGGGCGCGGTATTCGGGTCCCGCATGCTGATGCTCGAGCACACCGGCCGCAACTCGGGCGCGCGGCGCTATGCCGTCCTCGAAGTCGTCGACCACCCCGCCCCGACCACCTACGTCGTGGCCTCCGGGTTCGGCCGAAAAGCGCAGTGGTTTCGCAACGTCGACGCCGACCCGCGGGTCCGCGTCTACGCGGGCAGCCGCGCCCCGAAACGAGCCACGGCACGGGTGATGGCCCAAGACGAGGTGGACCGCACCCTCGCCGGCTACCGCAGCCGGCACCCGAAGGCGTGGGAGCGGATGCGGCCCGTGCTGGAGGGCACGCTCGGCGCTTCGATCACCGACACCGGCGCCCCGTTGCCGTTGGTCGAGCTGCGCCTCGACTAGCTGCGGTCGGGACCCTTCGCCGTCATCACGGCGAAGGCGGCCAGGCACACCGCCGCCGGAAGGGCGTTGGCGATCTTGTCCCGCACCCGGATGTGCGCGCCGACCGCCAAGACGAAGTAGAGCGTCAGCATCGCCGACGTCAGCCGCGCCAGGGCGGGGAAGCGGGTGACCGACAGCAAGCCCACCGCGGCGGCCGCCTTCACCACCGGAAGCACGGGGCGGACGTTCTCCGGCAGCCCGACGTCATCCAGAACCTTCTTGACGGGAGCCGGCTGGACGGCGCACACCACCGCGTCCACCGCATGGAAGGCACCCAGCGCGACGTAAGTCTTCGGCGAAGTGAAAACGCTCATGGAGCAATCCTATTGGGCCAACTGCGGGGGCACCCCGGGGGTAGTGCCGTCCACCGGCTGACGGGCAATGGCCTCGGCCTTGGCCACCGCCTGCGCGATCGCGGGGTCGGTCTCGGTGGAGAACCAGTCGGCGACATCGGCGTCGTCGTCGGCGCCGTGCTTGGGTGCGTCCTCGACCGGTGACGGCTGGAATCTGAACACGCCGTCCTCGCCGGGGGCACCCAGCAGCTTGGTGAATCCCTGCAACGCGGCGCTGAAGTCGCTGGGCACCACCCAGACCTTGTTGGCGTCGCCGCGGGCCATCTCCGGCAGGGTCTGCAGGTACTGGTACGCGAGCATCTCCGGGGTGGGCCTGCCGGCCTTGATCGCGGCGAACGTTTTCTCGATGGCCTTGGCCTGCCCCTGCGCCTGCAGGTAGGCCGCGGCCCGCTCACCCTGGGCGCGCAGCATGCGAGACTGCCGCTCGGCCTCGGCGGCCAGGATCGCGGCCTGCTTGGCACCCTCGGCGGCCAGGATCTGCGCCTGCTTCTGGCCCTCGGCCTCCTTGATCGCCGCCTCCCGCATACCTTCGGCGGTCAGGATCATCGCGCGCTTCTCGCGGTCGGCCTTCATCTGCTTTTCCATCGAGGCCTGGATCGAGGGCGGCGGGTCGATGCTGCGCAGCTCGACCCGCGCGACCCGCAGACCCCAGCGGCCGGTCGCCTCGTCGAGGACGCCGCGCAGCTGGCCGTTGATCATGTCGCGGGAGGTCAGCGTTTGCTCGAGCGTCATCCCGCCCACCACGTTGCGCAGGGTGGTGGTGGTGAGCTGCTCGACGCCGACGATGTAGTTGCTGATCTCGTAGACGGCGGCCTGCGGGACGGTGACCTGGAAGTAGACCACGGTGTCGATGTTCAGCGTCAGGTTGTCCTCGGTGATCACCGGCTGCGGCGGGAAGGACACCACCCGCTCACGCAGGTCCACCCGGGCGCGCACCCGGTCGATGAACGGCACCAACAACGTCAGCTGACCGCTGACCGTCCGGCTATATCGCCCCAGCCGCTCGATCACCGCGGCCTCGGCCTGCGGTATCAGGGCGACCGACTTGGCCACCACGATTATGGCGAATATCACCAGGACGGCTAACAACACCAAACCAGTAACCGCACCTTGCACGGGAGTTCCTCTCTCTCACAGCGCTTCTCGCATCCGTTATGGACTGCTCCTGAAGACCACCGCCGTAGCGCCGTCGATCTGCAAGACGGTCACCGACTCCCCCGGTTCGTAGACATCGCCCTCGTTGAGCGGACGCGCCGTCCACACCTCGCCGTCGAGCTTCACCTGCCCCTCGTCGCGGCCAATTCGCTCGAGCACCAGCGCCTTCTTACCCTCCAGCGCCTCGATACCCAGTCGCGGTGCGTGCGCCGGCGTCAGTCGCCGCCGCAGCGCCGGGCGAACCAGCACCAACAGCAGGACGGAGACGATGAGGAACACCGTGCCGTTCGCCCAGACCGGCCAGTCCGTCAGCCAGCTGGTGATTGCCGCCGCCAGCGCCCCGCCGCCGAGCATCACCAAAAACATATGGCCGGTGAGCGCCTCCGCACCGGCGAGCACCAGCGCGAATATTAGCCAAAGCACCGCAGCGTGCATGCGGTCAGAATACGCGTGATCCGCCTTTGCCGGGCAAAACAACTACACTGCGGAATCGTGTGGTGTCCCAGTGTCTCGCTGTCCCTGTGGGCCAATGCCTGGCTCGCGGGCAAGGCCGCGCCCGACGACGTCTTGGATGCGTTATCGGTATGGGCTCCAAAGCAATCGGTCACCGCGTATGATGCGGTCGCCGCCGGCCACACCGGGCTGCCGTGGCCGGATGTGCACGACGCCGGTACGGTGACGCTGCTGCAAACGCTGCGTGCCGCGGTCGGCCGATCGGCACCCACCGCGGACGGCTCGGGGCGGCTGCTCGGAACCATCAACGTCCTTTTGCCCGTGCCCGGCGATGTGCGCGGTCTGGCCCCGGGAACACAGTTCGAGCGCGACGCTCTGGCCGCGGGCGAGGCGATCATCGTCGCCAACCCCCACGATCCCGCCACCGCCGTCGGCCTGGTCCCCGAGTTCTCCTATGACGACGAGGCAACCGACTTCCCGGAATTGTGCGCGCTGTCCTGGACGGTGTACTCCCTGCCGGGCGCGCCGGTGCTCGACCACTACGAGCTCGGGGACGCCGAATACACGCTGCGATCCGCGGTCCGATCGGCGGCCGACGCGCTCGGCACCATCGGCCTGGGAGCGGCCGCGGCTGATGTCGAGGATCCGCGCGGGCTCGTCGAACAGTTGCTGGAATCCGCACGGCAGCACCGGATTCCCGACCATGCGCCGTCCCGCGCGCTGCGTGTGCTGGAGAACGCCGCGCACGTCGACGCCATCATCGCGGTCAGTGCCGGACTCAGTCGCTCCCCCGACTCGCCGGATCGCTTCGCCGCGCCCGTCGTCGCCGTTCCGGAACCGTTCGGCACGCAGTCTTCTTCGGAGGCACGCATCGCCAGTGACGCGTTGCGCCCGCTGACGGCGGTCGTGCGCTCGGCGAGGATGGCCGCCGTCACCGCGATCCTGCACTCCGCGTGGGCTGACTGAGACCCGCTTCCGCGTCAGGCGTTTTCGGCCGCGACGCAGTGCGGCGGACGGCACGGCGCGCCGTCGACGCTGGCCAGACAACCGGGCACCGGGTCGACGCCGGCCACCCTAGTGGGTGCACGGCCGGTGCGCAGTTCGTCGATCAAATCGGCTGCCAGTCGGGCGAATCGGCGATCGGCGTTGGGTGTAGCGGCCCGGGCGAACGCCAAACCCGCCGCCTCGGCCTGGGATCGCAATTCCTCGTCGAGATCCCACACCACCTCGATGTGGTCGGCGACAAAGCCGATCGGGCAGACGACGACGGCCTCGGTGCCCGAGGCGGCCAGCGCCCCGAGATGGTCTTCGACGCTGGGCTCTAACCACGGCACCTGCGGCGGCCCGGATCGGGATTGCCAGGCGAGATCGAAATCGGTGTAGCCGGCCGCGGCCGCGACCAGCCTTGCGGCGTAGGCGACTTGGCGACTGTAAAGCCGGGGGCCGAGGCGCTGGTCGGCGGCTACGGGGACCGAATGCGCGGTGAACATCAGGCGGGCGCCGTCGGGCACGGTCTGTGCGGCCGCCGTCACAGCGCCGGCGAACATCTCGACGAAGAGCGGGTGGTCGAAGTACGGTCGCAGCTTTACCAGTTCGGGCGCGTCCGCGCCGGCGGCCCGCCGGGCGCGGGCGATGTCCTCGGTGTACTGGGTGCAGCTGGAGTAGCCGCTCCATGCCGACGTGGCGAAAACGGCGGCACGGCGAACCCCGTTGGCCCGCATGACCGAAACGGTGTCTTCGACGTAGGGTTCCCAGTTGCGGTTGCCGAAATAGACCGGCAGGTTAAGTTCGGCCCGCAGCTCGCCGATCAGGGCTCGGTTGATGCCGTTGATCGGTGACACCCCGCCGAAATGCAGGTAGTGCCCGGCGACGTCGTCCAGCCGTTCGGGTGGCACGCCGCGGCCGCGGGTGACGTTTTCCAGGAACGGCCGCACCTGCTCGGGCCCCTCCGGCCCGCCGAAGGAGAGCAGCAGGACGGCGTCGAATTCCATTATTGGCTCGAGCGATTCCGCTTTTAGAGTAACTGGGTACTGGCGCCACCGTCGGCGAAGATGATGGTGCCGGTGGTGGCCGGCAACCAGTCCGAAAGCAGGGCGCACACCGTTTTGGCCACGGGCGTGGGGTCCTTCATGTTCCATCCGATCGGCGCGCGCTGGTCCCAGCCCTCTTCCAGCAGCTGCATCTGGGCGCCGGCCTCCTCACCCAGCGCACCGCCGACGATGGCGGACATCGCCAGGGTCCGGATCGGCCCCGCCGCAACGAGATTCGAGCGCACACCGGACTTGCCGGCCTCGCGCGCCACGAACCGATTGACCGATTCCAGCGCGCTCTTGGCCACCGTCATCCAGTTGTAGGCCGGCATGGCCCGGCTGGGGTCGAAGTCCATGCCGACAATGGACCCGCCTGGGTTCATGATGGGCAGCAGCGCCTTGGCCAGCGAGGCATACGAGTACGCGGAGATGTGGATGCCCTTGGAGACGTCCTCGTAGGGCGCGTCGAAGAACGGGTTGATGCCCATCCCGGTCTGCGGCATGAAGCCGATCGAGTGCACCACGCCGTCGAGCTTGTTGCCCTCACCGATCTCGGCGGTCACCCGTTCGGCCAGGGTGTCGAGGTGCTTTTCGTTTTGCACGTCGAGCTCGATCAGCGGCGCCTTCTCCGGCAGTCGGTCGGCGATGCGCTGGATCAGCCGCAGCCGGTCGAACCCGGTCAGCACCAACTGCGCTCCCGCCTCCTGGGCCACCTTGGCGATGTGAAACGCGATCGACGAGTCGGTGATGATCCCGCTGATCAGAACCCGTTTGCCCTCGAGCAGTCCTGCCATGTCCGTCCTTAATGTCCTCGTGTCGTAGGTGAATTCAGTGGCCCATGCCCATGCCGCCGTCGACGGGGATGACCGCGCCCGCGATGTAGCCCGCATCCTCGGACGCCAGGAAGCTGACCGCCCCCGCGACGTCCTCGGCGGTGCCGACCCGCTTGGCCGGGATGAATTCCAGTGCGCCCGCCTGGATCCGCTCGTCCAACGCACGGGTCATCTCGGTGTCGATGTAGCCCGGCGCGACCACGTTGGCGGTCACCCCGGCCTTGGACAGCTCGCGGGAGATCGACCGTGCCATGCCGATCAGGCCGGCCTTGGCGGCCGCGTAGTTGGCCTGGTTACCGATGCCCCACATGCCGGAGACCGACCCGATGAAGATGATGCGGCCGAACCGCTTGCGCTGCATGCTGCGCGACGCCCGCTGGGCCACCCGGAACGCCCCGGTGAGGTTCGCGTCGATGACCTCGGTGAACCGCTCCTCGGTCATCCGGATCAGGAAGGCGTCCTTGGAGATGCCGGCGTTGGACACCAGCACCTCGACCGGCCCCTGGTGCTCCTCGACCTCCTTGAACGCACGGTCGACGGCCTCGTTGTCGGTGACGTCACACACGACGCCGAACAACCCCTCGGGCGCCCCGGATCCGCGGTGGGTGACGGCCACCTTGTGGCCGTCGGCGGCCAGCCGCTGCGCGATCGCCAGTCCGATGCCCCGGTTTCCGCCCGTCACCAGGACCGAGCGGGATACGAATGCGGGTTTGCCGCCGGTGGCAGCACTTTCGGTGGTGTTCTCAGTGGCCGTGTCAGTCACCCCGCAAACCTAGCGCCTCGGTTTCCGGTCCCTTTACCCTCCCCCGATTCGCGCCGCGAGCGTAACCAGGCTGCGATTTTCCGGTCGATAGTTCGCAGCACGCTTACGGTGGCGGGCCGTTGTCGGTGTGAATCAGCACACTTTCGGCCATGACGCACCCTTTTGTGGGCAGTACGGCGGTGGCTACTGGCGTGCTGACGCCCTATGAGCTGCGCAGTCGGTATGTGCCTTTGCACAAAGATGTGTACGTCCACAGAAATGCCGAGCTGACAGCGGTGTTGCGGGCGAAGGCCTGTTGGCTTCGGTCCCGACGCCGCGGCATCCTCGCGGGCTTGTCCGCCTCAGCGCTGCACGGGTCGAGGTGGATAGATCCGGCAGCACCCCCGGCGATCATCGACAACAACCGCTGGCCTGGAGCGGGCGTGCAGGTCTGGGAAGAGCGCATCGATGCCGACGAAATCCTCGTGGTCGACGGGATGCGCGTCACGACGCCGGCCCGTACGGCCCTCGACCTGGCGAGGCGATGCCGATTGGGCGAGGCGGTCGCCGCTGATTGACGCTCTCGTGCAGGCGACCGATCTGAAGATGGCCGACGTCGAGCCGTTGGTCGAGCGATATCGGGGGCGACGGGGCATCAAGGCTGCTCGTGCCGCCCTCCGACTCGTCGACGGTGGGGCGCAATCGCCCAAGGAGACCTGGTTGCGGCTACTGCTGATCGCGGCCGGATTTCCGCCTCCCCACCCAGATCCCGGTGCTCAACGAATGGGGCTGCGTCGAGGCGTATTTGGACATGGGCTGGGACGACATCAAGGTCGCGGTCGAGTATGACGGCGATCAGCATCGATCGAGTCGCTATCAATACGTCAAGGACGTTCGCCGGCTCGAGATGCTTGAGCGTCGCGGGTGGATCGTCGTCAGAGTCATCGCCGAACATCACCGCGACGAAATAATCCACCGGGTCGGCGAGGCGCGAGCGTCGCGAGCGTAAGCACACTGCGAAAATCCCCGCCCGAAATCGCGGCCAGCTTACGCTCGCGGGCTACGACCCGAGCTAGGTCGGCAGGCGGCGGTTGATCAGCAGCGCCGCGAGCGCGGCCAGCGCCAACACCAAGGCCCCCAGCCGAACCCAGCCAACACTGGCGTCGCCCTTGATGGTCTCGAAGCCGATCTGCTGCTGCAGCGTCGCGTAGACCGCCTTCAGCTCCGCGAGGCTGGCGGCGTTGTACCAACTCCCGCCGGAGAGTTCGGCAACGTTCTTCATCGTCGTGTCGTCGACGGGCACCGGCTGGCGCTGGTCGTTGATCTCGACGAAGCCGTAGGGGGTGCCGAACGAGATCGTCGAGATGGGTACGCCCTGGTCCTTGGCGGTGCGCGCGGCGGTGAAGGCACCCTTGGGGTTGTCCGGGTTGGTCGGCATCGTCTCCTTGCCGTCGGAGAACAACACGATGCGCGCCGGCGGCGGTTTGTCACCGCCGCCGATCACCGCGCCGACCGTCGCGATCGCCTGCAGCGCGGTGAAGATGCCCTCTCCGGTGGCGGTGCGGTCGGCGAACTGCAGCTTGTCCAGCGCGTTTTTGGTCGCGTCGCGGTTGGTCGTCGGCGACACCAGCACCGTGGCCGTGCCCGCATACTCGATCAGCCCCAGGTTGATGCCCGGGGTCAGCTCGTCGGCGAACTGCTTGGCCGCCTCCTGCGCGGCCGCCATCCGGTTCGGCTGCACGTCGGTGGCGCGCATCGACTGCGACACGTCGATCACCAGCATCACCACCGCCCGGTTGCGGGGAATGCGGACGTCGTTCGTCGGCCCAGCCATCGCGATGGTGAACAGCACCAGCGACGCGACCAGCAGGATCGCCGGCACATGCCGCCAACGCGAAGGCCGTTTGGGCGCAACGCTTTCCAGCAGCTCCATGTTGGCGAACCGCAGCATCCGCCGCTGCCGGGCCAGCTGCATGAGGATGTACATGGCGGCCAGCCCGACAACGACCAACAGGAATAGGAAGAACCAGGAGTGTTCGAAGCCGGACAGCGAGATCGGCCCGAGCAATGGCAGTGTCATAACGAAACCGTCTTGGTGTGTCTGCGCGCCTCGGTCAAAGTGCCCGTCACTGCCGTCCCGCCATCGCCCCGCGCCGGCGGGACTCGACGAAACGGACGATGTCGGCGATCCAATCGCGGTCGGTGCGCAGGGTCAGTATCGGCGCCCCGCAACTGCGCACGGTGCGCGCCACCTCAGCGCGGTGCGCCGCGGCCGCCTTGGCGAAATCGTCGCGCAGCTGGGGGTCGATGGTGAACTCGCGCGTGACGCCGGACTCGGCATCCTGCAAGACGACGTCGCCGATGTCGGGCAGCTCGACGTCGCGGGGGTCGAGCACCTCAACGGCCAGCACCTCGTGGCGCGCCGCGATCGCGCGCAGCGGGCGCATCCAGTTGATCGGACCCAGGAAGTCGCTGATGATCACCGCCATCCCGCGGCGGCGTTCCGGCCTGCGCAGCGCGTCGATCGTCATCGCCAGATCCCCCCGCACGCCGACCGGCGCCCTCGGGGTGGTGGCGATGGTGCGCAGCAGCGTCTGCTCGTGCTGTCGCCCGGAGCGCGCCGGCACCCGAATCGTGGTCTGGCCGTTGGAGATCAGCGCGCCGAGCCGGTTACCGCCGCCACTGTTGAGAAACGTGATCGCGGCCGCGGCCGCCACCGCGAGGTCCCGCTTCTCGCACCCCACGGTGCCGAAGTCCAGGCTGGCCGACATGTCGACCACCAGCCACGTTTCCAGCTCGCGGTCGGCGATCATCTGCCGGACGTGGGGGTGCGTGGTGCGCGCGGTGACCGCCCAGTCCATCCGCCGGACGTCGTCACCGGGCTGATACTCGCGCGATTCCCCCGGCTCGGAGCCCGGTCCCGGGATCAGCCCGAGATGGTCACCGTGCAGGACACCGTCGAGCTTGCGCTTGACCGTCAGCTCGAGTTGCCGTAGCGCCGCCGCCAGCTTCGGGTCGACGATCTGCCCGCGCTGCATCGAGGGCGGATGTGGCACCGCCGGCTGCTCGGGATTCGTCACCGACCGCTAGCCGCGCCGGCGGCCTGCATCACCGGGGGCACCGCTTGCCCCTGCTGCGGAACGGCATTGACCTGAGGCAGAGCCACCGTCTGCAGGATCCTGTTGATGACGATCTCCGGCGAGATCTCATCGGCGAGCGCGTCGTAGGTGAGCACCAACCGGTGCCGCAGCACGTCGGGAATGACGTCGACAACGTCTTGCGGGATCACGTAATCCCGGCCGCGCACCAGCGCCAGCGAGCGGGACGCCGCGATGATGCCCAGCGAGGCGCGCGGCGACGCACCGAACGAGATCCACGTCTTGACGTCGTTCATGCCGAGCTGATCGGGATAACGGGTGGCCATGACGACGCGCACCACGTAGTCGACCAGCGCGTGGTGGACGAATCCATTGGCCGCGATGTCCTGCAGCCGGACCAGGTCGCCGGTGTTGAGGATCTGCTTGGGCTCGGGCGGGCGCACGCCCATCCGGTAGATGATCTCCCGTTCCTCTTCCGCGGACGGGTAGCCGACGTTGATCTTGAACAGGAAGCGATCCCGCTGGGCCTCGGGGAGCGGGTACACGCCCTCGTGCTCGATCGGGTTCTGGGTGGCCATCACCAGGAACGGATTGGGCAGCGGGAACCTCTTGCCGCCGATGGACACTTGGCGTTCCTGCATGACCTCCAGCAGCGCAGACTGCACCTTGGCCGGCGCTCGGTTGATCTCGTCGGCGAGCAGGAAGTTCGCCACCACCGGGCCGAGCTCGGTGTCGAACTCCTCCTTGCCCTGCCGGTAGATGCGGGTACCGATGATGTCGGTGGGCACCAGGTCGGGCGTGAACTGGATGCGGGCGAACGTGCCGCCCACCACCTTGGCGAAGGTCTCGACGGCGAGCGTCTTGGCCACGCCGGGGACGCCCTCGAGCAGGACGTGCCCCTTGGAGAGCAGGCCGACCAGCATCCGCTCGACGAGCTGGTCCTGGCCGACGATGATCCGCTTGACCTCGAAGACGGCCCGCTCCAGGGTGTGCACCTCGGCGGCCAGGCCATTTCCACCGCCGGACGGGGCCTCATGCGCCGGCGAGCCGGAAGGACCACCCGGACCCGAGTAACCGCTGGCGCCCTGGGGCGGCCCACCTGCTGCTGTCATCAATAACCCTCCACAGCTCATTCGGACACGACTGCTTGCACCACCACTGTCGTGGGGCCGCGACGTGCCCGCGTCCAACTATTCCAGGCCCGCCGGATTCCGTCGACGCTGGTGGTTCGCCCCCGGCATCCAGCCGGGCGATCCGTCGGCAACGAATCTGGATCAGTACTCGATGATCCTAGTCAGGAACGGCGTCATCCCGGGCTTGCGAACCGGGCTGACGGTGACGTGACCGGCGAGGCTGGACGCCTCCAGCATCTGACCGTTGCCCAGGTACATCGTCACGTGCTGGCCGCCGTTGGGGCCGTAGAAGATGAGGTCGCCGCGCCTCGCCTGGTCGGGCGGAATGTGCCGGCCGGCGTTGTACTGGTCACCGGAAAACCGCGGGATCAGGACACCGACGCCGGCGAAGCCGTACCGCATCAGGCCCGAACAGTCGAAGCCGGTGATGTTCGCGCCCTCGCCGACGCCTTTGCTCGGGCCGTCGAGCGAGCCACCGCCCCACGAGTAGGGCACGCCCATCTGCGACCCCATCCGCTTGATCACGTACTCGATGGCCTGGCGGCCGTAGACCCGCGGGATCTTGCCGCCGGGGTTGGTCGGGCTCGCTGCGGTCGGAGCGGGATCCCCCAGGATGTTGATTCCGAGACCGCCGAGGAATTGCCTGCCCAGGTCCATCGTCGTTTGGGTCGCCTGGGCGGTGGCCTGCAGCGACGCGTTGGCGACGGCAAGTGGATCGCCAGGGGCGCCGGCGCTGATCGTCGCCGGCAGGGTGGGGTCCCAGCCGCCGGGGTCGGCCACGGCGAGGGGCGTCGGGGCGGCGACAGACAACATCAGCCCGGTCATCACGGTGGTGATCCAGGCGAAGTTGATGAGGCGGATCCGCTTGCGGCGCATGGCTCCCCGTTCGATTCTCATTCGTTCACCACTCGATGTAGCGGACCACGTAGGGCGTCATACCGCTGGTGCGCACCGGCGCGACGCGGACCTTCAGCCCGATGTCGGGGGCCTCGAGCATCTGCCCGTCGCCGAGGTAGATCGTCACGTGCTGGCTGCCGCCGGGGCCGTAGAAGATGACGTCACCGCGGCGCATCTGCGAGGACGGAATCTTGCGGCCCAGGTTGTACTGCGAGCCCGAGTAGTGCGGCAGCTTGATGCCCACCCCGGCGAACGAGTACAGGACCAGCCCGGAGCAGTCGAAGCCGGTGATACCGGCGCCCGAGTCGATGCCCTTGCTGGGCCCCGCGGCGTTGCCGCCGCCCCAGGAGTACGGCACCCCGATCTGCGACATGCCGCGCCGGATCACGTATTCGGTGGCCTGCCGGCCGTACACCCGCGGGATCCGCCCGGAGGTCCCGCCGGCCGCGTTGGTGATGCCGGTGTCGTCGGGCTTGAGGATGCCGAGCTGCTGCAGGAAGTTGCGGCCCAGTCCGGCGGTGACCTGCGTCGAGGTGGCCGAGATGCCCAGCACCTGGTTGATGACCGCGATCGGGTCACCGGGGACGTTGGCGCTCGGGATCATCGGCAGGGTGGGGTCCCAGGCGCCGTCCCAGCGACGGGCCCCGGCCCGCGGCGCCGGGGCGCCGGGTGAGCCGGTCTCCCACCGGTCGCCCGATGCCGGGGCGGCGGCCCCGCCCGGGCCGGTCGACCATTGCCGCTGGGCGGCTTCGAGTTTCGCCTGCGCGTCGTCGCGTTCGGCCGCCAGCCGGGTGACCTGCTCGCGCTGCTCGTCGAACTTGTGCTTGGAATCGGTCAGCGCCGCCACCGCCGCGTCCTGGCTGCCCTTGGCGTCGGCGGCGGCCTTGTCGGCCTTCTGCTTGGCCAGCCGCGCCGCCGATTCCTTGTTCACCTGTTCGGTTCGCGCCCGCTGCAGCTTCGCCATCACCGTTTGCGAGCTCGCGGACAGCGTCTTGGCGGCGGCCTCGGTGGCGATGATCTCGTCGGGGCTGGTGGCGGTCAGGTAACTGCTCGACGGGCCATTCATATAGGTCGCCGCCGCGAACGTGTCGAAGCGCTGTTGCGCCGCCGCGATCGCGGCGTTGGCGTCCTTGACCGCCTGTTGACTGGTTTCCAGGTCGTGTTGGGCCGCGGCGACGTTGTCCCGGGAGGTCTCGACGTCCACCAGGGCCTTGTTGACGCTCTCCTGTTCGGTCTGGATTTCGGCGCTCAGATTCTCCAAACGCTGGTTGGCCTTCGCGACGTTGGCGATCAGTCCGGCCAGGCTGTCGGCGGCGGGATCGCCCTGCGCGAGCCCGGGCGTACAAAGCAGCAGGGCCACGCTCACGACTGATGGCACGACCGGCCGGACCAGCCTCGCGACCGGCTGCGCAGCGGAGCCCCGGCGTGTGCGTCTCATTCGACTCAGGTCTCCTACGGCTTAACGCGACGGGCGGCGCCGACCACAGGGCTCTCAAAAGGCGCCAAAGACAACACCAGCATCATTTGCACCGTACGTCACACTATTGGGCGTGCAAACGCTCCACCGAAATCGCACTCTCTACGTGCGTTTAATGTGACCGAACGGTGACCTGCCGGGTTTGCCGCGCCGGCCGACGTGCGAACCACGGTCGGGGTGTACCGCGCCGGAAAGCGTGGCTAGGCCGTGTTCGTCGGCGTCACGTCCTGCGCCCCCGCCGAATCCGACGGAGTTGCTGACCGCCTGGCGCGCAGCTGCAGGAGGCGGGTGCCGACAGCGGCCGCGAAGACCGCCAGCAGCAGGAAAATGGTGAGCCCCGTCCACGGGAACTCGTGGCCCTCCAGCTCGCCGACGAAATGCTGCGCCGAGACCAGCGGGTTGCCGGTTTTGGCGATGTCCTCGCCGGCCTCCAGGGTGACCCGCGGGAATTGCGTGCTGTAGCTGCCGACGTAGCTCGGGCTCAGCGTCAGGACGGTCGAGTCGTGGTAGTCCGCACCGACCACGGTGGAGATGTCGCGCAGCGGGGTGTCATTCGGAGGATTGTGATCGAGCAGCACGATCTTGAGGTTGATGCCGTGCGCGCGCGCCTGATTGACCACGTCGAGCAGCCCGGGCAGGTCCGCGGGCGGCGCGCTGACGCCGTCGGTGGCGACCTGCGCCTTGATCACGGCCATGTCGACGTCTTGCGGAATGTAGAGCGGCAGGACGAAGGATTCGTGCCCGGTCATTTCGTCTCCCTGACTAGTGCTACGGGCACCGTACGCGAGGCGGGCCCGCGATGAGCCGCCCGGCCGGGCGAGCCGCGATCGGCTCACGACACGTAAACCACGCACACGACCGTCGGGTGTGCGAAGTTTATGTCTCGAAAGCGTCCCGGGCGCCACGCGCGAGCAAGCGGACGAGACGCTCCAAAGAGAGTCCACCCCGAGGGGTTTAACCGTCGGCTCAGGCGATAAGACTGAAGCTACGGGCGCCCCGCCGGAATGCAGGACAAGCGTACTGTTAAAGTAGCACCGCGCCGCCGACACGGCCCGTCGGCGGGAGAACTTAATCCTTGGGAGTTGAAGTGAGTAAAGAAGATTCTGTGAACTCGTTCGGAGCACGCGACGCCCTCAAGGTCGGCGACAAGAGTTACCAGATCTATCGGCTCGACGCCGTGCCCAACACCGAGAAACTCCCCTACAGTCTCAAAGTCCTCGCTGAGAACCTGCTGCGCAACGAGGACGGCAGCAACATCACCAAAGACCACATCGAGGCCATCGCGAACTGGGATCCCAAGGCCGAGCCCAGCATCGAGATCCAGTACACCCCCGCCCGCGTGGTCATGCAGGACTTCACCGGCGTGCCGTGCATCGTCGACCTGGCCACCATGCGCGAGGCGATCGGCGACCTCGGCGGCAAGGCGGAGAAGGTCAACCCGCTCGCGCCGGCCGACCTGGTGATCGACCACTCGGTGATCGCCGACCTGTTCGGCACCGCCGATGCCTTCGAGCGCAACGTGGAGATCGAGTACCAGCGCAACGGGGAGCGTTATCAGTTCTTGCGTTGGGGCCAGGGCGCTTTCCGCGACTTCAAGGTGGTGCCACCGGGCACCGGCATCGTGCACCAGGTCAACATCGAGTACCTGGCCAGCGTAGTGATGGAACGCGACGGGGTCGCCTACCCCGACACCTGCGTGGGCACCGACTCGCACACCACGATGGTCAACGGCCTGGGCGTGCTCGGCTGGGGCGTCGGCGGCATCGAGGCCGAGGCCGCGATGCTCGGTCAGCCGGTGTCGATGCTGATCCCGCGCGTCGTCGGGTTCAAGCTCACCGGCGAAATCCAGGCCGGCGTCACCGCCACCGACGTGGTGCTGACCGTCACTGAGATGCTGCGCAGGCACGGCGTTGTCGGCAAGTTCGTCGAGTTCTACGGCGAGGGCGTGGCCGAGGTGCCGTTGGCCAACCGCGCCACGCTGGGCAACATGAGCCCCGAATTCGGCTCCACCGCAGCGATTTTCCCGATCGACGAGGAGACCATCTCCTACCTGCGGTTCACCGGCCGCTCCGACGAGCAGCTCGCGCTGGTCGAGGCCTACGCCAAAGAGCAGGGCATGTGGCACGACCCCGAGCACGAACCGGCCTTCTCGGAATACCTCGAACTCAACCTGTCCGACGTGGTGCCGTCGATCGCCGGACCGAAGCGCCCACAGGACCGCATCGCGTTGTCCGACGCGAAGTCCACGTTCCGCGCGCAGATCGGCGACTACGTCGGCGACGACCCCGACAAGAAGGAGTACTCCAAGCTCGACGAGGCGGTCGACGAGTCCTTCCCGGCCAGCGACCCCGGGGCGCTGGAGAACGGACACGCCGACGACGCCCCGAAGTTCGAATCCGCCGCGGCACATGCCAAGGGCCGGGTGAGCAACCCGGTGCGGGTGCGCTCTGAGGACCGCGGCGAGTTCGAGCTCGACCACGGCGCGGTGGTGATCGCGGCCATCACGTCGTGCACCAACACCTCCAACCCCGAAGTGATGCTGGGTGCGGCGCTGCTGGCGCGCAACGCCGTCGAGAAGGGACTGACGTCCAAGCCGTGGGTAAAGACCACGATGGCGCCGGGCTCACAGGTGGTCCACGACTACTACGACAAGGCCGGCCTGTGGCCGTATTTGGAGAAGCTCGGCTTCTACCTGGTCGGCTACGGGTGTACGACCTGCATCGGGAACTCCGGGCCGCTGCCCGACGAGATTTCCAAGGCGATCAACGACAACGACCTGTCGGTGTCCGCGGTGCTGTCCGGCAACCGTAACTTCGAGGGCCGGATCAACCCCGACGTGAAGATGAACTACCTCGCGTCCCCACCACTGGTCGTCGCCTACGCGTTGGCGGGGACCATGGACTTCGACTTCGAGTCGCAGCCGCTCGGTCAGGACAAGGACGGCAACGACGTGTTCTTGAAAGACATCTGGCCGTCGCAGAAAGACGTTTCGGACACCATCGCCTCGGCGATCAGCCAGGAGATGTTCACCAAGAACTACGCCGACGTGTTCAAGGGCGACGAGCGGTGGCGTAACCTGCCCACCCCGAGCGGCAATACCTTTGAGTGGAACCAGGATTCGACCTACGTGCGCAAGCCCCCGTACTTCGAGGGGATGGCGGCGGAGCCCGAGCCCGTCGGTGACATCACCGGCGCGCGGGTGCTGGCGCTGCTGGGCGACTCGGTGACCACCGACCACATCTCCCCGGCGGGCGCCATCAAGCCGGGCACCCCGGCCGCGCAGTACCTCGACGAGCACGGCGTCGAACGCAAGGACTACAACTCCTTCGGGTCCCGGCGCGGCAACCACGAGGTGATGATTCGCGGCACCTTCGCCAACATCCGGCTGCGCAACCAACTGCTCGACGACGTCTCGGGTGGCTACACCCGCGACTTCACCCAGGATGGTGGTCCGCAGGCGTTCATCTACGACGCTGCGCAAAACTATGCGGCGCAGAACATTCCGCTGGTGGTGCTGGGCGGCAAGGAGTACGGCTCCGGTTCGTCGCGGGACTGGGCCGCCAAGGGCACGCTGCTGCTGGGCGTGCGGGCGGTGATCGCCGAGTCGTTCGAGCGCATCCACCGCTCCAACCTGATCGGCATGGGCGTGATTCCGCTGCAGTTCCCGGAAGGCAAGTCCGCCAAGGAATTGGGTCTGGACGGCACCGAGGTGTTCGACATCACCGGCATCGAGGCGCTCAACGACGGCAAGACGCCAAAGACGGTGCACGTCAAGGCCACCAAGGACGGTGAGGACGCCGTCGAGTTCGACGCGGTGGTGCGCATCGACACCCCCGGGGAGGCGGACTACTACCGCAACGGCGGCATCCTGCAGTACGTGCTACGCAACATGCTCAAGTCGTAGCCGTCGTCGCCTGTGCCCAAAGTCAGCGAGGACCATCTGGCGGCTCGCCGCCGCCAGATCCTCGACGGTGCCCGCCACTGCTTCGCCGAATACGGCTACGACAAGGCCACGGTGCGGCGGCTGGAGACCGCCATCGGGATGTCGCGTGGTGCGATCTTCCACCACTTCCGCGACAAGGATGCGCTGTTCTTCGCGCTGGCCCACGAGGATGCCGAGCGGATGGCCGACGTGGCGTCGCGCGAGGGGCTCATCCAGGTGATGCGGGACATGCTCGCCGCGCCCGACCAGTTCGACTGGCTGGCCACCAGGTTGGAGATCGCCCGCAAGCTGCGCAATGATCCGGAGTTCAGCCGCGGCTGGGCGGAGCGGTCCGCGGAACTGGCGGCGGCGACGACCGATCGGTTGCGCAGACAGAAAGAGGCGCAGCGGGTGCGCGACGACGTTCCCGGCGACGTGTTGCAATGCTACTTGGAATTGGTGCTCGACGGCCTGGTGGCGCGGCTGGCGTCAGGCGAAGATCCGCAGCGGCTGTCCGCGGTGCTCGACCTGGTGGAAAAGTCCGTGCGCCGCAACGACTCTGGGCCACAGGAGTAGCCGCGCGGCTACACCCGCGCGGATCGCGCAGTGCGGTTGGGCCCGCCGCGGCTGCGCATCGTGGCGCCCGCTTGCAGCAGCAGGCTGTGTATCGATCCGTACGATCTGCCGGTGGAGGCGACCAGCGTGCGGATGCTGGCCCCGCCCTCGTAGGCGTTACGCAGCTCGGACAACAACTCCTCGCGGGTCTTCTTCGACCTTTGGGGTGTCCTTTTCATGGATGTCCTCCGCGGCTGAACATGATCGCAAGCACCTAAGAGTAGGAACCCACCGCCGGCCGCGCGCCGGTTTGGGCGAAAAGGACCCAGCAGTCAGGCGAGTTCGATCAGGTCCCGGTATTCGTCGGACCAGAAGTCCTCGGTGCCATCGGGCAGCAGCACAACCCGCTGCGGATCGAGCGCCTCGGCCGCTCCCGGATCGTGCGTTACCAGTACTACCGCGCCCTGGTAGCTACGCAGCGCGTCGAGGACCTGTTCACGCGAGGCGGGATCGAGGTTGTTCGTCGGTTCGTCGAGCAGCAGGACGTTCGCCGTCGATGCCACCAGCCCGGCCAGCGCGAGCCGCGTCTTCTCGCCACCCGACAGGGTGCCCGCCGGTTGGTCGAGTTGGGGTCCGCTGAACATGAATGCGCCCAACAAACCCCGCAGATCCTGCTCGCCCGTATCGGGCGCGGCGTGCCGGATGTTCTCCCACACGCTGGCGTCGTTGTCCAGGGTGTCGTGCTCCTGCGCGAAATAGCCCATCCGTAAGCCGTGTCCGGGCTCCAGGCCGCCGGTGTCCGGCTTCTCGGTGCCGGCCAGCAGTCGCAGCAGCGTGGTTTTGCCGGCGCCGTTCAGCCCCAGGACCACCACCCGCGAGCCGCGGTCGATGGCCAGGTCCACGCCGGTGAACACCTCCAGCGACCCGTATGACTTGCTCAGTCCCTTGGCCACCAGCGGGGTGCGCCCGCACGGCGCCGGGGTGGGGAACTTGATGCGGGCGACTTTGTCGGCGACCCGCTCCTCGTCGAGCGCGGCCATCATCCGGTCGGCGCGGCGCAACATGTTCTGGGCGGCAACGGCTTTCGTGGCCTTGGCGCCCAGCTTCGCGGCCTGCGTGCGCAGCGCGGCGGCCTTTCGTTCGGCGTTGGCGCGCTCGCGGCGGCGCCGTTGCTCGTCGGTCGAGCGGGCGTCGAGGTACTTTTGCCAGCCCATGTTGTAGACGTCGACCTCGCCGCGCACGGCGTCGAGAAACCACACCCGGTTGACGACGTCGGCCAGCAGCTCAACGTTGTGGCTGATGATCACCAGCCCGCCGGTGTGGGCGCGCAAGAAATCGCGCAGCCAGCCAACCGAATCCGCGTCCAGGTGGTTGGTGGGCTCGTCGAGCAGCAGGGTCGTTGACGAGCCGGCACCGGTGTCGGACGCGGCGAACAGGATCCGCGCCAGCTCCACTCGGCGGCGTTGTCCGCCCGACAGCGTGCGCAGCTTCTGCGTCAGCACCCGGTCCGGCAATCCGAGGCTTGCGCAGATGCGGCTGGCCTCGCTCTCGGCGCCGTAGCCGCCCAACGCGACGAACCGCTCCTCCAACTGGCCGTACCGGCGAATGGCGCGGTCGCGGGCGTCGTCATCGGCGACCTCGGCCATCAGGGCCTGCTGCTTCTCCAGGTCGGTGAGCAGAACGTCCAGGCCGCGCGCGGACAGCACCCGGTCGCGGGCCAGCACGTCGAGGTCGCCCTCTTTGGGATCCTGTGGCAGATAACCGATTTCGCCCGCGCGGGCGACCGACCCGGCGTAGGGTTCGGTCTCCCCCGCCAGGATGCGCAGGGTGGTCGTCTTGCCGGCACCGTTGCGCCCGACCAGCCCGATGCGGTCGCCGGGCTGTACGCGCAGGTCCGGACCGTCGGGTGAGAGCAGGATGCGCGCACCAGCGCGGACCTCGAGGTCCGTGGCCGTGATCACATCTACTCCCTCACGTCGTGGCTACTTGTCGTCGGTGAAAACCGCGGGGCGTCGCTCCGCGCGCGCGGCAACCGCTTCTTCGAAGTTGGCGGTGAGCAGACGAACGAACAGCTGACCCAAGCCTTCGGCTTGCATGTGCCCTTCTAGGGTACCGGCGTCCAGTCCACTCCACAGTGTGCGCTTGGTCAATTCGACTCCCGGCCGCGAGAACGCCGCGATCCGGGCGGCGATCGCGTAGCAGGTGTCCAGCAACTGCTCGTCGGGCACCTGGCACGACACCAGCCCGATCCGCTCGGCCTCCTCGGCGGTGACGTCGCGGCCGGTCAACATGATTTCGAACGCCCGCGACGACCCGATGGCCCTGGGCAGCAGGTAACTCAACCCCAGCTCGCTTGCGGTTAGGCCGTTGTTGATGCCGGCCGCGCGAAAATACGCGCCGGTCGCGGCGACCCGGATATCGGCGGCCAGAGCCAGACACAACCCCCCGCCGATGGCCGGGCCGTTGACCGCGGCGATGACGGGCTGGTGCAGGCGGCGCAGCCCCAGGATCACCTCGTCGAGGACTTCCATGGAGCGCAGCGCGTACGTGGGCCGAGTCAGGCCCTCGACGTAGGGTACCGAGCCCGCGGACTTGTGGTCCGCCCCCGAGGAGAATCCGCGGCCCGCGCCGGTCAGCACGACCACGCGCACGGAATTGTCGTACCTGACCTTCTCCAGCGCCTCTTTGAGCGGCACCATGACGTCGAACGCCATGGAATTCATTCGCTCGGGCCGATTGAGGGTTATCAGCGCGACTCCGGGCCGCGGGTGCTCTACCAGTACCAGGCTCACCCCAGCAACCTAGCGCTTAACGGGGCCCAACCCTGCGTGTGCCGCGATGTCGGTGTTATTCGCCCTGGGCGGCCTGAGCCGCGTCGACGTCGAAAGCCTTGATTTGCTGAACGAGGTCTTCCAGCGCCGCCGGCGGCAGCGCCCCGGCCTGGTTGAACAACAGTTTGCCCTTCTTGAAGGCCATCAGGGTCGGGATGGACCGGATCTGGGCGGCCGCGGCCAGCTGCTGTTCGGCCTCGGTGTCCACCTTCGCGTGCACTATGTCGGGGTGCTTCTCCGCGGACGCCTGGAACGTAGGGCCGAACTGGCGGCATGGCCCGCACCAGGACGCCCAGAAATCGACGAGCACGATGTCGTTGCCCTCGATGGTTTCGTTGAACTTCTCAGCTGTGAGGTCGAGTGTTGTCACATTTGCCATAACGCGGGGGCCGAACGTGGTGTTCCCGGGGCAGGAAGCCGCCCGGGCGCCGTCGCCCGCTTTTTCCCCACCGCAACCGGGGCGTAACCCGCCGGAGGCCGCCCGTAGGTTACGGTTGCGTACGTTTTCCCACGTCGGAGACACTGGGCGGACGATCCGTCGCGTCGAGGGACCAGTGAGGGAATCGCGTTGGGCCACTACATCGCTAACGTCCGTGATCTTGAGTTCAACCTGTTCGAAGTGCTCGACGTGGGCGCCGTGCTGGGCACCGGAAGCTACAGCGACCTCGACGCCGAAACGGTGCGGACGATCCTCGAGGAGGCCGCCCGCCTGGCCGAAGGTCCGGTAGCCGAGTCGTTCGCCTTCGCCGACCGCAACCCGCCGGTCTTCGACCCGGCCAGCCACACCATCAGCGTGGCGCCTGAACTGGTCAAAACGGTGCAGACGATCAAAGAGGCCGGCTGGTGGCGACTGCTGCTGGACGAGGAGATCGGCGGCATGGCCGCGCCGCCGCCGCTGGCGTGGGGCGTCAACGAAATGATCATCTGCGCCAACCCGTCCGCCAACTTCTTCAGCCTGGGCCCGTTGATGGCGCAGGCCCTATTCGTCGAGGGCAACGAAGAGCAGCGGCGCTGGGCGGCCGAGGGCGTGGAGCGCGGCTGGGCGGCCACCATGGTCCTCACCGAACCCGACGCCGGCTCCGACGTCGGGGCCGGTCGCGCCAAGGCCATCGCGCAACCGGACGGCACCTGGCACATCGAGGGCGTCAAGCGGTTCATCTCGGGCGGCGACGTGGGCAACACCGCCGACAACATCTTCCACCTTGTGCTCGCCCGCCCAGAGGGCGCCGGGCCGGGCACGAAGGGACTGAGCCTGTTCTATGTGCCCGAGTACCTTTTCGACCCCGAGACGTTCGAACCCGGGCCACGCAACGGGGTTTTCGTCACAGGGCTGGAGCACAAGATGGGGATCAAGTCCTCCCCCACGTGTGAATTGACTTTCGGCGCAACGGATTTGCCTGCGGTCGGCTATCTGGTCGGCGACGTGCACAACGGAATCGCGCAGATGTTCACCGTGATCGAACACGCGCGCATGACGATCGGTGTCAAGGCCGCCGGCACGTTGTCCACCGGCTACCTGAATGCGCTGGCGTTCGCCAAAGAGCGGGTGCAGGGCGCCGACCTCACGCAGATGTCCGACAAGACGGCGCCGCGGGTCACCATCATCCACCACCCCGACGTGCGTCGCAGCCTGATGACACAGAAGGCCTACGCCGAGGGCCTGCGGGCCCTGTACATGTACGCGGCCGCGCACCAGGACGATGCTGTGGCACAGCATGTTTCGGGCGCCGACCACGAAATGGCGCACCGCGTGGACGACCTGCTGTTGCCAATCGTGAAAGGCGTGAGCTCGGAACGGGCATACGAGATCCTGACCGAGTCACTGCAGACGCTGGGCGGTTCGGGCTTCCTGCAGGACTACCCGCTGGAGCAGTACATCCGGGACTCCAAAATCGATTCGCTCTACGAGGGCACCACGGCCATTCAGGCGCTGGACTTCTTCTTCCGCAAGATCGTTCGCGACCGCGGCCAGGCCCTGCAGTTCGTGACCGCTCAGATCACCGCGACGATCGATGCGTGCGACGATGCGCTCAAACCGCAGGCCAAGCTGCTGCAGACCGCGTTGGACGAGGTCACGGCGATGACGGGCGCATTGACCGGGTACCTGATGTCCGCCGCGCAACATCCCACCGAGATCTACAAGGTGGGGCTCGGATCGGTGCGGTATCTGCTCGCGGTCGGCGACCTGCTCATCGGCTGGCGGCTGTTGGTGCAGGCCGGGGTCGCGCACGCCGCGCTGGCTGATGCGGAAGGGAACGACGCGGCGTTCTATCGGGGCAAGCTGGCGACGTCGGCGTTCTTCGCCAAGAACATGCTGCCCAAGCTCACGTCCCTGCGCAAAGTCATCGAGTCCATCGACAACGAGGTCATGCGCGTGCCCGAACAGGCGTTCTGACCGGACGGCATTACACACAGGTTAGCTACAGCTCCAACTGGTAATACCCATTGAGGTTGGGTCCCACCACGATTGGAGAATCTCGATGCCTGCCAGCTTTCCGACACCTCCGCTCACCCGGTTAGCGGTCCTCACGGTCGCGGGGGTTACCGCGATGTCCATCGCCGGGTGCAGCTCGTCCAACAAAGCCAGCCCGACGACGTCGACATCAACGTCCACCTCGGTGGTGACCTCCACGACGACGTCGCCGGCACCGGCCAGCGGTGAAGCCCGGGTCAGCGGCCTGATCGCGTCGGTGGCGGGCAACTCCATCCAGGTCACCAAGGAAGACAACTCCACCGCCGCGGTGAACTTCACCTCGACCACCAAGGTCACCGAGACCACCCCCGCCGCGCTGACCGACGTCACCTCCGGTAGCTGCGTGACCGTGCGGCCCACCCAGGAAACTCAGAGCGGCCAGCCCGTCACGGCAGCGTCGGTGAAAGTCAGCGCCTCCGTCAACGGCGCGTGCCCGGCCAAGCCGGCGGGGCAAGGTTCTGCGCCGAACTCCACCACCCCGCCGGCCGCGGGCTCGCCGGCCCCGGCCCCCAAGCCGGCGCCCCTGCGGGGTTCGGTGGCATCGGTGTCGGGTAACACCATCAACGTCGGCGGCACCGACCCCAGCGGCAACACCACGCAGACCGCAGTGACGGTCGACGACAAGACTAAGTACAGCAAGCAGACGACCGCCACCACCGACGCGATCACACAGGGCAAGTGCCTATGGGCGCGCGGGACGATGGACAACGGCACGCTGCAGGCGACCAGCATCAACGTGCGGCAGGCCACCGACGGCAGGTGCGGCAAGCCCAAGTAGGTCCGGCCAGGGCGGCTGAGCTAACCGCTCCTACCAGCCGGGCGCGGTGGCGGCACCGCGCCCGCCTGGGCCTGCGAGCAATCAGCCCGTCACACGCAGGTGTTTTCGCGCCGTGAGCTCGCCGTCGGTCACCCATTCGCGCATCGGTTTCCCGGGCGCGCACAGCAGGGTGAGGACATAGCTACAAGGAATATCGGTGCGGTTGTTGGCGTCCCGATAGTGGATCACGTCGCCGCCGCGCCCCCAAAAAGCCTCTCCAGCACGGAGCACGCGTGGCGCTTCACCCTCGAGCTCGAACAACATCTCACCGCCGATCACGTAACCGAATCCGGGGCCCCCGGGAAGGCGGTGCGGCGGGTACCCAGAGGCGCCCGGCGGATGGGTGATGAGAACGGTCACGACATGGGCATCGTCGGGAATGGTCGGTAATCGCACTTCCTGAAGCACCTGCACGGTTGACTCGGGTGCGGACTCGGACGTTTCCAACGACATTCGTCATCCCGTCCTGGCGGGGCGTGCTTCGATCCAGTCGGAGTATCGAGTCGTGAAGATCGTCGCGTTCTCGTCGGGCGCGAGGCTGTGATCGTCGATCACCGCACCGAAATACGGAGCCTGGGGATCGGTCACGACCCGGCGTCGATCGCCGTTGGCGGCGAGGCCCGCGCGAACGAAGTCGTCCATGCCCATTGCTTCGGGTCCCGCGATCTCCACGACGCCGTTGATGGGAGGTCCGATCGCCGCACGAGCCACGGCGGTGGCGACATCGTCGGCGGCGATGGGGCGGAACGATGCGGGTGGCAATCTCACAATCTCCCCGTCTGTCGCGGAATCGGCCAAGCCAATCGCGAACTCGTAGAACGGCGTCGCGCGCACAATCGAGTACGGCCGGCCCGAATCCTTGATCAGCTCCTCCTGAGCCGCTTTGGCGGTGTTGTAGCCGCTGTCTGGCATGCTCTGCGATCCGACGACGGACAACGCGACATGGTGTTTGACTCCCGCTTCCCGCTCGGCAGAAAGAAGGTTCTTGGTCGCGGTCGTGAAGAAGTGCATCACAGGCTCGTCGTCGAAAATTGGTGAATCAGCAACGTCGACAAGGACATCCGCGCCGGTGACGGCGACTGCTAGGCCTTCGCCGGTGAGCGAGTCGACACCGGATCGGCGTGAAGCGGCGATCACGTCGTGTCCCTGCGCGCCAAGCTTGGCCACCACTTTCGAGCCAATGAGGCCACGCCCGCCGATGACTACGATCTTCATGATGAACCTTTCAGCGTTGTAGTCTGGCCGGTGATCGAGCCCCGCCGGGACGATCGGAGACGCTTGCCGGCATCGGGGACGTGGGTCCTGCGATCGACGTTCCACCGGATGACGTTCGTTCGCCGAGGCGCCCTGCAAGCAGACCGGCCATCCGTCTCGGTCCATTCAGCCTGTGGCCGAACGGGGTGATCTGTCATCACCCCGACCACCTCTTCACCCGGGTGAGGACCCGGTGTGCCCGGTCACTCAGCGTCCGCATCGAACTCTTCGCGCGCCACCGTGTAGAACGACATGCCGTCGTTTGGGCTGCCACTGATCTGACCGTGGTGCCGCCCGGCGCGCAGCGGAAGGCCGTCCGGGTAGCCAAGTTCCGGCTCCTCAGCGGCCAGACGCTCGTCCAGCGTGAGGTGCTCGTCGGCAGAGATCCAGCGCAACGGCGCATCGACCACGATGTCGCCATCGTCATTGCGTACTTCGTCGGAGTCCAACGACTCGCTGGGCCCTAATGTGCCATCGGGCCGGGTGTCGTCGTAGTCGCCGTCGCTGATCATATTCCTCGCCTCCACGCGGGTCTCAGCCCGAGCGCGCCTTACGCACGCGATTTGCGAACCCGCCGCGTCCTCAAAGAGGTTCACCTGGGAATTTCAAGTCGAAGCGTTTGCAGAGTTCGGCGACGCTGTCGACATCCATCTCGAGTTCGTAGCGCGCACAGAGCTCATCCAGGACTTCGGGCGATATCGTCGCGATACCGCCGAGATCAGCAAGCTCGTCGAAAACCTGCTCGAATCCCGCGGGGGAAATGATCTCGAGGATGCGGGCCGGCTCGTCGCCCGCGTTCCAGAAGGTGTGCCATTGACCTCGCGGCTTGAAGATGAAGTCGCCGGGTCCGCCATCGAGCACCTCATCGCCGAGCAAGGCGCCCACGCGCCCCTCGATGATCCAGCTGTATTCATCTTCGTTGTGATGGCGATGAAGGGGTGCGGCCAGCGCCCGGGGTGACATGGGATGCTCGAGGACGGAGAAGCGACCGTCAGCCCCAAATCTATCCAGGATGTGGCGCACACCGACGGTCCCATTGAAGACGGACTTGCCTTCGGTGCGCCCGACAGACTTGGCCGGCGGCCCGCCGGGCCTGAAGATGTTTATTGTCACTGCAATCTCTCCTTTGAGGCTTTCTGTCTAATTGCGGCCGGCCATGACGCCGCCATCGACATTGAGAATCGCGCCGGTGACCCAGCTGGCCTGATCCGACAGCAGATATGTCACGGCATTGGCCACGTCGGCTGGTGTGCCGACTCGCCCCAAGGGGTGAAAGGGCGCGAAAGTGTCGAGCGTCGAATCGATCTCGTCCTTGGGTACCCAGCGCTCGAGTGCCGGGGTTTTGACGGCGGCCGGTGCCACGGCGTTCACCCGAATCTTGTGCCCGGCAAGCTCGATGGCCAGGTTATGGGTCAGCGCATGGAGGCCGGCTTTTTGCATGGAGTGCCCGCACGACGGGGTCACACCGATCGCCTGATGCGCCCACATGCTGCCGATGTTGACAATGGCCCCGCCCTCACCGCGGGCGATCATGCCCGCGACAACGGTCTGGGTCAGGAAGAACAGGGCGTAATTGAGGTCCATGTACGAGTCGTAGTCCTGCGCTTCGTACTCGAGAAACGGCTTGGGGATGAAGAATCCGGCCGCGTTGACCAACAGTGTCGCCTGGCCGTGCTCCTCAGAAAGCATCCGCTGCACATCGGCGACCGCGTCGCGATCCGTCAGCTCGGCGGAGATACCCCAAGCATGGCCACGCCGGCTCAGCTCGGCGACGGTTTCGTCGACGCGGTTCTTCGACAGACCCACGATCACCGCGCTCCCGCCATGATCGACGATGTCGATCGCAACCTGCCGACCCATGCCGGCACTGCCGCCGATGACAACAGCCTTCTTGCCCTCAAAATGCATGTGCGCCTTCCTGGTTCTCGTTGCGGCTGTGCTGGACCGCTTCGTGGTGACGTCGGCTGTAACGCGTTCCACCGGACTGGTCGTACCGAGACTGCTGTCGAGCGAGGTGAGCTGTCATCACCCCCACCACCTGTTCACCCGGGTGAGACTGCGCGACGCTAAGGGCGAATCATGCTTTGGAAAGCTCCGGCTGGCTGAAACTTTCTGTGCACGAGTTTGTTTCGTTTCCCGGCCTGGGTTGATCATTGCGGCTCCGGAGACACTCGCCAGAGATTTCGCCGCCGCTGGTCGGTCACAACGAGGCCGCGACAGCCCATAGCTCTTCGGCCACCGGAGCGTCCGCCCAGCCCAGTCCGCTCAGCACCACATCGGTCGCACCCGCATCCAGATAACTCCGAAGCTGACGCCTGAGTGTTTTCGCTGAACCCACCACTGCGAGGTCTGCCGCATCGCGAACACCTTCGCGGGCGATCACCTTCCGATAAGACGGAATGGTCTCGTAGAAGCTTAATTGCTGGGCCGCGAAATTCCTTGCTGAGTTGACGTTGTCGGACACCAGTGTTGGCACCTGCGCGATGATCCTGGGTTTCGGCCGTCCAGCGGCGGCGGCTGACTTCGCGATGGCCGGTTCGATGAACTCTGCGATTGTCCGCGGACCGGCGAGATATGTCAGAGTGCCGTCGGCCAGCTCGCCGGCGACCCGCAACGCCTTCGGGCCCATCGCTGCCACATACACCGGAATGGGCGTGCCCCCGGCGACCTGCACCGGCCATCCAGGATGCGCGCTGATCTCGTTGCCGCTGAAGTCCACCGCGCCGGTGTCGAAGATGGACTTCAGCACCGTCAGGTGCTCACGAAGGCGTGTGATCGTGTTGGGCCACGACGTCCGGAAGGCCTGTCGCTCCGGCTCGTGCGCACCCAACCCGAGACCAAGACTAAAGGCGCCGTGCGATGCGGCCTGCGCCGTCTGCGCCAGCGACGCGACGATCAGTGGATGACGCGGGTTGATCGGCACCACCGCCGTACCGACCCCGAGCCCCGGTACGGCCGCACCCACCAACGCGGCGAGGGCAATCGCATCAAGATCGAATTGCTGGCCCAGCCAGACCTGCCGGACGCCGAGCGAACGCGCACGGCCGGCCTGCGCAACCACGTCATCGACGACGTTGATTGCTTGAGGATTGGGGAACAACACGATTCCGGTCGGCATGGTGGATCCAATCGCAGGCTGAACTGACCTCTTCGATCTGTTCGGATCGATCCCGGGTGGTGTTAAGCGCCCGGGGCGATCGCGCAGGCCGCGACACAGACCCAGGTGCCATCGCGCTTTTGATATGTGTCCGTGTACAGAGCTTCCTGCTCCGCGCCATCGGCGAGCATGGTGTAGGTGGCGCGCGCGTGGATCAGAGCGACGTCACTGAGGATGCGGATGTTGACGTCGTGGACAGCGAGATCCTTGAAGGGACGCGGCTCAGCGATGTATTCGAGGAACTCTTCGCGGTTTCGGGTTACGCCCGGCGTCTGCACGATGAAGTCTTCAGCAAGGAACTCGCGGAAGCGCCGGACGTCGTTGAACTGGTCGGAGTGGACGTAGTCGTTGTTGAGCTGCGCGAGGATCGCCAAATCTTCGGCCGGTTGCTCGGCATGGTGCATCTTCTGTTCCCTCTCCGTGCGGTGTCAGCTCGACGGCGGCGTCGTCGAGACGGGCTTGGTCCCAAATTGCATCCTTGGAGCGCCTTGAGGAGCTGTCATCACCCGAAACGTGCATTCACCCGGGTGAACAGACCTGCCATCAAGACGAATTCGCGCCCAGACGTCTGGCGACCGAGCGGTGCACGGTTAGCGCGGAGACGATGGATCGGTTGCGGCCGAAGCGCTGCTGGCCAGGGCCGGTTGCACACCGGGCCGGTCGCGGCACAGTGCGGCAATCGCGCCCGGCACGGGCTGGCATCCGTCGGGCGGATTGGTGATCAACACGGCGGCGCACAACGCGCCGATGGTGAATAGCGCTGCGCTCACCTGAAACACGTGGGCGAATCCGGTGGCGCTCGCCGCGCCAACGCTGATCAGCCCCATGGACCCAATCGACATCAGCGCGCCCAGCCGCGAGACGGCGTTGTTGATCGCCGACGCCAGACCGCTGTGCTCTGACGGCACCGATGCCAGCGCCAGCGATGTCAGTGGCGTGACAGTCGCAACCAGCCCGATGGCCAGCACGGTTATTCCCGGAATTACGTCGGTGATCGCATGGAAATCCTGGGCTTTCGGACGGATCAGCAGCAGCCCGATGCCCGCCAAGGCGGGCCCGCCGATCAGGAATGTGCGCGGGCCCACCCGTGCGGCAATCCGGCCGACATGGCGGGCGAACACCAACGACAGCGCCGGAATCGGCAGGGTGGTCAATCCGGCCGCGGTTGCTGAGTAGCCGCCGATTTCTTGGGTGTAGAGGGCGATGGCCAGCGAAGCCAGCGTCAACCCGGCATAGATGAATGCGGTGACGAGATTGGCGGCGCCGAAATTACGAAAGGTGAACAGCGGCAACGGAACCATCGCATTCCTGCTGCGGCGCTGCCAGCTTACGAAGGCTGCCAGCGCGGCCACCCCAATCACCAGCGGCGCGATGACCCGCGGTTCGGTCCAGCCGTCGTGTTGCGATCCGATCAACGCATACACGGTCCCGGCCAGCCCGACCGCCGATAGGCCCACCCCCGCGACATCGACGCGTGCGCCTGCGACCCGTCGAGACATCGGGCACAGCCAGAATGTCAGCGCAAACCCGGCCGCGATGGGGATCGCCGACAACACGAAAATCCAGCGCCAGCCAAGCAAATCGACGCACAATCCACCCAGCAGGGGGCCCAACGCGAAGGCGGTTCCGGTCCACCCGGTCCAGACGCCGATCGCAGCGGACTGGTGCGCCTTGTCGAACACCGTATTGATCAGCGCCAGTGAGCCCGGCACGAGGAACGCCGCACCCAGGCCCTGGATTACGCGCCCGGCGATAAGCATCCCCGGTGAATTGGCAACCGCCGCCAGAACCGAGCCCGCCCCGAAAGTCATCAGCCCAAACCGCATTACCGGAACGCGTCCGAACAGATCCGAGATGGACCCGGCGGGAAGAATCACGGTCGCCATCGCCAGCAGGTAGCCCTCGATGACCCATTGCTGCAGCGCTAGGCCACCGCCGAGGTCACGCTCGGTGGCAGGCAACGCCAGGTTGATGACGGTGGAGTCGAGGAACGCGACCATTGACACCATCACCGCGACCGCCATCGCGCGGCTGGTCGGCGCCGCGTCGCGCAAGCTCACCGCCGGGGCCGTCCCGCGGGTGACGATGGCGGTGCGCCAGATCCCTAGCTTGCGAGGGTCATCGGCGGTTTCAGAGCGCCTTTCTCAGACTCTTCAGCTGCGCCAACGCATCGATGTCGCTCCTGGTGATCCCCTTGTGCCGGTTGGTTTGCGCGCTGTGGTCGTCGACGGGGATGGTCGCCTCGACCTCGTTGGCGTCGACGTCACCGGAACCGACGGATCGCTTGGAGCTTTGGGGGTTGCCGGGGCTTCGACCGCCGCAGTCGCCTTCCACATTGTCCTCCTTGGAATTTCGCTTCCGAACGGGCGGTAGTCCCGCGGCTTGATTCCGGTGCTGTGCTCACCACCGGTCGAAATGCAGCACATCGTCGAGCGGTATCCGTTTGGCGCGCCGGAATGTGGTGCCGGTGTAGTACGCGGTGGGAACAGTCGTCGCGTGGTAGACGTTGTCGGGTAGTCCGAGAATCGCCCGCATGTCGCCGTCGGCCATGATGGTCACCCCGGTCCACGTCGTTCCCAAGCCCCGGGACCGCGCGGCGAGCATGTAGCTCCACGTGGCGGGCATGATCGAACTCCAATATTGGTTGGCGTTTTCGGCCGTCAGCACGCCGTCACCGTCGATGACCTCGACGCACGGGATCATCAACACAGGGACCTCGCCGATGTGCTCGGCGAGATACGCCGCGCTGTCGGACACCTTGCGCTGCTCGCGGTTGCGCACGGGGTCGTCCTTGAATCGATCGGCGACCGCGAAAGGCGAAGCGACGATCAGCTCCCATGTGCGCCGATACACGTCGGCGATCGCGCGTCGCTGTCTTTCGTCGGTGACGACGATGAAACTCCAGTTCTGCACGTTGGCCGACGTCGGTGCCTGCACCGCGATCTCCAGGCATTCCCGGATCAGCCCGATGGGCACGGGTTTGGTCAGATCGAGGCGTCTGCGCACCGAGCGGGTCGTGGTCAGCAACTCGTCGATCGACAACTCGACGACGGGGTAATCGGTCATGCCGGCAGGATGGCGGTGACTTCGACTTCCACGCGGATGTTGGGCCACACCAGCCCGTCGATGATGCTGAACATGGCGGCGGGTTGGTGGCGGATGATCTCCTTGCTCACCGCCAGGTAGGCGGACGCATACGCACGGCTGGTGACCCATTGGCGCATGTAAACGATGTCGGTGAGCTTGGCGCCGGCCTTGCCGAGCGCGTTTTCCACATTGATCCAGCACTGCCGGGCCTCGTCGGTGAAGTCCTCGGGCAGTGTGCCGTCTTCACGCACCCCTGGTGTTCCGGAAACGAAGATCTGTGTCCCGCCGGATACCGCGATGGCGTCGGCGTAGTGTCCGATGTGTGCCGCCACTCCGGTTAGGATCGGGGTAATAGTTGTCATCTCGAGACTCCTTGTTGCTGTGCGATTTTCGGTTAGCTTCCGGGGTTGTCTGTCGTGAGGACGACTCCGCTGGGCTCGTGGCCCGCCACAACATGCGCCAAGGCGGCGGCGGCCTGATCCAGGCCGCAAGACCGCGGGGTGGGCATGGTCAACCTGCCCGACGCGAGAAGCGCGGTGAGGCGGTCGAGTTGGGGCCCATCCGAGCGGACGTAAACCGCCGTCACGCCGATCCCGCGGGTCGATGCGGGTAGGTCGGGGGTGATGGTCGCCAGCCGGCCGCCGCCGGCAAGCGCGGTCATCGCCGCAGCAGCACCGCCGGGGGCGGCGTTGGCGACGGCGTCGATCGAGTCCTTCGCCAACGCCTTCGCGTGCTGTGGCCACAGCGGATCGCGATAATCGAGCACTTCGCGGGCGCCATGCCGGCGGACGCGGTTGGCGCTGCTCGGGCCGGCGGTGGCGAGCACGTCGACCCCGCGCATGGCCGCCAGCTGGACGATGAGGCCGCCGGTGATTCCGCCCGCGCCATGAACGAGCAACGTTTCTCCGCGGTGCAGGCCCAATGCCTCGCCGACCACCTGGTCAGCGGTCAACGCCGGCACCGGAAAGATCGCTGCGGTCCCCCACGGAATCTCGCGCGGTTTGCGGGCGAGCGAGCCCACCGGCGCGATCAGAAGCGGCGCCCAAGTGCCTTGATCGCGCAGCGGCACGGGGTGACACAGCACTGCATCGCCCACGCTGAATCCGCTCTGGCGATTGTCACCGACGGCCTCGATGACGCCGGCGGCCTCGACGCCGAGCGCCAGCGGGGGAGGCCTGCCGACGTCCCAACCGCCGTAGCGAACGATGTTGTCCCAGTTCCCAACCCCGGCGCCACGGGTTGCGATCAGAACCTCGTCGGACGCCAAAGGTCGCGGGTCGGCCACTTCGAACGTCTCCACATTGCCGCCGGGGGTGCGGACCCCCGCTACCAGCATGGTCACGGTCAGACGACCGGCCAGTTGTAGGTCATCGTGGTTCCTCTCGAACACCGAGATTGACGGGTTGATGCGCCTAAGCGGTTTTCTGCGCTTTCTGCGCCGCGGTGCTCAGCAACGCCGCAAGTTCCGACTCTTCCGCGAGTAGCGGATCCCAAACCTGATTGACCGTCGGATGCGGCGCGACCGCATGGCGCAGGAGAGTGACCGGGATTTTCGCGACGACGGCCAGCGTGGCCGCTTGGACCAGTTCGGAGAATTGTGGGCCGACAAATGTCGCTCCGAGCAGTGTGTTGGTCTCGTCGTTGATGACCAGTTTCGCCCAGCCTTGAAAGCCATCACGGTATAAGGCGAGGAATGACACGGCGCCGGGGTAGCGGGCCGTTCGCGTCCGTACCGCGAACCCTTCTGCCCGGGCTTGACCTTCGGTGCGGCCCACCCAGGCGACCTGAGGGTCAGTGTGGATAACCTGCGCCAGGCTGCCGGCATCACGGGCGGCCAATTCGTTGTCGGCCAGCTCCCGTCCCGCGGCCCGCGCGACGATGATTTCGGCCACGAGACGTCCGTGGTAGGTGGAGATGTGAGACAACCGCGCACGCCCAGTGGTATCTCCGAGAGCGTATAGCCAGTCGCCCGTGACACCGACCGCCTGGAGATGGTCGTTGACGCAAACGCCTTCGCCGCCCGTCAGGCCGATGGTTTCCAGTCCGATGCCGTCGGTGTTGTTGCGTCGTCCGGCGGCCAGGACGACCTCGTCTATCTCGATGGTGCGGCCGTTGAAAGTCGCGGTGACGGGTCCGCCCGCCACGGGTCGGGCCACCGCCGACAACTGTGTCTCCAAATGAATGTTGACGCCACTGCTGCGCAGTGACTGCGCGACCAGATCGCGAGCTTCGGGTTCGCAGTTGCACAGCAGCGTGTCCTCGCGCACCACAAGCGTTACCGATGACCCCAACCCGCTCAGGATGGTCGCGAACTCGACGGCGACGGGGCCGCCACCCACCACCAGAGCGCGTGGTGGCACCCGTGTCATGGTCGTCAACTCCCGATTGGTCCACGCACGCACTTGCGCCAGACCAGGTATCCCCGGCACGTAGGGACGCGTGCCAGTGGCCAGCACGACCGCGTGGCGTGCAGTCAAGACGACTTCGGTGGTATCTCCGAGGGCGTAGGCCACGCGCACCGTTCGTTCGCCGCTCAACCGGCCGAACCCGTGAAACACTGCTACACCAGCTTGCTGCAATGATGCCGTCCGCTCTTGGTCCGAGAGGTGCTCGATGAGTTCGTCTCGTTTCGCGAAGACGGCCGTAAGATCTAATTTCGTTCCCGAGAAAGCTTCTCGCACACCAGGAACCGACTTCGCGAGGTTGAACACCTCGATTGGGCGAAGTAGGGTTTTGCTCGGGTTGCAGCCCCAGTAATGACACTCGCCGCCGACGAGGCGATCCTCGACGAGGGCTACCGAAAGGCCAACCGAAGCCAGCTTCCGCACGGCGGCCACACCGCCCACCCCGCCGCCTATGACGATCACGTCAAATTGCTTACTAGCCTTCATCTCGCCTCATTTCCGAAGATGGGTACGTCCGGTCGCGTTTCGCTGATTCGCCCGTCTGACGGAGGTGGCTCGCGTCGGGGCACGCACTCCCAAACCGGCTCAACGTGCCGAGGACCGCGTAAGCCGCTGCGGCGCTGGCCGCGGAGAAGACACTGTAGCTAAGCGGCGCTTCCACGCCGAGCGATGCAGCCATCGCGATGCCAAATATGGTGAGTACCAAAGAAGTCGCTGCACCGACAAGCTTCGGTCGCCACCCGGTCAGGAGCAAGAGTCCCAGCGTCGCCTCGGTTACGGTGGCAGCCCACACAATGACGGTCAGTAAACGACCAGAAGCAAACGGAACAAGTTGGTGGGTGTAGTCGGCGAAGGGGCCCATGCTCCCCCAGCTACCCTGCCCGAACGGCTTCCACCAACCGAATCGATCGGCTACGGCCGACAGGAAGGCCGTTGCCAGCGAAAAGCGTAGCGCGATTCGGACAATGCGAATCGGATCATGTATGGGCATGATTGGCCAAGAGCGGATCATTCCAAACGGTTTCATGGCGGTTCGCCCCGGCAAGCTCATTCTGCGTTGTCGTCGGTCGTGAGCGGTCCGTCTCCGGTGTCTAACAGGAAAACTGCTAGCAATTCGGCGGGTTCGGTGGCACTGGCGTTTTCACTGATGGTGTGGTGCGCGCCGGGAGCTTCACGCCACGTCTCACCGGCGTGATAGACGCGAGCAGGCTCGCCCTCGACTTGGCTGCGGATCGCCCCGGAGATGACGTAGGCCATGATGAACGCCGATTTCGCGTGGTGGTGCGCTCCGCTTTTGGCTCCGGGCGGGTAGCTGACGGTCACTGCTTGCAGTGATTTGCCCGGGACATTGGTAGGTTGGTTGAAAACTGTTCGGACAACCGGTTTTTGATCCAAGTTCTCCGGATCCGGCTCGGCCTGGGCCCCGGGTGCGAGCGTCATAGCGATTGTCAGCGCGGCAAGTGCTGCTTTCAGAAACATCTTGGCTGCCTCCCTTTTTCGTCTTTCGCTACACGCAAGATCGTGTTGCCAGTGACGCGCTTGCCGGTACGGGTTTTGGTTGTCGGGGAAGCCCCGGGCTCGGGCTGTACGCTGACGAGCTCAAGGCCGAGATCACGGACCCGGTCGAGAAGCCCGTAAAGCTGTGATTGGTCGCGGATTTCACCTGTGAACATGCTTTCGTGCACACCGGACTGGAGGCGCATCCCTTCTAAAGCGGACCCGAGGCGCTCCGTCAGGCGGCCTCGAATGCAGATTCGATACATCGTCGACCGCACTTAGCCTCCGCTCGTCAGCTCCTGCCTAAGGCTTCACTGACGGTGGGTGAGTCGTCATCACCCGGCGGGCCGATTCACCCGGGTGAGCGCGGAGACGCCATGGCCGGCGTCTGTGAACGGCTGCCAACGGCCGGACCTGAAGCACGGGCCGGAGCCGATTCCTGGCGCGCCCGGCACTCAGCGAATCTGGTCGTGCACGTTGTTGTGTGTGCCCCGGCATGACGGGCCATGCCTGTCGGCGCCACTCCTGAGCCGCTAGCCACGGTGCAGCCAGCCGGCCGTGCGTCCTCGCGCCACCGCTCGGCGGCGCCGGCTGTCGGCGAGGGCGATCAACCTCGCCGTGGCCACGGCTCCCGCGCAGCCCGCGGCGGTGACACCGAAATCGATTGGCTGACCGTCGATCAACGTGAGAACGGCGTAGTCACCGGAGACCACAGCAACGAACAGGAAAGCGTTGCGCAGGCGATTCACAACGCCAGCCACTCCGCCCCGATCGGACGCACAGCGAGGATGCTGCGCAGGTATCCAGTGGGACGTCCGCAGGTCGCACACACCGGGCTGGCGCCTCGTCGGGAAGCCATCTCTCGTTTGTCGTCCACTAGGTCGCCATCGCCCATCGGACCATCTCCAAGCAGACCTCACACAGCACCTCAACGAGGTCGCCGTCCGTGTTTAGCCCCACCTGGTCACATCCGTCGACAGCATGTATCTCGGCGACCGCTACTGCGGGCGCGCCGCATGTTTCGCCGCTCGACAGCCCCTGGGCAGTACAAATGGGCCGCAACGTGTTCAGCTGCTGCTCGATTCCGAGGGCGGCGTCCACCGCGTCATCTCCGCTCCGGTGCGCCCACCGTCGGGCAAGGGCGGCGGCGTCCCAGATTCGTTGCAGCAGCCGCGATGACCGGCCGGTACCCGGGCCGTATTCGGCAGGTGATCGTTGGGATGGGCGGCGCTTCATCTGGTCTTCTCCAATTCGTGGCTATGGAGTTCCGCGCGATCACGCAGCAGCGCGTCCCGTCATCGCGACCCGCTGCTCGCTGATGCGGCCCTTGGGGTCGGCATTTGGCCGATTCCACGTACGTCCGCTCGCGATCTGTCATGCGAGCATTTATCGACCCGGGACGAGCGGTCATCACCCGGTCGGCTCATTCACCCGGGCGATTTGATGAGTGCTGCTCGTGTCACGAGCGCACGCGAACTTCTTGACCCAAGACAGGGACGAGCTATTTGTGTTGTTGCGCAACATGACACAATGACGGCGGGATAGGACGCCCCTGCCCGTCAATGTCGCCGGGATGCTCGCAAGTGGTGATCAGCGTATGGGCGGAGGTCTACGACTCCCTGTGTGCGCAGCGTCCCACCGCGCATCGATGCGCGTGACGCGACGAAGCTCTATGGTGAGCCACAGCGTCGCGGCGACGGTGGCGAGAACGGCGACGAGCACCGAGGTGCAGAGCCATTCGTAGCGCCCATAGGCGGCTTCTGCTGCCGAGCTGATCAGCCCGCACGTGGCCACGGCCAGCAGAACCAAACCCGGCCAGAAGAAGTTGTCCTTCACGGCGATACCCGCGTGGGGTTGCGTGGTGCGGCAGTGATCCGTCGGATCATCATGCGTGTCTCCCATTAGCACTCCCCTTCGTCGTCTCGCCGGTGACCAACAATCCATCCATGGCGGACCCGCACGAAATGCCCGACCTCTATGCGGACCACCGGGGCGTGCGACCGCTTGGATGCGCGATTCAGGTCGAGCCTGCCCCGGCCCGGTTGCGCAGCTCGGGCAGCGTAATCGCCCCAATGGTGGTCACGAGCCACACCACCACCGTCGTCGCCAGCCAGGATGGCGCGCCATCGATGGTGAGCCCGTGCGTCAATTGCGAAGCGAGGGTCAACGCGACGATCGTCAATGCCAAGCCCGCGCCTCCAAGCAGCAATGACGCGTACTCGCGTGACATCTGCATGATCGAAAAGGACAGGCTTGCTTGCATTATGGTGAACGCCAGCACTCCGACGACATATCCCGGTATCGAGACCACGACTCCGGGAACAATCCACGCCGCAACCAGTAGTCCGATCCCCCACGATGTCAGGAGCACGCTGGCGAACCGCAGGATTTGCCTCATGCCGAGGTGTAGGTCGCCGAGCCGGGTCCGCCGCCCAATCCGATGTTGTTGCCGGCTGACTCAGCGCACATCGCTTAGTCCTTTCCCGAATCACCTACTGCTGGGGCGTGCTGCGTGTCTGGCATTCGCCCGGCCATTGGGGCGTAGGTCCTGCCGGAGTCAAGCTTGGGCGCCCTGCGGGTGAGCTGTCTTCACCCCGCGGCGTCAATCACCCGGGTGAGGAAATGACTAGGCTCCCCGAACGCGCACGCTGGGCAAATCGCCATTCGCGGTGCGGATTCGCGTGGGTGTCGGCGTCGCTGAGCGCACAGCATCGAGGGTGGGCACGTACGGCCCGATCGGTGTCCCGGCTACTCGCATACACTAACTACCAGCGCTAGCGGTTGCGAGAATCTGTGGACGACACGACTGAGAGGCCTACAGCCCGCCTACTGCACGTCGGGGGGCGCCGGTTCGCGTGAACATCGCAAGGCCATCGGGGAAGCTCCGCATACCGCCGATTCGGGGGCGGGCGGACGAGCTGAAGGAGATCGCCGAGCTGATCGCCGCGGTCACTCAGGGGCGCGGCGGCGTGCTAGTGATCGAGGGGCCGCCTGGCATCGGGAAGAGCCGATTGTTGACCGAGGTTTTGGCGTTGGCCGAAAAGGCCGGTGTTCGGGCGCTGTTCGGCGAGGCTTTCGAGTACCAGCAGGCGGTGCCATTTTTCTCACTGTTCATGGCGACCCTGCGTGCGGATCCTCCTGTCGGTGATGCGGAGGCGTTGCGCCGCCTGGGAACGTCGGCCGATCTCAGCTACTGGGTGGTGCGCGACCTGCAGGCCGCCATATACGCCGCCGCGTCCCGAACACCGTTGGCGATAGTTCTCGAGGACGTCCACTGGGCCGATAACGCGACCTTGCTGGCGTTGCGGTCGCTGGCCGCTACGCGGCCCGATGCCCCGGTGCTGTGGGTGCTTACCGCCCGGACCGGCGCCGGCGGGCCGGCGGTGCAAGAAACGCTGTCGGTGCTGCAACGCGCGAATGCCACATTTTTGCGATTGGGGGCCATGACGCCGGACTCGGTCGCCGAAATGGTCTGCGACGCGGTACGGGCGCCGGCGGATGAGTCCCTATTGAATCTAGCTGCCAAGGCGCACGGAAATCCGTTCCTGGTCAGCGAGCTTGTGCATGGCCTGGCCGAGGAAGATCGACTGGACGCAACCGGGGGGCGAGTCATGGCCACCGGAAATGCGCTGCCGCGACGGTTGGGCGTGGGTATGCAGCAGCGACTCGACCTGCTCTCCGACACTGCTTCGGAGGTGGTGCGGGTCGCCGGAGTGCTGCCGGACCGCTTTTCGGCAGGCCTGCTGGCCGCGATGCTGGACCGTCAGCCGGTCTCATTGCTCTCGGCGCTGGAGGAGGCGGTCCGCGCGGATCTGTTCGTCGAAGACGGTGAGCAGCTGAGGTTTAGGCACGACTTGTTGCGCGAGGCCACTCGCCAGTCATTGCCGCAATCGCTGCGGCGGGCGATGGAACGCCAGTCGGCGTCGGTCATGCTGAGTATCGGCGCGGCCCCAATCGAGGTGGCCACCCAGCTGGCACGCAGCGCCGAACCCGGAGATCGAGAGGCGATCGAGGCATTACGGCAAGCCGCGCAATCGGTCGGCCGCAGCGACGCGAGCGCGGCCGCGGACTTGACCAAGCGCGCGCTGGAGCTGTTGCCGGCCGAAGACGCTGAGCGTGGATCCCTGGTCGCGGAAACGGTGGAATGGCTCAACCGGGCCGGCCGCCATGGCGAGGCCGAAGAAATGGCCGTCGTGGCGCTCTCGGAGGCGGTCTCGCCCGAAGTTGAGGCCGAGATCCGCCTCCGGCTCCCGGCGCACACCAAACACAGCACCCAACGGCGGGCGGAGGAAAATCGCAGAGCGCTCGAGTTGGGCGACATCAGCGAGCTCACCCGTACACGGCATCTGGCGTGGCTGGCCTACAACCTTGTGCTGCAGGACAAGAGAGGGCAACAGCGCGCCGCAGCCGACGAGGCTGCCGCCGCCGCGACGGCCACCGGTGATCTCGAGGCCACAATCATGGCCGAGGTCACCCTCGCTTTGCTCGACATTGGCGAAGGGCACAGGGTCCGCGCTCTAGGCCGCCTCGAACAGCTTCATTCTCTCGGCTACACGAATGATGCGGCCTTGGCGCATCACTATGCGGCGATGTACTACGCCATCCTGCTGGCAGTGTTCGGGCGGTTGGACGACGCGGCGGGCCGGATTGCCGACGGCATTGGGCAGGCCCGCCGAGAAGGCAACGCGATGGTCCTCAATATGTGGACTGTCATTGGTGCGATCGTTCACCTCGCTGCGGGCCGGCTGTCGGCCGCACGCGATGCGGCTGAGTCCCTGCCGCCCCCACAGCCGACGGGCGTGAGCGAGCCGGACCTGCTCCGCATCGTGGTGATGGCCTCGGTGGGTGTGCACACGGATGACCGAAACGTGTTGCAGCAGATGGCCAATGACGCACAAAAAGCTTACTTCACCGGCTCACCTGCGATCCGTCGAGGAGCGGCGTATGTGCTCGCACTGGCGGCCTGGCAGCGCGACGACGTCCATGAAGCGGTGCGCTGGCTCGGCGGCGACATCGCCCTGCTCGGAACACCACTACAGGTCTATGCCTTCGATCGGCTGATCTTGAGTGCGCGGGTGGCCTCGGCCGCCGGCGACGCCGGCTTGCGCGCACGGGTCCTGCAGGCCACCGAGGTGCTGGAGTGCGAGCAGCCCACGGTCCAGCTGTTTTCAGGGGTTGCCGGATATGCCCGCGGCATACTAGGGCGTGACGCCACAGCATTGGTGGCTGCCGCGGAGTTGCTTCACTCGTCGGCGCGGCCGCTTCTTTACGCCGGCGCTGCCGAGGATGCCGGCGCCGAGCTGAGTCGCGCAGAGCGCGACCTTGAGGCCATCGACCACCTGAACGCGGCTTTCGACACTTACGTCGCGTGCGAAGCGGTTGCCGATGCCCGCCGGGTCGGCCGGATGTTGCGCCGACTAGGGGTGGAGCGCCGCATCGTCACGCACCCGAGGGCGGCAACGGGCTGGGACAGCCTCACCGATTCCGAACTCAGGGTCATCAACCTCATCGCACAGGGCGCGACCAACCGCTCAGTCGCGCAGCAATTGCATCTCTCCCCGCACACCGTGAAGACACACGTGCACAATGCCTTTGCCAAGCTGGGGATCACTTCCCGAGCCCAACTGAGCCAGCGCATGCGCAGCGCCGATTGATCGACAGCAAATCTCGTTGATGCCGTGCACGGCCTACAATGACGTGCACTGCAATGGCAGTCCGGTAATCAAACGCTAGACAGGACACCCGATGGGGCCTCCAGCCGGCCTATCCGACACCGGCGGCCAACGCCTGGTCACACCTCCGATTCGAGGACGGGCGGACGAGCTGAAAAAGATCGGCGCACTGGTTACCGCGGTGGCGCAGGGCCGCGGCGGCGTGCTGGTCATCGAAGGGCCACCCGGCATCGGAAAGAGTCGGTTGCTGACCGAGGTGTTAGTGCTGGCCGAGAAGTGGGGCGTGCGCGCGCTGTTCGGGGAGGCGTTCGAATACCAGCAGACGGTGCCGTTTTTCTCGCTGTTCATGGCCACCCTCAACGCCGATCCCCCGGTCGGAGACGCAGAGGCGTTGCGCCAGCTAGGTGGCTCGGCCGATCTGCGGTATTGGGTGGTGCACGATTTGGCCGACGCGATTAATGCCGCGGCCGCTCGGACCCCGCTGGCGATTCTGTTGGAGGACATCCACTGGGCCGACAACGGGACGCTGTTGGCGCTCCGGTCGCTCGCCACCGCGCGGCCGGATGCGTCGGTGTTGTGGGTATTGACTGCCCGCACCGGGGCGGGCGGCTTTGCGGTGCAAGAGACGTTGTCAGTGCTGCAACGCGCGGATGCCACATTTCTGCGAGTGGGGGCCATGACACCTGATGCGGTCGCCGACATGGTCCGAGACGCAGTGCGTGCGGAAGCCGATGTGTCACTGCTGAATCTGGCCGCCAAGGCGCATGGGAACCCGTTCTTGGTCAGCGAGCTTGTCGGCGGCCTGGATGAGGAGAACCGACTGAACGTCAGGGGCGGCCGAGCGGTGGCCACCGGACACGGGCTGCCTCGCCGTCTGGGAGTCGGCATGCAGCAGCGACTGGATCTGCTCTCCGGTAGTGCGTCGGAGGTGGTGCGGGTGGCGGCGGTCCTGCCGGACCGGTTCTCGGCCGAGCTCTTGGCAGCGATGCTAGACCGGCCACCGACGTCGTTGCTCTCGGCGCTGGAGGAGGCGGTGCGCTCGGATTTATTGGTCGAAGACGGTGAGCGCCTCAGGTTTCGGCACGACCTGCTGCGCGAGGCCACCCGGCAGTCGTTGCCGCAGTCCTTGCGGCGGGCGATGGAGCGTCAGTCGGCATCGGCCATGCTTGGCCTGGGGGCCGCCCCGGCCGAGGTGGCTACCCAGCTGGCGCGCAGCGCCGAGCCGGGAGATCGAGAGGCGATTGACGCACTGCGCCAGGCCGCGCAAGCGGTTGGCCGCGGCGATGCCAGCGCGGCCGCGGACTTGAGCAAGCGCGCACTGCAACTACTGCCCGCCGGCGACACCGAATATGGATCGCTGGTCGCGGAAACGGTGGGGTGGCTCAACCGGGCCAGCCGCTACGGCGAGGCCGAAGAATTGGCCGACTCGGCGCTCGCGGAGGCGGCATCGCCGGAAGTAGAGGCCGAGATCCGTCTGCGGCTCCCGGTGCACACCAAGCACACCGACCAGCGGCGGGTGGAAGAGAATCGACGGGCGCTTGAGTTGAGCGGCATCAGCGAGGTTACCCGGGTCCGGCATCTGGCCTGGCTGGCGTACAACCTGATATTCGACGAAGGCGGCCAACGGCGCGCGGCCGCCGACGAGGCGGCCGCAGCCGCGAAAGTCACCGGTGATATCGAGGCCACGATCATGGCCGGCCTCACCCACGCTTTGCTCGATGCTGGTGAGGGGTACGCGTCCCGCGCACTACGCCGTTTCGAAGAGCTCCGCCCGCTTGCTTACACGAATGAAACAGCGTTGGCGCATGCCTATGCCGGGATGTACAACGCAAACCTCCTGGCAGTCGTCGGCCGGTTGGACGACGCGACGGCCCGCATCGCCGACGGAACAGAGCAAGCCCGCCGGGAAGGCAACGCGATGGCTCTCGCCATGTGGGCCGTCTTTAGCGGGCTTGTCCACCTCGCCGCGGGCCGGCTGTCAGCCGCTCGCGATGCGACGGAGCGCCTTCCGCCGCCCCAGCCGACGGGGGCAACCGAGCACGACGTACTTCGCATGGTGATCCTCGCCGAGGTGGCGGCACACACCGATGACCGAAACTTACTGCAGCAGATGGTAAATGACGCCCGTGCCGCCCACTCCACGGGCTCCGCCGGCATACGTCGAGGGTCGGCGTATGTGCTCGCGCGGGCGGCGTGGCAGCGGGACGATGTTCATGACGCAATGCGCTGGCTCGGCGACGTCATCCTGCTGGCGACGCCGTTTTTTCCCCATGCGTTGGTTCGGTTGGTCCTGGGTGCGAAGGTGGCCTCGGCCGCCGGTGACGCCGGCTTGCGCGCGCGGGTTCTGCAGGCCACCGAAGTGCTGGAACGTGAACGGCCCGCGCTGCCGCTGTTCGCGGCGGTGGCCGCCTATGCCCGTGGCATCCTCGAACACGATGCCCAAACCTTGGTGGCCGTTGCGGAGTCGCTTCGCGGGTTTCCGCGGCCGCTGCTGTACGCCAGTGCTGCCGAGGACGCCGGCGGCGAGCTGGCTCGCGCACGGCGCGACGCCGAGGCGATCGACCAACTGAACGCGGCGTTCGACACCTACATCGAGTGTGAGGCGATTGCCGATGCCCGCCGGGTCGGCCGCACATTGCGCCGATTAGGCGTGGAACGGCGCATCGTGGCTCACCCGCGGTCAAAAACCGGCTGGGACAGCCTCACCGATTCCGAACTCAAGATCATCAACCTCATCGCACAGGGCGCGACCAACCGCGACGTCGCCACGCAGCTACATCTCTCCCCCCACACCGTGAAAACCCACGTACACAACGCTTTCGCCAAGTTGGGCATCACTTCCCGTTCCCAACTGGCGAAGCTCATGCGCGACCCTGGGTGACGTGCACACCTAGAATGGTGTGCACTGCAGTGGCAGTCCGGTAGATGGAAGACAGGGATTCCCGTGGGGTCTTCAACCGGCCTATTTGATGTCGGCGGCCAACGCTTGATCACCCCGCCGATTCGAGGGCGGGCAGACGAGCTGAAAACGGTTGGCGCGCGGGTCAATGCGGTGACCCGGGGGCGCGGGGGTGTGCTCGTCATCGAGGGCCCACCGGGCATCGGCAAGAGCCGGTTGCTCACCGAGGTCTTGTTGCTTGCCGAGAAGGCCGGTGTTCGGGCACTGTTCGGTGAGGCGTTCGAATATCAGCAGACGGTGCCGTTTTTCTCGCTGTTCATGGCAACCCTGCGCGCGGAGCCCCCGGTCGGTGATGCGGAGGCGTTGCGTCGCTTGGGCACCTCGGCGGATCTCCGCTACTGGGTGGTCCACGATTTGGCCGAAGCCATTCATGCGGCGGCCGCGAAAACGCCGCTGGTCATCGTCCTGGAGGACATTCACTGGGCCGACAGCGCCACTCTGTTGGCGCTGCGGTCGCTGGCCGCGATGCGGCCCGAGGTCGCTGTGTTGTGGGTATTGACGGCCCGCACCGGGGCCAGTCGGCCGGCGGTGCAGCAGACGTTGTCGGTGCTGCAACGCGCGAATGCCACATTCTTGCGATTAGGGGCCATGACGCCGGATGCGGTCGCCGACATGGTTCAAGACGCGGTGCGGGCGCGGGCGGATGCGTCGCTGCTGAATCTGGCCGCCAAGGCGCACGGGAACCCGTTTTTGGTCAGCGAGCTTGTCGGGGGGCTCGGCGAGGAGGGCAGGCTCAATCTCTCCGGCGGGCGCGCGATGGTCACCGGACAGGGGTTGCCGCGGCGGCTGGGCGCCGGTATGCAGCAGCGACTTGACCTGCTCTCCAACGGCGCCTCGGAAGTGGTGCGGGTGGCCGCGGTGCTGCCCGACCGGTTCTCGGCTGGCTTGCTGGCCGCGATGCTGGAACGCTCACCCGCCTCGTTGCTGTCGGCGCTCGAGGAGGCGGTGCGCGCGGATCTTTTCATCGAAGACGGCGAGCGGTTGAGGTTTCGGCACGAATTGCTGCGCGAGGCCACCCGCCAGTCGTTGCCGCAGTCCCTGCGGCGGGCCATGGAGCGCCAAGCCGCCTCGGTCATGCTCGGGATGGGCGCGGCCCCCGCCGAGGTCGCCACCCAGCTGGCACGCAGCGCCGAACCCGGAGACCGCGAGGCGATCGACGCCCTGCGCCTAGCCGCCCAATCGGTCGGCCGCGGCGATGCCAGCGGGGCCGCGGACTTGAGCAAGCGCGCACTAGAGCTACTGCCCGCCAACGACGCTGAGCGCGGCCCACTGGTCGCCGAAACGGTGGAGTTACTGAATCGAGCGGCCCGTTATGACGAGGCTCAGGCGCTTGCCGACAGCGCGCTCGCAACGCAGCTGTCCCAAGACGACGAAGCCGAGATTCGGCTGGGCATCGCCGCGGGCACCGAGGATCCGGCGCAACGCATTGCCGAGTTACGTCGCGCGCTGCAGTTGGTCGGCATCAACGACATCATCAGGGCGCGCCATCAGGCATGGGTGGCCTACTTCGAGGTGGTCAACGGCCTGCATGCGGACGCTTCGGCCGCGGAAGCGGCCGCGGCCGAAGCCGCCGCGACCGGTGATGTGGAAGCCCGGATCGTCAGCGCTACCGCGCTTGCCCTGAACGACTACCAGGACGGTTATGCGGTGCGCGCACTTCGGCGCATGGACGAGGTCGATGTACTGACGCGCGGGGGCAAGGCAACGCTTGGCGGCATATATGCCGCCAAGCGGCGCGCAGGCCTGATTGTTTGCGTGGGCAGCTTGGAGGAGGCCAGCGTGCAGGTCGCCGAGGGCACCGAGAAGGCCCGTCGCGAACGCAACGCGATGGCGCTTCCCGGCTGGACCCATCTCGGCGGGATGGTTCATGCGGCGGCGGGTCGCTTGGCCGCGGCGCGCGACACCATCGAGGCGCTGCCTCGGCGTGAATGGGCCAACGGTACCGAGGTCAACATTGAGCGCATTCTTGTTCTGGCTGAGGTCGCGACGCGAACAGGCGACCGAAAGCTATTGCAAGACTTGGTGTCTGAGTCGACAGCCCTGTATTCCAGCACCTCGCCCTTGCTGTCCGGCGGCGCGGCTTATGTGGTGGCCCTTGCCGCGTGGGACCGCGGCGACGTTGGCGACGCGGCGCGCTGGCTCGGGGGCAAGAACGCGCGTGTCATCACACCGCTGTGGCCTAACGTGTTCGATCAGCTGACGCTGACAGCGCGGGTGGCTTCGGCAGCCGGGGACGCCGGGCTGCGCGCGCGAGTGCTGCAGAGCATCGAGGTGCTGGAACGCGAGCGGCCCGGTGTGGCGTTGTTCGCGGCGGTCGCCCAGCAGGCCCGCGGAATCCTGGAACGTGACGCCGATGCGCTTTTGGAGGCTGCCGGCGCGCTTAGTACGCGGCGTCCGCTTCTCCACGCCGGTGCCCTCGAAGACGCCGCTGGTGAACTCGTGCGCGCCGGACGCGATGCGGAGGCGATCGAGGGCCTCAACAAGGCGTTCGACACCTTTGTGCAATGCGAAGCGGTTGCAGATGCCCGTCGGGTCGGCCGCGAGTTGCGCCGATTAGGCGTGGAACGGCGCATCGTCGCCCAGCCGCGGGCGAAAAGGGGCTGGGACAGCCTCACCGACTCCGAGCTTACGGTAGTCAACCTCATCGCCCAGGGCGCGACCAACCGCTCCGTCGCGCAGCAACTGCATCTTTCCCCGCATACGGTGAAGACACACGTGCACAACGCGTTTGCCAAATTGGGAATTGCCTCCCGTGGCGAGTTGGCGCAGCTGATGCGCGGCTCCGATTGACCGGCGCCAAAATACGGGACCGCCTAGTACTGCATCCATCCGGGCCTAAACATCAACCTTCGGGCGATGGTTTTGCGCTGGCCGCACGACGACCGTAGTAGTCGACCCTGATCACGTACTCCGCCGGCCCGGCAGTCCAGCTAGGCCAGACACCGTGCCGGTGAGCACACAAGCGAAAGACCGAGACAATGTTGAACACGACGCTTGGAGTGCAGCAACGGTCCCACACGCAGGCAACGCGGCGCGGCCGGAGGCGAACGCTGGGCACACGCCGATCACTGGCCTGCAACCGCACGGTTACCACGAGCGATGGCGTCTCGCTGTCCGTTCGGGACTGGGGATCTCACGCCGCCGGCCATACGGTCGTGCTCCTTCATGGTTTTTGCCTGAACAAAGAGTCCTGGAATATCCAGATGACGCAGCTAATTCGCCTCTGGGGCAACAACATCCGGATCATCAGTTACGATCATCGCGGCCACGGCGACTCCGGCGATGCGCCAATGCACACGTACCGGATCGACCGACTCGCTGACGACCTAGCCGAGCTGCTGGTGGCGCTTCGCGTTACAGGCCCTCTCACCCTGGCGGGACACTCGATGGGCGGCATGACAGCCTTGGCCTATCTACGCCGGCCAGCCAGCTCGCGTCCCGTTGAGCCGGAAAGCCTCGTTCTCGTCGCGACCGCCGCGGGGAGCCTCGGTTCACACGGCCTCGGTCGGCTGCTGAACACCCCGGCGACAAGCATGATCTACAACCTCGTACACCGCATGCCGCGCGCGGGGACCGATCAGGTTGTTCAATTGCTCGCCCGTCCGGTGTGCGCGGCACTGACCAGGCACGGCGGATACGGTGAATCCGCACCGAAATCGTTGGTGGCTATGTCCGCGGCCGCCGTCAACGCGACCCCGTCGGCGACCAAAGTCGGCTTCCTGCTCGGTCTGAGGGAGTACGACTGCTCTCAGACCCTGAGCTCCATCACGGCCAAGACAACCATCATCAGCGGAGGAGCGGACAAGCTCACGCCGATGTGGCATGCCCGCAAGTTGGCCGACGGTATCCCGGCGGCGACTCTCATTCACCGGCACGCCGCCGGGCACACGCTCTTGCATGAAGTCCCGCAGGTGGTCACCGAAGCGATCAGCTCCAGCGTCGCCGCCGACTATCACCATTCCAGGGCCGATGAAGCAGGCGCATGCGCGGCGTCAGACCCGCCGCCAGACGATGACTTTCCTATGAGCCATGCCACTTCGGCGCGTAATACATCACCCGTGGCAGGTGAGGAGCGAGTGTCGTGACCCGGTTGGTCCGGTTCCCCTTTGCGCACACGATTCACCGGGGATTACGCGATCCTCATGCTGACCGTTCGGCGGGCTGGGGCTGCGGCAAGCGCGTCTCAGCCCGCCGACCACCATGCAAAGTACCCAACATCACGACCCGCCGCGGCCGGCCGATCGCATCGCCGCAGTTGTTCGCCGCACGGATCGCCCTGAAGAACGAGAACCATTTCCCAGCAATGACTTTGATCGCGTCAGGCCTTCGTCTCACAGAGTTGCTCGGATGTCCCAACATCGCTGTCTCGAATGGGGTTCTTCGTCCGTCTGCACGCACACTTAGGCCGACGGGGTCGGGCGTGATTCACCTTCATGCGGCGGTCGGATTGACAGGGCTGTCAAATATCGAAGCCACTAAAAATACACCGACCCGGTTCTAAACATCACCCGCTGGGCGATGGTGACCGCGCTCCCCCGCTGCCAACGTAGTCAGTGGACTCTTGGAACGCCGTGACCGCGGCCGCTCAACCAGGAAGTGGCGCCGAGAGCAAACGACACAGCGGAATCGAGAAAACGATGATGAGCACAGTGTTGGGGATGCTGATGATGTTGCCAGTCGTATTCGGCGTCGGTGGATACGTGTTGGTTACCCGACGACCATGAGCACCCCGGCGCTCTCACGGCGTTTCATGTTGAGACCTCGGTCACCCCATGTCGCGACACGGAGTCATCGCATCGATGCGAGAAGAGGGAAATTGCGGTGAGCGGACACAGCATTAGCGTGGCTCGCGAGAAAACCGTTGAGCCGGTGGTGGGACGAGGGCCCGCCGGCCCAAACGGCCACCGGCGACGCACGCCAGAGGTCATCACCGGGAACGCATCTGACTCAACGGGTTCACGGCTACTGCCCGTCACGACGAGCCTGGCCGCCCCCGCCGGGACAAACTGGGATACCGAGACGCGAGCGCCCACTCCGGAGGCATCAACACCGAGTTTTCCACCCGGGCTGGTGGATTCAACGCATTCGCGGAGTTCGGACATGACTGGGTCAGCTAACGACAGCGACAACGGGGTCGGAGAAGCCGCCGCCGCCCGCACGATTCTGCTCGGCACCAAACTGCACGTCCCGGCCATTGCGGCCAAGCTCGTTCACCGCACCGCCTTGCTCGACGCACTGTCGGCGGGGCGCCGCTGCAAGCTGACCCTACTGAGCGCGCCGGCGGGATGGGGCAAGACGACATTGCTGGCGCAGTGGGCCCTGGCTGCGGGTGAGGACAGGCGATTTGGCTGGCTGTCACTCGATCCCGCTGACAGCGACCCAGTATGGTTTTGGATGTACGTGGTCGCCGCGCTGCAGAAGACCAATCCCGGGGTGGGGATTCGCGCGGTCGAACTCCTCGCGTTGGGCGCCGACCCAGTGCAGGTGGTTCTGCCTACGCTGCTGAATGATCTGGACACGATCGAAAGCCCGACGGCGCTCATCCTCGATGACTACCACTTGGTGGCAAATCGAGCAGTCCATGAACAGCTTGCGTTCTTTATCAGCCGGATGCCGGCGAATCTGCACTTGGTATTGGCCACCCGATCGGATCCGGCGTTGCCGTTGGCTCGACTCAGGGCGAGCGGTGAGCTTGCTGAGATCCGCACCGACGATTTGCGGTTCGGCGCTATCGAGGCGACCCATCTGATGAATGACGTGCTCGGACTGGACTTAGACCACGCAGATATTCAACTGTTGCACCAACGCACCGAGGGTTGGGCTGCCGGCCTCTACCTCGCCGCTCTCTCGCTTGCCGGTCGCGCTGATGCCGCCGCGTTCATCCGGACGTTCGCCGGCGACAATCGCCATATCGTCGACTACTTGATGGCCGAGGTGCTCGACGGTCAGCCACTCCAGCTGCGCAGCTTTCTGTTACGCACGTCGATCTTGGGACGGCTCAGCGCTGCGCTGTGCGATGCGTTGCTGCAAACGTCTGGCTCAGCATTGGTGTTGGAGCAGATCGAACGTGAAAACCTGTTTCTGGTGCCACTGGACAGCTCGCGTCACTGGTATCGCTACCACCAGCTGTTCGGAGAGTTGCTGCGCACCGAACTGCGTCGCAGCGAGCCCGACCTCGTCGCCGATCTGCACCGACGAGCCGCAACCTGGTTCGAGAGCGAGGGCCTCATCGACGAGGCGGTCCGCCACCTGGTCGCCGGCGGTGATATCGCGCGAAGCGCAGACCTGATCGCCGCGGACTGGGTCGACGAATTCAACGGGGGCGGCGTCTCGACCGTCTCGGGCATGCTTGATCTGCTGCCCGAAGAAACCGTTCGACAGGATCCGAGGCTGAGCGTGGCCCGCGCGTGGATCGCCCTCAGCGTTGGTGAACTCGACGGCGCGGCCCAGTGGATCCGGACCATTGAAGGCCGACAGCCGGCCGACGGCGCGGATGACAGCGCTGTCTGCGCTCAGGTCGTCGTGTTGCGCGCGATTCACTCGCTGAAGACGGCGGACGTCGGCGCGGCGCTGGACACCGCTCGGCGGGCTATCACCCTCGATCTCGCCGAAGGACCGCTGGGCCAATCCAGCGCCTACTGCATATATGGAGCCGCGCTGTACTTCTCTGGCAGCACCCGTGAGGCGCAAGCCGCCTTCCGGCGGGCCGCACACCTGGCCGAGAAGGTGGGCGATCGTCGCGTCCGCACATACGCGTTGGGCCATTTGGCACTGATTTCAGCCGAAGATGGCCAGCTGGCGGACGCCGAACGTCAGATCCGCCGGGCCTCTGGCAGCGCCCGGGACCTGGCGGATCCGGAACACCTCGTCGACGTGATGGTGTCTCTCGCCACGGCCAAACTCCTCCGGGTGCGCGGTGACGCGGCTGCAGCACTCGCCGCCGCCGACATGGCCGTCATGTCCGCGCGCCAAGGAGGAGCAATCCCCGAGGTGATCAAGGCGCTGTCGATCAAAGCGGAGATCATCGAGCATCTCGGCGACCGCGAGACCACCAGGGCAATCCTCGAGGAGGTCGGCACACTGGTGGGCGATTGCACGGACACCGGCATCGCCTCGACACTGCTGGCTCCGGCAGAGCGGAGGGCGGGCGTCGCGGTGACGTCGCGCCATGAGCGGTGCCCGGTCACTGAGGAGCTGACGCCCAAAGAGTTCGAGGTTCTTCGCCTGCTCGCAACCCGGTTGTCGCGACGTGAAATCGGCGAGCGGCTATACGTCTCGCTCAATACCGTGAAGACCCACCAGCGCGCCATCTACCGCAAGCTCGGCGTCGAGCAACGCAGCACGGCGGTCGGCCGGGCGCGAGAACTCGGCCTGCTGTAATCCGCCTTCCCGCCCCAAACCGGACCGGCCGGCCGGCCGGCCGACCGGGAATCATCTCATCCGAGAACGCCTCCAGTGATCACCTCGGCGAGCCGACGGATGATGCACCCGTGCGATCGAAGAGAATCCGTGCCGCAGGAGGTTTCCTCGTCGGCGTCTCACCCGGGTGAATCGTGCGCGCGGATGAAGACAGCTCGCCCACTGTGCAGAGATAGTGGTCACTGATAACCGCCTGGATCAACGTCTCGACCAACTGCGCCGCCAACCAAGGCGGTCAGTTCGGCACCGGCCATGCGGTGAAACGACACAGTCAGGACGGGAGACCGCATGTCACACAATGAGGCCACCACCACGTTGACCGGCGGCCGGGCAAGGCTTCGAGCGATTCACATGGCGCCCGTGGCCGCACGATACGGTCTGGTGATAGTCCTGGCCTGGTTCGGCGCCATGAAGTTCACTTACTATGAATCCCACGGTATTTCACATTGGGTGGCCAATAGCCCGCTCCTGAGTTGGGTGTACGAAATCATGTCCATCGACGCCTTTGGTCGCTTGAACGGATCAATAGAATTGATCACCGCAGCATTGCTTGCCGTCAAGCCGTGGTTCCCGAAGGCGTCCGTGGTGGGCGGCCTATTCGCCTCACTGTTCTTCGTGATCACGCTGAGTTTCATGATCACCACCCCCGGAGTCGGCGAGGCGTCTGCTGGCGGCTTTCCCGTTTTGTCCGCCGACGGGGAATTCTTGATGAAGGACATTGCGCTCATCGGCTTGGCGCTGTGGCTGCTTGCGGACTCGATCGACGCGACCCGCGGACAGGCGGAGCCGGTCAAACGGACTGACACATTCTGCGGATGAGGTTGCCGCTCACTCGGTGTTACCGCTGGCGACTGTACCGGTAAAAGCCGAATCCAGGGCGTGATTAACGATGGGTGAGGGTGTCGTATTGACGGGCGCGTGCGCACTAGTGAGCGTCGCGGCGCGCGGGACGCGTCCGACGGGCAGCGCGTCGATCATGGTCACCGCGAAGGTGTTAGCCGAGATCGATCTTCTGATCGCCAAGTGTTGCGTCGATATCATTGGGGCCACCCCCTCCGGCTCCCGGTTCGCTCAACGCAGGTATGAGATGGTCACGGCCCCGATCCGATTGGATACGATCAGCGGTGATCCGACGGTGGTTATCCGCTACACCGGTATCGCCGAACGCACTGAGCTCGCGGTGTCCCTGCGGTTCGAGGCCGAAGACCGATTCACACAGCGCACCTTGACATTTCATCATGATTTCGCAGGGGTCTGCCTCACCGCACAATCACCAGTGGTCACCAGACGAATGCCGCTGCGCCGGTTCCGTTCCGTCTGAGCGCATCGCACGAATCACCCGGGCGAGCAGAAAGCTGGGTGATGACGATTCACCCCGCGTGCGGACATGCTTATCGAAGAGCAGATGTCGCCGGGTTCATGGCCACACAGCGGGGCGCAGCCTAGGCCCACGTAGGTGGCGACTGGACCGGAAGCATAGCCAAAAACGAGTCGTCCAGCCGCCGCCGGCGGAGCCCGGGAAGGAAACCACCACGTGGGCACAGGTTTTGAGACCAAAGAGACTATCGCCCCAGGTGGTTTCTGACATGAAACGTGCCCTGGCCCGATTGGCGTCGTCGACGACTCTTCACCCGGCGAGCTGCATTTCGCGTGCGCAATCGCGTCCCACGAATTCCGGGCCGACCATCTCCGATGAAGACATGGCGTGGCTACTGGCCGATGCGGTGACGTCGGGTCTGACCGGCTACGAACGCACGCTTGTCTTCGTCGAGTTGGGATGCGGGGAAGGCTATCTCGCGATCAAGCGCATCCTCACCACGCTCTTGTCAAACCCGACCCCGTTGCCGGTATCGATATTCTCGAAGCTGGCGGTCTGGCTGAATAGCTACGCCGGCAACCCAGAGGAATCACAACTGCGCATGATGCTTGACGTCATTCGACTGCAGCAGTTCAAGGCGGTTTAGGTGGTGTGCGTCAGAATCGCCTCGAATAATCTCGGGAAGCGTGGCCGGGTGAGCCGGCGGGATGGCTCACCTCACCCACACGAGGCCTTGCGGACCCGATGCATTCGAAAAGTACGACGATGACTGAGGCCTATGTGTTGGGGGGTGTACGGACCCCGTTCACCCGCTATGGCGGCACGCTGTCGGGTATTCGGGCCGACGACCTGCTGGGCATGACGATGAAGGGCGCGTGTGACCGGCTGGGTGTGCCGCTCGATGCCGTCGAGGACATCGTGGCGGGGTGCGTGAACCCGGCTCACGAGGGCATGGGCGACATCGCCCGCTGGGCGGCGTTGGCCGCGGGGTTTCCTGACACCGCGGCCGGGGCCACCGTGAACAGATTTTGCGGATCATCGCTCAGCGCGGCGGTGACGATCAGCCATGCGATCAAGGCCGGCGACCTCGGGCTAGGTATCGCCTGTGGCGTCGAGTCGATGTCGCGGTCGGGGTGGGCGTTGATGAAGGGCGAAGCCGCGTTCAGCCCCCGAGGTCCGGTTGTCATGCTCGACACCATGTGGAGCGGTGCTGGAGGACCGCCCAATGCGGTACTACTGGCCCGCAACGCTTACATCAGCATGATCGAGACCGCGCAAAATGTCGCCGACCGCTACTCGCTGAACCGCGAGGAGATCGACGCCTTTGCGCTGCGATCCCAGCGACGCGCCAAGGCCGCTCGTGATCGAGGTCGACTGGCCAAAGAGATTATGCCCGTAATGATCCCAGCGACAAAGAAGGCGCCTTCCCGCCTAGCAGAACATGACGAGTTCATCCGCGATGACACCACCGCTGAGGTGCTGGCGGCTTTACCGGCCCAGCCCGGAACGACTCAAATGACCGCGGCCAACTCCTCGCCTTTGAGTGATGGCGCCAGTGCCGTCGTCATCGCTTCCGGAGAGCGAGCCAGCGAACTCGGCATCGAGCCGTCAGCCCGAGTGATATCGAGCGCGGTCTATGGCATCGATCCCCTCATTATGGGGGTGGCCCCCGCATGGGCGATTCCGGCCGCGATCCGCCGGGCCGGGCTTGTCCCCGAGCAGATCGACGTGTGGGAGGTGCATGAGGCGTTCAGCGCCCAGGCACTCGGCGTGTTGCGGGAATTACCAAACCAGCTGGACGGTTTCGTGGTTCCCGATGACAAGTTGACACCCAATGGTGGCGCGGTGGCGATCGGACACCCCTTCGGGGCTACCGGAGCTCGCTATCTGCTGACGTTGGCGATCGAATTGGCTGAAAGAGGCGCCCGTTACGGGGTGATTGGGGTCTGCATTGGCTCGGGCCAGGGAGTGGCGGTGGTCTTGGAAAGCGTTGCCGCCGCGGAGTAACAACGCGCGAACGACCGAACGGCCGCGCCCGCCGGTCACCCTCACCCGGGTGAATCGGTGACGAGGGCGATGACATCTCGCCCGGCTCGGCGACACTCTGGTCGATAAAGAGTTGCGGATGCTTCTACGCAGGTCGCGGCTCTCGGGCAAGCCGCCGTGTCTCACCGATGGTTCGCACTGACACCGCGGCCACACCGCAAGCATGTCGGACGAAAAAGAAGGGGCACTAACCGGTGAACCCCAGAACAGCACTGCGACTTTGCGATAGAGCGTTGCCGCGCCATCGTCTCACCAGTCGGGTCGCGCGCAATGTGATCGTCATCGAACACTTCATGACGGTTCTAGCCAATTGATTGGGATGAACAGCCGAATCGGATGCTGATGTGCCTGCGAAGGTTTCGGCGCCGGCGACCGACGATCTACTCATTACCCAAGGAAGGCGCCCCACGATGAGTGCACCAGTACCCCTGGAATATGACCTGGTGGTCGTCGGCGCCGGCTCGGGCGGATATGTCGCTGGCATCCGGGCGGCCCAACTCGGCTTGACCGTCGCCATCATCGAAGAACGCTACTGGGGCGGGGTCTGCCTCAACACCGGCTGCGTTCCGTCAAAAGCCTTGCTGCGCAACGCCGAGATTGCCTCCATCCTGAAGCACCAGGCAGACCAGTTCGGCATCCGCGGCGACATCCACTTCGACTACGCCCGTGCCGTGTCGCGCAGCCGCGAAGTCGCCGACGCCAGGGTGCGCGGCGTGCACTTCCTCATGCGCAAAAACAAGATCACCGAAATCGACGGGCGCGCCCGCTTCACCGGGTCCCACACACTCGACGTCGAGCTCCGTAACGGCGGCACCAGCACCCTCCGCTTCGACAACGCCATCATCGCCACTGGCTCACGAGTGCGGACGCTGCCCGGGATCACCCTGAGCGAGAATATCGTGACCTACGAACAGCAGATTCTTGACGCGACGATACCCGAGTCCATCATCATCATCGGCGCCGGCGGAATCGGCATGGAATTCGCCTACATCCTCGACAGTTACGGCGTCGACGTCCAAATTCTCGAGTACGCCGACCGCGCACTCCCCAACGAAGACGCCGACGTCTCCAAGGAACTGACCCGCCAGTACCGGCGCCGCGGCATTCCCATTCACACAAACACTCGGGTGGACTCGGTGATCGACCAAGGCGACCGCGTCACCGTCACCCACACCGACGGCAACGGCCACACCACCTCGGTCGACGCCGCCCGCGCGTTCATCTGCATCGGATTCTGCCCGAACGTGGAAAACCTCGGCCTCGACAGGCTCAGCGTGCACCTCACCACGAGCGGGGCAATCGACATCGACGACTACATGCGCACCTCGGCTCCCCACATCTTCGCGATCGGCGACGTCACCGCCAAAGTGCAACTGGCCCATGTCGCTTCGGCCCAGGGCATCGTCGCCGCCGAGACCATCGCCGGCGCGCCGACCATGCCCTTGGACTACCGCATGATGCCACGCGTGACGTTCTGCCAACCCCAAGTTGCCAGCTTCGGTTACACCGAAGACCAGGCCCGCGCCACCGGCCGCGATATTCGCGTAGCCACGTTTCCGATGCAGGCCAGCGCAAAGGCGCACGGCCTCGGCGAACGGGCCGGCTTCATCAAACTCATCGCCGACGCCGCGCACGGCGAGCTACTCGGAGCCCACCTCGTGGGTGCCGAAGTCAGCGAGCTACTGCCCGAGCTCACCGCAGCGCAGCTCTGGGACCTGACCGCCACCGAGCTGGCCCGCAACGTGCACACCCATCCCACGCTGGGCGAGGGACTGCAGGAGTGCTTCCATGCGCTCACCGGACACGCCATCAATCTATGACGCCGACACCGAGTGGCGCGCGCATGCCGCGCCGCCCCCGCGGACGCCACCGGTTGCGCGGCCGCACTCGACGCCCAGCGCTGGATCAACGAGTCACAGCCGTCCACGCCAATCAAGCGACGAGCCCGACCGTGACCTTGCCAGCGAGCATGCTGGACGTCGCCCGCAACATCCGTTGAGCCCGAGGGCCAGTCACCCCAACGAGGCGAGAAGCTCGCGGCACGCTTGTTCGCATCGGCGGCACACGTAGGCGCAGACGCGGCAGTGCTCATGATGCGCCGAATGCAGATCACATTCGTCGCCGCAGGCCTTACAGGTAACCGCGCATGCCTCCAGCACCGCGCGGGTGACGTTGGCATCGTATGCCGTATGACGAGACACTACACGGCTCGTCGTCACGCAAATGTCTGCGCAGTCGAGGTTTGTGCGAATGCATTTCGTGAGGTGCCCGACCCCTTCATCGTTAAGGTCGGCGTCGGCGCACGCCGTGCAGGCCTGAGCGCACTCTATGCAGGCTTCTATACATCTGATCAGTTTGGCGCTATCGATACGACCAAGCCCCCCGGGGTAGGTCGCCAGCATGTTGCTCACGGTGCTCATTGAATCGCTCCTCCTAATCTGTCCTGAACTGCCCTCGTCCGCGGCGTTGCCAGCGGAATGCGCTGCAGCGAAACGCGCTTCGTTGGCCTTTGTTGTGAGCGGTCCGGCTCAGCCCGCCGGCGCCCCCTTTTCATCCGTCAACAAAATCGAGATTGCGCCTTTGGCTTCGAAGATCGCCAGGTGAATACGATCGGAGCTTTCGTGTCCATGCTGTCGTAGCACAGCCTCGAGATCGGCGGTGGTTAGCCCGCAGCGACGCAGGTTGCGCCGGTCGACGTGCCCATTGCGGATCAGCACTTTGAGAGGCGGATCGATGATCCGTCGAATCGCGGGAATGAAGCGCAATCTCGCAAGAACAGCGTGGGCGACGAGAAGACTGATCAGCGCCGAGGTTGCGTTTAGCCACGAGCTATCGCTGGCGGTTGCCGCCCGACCGACGATGGCTCCGGCCGCCACCGCAGCGATCCAGTCGAACGGCGCGAATTCGGCGAGGGTACGGCGCTCCATGAAACGAAACAGGATCGCAGCCGTGAGGAATAGCGCCGAGGCTTTGACGGCCGCATCGACCGCTCCGGGCGGGTCGCCAATCAGGGAATGAAATATTCGGTTCACCCGTGCCTCCGGCCTCGCGACCGAGCGCAGATGTCTACTTCCCGCCCGATTCCACGATCGCGACGACCTCGATCTCGACACGCTGGCCGGGCAATGCGAGCGCCTCGACGCCTAGCGCGGTCCACAGCGGCATCCTTTCGCCGGATCGCTTGCGGAACTGGTCCACCATCGCCGACATATGTTCAGCGCCAATGGAATCAGGCGTCGTGGGAACGTGGTAGGAGTGGACGTTCACGATGTCGCGCCAGCTGGCGCCGGCCTCAGCGAGGGTCTTTGCGACGTTGTCGCAGGCCTGGGCTATCTCCTCCTCCAGGGATATCACCGACATGGCGAAGTCCGCGTCCCAGCCTCCTTGGCCGGAGATCTCGATGCGATCCCCGACGCGTAGAGCTTGGCGGTAGTGGTTGCGGGTACGGGCTATCTCGCCGTACCCGGGGGTGTCGAAGAACTCGAGTTTAGCCATGAATTGGCCTCCTCTCGTCGATTGTTGCGGCCGAGGTCGTTGCGATTGCTCTGCCTGTCCGAGTAGCACGGTCGGTGCGGGGCCCACAACTCAGATCCAACGACCACTATCCCTGCGCGTGGGGTGAGGTGTCCTCATCCGGCTGGGTAATTCACCCGGGTGGAGACCGGCGTATGCCGTCGACGCTGCCCTCAGGACGCTGCAATTCTTCCGACCCCGACCCCGACCCCATCAGGGGGCTGGGATCGGGACACGCCAGGACCGGGCACCGCGGAAGTCGAGCCACACTTCGGTGGGCGTTCGCACCAGGCGGGCCAGAACGTCTCCGCAACATGGACAACGCACCACGATGCCGGGTCCGCGGTGATAGACGTGACATTCGGCGAAGGCCCTGGCGCAACCGCATTTCCCGCAAGTCAACGTGGCGGTGGTGACATCGAATCCCACCACTTCTGCGAAGACGCCCGCGGCCGCGTTACCGTCGACGTGCGTGGGTTCGGTCATCGCTCCTCGCTTTCGGGTTGGTTGCTCGGACCGAACCGCTCGGTCCTTATCGCCGAGGGCGGATGCCCTTGCTCGATCAGCTTCGCCGTGACTGACTCAACGAATCCTGTTGGACCGCAGACGTAGACGCGGGTACCGTCGACGGGCGCCCAGTCCGTCGATGCGAGGTCAGCGGCACGGACCCGCCCGGGCGGCCGGGCGTTCTGCGGCGCGGCAACGCGGGTATAGATCAGCGCAACCTGCAACCAGCCGCATTCGCGCCCAAGCCGGCCCAGCTCTTGGGCGTAGTACACGTCATCGGGACTGCGCACCGAGTAGACCAGCCGAAAGTCGGCGCCGCCCGCCACCACCCGCTGTCGAAGCATGGCCATCAACGGCACGATTCCCGATCCGCCGCCGACGAGCAGGACCCGATCCTCGTCGTCAGGCCGCCAGACGAACCAGCCGCCGATGGGTCCTCGAAGTTCGACCTCGTCCCCGGCAACAAGCCCGGCGAGGTAGGGCGAGACTTCCCCGTCGGGAATCTGCTGCACGGTGAGCTCGATGCGCTCACCGTCGGGTGGCTTGCTCAGCGAATAGCTCCGTTGCGCGCTGTACCCGTCTGCGGCGGTCAGCTTGAGATCAATGTGCTGGCCCGACAAGTGGCCACCCCAGCCCGGCACGGTCAGCCCGATCGTTTGCGCCGACCCGGTCTCGGGTACAGAGTCCACCACACGCGCGACCCGCCACCGCAATTTCGGCCTTACGTGACCCTCCACCGCCGTCGTCAATCCCCGGCGTAGCGTTGTTCTTGCCACGGGTCGCCGTAGTTGTGGTAGCCCAACCCCTCCCAGAATCCCGGGATGTCGCTGTCGCGCAACTCAATGGATCTCACCCACTTCGCGGACTTCCAGAAGTACAGGTGCGGCACCAGCAGCCGTGCCGGGCCGCCGTGCACCGCGCTAAGCGGTGCCCCCTGGTAGGAGTACACGATCCAAGCCTTCCCACCGAGAAGGTCGCCCACCGGAAGATTGGTGGTGTACCCGCCGTAGGAGCCGACCAGTGCGAATCCGGCGGTGGTGTCGATCGATTCGAAGAGCGTGTCCAGGGAGACGCCTTCCCACTCGGTATCTAGCTTGGACCATGTGGTGACGCAGTGAATGTCCACGCTTAGTCGCTCGCTGGGCATGAGCTTGAGCTCGGCCCAGGTCCACGAGTGTTCAGCGCCGCGCTCGTCGCGAATGGTGAATCGCCAGTCATCAAGATCGATCCGCGGGGTCGGTCCCGCTTGCAGCACAGGGAAGTCCGCGGTCACATGCTGCCCCGGCGGGAGCTCACGCGCCGACTCACCGCGTCGTCCGCGAAAGCCCTTGTTGACGATGGTCATTGCTGTTCGCAACGCTGGTTGCCGAATATCATTCGGCGCCTGCGGCCTTCGGTAGTTGGACGACTTCGCCGGCCGTGAACTCGGCGTCGGTGCCCGGATCGAATCCCATCGACAACACGGTCCGGGGAAAGAAGACGTCGGTGAGGTACGCCAGTGCGACTGCCCAGCGGTTGACGAGGCGGGGAATCGCGTAGAGGTGGTAGGCGCGGGTGACAAACTTTGCGGCATAGCCCGATAGGTGCACGCCCAGCGGGTTGGCGACGGCGTAGCGCGGACCCAGGTCGACCACCAGGCCCTGATCGCTGTGGCGGTAGTTCTTCCGCTCGCCGTAGCCGAGACTTGCGGCGACGTTGCGGGCCAACGCCTTACCTTGCCGACTCGCGTGCTGGGCGGTGGGCGGGGCGATCTTGCCCGGCTGGGTCAGGTCCGGGACCGCGGCGGCGTCGCCCGCGGCAAAGACCTCTGGATGACCTGGTACCTGCAAGTCGGCTTGCACTTTCAGCCGGCCCCGTTCCGTCTTCAAGCCCAGCGTGGCGATCAGCGGTGACGGGGTCACGCCGGCCACCCACGCCACGGTGTAAGTGTCGATGCGTGAATCATCACTGAGGACAACATGATCGGCGTGAACCTCCTTGAGGGTCGTGCCCAGCCGCACGTCGACTCCGCGAGAGCGCAGCACACGCATCGCCGCGTCGCCGAGTTTGTGCCCCAGCTCGGGCATGACGCGGTCCGCCAAGTCGAGCAGCACGAACCGCACAGAGGCCCGATCGAAGCCCATTTGCTTCGCCGCCGCATCGGCGAGCGCGCGCAGCTGCGCCGTCAATTCGGAACCGGAATACGACGCACCGACAACGACAATCGTGCGGCGCGCTGCGGCGCGTGCCTCGTTTTCGTCGACCTGAGCCAGTTCCAACTGCTCGATCACGCGATCACGAAGATACAGCGCCTCGGCCGTCGACTTCAGGCCGTGCGCGTATCTGGCCAAACCGGGCGTATCGAAAAGCCGGGTCACCGAGCCCGGTGTTAAGACCAGCCGATCCCACGACAGCGTCCCTCGCCGACCCTCGGGATCGGTGAACGACAGCAGACGCCGATCGAAGTCAACGCTGTCGACCGCTCCACGCACCGCCCGCATGCCCGTCAGTGTTCCGGCCAACGGGACACAGACAAACCGGGGGTCGACCAGCCCACCGGCGACATCCGCCAGCAACGGCGTGTACTGCAGATAATCGACCGGCGAAACGATGGTCACCCTCACATCCGAGGCGCGCGCCTTGTCCAGTCGTCGGGCCAGTCGGCGCGCGCACTCGAATCCGGCGAACCCGCTGCCGACGATCACAACGGAGGTGGTCGGTTCTGCATTCTGCGGTTGACGGCGAGCCGAGGCCGGCTTCATATCTCTTCTCCTGTTTGGCATCTGGGTGGCGACGACGTGGCGTCGGTGATCGATCGCACGCGACATCCAGCACGAGCATCGCGCGACGCTGACGATCTGTCATCACTCCTGCGGCCGATTCACCCGGGTGATAATGCTCAATCCGCGATCCGGCTTCACCGAAGCCTCTTGAACTCCTGCATCAGTTGAGCTCGTCACGGACTACGAGCCGGCGGGCCGCCTCGGTGATCGAGCCGGACAGCGACGGATAGACCGCAAGCGTCTGCGCCAAATCGTCGACCGCGGTGCCGTTTTGAACAGCGATCGCGATCGGTAGTATCAACTCGGAAGCGATCGGCGCGACCACCACGCCACCGATTATCACGCCGCTGTCCTGTCGGCAAAATAGCTTGACGAATCCCTGATCCAGCTCCGACATTTTCGCCCGCGCATTGGTTCTCAACGGCAGTGAAATGATGCGGGCCTGAATGGGCCCTTGGTCGATCGCGGCCTGCGAGATCCCGACCGCCGCAACCTCCGGGTGGGTGAACACCGTCGCCGCGACGGTGCGCAATCGAAGCGGATTAACGGCCTCACCGAGCGCGTGATACATCGCGATGCGGCCCTGCATCGCTGCAACGGAGGCCAACGGCAAGAGACCGGTGCAGTCCCCCGCCGCGTAAATGCCCGCGACCGATGTGCGCGATACTCGGTCGACTGAAATGTAGTCGCCGGGCCCGGGTTCGATACCCACACGCTGCAGGCCTAGCCGGCCGGTGTTGGGCACTGACCCAAGTGTCATCAACGCGTGGCTGCCTTCGACGGTGCGCCCATCGGCCATTGTCACGAGCACCCCGCCGTCGGTGCGCCTCACGGATTGTGCCCGGGCGTTCTTGATCACTTCGACGCCACGTCGGGCGAAAGATTCCTCGAGCACCTGTGCGGCGTCGGCGTCCTCGTGCGGCAAAACCCGGTCGCGGCTGGCCACCAACGTTACCGTCACACCCAGTTCAGTGTAGGCGTTGGCGAATTCGATGCCGGTCACCCCGCAACCCACCACGATGAGGTACTCGGGCAGCGAGTCCAGGTCATAGAGCTGGCGCCAGGTCAAGATCCGTTCGCCGTCGGGGTGTGCCGACGGCAGGATCCGGGGGGTGGCGCCGGTGGCGATCAAGACGACATCGGCATCGCGGACCGTGGTACTGCCGTCACCCGCGGTGACCTTGACGCGGTGACTCGCCAGACCGGGAACCGCATCCACCAGCTGCCCTCGGCCCGCGAGCAACTCGACACCCATGCTCAGCAGCTGGCCGGTGATATCCGCCGATTGCTCGGCGGCGAGCACCTTGATCCGCTGATGGACTTCTGCCAAACAAATCTTGGCGTCGTCGACCTGGACGTCAAAACCCAGCCGGGTCGCCCGCCGCAGTTCGGTGCGCAGCCCCGTCGAGGCGATAAAGGTCTTCGACGGCACGCAGTCACACAGCACCGCGGCACCGCCGACCCCGTCGGAATCGACCACGGTGACGCGCGTTACGGCAGGACCTCGTGCAGCCGCAACCAACGCCGCCTCATAACCGGCCGGGCCGCCGCCAAGGATCACAATGCGGGTTACCACAGCAGATTTCACCCACTGGCCGCACGGTAGGTCATCGGAGAGGCCATACCTCACCGGCGCGGGTGTCCTCGTCGACGACGATGTGCATGGCGGCTTCCTCAGCCGAGGCCGCGCCGCCGTCAATGCCGACGTCGTCGGCAAGGTAATCCGCACCCGGATCCCCGGGATCGACGTCCAAGGCGACAAGCCGGCCTGCGCGCATATCGCCCACCTGATCGTCGATTGGCTCACCATCGCTGTCGGCGCTATCACCGATCCCGTCGCCATCCCACTGGTCGGTCACGTCGGGCACCTCATGGGCGAGTCGGCGCGCAAGACTTTCATGGGTGCGCGCTTCCCTGGCGGTCAGTCCCCCACGCTCGCATTTCGCGGGGGCGTTCCGGAGGTGAGTAGCCTTCGTCGAGGTCGATGCCAGTCTCTTCTGAGTCCAGGCTTTCTTCTGGCTCGAGCAGATGAGCCTGCACATCATCGAATTCAGAAATCCCCACCGGCACCATCTCCGTTCCGTAGCTGCAAAGGTTCCGACAACAACACACAGCTGCGCAGCTATCGACGTTGTGATCATGGCGCGCGGAGGGGTGAAGTGTCGTCGTCCACCTCGGTCGCTCACCCGGGTGATCTGGCGGCCAACTGATTTGGCCGCGGCGCGGGCACTCATCCGGATGAATTGTCTCGGCGGGTGATGACCGCTCACCCCGCGGTGATCGATGCTGGCACCAGGTTGGCAAGTGGAGGTGCAGTGGAGGCAAAGAATTACCGTACCTGCGGTAGTCGTTGCATGGGACGGCGATCGGCCCTCGAAGCGGCCGAGACGGCGTTAGATGCGATCACATGCGCACGTGTGGATAGCGGCTCACGCATTTGGTTTGCGGATTCCTTGAGACGCCGACCCGTCGAGCAGAGCAGGCCCTGCCTCTCGTACGCGGCCAGCTCGGCTCGCCCCTTTGGAGCCGAGACTCACCGCATGCCAATACTTTTCGCGGCAGCGGGAGTCTAGCGTGGGTCGCGTACGAGCGGAATCGGCGAAGGCGCCAGACGGCGCGCTGAACGCTCAGTTTGAAAGCGCCATCACCCCGCTCCTTGAGCCGCTGTATCGGCACGCTCTGCGAATGACCTCCAATCGAGTGGATGCGGAAGATCTGGTGCAAGAAACGCTGCTCAACGCTTATGCCGGTCTCCGGTCATTCGAGCCCGGAACGAACCTCAAGGCATGGCTGCGGCGGATCATGACTAACACTCATATCAACAGTTATCGGCGGCAAAGGCGCCGTCCGGCCCAGCATCCGGCTGGTGAGATCACCGATCAACAGCTAATGGCCAATGCCCCACGCACCCCTGAGGTGCTGCGGTCGGCCGAAGACCAGGTGCTCGAGATGCTGCCAGACCCCTACCTCAAGGCGGCGATGATGCTCCTGCCCGAGCAGTTTCGCATCGCGGTGTATTTCGCCGACATTGCGGGATACACATACAAGGAGATCGCCGCCCTGACGGACACCGGACAAGGAACCGTAAGTTCGAGGCTCAACCGCGGCCGAAAACAGTTGCGCGATTTACTATCCGACCCGCCAACCAGCCACGCGGCGCGGGCAGCGAGTTGATGCTGCTCGATCGGTAGGTCAGTTGGCCCGATCGAGCAAGCGCTCCGTGTTTAGCGTTGAACTGACCGCGACCAGGACGCGGCGAACTTGGACACCCCGTCGTGTTCCAGCACTGCGAACACGTTTGGCAGATCCATACCGACGGCGAGCAGCCGGTCGAATACCTCCTGGGCGTGCGCCGCCTTGCCGGTCACGGTGTCACCGGAGACGACGCCGTGATCGGCGACCGCTTCCAGCGTGGGTTCAGGAATGGTGCTGACCGTGTTGGGCGCCACCAGGTCGGTGACGTACAACGTGTCAAGGTAGGCGGGGTTTTTCACTCCGGTGGAGGCCCATAGTGGGCGTTGCGCGCGAGCACCCGCGGCGCGCAGCGCGGTGTAGCGCGGCGCGGCGTCGAAGACCTCCTGATAGGCCGCGTAGGCCAACCGCGCCTTGGCGATGCCCGCCTGTCCCAGCAGCGCGAGGGCCTCATCGGTGCCGATCCCCGCGAGTCGCTTGTCGACCTCGGTGTCCACCCGGGACACGAACAGTGATGCCACCGAATGGATTTGGGATAGGTCAGCGCCTGCGTGCTGGGCGGTTTCGATGCCGGCCAGATAAGCGTTCATCACCGCCCGATAACGTTGGACGGAAAAGATCAGCGTCACGTTGACAGAGACACCCTTGGCCAACGCCGCGGTGATTGCGGGCAGCCCCGCGGCGGTGGCCGGTATCTTGATTAACACGTTGGGCCGGTCGACAATCTTGGCCAACTCGACCGCCTGCGTGACTGTCGCATCGGTGTCGTGCGCGAGCGACGGGTCGACCTCAATGGACACTCTTCCGTCGACGCCGTCGGAACCTTCCCACTGCGGGCGCAGCACATCGCAGGCTGCTCGGACGTCGTCGGTGATCGCCGTGCGGACTGCGGTGTCGATGTCCGTACCGCGGGCCGTCAGCTCGGCGATCTGGCCATCGTAGTCGCGGCCGTTTGCAAGTGCATACTCAAAGGTGGACGGGTTAGTGGTCACGCCAACAACACTTCTCGTGTCGATCAGCTGTCGCAGCTTGCCGGATTGCAGCAGACTGCGGGACAAGTCATCCAGCCAAACCGACACTCCCGCCGCCGATAGCGCGGCCAGATTCGGGTTCTGAGTCATCCCGTCGCCGCCACCCGACGATCGCCGCGCCGCGTTAGAACCCATCCTGCGGCGCTTGCTGCGCCAGAAAGCACCAGCGGCGCGTACGCGCTCAACAGCACCTGCCAATCAGGCGGAGTTGTCGGTTCTCTGCCTTGTGTTACCGAGCCCATGTCGTTGCTAAGCCGGCTTGTCGCGTCCAGCCGCCGTCACCCTTGCGTCGGCATCGTGGTTGGGTACCGTCCAATCGGGGCGGACGTAGTGGCAGGTGTAGCCGGATGGATAACGCTGCAGGTAGTTCTGGTGTTCGGGTTCGGCTTCCCAGAACTCACCGGCCGGGGTGACCTCGGTGACGACTCTGCCGGGCCACCGCCCGGAATCCTCAATGTCGGCGATGGTGCGCATTGCGATTCGCTTTTGCTCGTCGTCCAGATAGAAAATTGCCGACCGGTAACTGGTTCCGACATCGTTGCCCTGACGGTTCTTCGTGGTCGGGTCGTGGATCTGGAAGAAGAATTCCAACAGTGCCCGGTAATTGGTCTCGTCTGGGTCATACGTGATTTCGAGTGCCTCGGCGTGGCCGGGGTGATTGCGGTAGGTGGGGTGAGTGTTGCTGCCGCCGGTGTAGCCGACACGGGTGGTCAACACACCGGGCTGTCCGCGGAAGAGGTCCTCCATGCCCCAGAAGCACCCACCCGCGAGAATGGCGATCTTGTCGTGACCAGTCATGATCGCTGCTCGCGGACGCTTTGGGGCTGCTCCGATACGTCTTTCGCGAACAATCGCAGGTATTGCCCATAACCCTGGGCTTCCAGGTCATCGCGGTGGATGAATCGCAGCGACGCCGAGTTGATGCAGTAACGCAAGCCGCCCGCTTCTCGAGGGCCGTCCGTGAATACGTGCCCCAGATGACTGTCGGCATGGGCTGAGCGCACCTCGACCCTTTCCATGAAGTGGCTAAGGTCGCGCCTCTCAACCAGGCTGTCCGCGTCGATGGGCCGGGTGAAGCTAGGCCAGCCGCTTCCGCTGTCGAATTTGTCTATCGAGGCGAAAAGTGGCTCGCCAGAAACAATGTCGACGTAGATTCCTGGTTCATGGTTATCGCAGTACTCGCCGGTGAACGGAGGTTCCGTGCCGCTCTCCTGGGTGACGCGGTATTGCTGGGGGCTGAGCGCGTCGACCGCCGCAGGATTCTTGCTGTATTGGTGTGACACCTGGTCTCCTCCGTTCGGGCAGGCTTGTTTAGTTGCGGCCGGCCATGATGCCGCCATCGACGTTGAGAATCGCACCGGTGACCCAGCTGGCCTCGTCAGACAGCAGATACGTGACTGCGTTGGACACGTCAGCCGGGTTCCCGACTCGTCCCAGTGGATGAAGCGGCGCGAAAGTGGCAAGCGTGGTGTCGATCTCGTCCTTCGGAATGAAGGCCTCGTAGAGCGGGGTCTTGACCACGGCCGGCGCCACCGCGTTGACGCGAATGTTGTGCCCGGCGAGCTCGATGGCCAGGTTGTGGGTGAGCGCATGCAGGCCGGCCTTTTGCATCGAGTAAACCGACGAAGGAGTCAGACCGATCGCCTGGTGTGCCCACATGCTGCCGATGTTGACGATGGACCCGCCCTCCGCCTTGGCGATCATGCCCGCGACGACGGTCTGCGTCAGGAAGAACAGGGCATAGTTGAGCTCCATGTACGAGTCATAGGTCGGCGCGTCGTATTCGAGAAACGGCTTGGGGATGAAGAATCCGGCCGCGTTGACGAGCAGCGTCGCGTCGCTGTGGTCCTCGGAAAGTGCGCGCTGAACATCGGCGACCGCGGCGCGATCGGTCAGCTCCGCAGTGATCCCCCACGCCTGGCCGCCTTCGCCCGTCAGTTCGGTCACCGAGTGATCCACACGGTCTTTCGACCGTCCGACGATCACCGCGCTACCGCCGTGGCGCACGACGTCAACGGCGACCTGTCGGCCCATACCGGCGCTGCCTCCGACGACGACGACCTTCTTGGAATCGAAGTGCATGGTGAGACCCTTCTGCTAATCGTTCTCGACGGCTCCCGGTGGACTATTACCGCCTTTGCCCGGCAAGATAATTGGTAGCCTTGGCATTGACGACCGGCACCCCGGATATCAAAGTCGAACTGCCGTCGAGTCTGGTGCGTCGCCGGGTGAGCCGTCATCACCCCGGCGTCGATTCACCCGGGTGAGTTTCGATCTCCGAGGCCCACGGACTCTGCCGGGACACTCAGAGGCCCGCCGTTTCCGGCTGAGTTATGAACGTGCAGTGGGTAATTCAGCGCAGCCGCAATCAGCGAGCGGGCAGGCTCGTCTAGACGTTGCTTATGCTGCTCACAACTAGAGGCGGAGCAAAGCGGTGGCGAATGTCGTTCACCAAGCCGTCGGCCATATCTCAATCCGGCAGTTAGTTCCATTGCGGGTGACGCACCATCAGATGCGCCGTTGGGGTGCCCGAATGACCGCACCCCCGCAGTAGTTACTCGACCCCGTGATGGCGCAAAGCCCTTGAGAAGACAGTGAAGGAGCATCAAACATGTACGGGTCAGATGAGGAAGTCGTGCTGATCACCGAGGCCGTGGCTTTGCCCGGCAAGGGAGACGACCTGCGACGCGCGTTTATCGGGTTAATTCCCCAGTCACTGGCCGAAGGAGCCGTTAGCACCTTTCGGCTGCACGAAGATCGCGATCGACCCGGGCATTTCGCGCTCTATCAGCGGTTCCGCAACCAGCACGGTGTCGACCTTCACGTCCAATCCGATCATTTCGCGCTCGGCGTGGAAGCGTTGTCGCAGTTTGCTGAGGACGGCAAGGCCGAGACCACCTTCTACCGGGTGTTGAGCGGCTAAGCCTCGAGATGTGGCGACAAGAGCTTGGCCAACTTCCTACTTAGAGGGTGGTGTGACTCCACGACATCCGGGGCCAGGCCGATTACGGAGCCTGTGCACACGCCGGCTCTGGCAGATCAAGGTCCGCTTTGTTAAGTCGATAGATCTCGAGGGTCAAGTTGTAGTACTTGTCGGTCTCGCCGACCCATTCCATGCCCACTCGGCGCGCCGTGGCCACCCCGCGATGATTGCCTGGCCGCACGACTGCGAAAACCTCGCTGACACCGATATTTGTGAACGCTTGATGGGCCACCGCGTGACCGGCCTCCGCGCCGTAGCCGTTACCCCACAGTGTCGGTGCAACCTGCCATCCGATCTCGAGATCGGTGCGGCCGGGTGGCAGTGGAAGCAGTGCCACTCCCCCGACTAGCTCGCCGGAGTACCTATCGGTGATCGCCCACCGGCCCACGGGCAGGCCGGATTCGTCACTCTGCCGGATCCATTCGCCCAAGAGTCGGCGCATCTGTGCGCGGTCGGCGATCAACGGCAGCGCCGGACACAGCCAACGCGAAACCTCCGGCGCCCCGTATATCCCGTAGGCGGCACCGTCGTCGTCGAATTGCCATGGGCGCAACTGCAGACGGACCGTGAGGATGCGCCGGGTGTGAGGGTCCCATTCGACGTGGCGGTGATCATCCAATGTCGCGCCTCCTTCAGATGGTGAAAACTCATACTTGCAACAAGTGACCCGCTAGGAAAGCAACGCCGTCAATAAGGCCACGATCGCGGTCGGGTCTGGGTAGTACCGACACTGCAGCCGGGCGGGGCGAACTGTCACCACCCCAACCCCCAATTCACCCCGGTGAGTATTGCGCCGCTTGTGAATGCATAAAGACAATTCACCCGCCGCGCAGAGAGAGTGGTTGCCGAGTTGAGACGTTGGCCTACGCCTCAGCGACGCGAAGCACAACCTTCCCCTTCTTGCCGCGCTGTGCAGTGCGAGCAAAAGCCTCTTCGAACTGGTCCAGCGAAAAGACCGTGTCGACCTGCGGATACAGCTCAGGAAGCGCCGCGAGCTGGGCTCCGTTCGGCTCCACCACGAAGTACTGCGCGCCCGGCGTCTCCGCCGCGATCGTTACGATGCGCCCGGCGCGCTCTGCGCTACGAGCAAGTGCCTCACCGCCGGTGGTGTCGAAGAGGAGGTCGCAGTCCTCTCCTTCGCCGACCAGAACCGCTCCGAGGTGCCGTGCGAGCTGAGCCGCGATGTGTCCGACACCGCCATGCACGCCCGTGATCAGCACCCGCTCGCCCGCCGCGACCTTGCCGTGGACAACAAGCGCCTGCCACGCGGTCAGTCCGGGCATCGGAAGCGCCGCCGCTTGTTCGCGGCTTAGTGCGGACGGCTTGGGGGCAAGCAGGGATTTCGGCACCGCCGCCCACTCTGCGGCGACGCCGTCGCGGTCGAACGGCGTCAGCGCGATCACCTCCTCGCCGGTCGATTCGACGACACCGCAGAGCTCATAAGAGGGGATCGCCGGCAACCGATCGGTCGACCAGGTCAGCTCATCCCGCGTAATCGCTGCGGCATGGACGCGCACAAGCACCTCGTCTGGCTTGGGCTCGGGTTGGGCGACCTCTTCAAGCCGCAGCCCGTCCGTGTGCAGACGTATCGCCCTCATGAATTCTCCTTCGTATGTTTGGATACACAATGAATAGTGTTAATAGACTTATCTTTTCGGTTCTTGTGGTCCGACGCCGGTGTTTCTAAAGCATCAGAACAACTTGCAGAATGTCAGAGACGAACAGGATCGACCGGCCACAGGTAGGGCATCGAGCGATGCGGCGGGACCACCACCGCACCGGGGCCGCCAGCCGTAGCTCTCGCACGGTGCACTCGGCGGTGTACTCTAACCCGTCGAGATGGCCAGCGCACACAAAGCCGCACGCATTACCGTCCTCGTCACAGTCAAAGCGCTTGCAGTAACCGACCATGTGGAATTCGATATAGGCCGCCGCCGACTGGTTGCACCGAAATCCGTTGTCCAAGAATGCGATCTGACATTGAGGGGCGAAATCAAGATGTTCGATGCCACGGGGAGCCACTGCCGGGATACCCACCAGCGGGGTACCGCTTGGGCTGGCAATTGCACCATCGACTGCGCCACGCGCACACTCATTCCATCGAATCTGAACCGGCGAACATGTGTTCGCGGCATCAATCGGTTGGCGGTCAAACCCCGCCGCGCGGACGCAGTGGACTGACCTCGTCGGACATCCGCCGTAGCCGTTGGGCATCGGCGTTACCCGCTGAGCGTCAAAGTCGATGGGCACGTCGTGGCTCTCCTGTGATTCTGCGTCGCAGACCCGGTTAGGCCGGTCCACTCATCAGTGAGCTTGACGCGGGTCGGGGTGACTAGTCATCACCCCGACTGAGCATTCACCCGGGTGATTGGTGTTGGCGGAAAGACGTTCGCCCGATTGGTCGGTGGCCGTGGCCTAAATCATCGAGGCGATGGTCATCTGATCCATCTGCGACGACATCATGGCCTCGCGCGGACACCTCCTCAACCGTGATCTCGGTTACGGTCGGGTGATATCTCGCTCTGAAAGGGTATTCCCGGTCGACTCTGTTGTTCGCATGATCGGAGTGCGCCTGTGCCTGCCATTTCGGTGAATCCCCGGCGGGCCAGGTTCGCGCTCGTCGCCGTCGCCGTGGTCATCATCCTCAGCGTCGCGATGTGCCGGTCGAGCCATACCGACACCGGCAATGCCGCCAAGCCGTCGGCGCCGACGCCAGCCCCGCCCAGCGCGCCGCCGAGCGCGACGCCGCCCCCGGCGCCCCCGCCCGTGGGCAAGGACTACGTCGAGGGCATGGTCCAGTCGGTGGCCGGCGACAAGATTCAGCTCAGAACGCGCAGCGGCTCGGCGACCGTGGACTTCGCGCCGGCGACACCCGTCTTCCAGGTGGCCCCGGCCACGCTCCCCGACGTCACTCCGGGTAGCTGTGTGAACGTGCGGGCCACCCCGCAAAGTTCACCGGCCGCCGGCGTCACCGCGCAGACCGTCATGATCACCGCGGCGGTCGACGGCAAGTGCCCGCCGCCCGCTGGCTTCTACGGGACGGTCACCTCCGTGTCGGCAAACACCATCGCCGTCAACGGGATTGGGCCCGGCGGCCCCACCACGGTGACCGTCACGGACGCGACGTCCTACAAGAGGCAGACGATCAGCAACACCCAGGCGATCACGAACGGCACCTGCATGGGGGCTCAGGGAACCAACGATGGCGGCGCGTTGCAGGCGACGACCATCAGCCTGGAACAGTGCCCGCCGATGGGGCGGCCGCACCACCACCTGCACCTGCCGCACCTGCCCTTCCACCTTTAGCGGCGGGTCGCCGCCGAGTCAGACGGTGAAGCCGAGGGCACGCAGCTGTTCGCGGCCGTCCTCGGTGATCTTGTCCGGGCCCCACGGCGGGTTCCATACCCAGTTGATCCGCAGGTCGTCGACCAGGCCGCTGCTGACGAGCGCGCTGCGCGACTGGTCCTCGATGACGTCGGTCAGCGGGCAGGCCGCAGACGTCAACGTCATGTCGATCAGGGCGACGGTTCCGTCGTCGCCCTCTTCCACGTTGAGCCCGTAGACCAGTCCGAGATCGACGACGTTGATGCCCAATTCGGGGTCGACGACGTCGCGCATCGCCTCCTCGAGGTCGGCAATGAATTCGTCATCCGGTGCGGCGGTCTCGCTCATCTTTCTCCTCCTCGAAGTCCGCGCCCGTGTCCGAGCAAGCCTGGGCCAACGCGTCCTTGAACGCCATCCACCCCAGCAGTGCGCATTTCACCCGGGCCGGGTATTTGGCCACTCCGGCGAACGCGATCCCGTCGCCCAGGACGTCCTCGTCGCCCTCGACGGTGCCGCGCGAGGACACCATCTCGGTGAACGCGGTGACGGTGTTCAGCGCCTCCGGCACGGTCTGACCGATCACCTGCTGGGTGAGCACCGAAGTGGCCGCCTGGCTGATCGAACAGCCCTGGCCGTCATAGGAGACGTCCGCGACGCGCTGACCGTCGTCGGACAGCGCCACCCGCAGGGTCACCTCGTCGCCACAGACCGGGTTGACGTGAGAAACCTGCGCGCCGAACGGCTCCCGCAGCCCCCGGTGCTGGGGATGCTTGTAGTGATCGAGGATCACGTCCTGATACATCTGCTCCAGGCGCACGGTCAGTCTCTCCCGAAGAATTCCAGCGCCCGGCGCACGCCGGCCACCAACCGCTCGACCTCGTCGGCGGTGTTGTACACGGCGAACGACGCCCGGGCGGTGGCCGCCACGCCAAATCGGCGGTGCAACGGCATCGCGCAGTGATGACCGACGCGCACCGCGACACCGTCGTCGTCGAGCACCTGCCCGACGTCGTGCGCGTGCACGCCGTCGACGACGAACGAGACTGGCGAGCCGCGGTTTTCCATGACGGTCGGCCCGATGATCCGCACGCCCTCGATACCCGCGAGGCCCTCGAGGGTGGCGGCAACCAGCTCGCGCTCGTGCGCTTGCACCGCGTCCATGCCGATGGCGCCCAAATACCTTGCGGCCGCACCCAACCCGACAACCTGAGACGTCATCGGCGTGCCGGCCTCGAACCGTTGCGGCGCCGGGGCGTAGGTCGACGCCTCCATCGTCACAGTCTCGATCATCGACCCGCCGGTGAGGAACGGCGGCAACTCCGACAACACCTCGCGCCGGGCGTAGAGCGCACCGACCCCGTTGGGGGCCAACATCTTGTGGCCGGAGAATGCCGCGAAGTCAATGTCGAGCGCGTGTAGGTCGACCGGCTCGTGCGGCACCGACTGACAGGCGTCCAGCACCGTGACGGCGCCGACGGCGTGAGAGCGGCTGACCAGTTCATCCACCGGCGCCACCGCGCCTGTCACGTTCGAATGATGGCTGAATGCAACGATCTTCACGCGCTCGTCGAGCTCAAGTGAATCCAGGTCGATGCGCCCGTCGTCGGTCACGCCGTACCAGCGCAACGTGGCACCGCTGCGACGAGCCAGCTCCTGCCACGGCACGATGTTGGCGTGGTGCTCGAGCTCGGTGGTGACGATCACGTCACCCTCGCCCACCGCCCGGTCAAACCTCTTGTCGCCCAGCACGTATGACGCCAGGTTGAGCGCCTCCGTGGCGTTGCGGGTGAAAACCAGCTCGTCGGCATCGGCGCCGACGAACGCCGCGACGTCGGCGCGGCCCTGCTCGTAGGCGTCGGTCGCCTCCTCCATCAGCTGGTGCGCCCCGCGATGCACCGCGCCGTTGGAGGTGATCAGGAACTCGCGTTCGGCGTCGAGCACCTGCAGCGGGCGCTGTGACGTCGCGCCGGAATCCAGGTAGGCCAACTGTTTTCCGCCGCGCATCACGCGCTTGAGGATGGGAAAGTCAGCGCGGATGGCGTCGACGTCCAATGCGGTCATGCTTACGCTCCTGCGGCCGCCGCTTCGGTGAAGCGCACGTAGCCGTTCTCCTCGAGCTCGTCGGCCAGCTCAGGACCGCCGGACTCGACGATCCGGCCCCCGACGAACACGTGCACGAATTGCGGGCGGATGTAGCGCAGGATCCGGGTGTAGTGGGTGATCAACAGGATGCCGCCGTGCTCGGCCTCGGCGTAGCGGTTCACGCCCTCGCTGACCACCCGCAGCGCGTCCACGTCCAGACCGGAGTCGGTCTCGTCGAGGATGGCGATCTTGGGCTTGAGCAGACCCAGCTGCAGGATCTCGTGGCGCTTCTTCTCGCCGCCGGAAAACCCTTCGTTGACACTGCGTTCGGCGAACGCCGGGTCGATGTCGAGGTCGGACATGGCGGCCTTGACCTCCTTGACCCAGTGCCGCAGTTTCGGCGGCTCGCCGCGCACGGCGGTGGCGGCGCTGCGCAGGAAGTTCGACATCGACACACCCGGCACCTCGACGGGGTACTGCATCGCCAAAAACAGTCCGGCGCGGGCACGTTCGTCGACGCTCATCTCCAGCACGTCCTGGCCGTCCAGCGTGATCGACCCGGACGTCACCCGGTACTTCGGGTGACCGGCGATGGCGTAGGACAGTGTGGACTTGCCCGAGCCGTTGGGCCCCATCACCGCATGCGTCTCACCGGACTTGACGGTCAGGTTGACGCCGTTGAGGATTCCGATCTCGCGGCTGCCCTCGGGCGCGTTCGGGTCTTCTACGGCGACGTGCAGGTCTTTAATTTCCAAAGTCGTCATGACGCTGTTGTATTCTCCGTTATTTCCAGTTCGTGTTCGATGGCGGCAGTGAGGCGTTCGCGGATGTCCGGCACGGCGATCTTGGCGATGATCTCGCCGAAGAAGCCGCGCACCACCAGCCGGCGCGCCTGGTCCTCGGGAATGCCGCGGGCCCGCAGGTAGAACAGTTGCTCGTCGTCGAAACGCCCGGTGGCACTGGCGTGCCCGGCCCCGACGATCTCGCCGGTCTCGATCTCCAGGTTGGGCACCGAGTCGGCGCGTGCCCCGTCGGTGAGCACCAGGTTGCGGTTCACCTCGAAGGTGTCGGTGTCGGTGGCCTCGGCGCGGATCAGCACGTCGCCGACCCAGACGGTGTGCGCGTCGGGCGACTGCGAGGACGGATCCCCTTGCAGCGCACCCTTGTAGAGCACGTTGGACTTGCAGTTGGGCTGCGCGTGGTCGACCAGCAGCCGCGATTCCAGGTGCTGCCCGTCGTCGGCGAAGTACAAGCCGAGCAGCTCGGCATCCCCGCCTGGGGCGGCGTAGCGCACGTTGGCCGACATCCGCACCACCTCGCCGCCCAGCGTGACGGCGACGTGCCGCAGCACCGCGTCCTTGCCCAACTTGGCGTGGTGCGCGCTCACGTGCACCATGTCGTCGGCCCAGTCCGCGACCCACACCACGGTGAGCCGGGCGGCGTCGCCGACGAGGAACTCGACGTTGTCGGCGTAGGTTCCGCTGCCCCGCAGGTCGATCACCACGACCGCCTCACCCAGCTCGGCGACGCTGATCTGCAGGTGCCCGTAGGCCACCGCACCCGCGCCGGGGCCGGTCACGGTGATGTTGACCGGCTCGGCGACCTGCACGTCTCGGCCCACGCTCACCAGCGTCGCGGAGTTGAACGACGAAAACGCCTGCGCGGCAACACGGTCGGTGGGTACCCCAGCGCGGCCCAGACGCTCGTCGCCGCGACGGACGGTTTCGACCCGCACACCCGGTTGCTCGGCGACGCTGATCTGCGCCTTGCCGGTGGCCTGAGCGGAGCCGTCATGCAGCCCACGCAGCCGCCGCAGCGGGGTGAACCGCCAGATTTCGTCGCGCCCACTGGGCACCTCGAAGGCGTCCACGTCGAAGGACGCGAACAATTCGCCCTTGTTCAGGGCAGCAGCGGCCGTGGTCATCCGACCGCACCCTCCATTTGCAGCTCGATGAGCCGGTTGAGCTCCAAGGCGTACTCCATGGGCAGCTCCTTGGCGATCGGCTCGACGAAGCCGCGCACCACCATCGCCATCGCCTCGTCCTCGGTCAGCCCGCGGCTCATCAGGTAGAACAGCTGGTTGTCGCTGACCTTGGACACGGTGGCCTCGTGCCCCATCGTGACGTCGTCCTCGCGGATGTCGACGTAGGGGTAGGTGTCGCTGCGGCTGATCGTATCGACCAGCAGCGCATCGCATTTCACGCTGGAACGCGAGCCGTGCGCGCCCTTGTTCACCTGCACCAGGCCCCGATAGGAGGTGCGGCCGCCGCCGCGCGCCACCGACTTCGAGACGATGTTGCTCGACGTGTTGGGCGCCAGGTGCAGCATCTTGGCCCCGGCGTCCTGGTGCTGGCCCTCCCCCGCGAAGGCGACCGAGAGGACCTCGCCCTTGGCGTGCTCACCGGTCATCCAGACGGCAGGGTACTTCATGGTCACCTTGGACCCGATGTTGCCGTCGACCCACTCCATCGTGGCGCCGGCCTCGGCCCGCGCCCGCTTGGTGACCAGGTTGTAGACGTTGTTCGACCAGTTCTGAATCGTGGTGTAACGGCAACGGCCACCGGGCTTTACGATGATCTCCACCACCGCCGAGTGCAACGAGTCGGACGTGTAGATGGGCGCGGTGCAGCCCTCCACGTAGTGCACGTAAGCGTTTTCGTCGACGATGATCAGGGTCCGCTCGAACTGACCCATGTTCTCGGTGTTGATCCGGAAGTAGGCCTGCAGCGGGATGTCGACGTGCACGCCGGGCGGAACGTAGATGAAGGATCCGCCGCTCCACACCGCGGTGTTCAGCGCGGAGAACTTGTTGTCCCCGGCCGGGATCACGGTGCCGAAGTGCTGCTGGAAGAGCTCGGGATGTTCCCGCAGACCGGTGTCGGTGTCGAGGAAGATGACCCCCTGCGACTCGAGGTCCTCGCGGATCTGGTGGTACACCACCTCGGACTCGTACTGGGCGGCCACCCCGGCGACCAATCGCTGCTTCTCGGCCTCCGGGATGCCCAGCCGGTCGTAGGTGTTCCGGATGTCCTCGGGCAGGTCATCCCACGTGGCGGCCTGCTTTTCCGTCGACCGCACGAAGTACTTGATGTTGTCGAAGTCGATGCCCCCGAGGTTCGAGCCCCACGTCGGCATCGGCTTGCGATCGAAGATGCGCAGTGCCTTCAGCCGGGTCTGCAGCATCCAGTCGGGCTCGTTCTTCTTCGCCGAGATGTCGCGAACCACCGCCTCGGACAGCCCGCGCTGGGCGCTGGCCCCGGCGGCGTCGGAGTCCGCCCAGCCATAGCCGTAGCGGCCGAGCGAGGCGATCGTCTGCTCCTGGGTCAACGGCTCTGCTTCTCCCGCTTTAAAGGCCTTCTCGGCCTCTGGCGTGAGGGTCATAACGACGCTCCTTCGATGCTCGTGGTGTCGCGACGCGGGCTGGGCGTCGGGGTAAGTGGCACGTGGGTGGTGCAGGCGCAGTTCCCATTGACGATGGTCGCCAACCGCTGCACGTGAGTCCCGAGCACCTCGGCCATGGCCTGCTGCTCGGCTTCACACAACTCGGGGAATTCCTCGGCGACGTGCGACACCGGGCAGTGGTGCTGGCAGATCTGCACGCCGTGGATCGAACCGCCGACTCGCGTCGTGGTGGCGACGTAACCCGCCTTGGTCAGCGCGCCGGCCACCCGCTCGGCGGCCGCCTCGACTTCGGCGTCGTCGTCGCCCTGGGCCGACGGTACGCCGGCCAGGATCGAGTCGATCCGTTGCCGGGCGAAGGTGCGGACGGCGTCCTCGCCGCCGATTTCCCGCAACTGCCGCATGGCCGCCGCCGCGAGATCGTCGTAGGCGTGATCGAGCTTGGCGCGGCCCCCCGCGGTGAGCCGGAACCGCTTGGCGGGCCGCCCGCGACCCACCTGCTGCCACGACGCGGCGGGCACCGACTCGGCGTCCCCCGCCTCGATCAAAGCGTCGAGGTGGCGTCGCACGCCGGCGGCCGCCAGGCCGAGCCGGTCACCGATCTCGCTGGCGGTGATCGATCCGGACTCCACCAGCAGGCGCACGATGGCGCGGCGGGTGTGGCCGTCCGGCACCGCCGCGCCCACGGCGGCGTCATCGAAGCCGGTCCGGATTTTCACAACACCAGTGTGACGCAATTCCGGGCATCGGTCTACCAAGGGTGCCCTGAGCGGGCGTCGCGCTGGTCACAGTCGGCCGACAACGCGCGGCGACCCCAGCGCCCGGTCCCCCGCAAGCGAGAGGCGCCCGGCGCGCCCTTGCGATCGCCGCCGGGTTGGACGGCGAGCCCGGCGACCCCGGCGGCTACGCTGCTCTGATGGCAGCCCGCCACCACGTGCTGAGCTCGTCGATCGCCAGCCTGCATGGCGACGAGCAGGCGGTGGGCACGCCGCTGAACGATACCGAGCTGACCGCGCTGCAGCGCACCCGCCTCTTCGGCGCGACCGGCACGGTCCTGATGGCCATCGGCGCGTTGGGCGCCGGCGCCCGGCCCGTCGTCCAGGACCCGACCTTCGGGGTGCGGTTGTTGAACCTGCCGTCCCGGATCCAGACCGTGTCCCTGACGATGACGACCACCGGCGCGGTCATGATGGCGCTGGCCTGGCTGATGCTCGGCCGGTTCGCGTTGGGCAGCAGGCGGATGTCGCGGGGTGATCTGGACCGCACCCTGCTGCTGTGGACGCTGCCGCTGCTCATCGCCCCGCCGATGTACAGCAAAGACGTCTACTCCTACCTGGCCCAGAGCCAGATCTCCCTGGAAGGGCTCGACCCCTACCGGGTCGGCCCGGCGTCCGGGCTCGGACTGTCCCACGTCTTCACGCTGTCGGTGCCCACGCTGTGGCGGGAGACGCCGGCGCCCTACGGCCCGCTGTTTTTGTGGATCGGGCGCGGCATTTCGGCGATCACCGGGGAGAACATCGTCGCCGCCGTGCTGTGCCACCGGCTGGTCGAGCTGATCGGCGTGGGCCTCATTGTGTGGGCGACCCCGCGGCTGGCCCGACGGTGCGGCGTCGCCGAGGTCAGCGCGCTGTGGCTGGGCGCCGCCAACCCGCTGCTGATCATGCACCTGGTCGCCGGCGTCCACAACGAGGCACTGATGCTCGGGCTGATGCTGGCCGGCGCCGAGTTCGCGCTGCGCGGGATCGACTCCCCGCGGCTGTTTCCGGCCTCCTGGCGGCCGGGCCCGGACTGGGAGCCGATGGGCATGCTGCTGGCCGGCGCGGTCCTGATCGTGCTGTCGTCACAGGTGAAGCTGCCGTCGCTGCTGGCGCTCGGCTTCGTCACGATGGCGCTGGCCTACCGCTGCGGGGGCAACCTGCGGGCACTGCTGCTGGCGGGTGGTGCGATGAGCGGGCTGTCGCTGGCGGTGATGGCGGTCGTCGGCTGGGCCAGCGGGCTGGGCTTCGGCTGGATCTACACGCTGGGCACCGCCAACGTGGTGCGCAGCTGGATGTCGCCACCGACGCTCCTCGCCCTGGGCACCGGACAGGTGGGCATCCTGCTGGGGCTGGGCGATCACACCACCGCGGTGCTGGGGCTCACCCGCGCCATCGGCGTGCTGATCATCACGGTGATGGTGGGCTGGCTGCTGGTGGCCGTCTTCCGGGGCCGGTTGCACCCGATCGGCGGCCTGGGCGTGGCGCTGGGCGTCACGGTGCTGCTGTTCCCCGTCGTGCAGCCCTGGTACCTGCTCTGGGCGATCATCCCGCTCGCCGCCTGGGCCACCCGCAGTGGCTTCCGGGTGGCGGTCATCGTCATCACCCTGGTCGTCGGCATCTTTGGCCCGACCGCCAACGGCGACCGCTTCGCGCTGTTCCAGATCGTCGACGCGACCCTGGCCAGCACCGTCATCGTGGCAGTCCTCATCGCGGTGACCTACACCCGTCTGCCGTGGCGTCGACTCCCGACCGACAGCGCCGAAACGCAACCGGCAGCCGCTGAAACGGCGCCGACGCCCCCGACCACTCAGACCCCTCGCCCGGCGGCGGTGCCTGACGCCTACGCTGATTCCACGTGAGCTCGGACGTTCCTGAAACGGTCGTGCGGCTGCGCGGGGTGAGCAAGCGCTACGGATCCACCACGGCCGTCGCCGATCTCAACCTCGAGGTGCACGCCGCCGAAGTGCTGGCCCTGCTGGGCCCCAACGGCGCCGGCAAGACGACGACGGTCGAAATGTGCGAGGGCTTCGTGCGCCCCGACGCCGGGACTATCGAGGTGCTCGGGCTGGACCCGATCGCCGACAACGCCCGCCTGCGCAGCCGGATCGGGGTGATGTTGCAGGGCGGCGGCGGCTACCCCTCCGCGCGGGCGGGGGAAATGCTCAACCTGGTGGCCTCCTACGCCGCGGACCCGCTGGACCCGGCCTGGCTGCTGGACACCCTCGGCCTCACCGACGCGGCCCGCACCACCTACCGGCGGCTGTCCGGCGGGCAGCAGCAGCGGCTCGCGCTGGCCTGCGCGCTGGTCGGCCGGCCCGAGCTGGTCTTTCTCGACGAGCCGACGGCGGGCATGGATGCCCACGCCCGGTTGCTGGTCTGGGAGCTGATCGACGCGCTGCGCCGTGACGGCGTGACAGTGCTGCTGACAACACACCAGCTCAAGGAGGCCGAGGAGCTGGCCGATCGGCTGGTCATCATCGACCACGGCGCGACCGTCGCCGCCGGTACGCCGGCCGAGCTGATGCGCGCAGGCGCCAAGGACGAGTTGCGGTTCACGGCGCCACCACGGCTCGACCTGTCGCTGCTGACCGCCGCGCTGCCGGAGGACTACCAGGCCTCGGAGGTGACCCCGGGCGAGTACCTGGTCGAGGGCCCGGTCGACCCACAGGTGCTGGCCACCGTCACCGCCTGGTGCGCGCGGATCGATGTGCTGGCCACCGATATGCGCGTCGAGCAGCGCAGCCTCGAGGACGTGTTCCTCGACCTCACCGGCAGGAAGTTGCGGCAGTGACCCAGTCGAACGTCTTCCCCGCGGGGACCTTCACCCCTGACCCCAGGCCGAACACCGTGCCGAGGATGCTGGCCGCGCAGTTCGGCCTCGAGCTCAAGCTGCTGCTGCGCAACGGCGAGCAGCTGCTGCTGACCATGTTCATCCCGATCACGCTGCTGGTTGGGTTGACGCTCTTGCCGTTTGGCTCGTTCGGCCACAACCGCGCCGCCACCTTCGTGCCGGCCATCATGGCCCTCGCGGTGATCTCGACCGCGTTCACCGGACAGGCCATCGCGGTCGCCTTCGACCGCCGCTACGGCGCGCTCAAGCGGTTGGGCGCGACCCCGCTTCCGGTCTGGGGCATCATCGCCGGCAAGTCGCTGGCCGTGGTCACCGTGGTGTTCCTGCAGGCAATCCTGCTGGGCGCCATCGGGTTTGCGCTGGGCTGGCGGCCCGCGCCGGCTGCGCTGCTGCTCGGCGCGGCGGTCATCGCGCTGGGCACCGCGGGCTTCACCGCCCTCGGGCTGTTGCTCGGCGGGACGCTGCGGGCCGAGATCGTGCTGGCGCTGGCCAACCTGCTGTGGTTCGTGTTCGCCGGGCTCGGCGCGCTGACCGTGGAAAGCGGGATGATCCCGACGGGAGTCAAGTGGGCGGCGCGGCTCACCCCGTCGGGTGCGCTCACCGAGGCCCTGTCGCGGGCGATGGTCTTTTCGGTGGACTGGTTCGGCGTCGCCGTCCTGGCGGTGTGGGGGGCGGTTGCGGCGCTGGCCGCGCTGCGCTGGGATCGGGGAGCAGGTCCACCATCCGCCTCAGCGTTCGTCCCACGGGCATGGCCCGATGGTAGGCCAACGACAACTACGCCCTGTAGTAAGCCCTGGTGTCGCGAGACTGAAACCACGCACGCCCGAAGCGGCGTGTCGTGTGCGTGGTTTACGTGTCGCGAGCTGGCCCCGCAGCGCGAGCGTCAGGTGAAGCGGAACCAGCGCAGCGCGGCCAGCGCCGCAACCGCCCCCCACACCGCCAGGACGGCGACGCCGAACCAGTCCACCGAAAAGA
>NZ_LZJI01000006.1 GCF_001667775.1 Mycobacterium sp. E1747
CTGTTCCTCGACCCTACCCAGACGTACAGCTGCGCCTACTTCGAGCGCGACGACATGACGCTCGAAGAGGCGCAGCTCGCCAAGATCGACCTGGCGCTGGGCAAGCTGAAGCTGGAACCGGGTATGACGCTGCTGGACATCGGCTGCGGCTGGGGCGCGACCATGCGCCGGGCCATCGAGAAGTACGACGTGAACGTCGTGGGGTTGACGTTGTCGGAGAACCAGGCCGAGCACGTGCAGAAGACGTTCGACGAGATGGACACCCCCCGCACCCGACGGGTGCTGTTGGAGGGTTGGGAGAAGTTCCACGAGCCCGTCGACCGCATCGTCTCCATCGGCGCCTTCGAGCACTTCGGCCGCCAGCGCTACGGCCGCTTCTTCAAGATGGCCTACGAGGCGCTGCCATCCGACGGGGTCATGTTGCTGCACACCATCGTTCGCCCGTCCTTCAAGGAGGCCAGGGCGCGAGGCATGGGGCTGACCCACGAGATCGTGCACTTCTCGCAGTTCATCCTGACCGAAATCTTCCCCGGGGGCTGGCTCCCGACCCCCCAGACCGTCGGGGAGTACGCCGTCACGGCCGGCTTCGAGCTGACCCGGGTGCACTCGCTGCAGCTGCACTACGAGCGGACTCTCAATATTTGGGCGGAAAATCTAGAGGCCAATAAGGAAGCGGCCATCAGGATTCAGTCGCAAGAGGTCTACGACCGCTACATGAAGTACCTGGTCGGCTGCGAGGACTTCTTCCGCAAGGGCATCAGCAA
>NZ_LZJI01000007.1 GCF_001667775.1 Mycobacterium sp. E1747
CACCATCGCCTTCTACGTGCTGGTTTACACGCTGCTGCTCAAGCGCCGCACCTCGCAGAACGTGGTGTGGGGCGGCGCGGCCGGCTGCATGCCGGTGATGATCGGCTGGTCGGCGGTGACCGACACGATCCAATGGCCGGCGCTGGTGATGTTCGCGATCATCTTCTTCTGGACGCCGCCGCACACCTGGGCGCTGGCGATGCGCTACAAGGACGACTACAAGGCCGCCGGTGTGCCGATGCTGCCGGCGGTGGCGACCGAGCGTCAGGTCACCAAACAGATCCTGATCTACACCTGGCTGACGGTGGCCTCGACCCTGGCGCTGGCGCTGGCCGCCGGCTGGCTCTACGCGGCGGTCGCCGTGGTGGCCGGGGTGTGGTTCCTGGCGATGGCCCACCAGCTGTATGCCGGGGTGCGCGCCGGCGAGCCCGTCAAGCCGCTGCGGTTGTTCCTGCAATCGAACAACTATCTGGCGGTGGTGTTCTGCGCGTTGGCCGTCGACTCGGTGATCGCGCTGCCGCACCTGCTCTAGGAGGGCACCGAGCGTGGGCCCTGAGCACGGAATCCGCCTGGAATTCGTCCCTGGGCCCCACCCTCCGCGGCTGGGGATTTAGGGCAGCAACACGATCGAGCCGGCCGTCTTGCGGCCCTGCAGATCCTGGTGGGCGCGCGCGGCTTCGGCCAGCGGGTAGCGGCCGCCGACCTCGACGGTGATGGCCCCGCCGGCGATCGCGTCGAACAATTCCTCTGCCCGCCAGCTGAATTCCTGGCCGGTGCGGATGAAGTGGACCAGCGACGGGCGGGTCAGGAACACCGAACCGGCGGCGTTGAGGCGCTGCGGATCGAACGGCGCAACCGGTCCGCTGGCCGCGCCGAACAGCGCCAGCGTGCCCCGCACCGCCAGGCTGGCCAGGCTGGCGTCGAAGGTGGTGGCGCCCACGCCGTCGTACACGGCCTCGACGCCGGCGCCGTCGGTGAGCCCGCGGATCCGCCGGCCGAATTCTTCCGCGTCGTCGGGGTAGGACAGCACCTCGTCGGCCCCGGCCCGCCGGGACAACCGGGCCTTCTCCGGCGTCGAGACCGTGGTGATCACCCGCGCGCCGAGCACATGCGCCCACTGCGTCAGGATCAGCCCGACGCCGCCCGCTCCGGCGTGCACCAGCACGGTGTCGCCAGCCTGCACCGGATACACCGACTTCAACAGGTAGTGAGCGGTCAGGCCCTTCAGCAGCACCGACGCGGCCACGTCGGAATTCACTTCGTCCGGCACGTGTGCCGTCAAAGACGCTGGGGCCGTGGCGTACTCGGCGTAACCGCCGGACGCCGACGCGCTGACCACGCGGTCGCCGACGAGGAAACCGTCGACTCCGTCACCGGTCGCCTCGACGGTGCCGCAGAGTTCGGAACCGAGGATGAACGGCAGCTCGCGCGGGTACTGCCCGGAGCGGAAGTAGGTGTCGATGTAATTGACGCCGATCGCCTCGGCCTTGATCAACACCTCGCCCGGCCCGGGTGCGGGCCGGGGCGTGTCGACGTAGCGCAGCACCTCGGGGCCGCCGGTTTCGCTGACTTCGATTGCGTGCATGTGCTTATCATGCCCGGGCATGAAACTCGCCCGTCCGGACATCTTCCATCCCCGCATCGTGCTGGCGGGGCCCGGCGACGATGCCGGTCATGGGCCGCCCGAGGATGCCGGCCTGGTGCCCGCGCTGCGCACCCGTGGGCTGCACGCACGCTGGCTGTCCTGGGAGGACCCGGAGACTCTCGACGCCGACCTGGTGATTCTGCGTGCCACCGCGGACCGCCGCGAGGAGTTCCTCGGTTGGACGCGGCGGGTGCGCCACCTGCTCAACCCGCCCGACGCAATCGCTTGGAACCTCGATGAGCGGTATTTGCGCGAGCTGGCGGAGGGTGGGGTGCCGACTGCGCCTGGCGGGCCGTCGCAGGCGGCGTTGATCTTCCTCGGCGGCAAGCAATCACACGCCTGGCCGGTCGAGCCGGAGTTCGAGTCGTGGGACCTCGGTTACGCCGCGCTCGCGCTCGCCGCCGACCGCGCCGGAGTCGCCGCACGCGACCTCCTGTACGCGCGCGTCGACGTGGCAGCTGGCCGGCTGGTCGGGCTCGACCTCGTCGCGCCGTCGCTGGGCTGGCGGCACCTGGGCACCGACGACCGCGAGCGCGCCCAGCGTGACTTCGCGCTGGCCGTGGAGTCAGCCTGCGAGCGGCTCGGGCTCGGTCCGCTCTCGCATCGACGCCCATAGCGCGGCGGTGGCAGCGGTACACGCCGCGGCCCCGGCCACGTGCAGGGCTACCAGCGCGGCCGGGACGCCGGTGAAGTACTGGGCGGTGCCAATGGCGGCCTGCGCGCAGACCAGGGCGAGCAACACGATTAGCCGCCGCAGGATGGGCGGGGCGGCGCGCACCGACAGCAGCCCGAAGCCCAGTCCGACCAGCAGGGCGAGGTAGGCGACCAGTAGCGAGGAGTGCGCGTGGACCAGGGTGTCGACCGCGATCTTGAGCCGCGGCACGGTCCGGGTCGGGCTGCGGTCACCCGCGTGCGGGCCGGCGGCCGTCACCAGCGTGCCGGTGACCAGCACCGCGGCCAGGTCCAGCCCGATCAGCGCCGTCAGGGCGCGCAGCGGCCGGGGGACGCGGCGGTGCGCCACTCCTTCGTCGGGCTCGCCGATCTTGACGTACAGCAGCACCGACAGCCACACCATCGTCATCGAGGTGAGCAGGTGGATGGCGACCGTCCACCAGAGCAGTCCGGTGCGTACGGTGATGCCACCGATAACCGCCTGCACAACCGTCGACACCGGCATCAGCCACGCATAGACCAGCACCTCGGCGCGGCGCCGGGCCCGGATCACGGCCACCACGGCCAGCCCCGCGGCCACGACCACCGCGAAGGTGATCATGCGATTGCCGAACTCGACGGCCTGGTGGATGCGGGGCACCTCGGCGTGGGCGACGGGGGTGAAGCTGCCGGGGAAGCACTGCGGCCAGGTGGGGCAGCCCAGTCCCGACGCGGTGACGCGGACGATCGCGCCGGTGACGGCGATACCGCCCTGGGTGAGTACGACGGCCGCGGCGATGAGGCGCTGGACGCGCGCGCTGGGATCGGGGAGCAGGTCCACCATCCGCCTCAGCGTTCGTCCCACGGGCATGGCCCGATGGTAGGCCAACGACAACTACGCCCTGTAGTAAGCCCTGGTGTCGCGAGACTGAAACCACGCACGCCCGAAGCGGCGTGTCGTGTGCGTGGTTTACGTGTCGCGAGCTGGCCCCGCAGCGCGAGCGTCAGGTGAAGCGGAACCAGCGCAGCGCGGCCAGCGCCGCAACCGCCCCCCACACCGCCAGGACGGCGACGCCGAACCAGTCCACCGAAAAGA
>NZ_LZJI01000008.1 GCF_001667775.1 Mycobacterium sp. E1747
TCATTGCGGTGGCTTGGTGCGTCGACGGCGGGCTCGGGCAGCGGCCACCGGTGGGGAAGTGGCCTCGAGCGGACCTGCTGTGGCCACCAAAACCAGCGTCCGAGCAGGGTCGCGATGGACGGTGTCATCAGCGACCGCACCACCAGGGTGTCGAACAGCAGGCCCAGGCCGATCGTCGTGCCGACCTGGCCGATGACGATCAATTTACTGACCGCCATGGAGATCATCGTGAAGGCGAAGACCAGGCCCGCCGAGGTCACCACGGAGCCGGTGCCCGCCATGGCGCGAATGATGCCGGTGTGCAGCCCGGCGTGAATCTCCTCCTTCATTCGCGACACCAGCAGCAGGTTGTAGTCCGCGCCGACGGCGAGCAGGACGATCACCGACATCGGTAAAACCATCCAGTGCAGCGGAATGCCGATGACGTGTTGCCACAGCAGCACCGAGAGCCCAAACGAGGCGGCCAGGCTGACCACCACCGTCCCGACGATGACACCCGCGGCCACGACTGCGCGGGTCAGCACGACCATGATGAGGAAGATCAGGATCAGCGCCGCTGTCGCGGCGATCAGCAGATCGAAATTGGCGCCCTGCTGCATGTCCTTGTAGAGGGCCGCGCTGCCGCCCAGGTAGATAGTGGATCCCTCGAGCGGGGTTCCCTTGATCGCGTCCGCCGCCGCCGTTTTCAGCGGTTCGACCAGAGAAGTGCCCTCCACCGTGAGCGGGTCGCCCTGATGAAAGAGCGTGAACCGCACCGCGTGGCCGTCCGGGGACAGGAACAATTTGATGCCGCGTTTGAACTCGGCGTTGTCGAAGGCTTCCGGCGGCAGGTAGAACGAATCGTCGTTCTTTGCGTCGTCGAAGGCCCGGCCCATCGCGGTCGAGTTTTCCTGCATGGCCATGGTCTGGTCCTGCTGGGCCTTCTGGGCCTGATACTGGTTGAGCATCATTTGTTTTTGGTCTTTCATCGACTGGATCATCGCCGGCATCAACGCGACCATCTGCGGCATCAGGGCGTCCATGCGCTGCATTTCGGGCAGGATGTCGGCGAAGTCGTCGCTCATCGCGTCGATGCCGTCCAGGGCGTCGAACACCGAACGCATCGACCAACAGACGGGGATGTCGAAACAGTGCTTCTCCCAATAGAAGTAGCTGCGGATGGGCCGGAAGAAGTCGTCGAAGTCGGCCAGCTCGTCGCGCATCGTCTGCACATCGCCGTTCATCTTCGTCATCTTGCTGACCATCCTGTGAGTGACGTCGGCAAGTTGCTGGGTGATGGATTGCATCTTCTCCATCGAGTCGATCGTGACCTGCATGTCGTCGGCCTGTTTAAGGGTGTTGGCCAGGGTGGTCTGCGTGTAGTCGTTGTTCATCAGCTGGCCGGTGCTGTTCATGCTGATGTTGAACGGGATCGACGTGTGCTGGATGGGGCGTCCCTCGGGCCGGGTGATGGTCTGCACCTGGGCAACGCCGTGCACCCGCACGAGCGCCTTGGCGATCTTGTCGATGACCAGGAAGTCGGCCGGGTTGCGCAGGTCGTGATCAGATTCGACCATCAGCAAGTCGGGATTCATCTTGGCCTGAGAGAAATGTCGGTCGGCGGCGGCGTAGCCGACGTTGGATGACACCTGCGCGGGAAGGTAGATCCGGTCGTTGTACGTGGTGTGGTAGCCGGGTAGGGTCAGCAAGCCGACCAGAGCTAAGGCGATGGCGCACACTAGGATTGCGCCAGGCCAGCGGACGGTCATGGTGGCGGTCCGGCGCCATCCGCGGGCCTGCCCCAGACGTCTGGGCTCGAGCGCCCGGCCGAAGCGACTGGCGACCGAAATCAGCGCCGGCCCCAGTGTGAGGGCCGCTGTCACCACGATCGTCATGCCGACCGACAGCGGGATGCCCATTGTCTGGAAGTACGGCAGCCGGGTGAAGTGCAGGCAGAAGGTCGCTCCGGCGATGGTCAGCCCGGAGGCCAGCACGACATGCGCCGTGCCCTGAAACATGGTGTAGTAGGCCGATTCTCGGTCCTCACCGGACCGGCGTGCCTCCTGGTATCGGCCGATCAGGAAGATGGCGTAGTCGGTGGCCGCGGCGATCGCGAGCGTGACGACCAGGTTGGTGGCGAACGTGGTGAGGCCAAAGACGTTGTGGTAGCCGAGGAATGCCACCAGTCCCCGGGCCCCGAAGAGTTCGAGCACCACCATCGCGAGCACGATACAAACGGTCACCAACGACCGGTACACGATCAAAAGCATCCCTATGATCACGGCGAAGGTCACCATTTCGATGACTTCCATGCTTTTGTCGCCGACGGCATTTTGGTCGGCGGTACTCGCCGCCGGACCCGCCACATACACCTTCACCCCTGACGGTGCCGGGTGCTCGGTCGTCACGCGCCGAACTGCCTCGACCGACTCGTTGGCGAGGGCTTCTCCTTGGTCGCCGGCGATGTAGACCTGGACGTACGCGGCCTTGCCGTCGTTGCTCTGCGCGGCCGAGGCGGTCAGCGAGTCACCCCAGAAATCCTGCACGTGCTGGACGTGCCTGGTGTCCGCGCGCAGGTCTTGCACCATCCGGTCATAGAAGCGGTGGGAGTCGGCGCCCAGCGGCTGTTTGCCTTCCAGCACGATCATCACCGAGCTGCTGGTGTCGAACTCGTGGAACACCTTGCCGACCCGCTTGGTGGCGATCATCGAGGGCGCGTCGTTGGGGCTCATCGAGACCGCTCGCATCTTGCCCACCGTCTCCAGCTGGGGCACAACGGTATTGAGCAGACCGATGACAGCAATCCAGGCCACGATGATCGGCACGGCGAACCGGCGGATCGTCCGCGCTATGCGCGGCGGGGCCGCATGACGGGCGGTGACCTCAACGGGTGCGCTCATGCCGACTTCACCAGGCAGAAGGTTTCGGCGTTGTCACCCGTCGCGGTCCTTTCGTCCTTGACCACGTCGTCGACGGTGATGCGGCAGGTGATCGTCTGACCGTCACCTTGAGCGAGGATGTTGGGCGTGGCCGAGGGTGCGGTCGTCCGCAGCGTCAATGACCACGGCAGCGTCGCGCGCGGCACCCGCTGAGGCTTGGCGTCGAGATCGAGGTAATTGATATCGGCCGTGGTGGCCGACCCGGACACCTGGTACGTAACGATCTTGGGGCTGAAGGAGTCCGCGGTGTCGGAACTGTTGGGCGTCACCAGGACCGCGTTGGAGCCGAAGATCGAACGGAACTGCGCAATGACGACGGTGCCGAGCCCGACCGCAACCACGACGAGCAGGATGAGCCAGCTGCGCCGCACGAGCCGGGTCATTGGGCCAGCTCCGTGCCCAATGGCTTGGGTTGCCCGCTGGTGAGATCGAAATCGGCTTTCACAGTGCGCCTTTCAGCGATGGGAGGCCACCCCGCCGAGATCGGTGGCCGCAGTATTGCTAGTGAAGCTAATCAGAAAAGTGGATAAAGTCAATCCACTTATGCTGTGGGGGCCGTTACACTCGGTGCGGTGAGCGCCCGCGAGACGACGGATCGACCGCTGCGTAAAGACGCCGAGCGCAACCGGCAGCGGGTCATCGACGCGGCGCGGGAACTGTTCGCCGCCAAGGGGCTCGAGGCCACCCTCAACGAGGTCGCCCACCATGCCGGTCTCGGGGTGGGAACGGTGTACCGGCGGTTTCCCGCGAAAGACGAGCTGCTCGAGGCGATCTTCGAAGACGGCCTCAATCAGGTCGCTGATCTGGCCGAAGCGGCGTCGCGCCACCGGGACTCCTGGCAGGGGTTCGTGTGGTTTGTTGAGCAGCTGTGTGAACTCAGCGCGACCGACAAGGGAATCCGCGAGATCGCGTTCAGCAAGGCCTATGGCGGTGGACGGGTCGACGCGGCGCGCCTGCGGCTGATCGCGGCGGTCACGAAAGTTGTCGAGCGGGCGCAGAACGACGGCCATCTGCGCGCAGAAGTCTCGGGCACCGACATGCCCATCTTCGGACTTCTAGCCGGCACGGTGAGCGAGTTCGCCGGCGACGTCGATGCCGGGCTGTGGCGGCGCTATGTGGCCCTCCTCCTAGAAGGGATGCGCCGCCGGGCCGATCAGCCGCCGTTGAAGGTCAATGCGCTCGATGACGAGCAACTCGACGCGGCGATGGAGGGCTGGGAACCCGCCGGCCCCCGTTGAAGGCCGACGCGGAATCCGGAACCGAACTGCGCCCCGGGAACAAGACGCCGGCCCGGGCCGTTAGCATGATCGACAAGTTGAGCGAAACACACTCAATGCTGGGTTGACACCACGGTGTCGGCAAGAGCAGGCTTGAGCGGGGTTCACTCAGCATAGTGGCACCAAAGAAGCTCTACTCAATCAGGAGGAATCACTATGGCTCGTGCGGTCGGTATCGACCTCGGGACCACCAACTCCGTCGTCGCAGTTCTCGAGGGCGGTGACCCCGTCGTCGTCGCCAACTCCGAGGGCTCACGGACGACCCCGTCCATCGTCGCTTTCGCGCGCAATGGCGAGGTGCTCGTCGGTCAGCCCGCCAAGAACCAGGCGGTGACCAACGTCGACCGCACCATCCGTTCGGTCAAGCGGCACATGGGCACGGATTGGTCCATCGAGATCGATGACAAGAAATACACCGCGCAGGAGATCAGCGCCCGGGTGCTGATGAAGCTGAAGCGCGACGCCGAGGCCTACCTCGGTGAGGACGTCACGGACGCGGTCGTCACCGTGCCCGCGTACTTCAACGACGCCCAGCGGCAAGCGACCAAGGAAGCCGGCCAGATCGCCGGCCTGAACGTGCTGCGCATCGTCAATGAGCCGACCGCGGCCGCGCTGGCCTACGGCCTGGACAAGGGCGAGAAGGAACAGACCATCCTGGTCTTCGACCTCGGCGGCGGCACCTTCGACGTGTCGCTGCTCGAGATCGGCGAGGGTGTGGTCGAGGTCCGCGCCACCAGCGGTGACAACCACCTCGGTGGGGACGACTGGGACGACCGGATCGTCAACTGGCTCGTCGACAAGTTCAAGGGCACCAGCGGCATCGACCTGACCAAGGACAAGATGGCGATGCAGCGGCTGCGTGAGGCCGCCGAGAAGGCCAAGATCGAGCTCTCGAGTTCGCAGAGCACGTCGATCAACCTGCCCTACATCACCGTCGACGCGGACAAGAACCCGCTGTTCCTCGACGAGCAGCTGACCCGCGCCGAATTCCAGCGCATCACCCAGGACCTGCTGGACCGGACGCGTCAGCCCTTCCAGTCGGTCATCAAGGACGCCGGCATCTCGGTCTCCGAGATCGATCACGTGGTGCTGGTGGGTGGTTCCACCCGCATGCCCGCGGTGTCGGACCTGGTCAAGGAGATGACCGGCGGCAAGGAGCCCAACAAGGGCGTCAACCCTGACGAGGTGGTGGCCGTAGGTGCCGCGCTGCAGGCGGGTGTCCTCAAGGGCGAGGTGAAAGACGTTCTGCTGCTTGACGTCACGCCGCTGAGCCTGGGTATCGAGACCAAGGGTGGCGTGATGACCAAGCTCATCGAGCGCAACACCACGATCCCCACCAAGCGGTCGGAGACCTTCACCACGGCCGACGACAACCAGCCGTCCGTGCAGATCCAGGTCTATCAGGGTGAGCGCGAGATCGCCTCGCACAACAAGCTGCTCGGCTCCTTCGAGCTGACCGGCATCCCGCCGGCTCCGCGCGGCGTGCCCCAGATCGAGGTCACCTTCGACATCGACGCCAACGGCATCGTGCACGTCACGGCCAAGGACAAGGGCACCGGCAAGGAGAACACGATCAAGATCCAGGAGGGCTCCGGCCTGTCCAAGGAGGAGATCGACCGGATGATCAAGGACGCCGAGGCGCACGCCGAGGAGGACCGTCAGCGTCGCGAAGAGGCCGACATCCGCAACCAGGCCGAGACGCTGGTCTACCAGACGGAGAAGTTCGTCGCCGAACAGCGTGGCGCCGAGGGCGGTTCGAAGGTTCCGGAGGACACCCTGAACAAGGTGGACGCCGCCGTGGCCGAGGCCAAGTCGGCGCTGGGCGGCACCGACATCTCCGCGATCAAGTCGGCGATGGAGAAGCTGGGCCAGGAGTCCCAGGCGCTCGGCCAGGCCATCTACGAGGCGACCCAAGCGGCCGGCGGTGCCGGCGGCGACGGCGCCGGTGGCCCGCAGGCCGGTTCGGCTGACGACGTGGTGGACGCGGAGGTGGTCGACGACGACCGGGAGGCCAAGTGACGGAAGACAACCCGCACGAACCGGTGACCGTGACCGACAAGCGGCGCATCGACCCCGAAACCGGCGAAGTCCGGCAGTCCTCTCCCGGCCCCGAAGCATCTGGGGCGCCGGGAGGGGCTGCGCCGGGCGACTTCTCGGGTGAATCACCCGAGGAGGCCGGCAAGGCAGCCGAGCTGCTCGGCGACCTGCAACGGGTCCAGGCCGACTTCGCCAACTACCGCAAGCGTGCGCTGCGCGACCAGCAGGCCGCGGCCGACCGGGCCAAGGCCAGCGTCGTCAGCCAATTGCTGGGCGTGCTCGACGATCTCGAGCGGGCGCGCAAGCACGGCGACCTGGAGTCCGGCCCGCTGAAGTCGGTGGCCGACAAGCTGACCGGCGCACTGACCGGGCTCGGCCTGGTCGCGTTCGGTGAGGAAGGCGAGGACTTCGACCCGCTGTTGCACGAAGCGGTGCAGCACGAGGGTGACGGTGGCGACGGTTCCAAACCGGTGATCGGCACCGTCATGCGGCAGGGTTACAAACTGGGCGAGCAGGTCCTGCGGCACGCTCTGGTCGGTGTCATCGACACGGTGGCCGACGAGGGCGCTCCGGTGGCCGAGTCGGTCGAATCGGGCGATAAGCCCAGCGCATCCGGTGAATAGCCCACACAATCAGCACAACAACAGAAGAGAAAGGTGAAGGGGGTGACGCGACATGGCCCAGCGTGAATGGGTCGAAAAGGACTTCTACAAGGAGCTGGGCGTCTCCTCTGACGCCAGTCCCGAAGAGATCAAGCGCGCATACCGGAAGCTGGCGCGTGACCTGCATCCGGACGCCAATCCCGACAACCCGGCCGCCGGCGAGCGATTCAAGGCGGTCTCGGAAGCGCACAACGTGTTGTCGGATCCGGCGAAGCGCAAGGAGTACGACGAAACCCGCCGCCTGTTCGCGGGCGGCGGTTTCGGCGGTCGCCGGTTTGACACCGGCGGCTTCGGTGGCTTCAACGTCGGCGGAGACGGAGCCGAGTTCAACCTCAACGATTTGTTCGATGCCGCCGGCCGAAGCGGCGGCACCAACATCGGTGACCTGTTCGGCGGCTTGTTCGGGCGCGGCGCCGGCGCCCGGCCCAGCCGGCCGCGGCGCGGCAACGACCTGGAGACCGAGACGCAGTTGGACTTCGTCGAGGCGGCCAAGGGTGTGGCCATGCCGTTGCGGCTGACCAGCCCGGCGCCGTGCACCAACTGCCACGGTAGCGGCGCGCGGCCGGGCACCAGCCCCAAGGTGTGCCCCACCTGCAACGGTTCCGGTGTGATCAGCCGCAACCAGGGGGCGTTCGGCTTCTCCGAACCCTGCACCGATTGCCGGGGCAGCGGCTCGATCATCGAGCACCCCTGCGAGGAGTGCAAGGGCACCGGGGTCACCACCCGGACCCGCACCATCAACGTGCGTATCCCGCCGGGCGTCGAAGACGGACAACGCATCCGGCTGCCCGGTCAGGGCGAGGCCGGGTTGCGCGGGGCCCCGTCGGGCGACCTGTACGTGACGGTACATGTGCGCCCGGACAACGTGTTTGGCCGCGACGGTGACGACCTCACTGTGACCGTCCCCGTCAGCTTCACCGAGTTGGCTTTGGGCTCAACGATTTCGGTGCCTACGCTGGACGGCAAGGTCGGCGTGCGGGTGCCCAAGGGCACTTCCGACGGCCGCATCCTGCGCGTGCGAGGTCGGGGCGTTCCCAAGCGCAGCGGCGGTAACGGGGACCTGCTGGTCACCGTCAAGGTCGCCGTGCCGCCGAACGTGGAGGGTGCTGCGGCCGAGGCTCTGGAGGCGTACGCGGCCGCAGAGCGGGCCAGCGGGTTCGATCCGCGAGCGGGATGGGCAGGTAACCGCTGATGGCCAAGAATTCACGGGAGGAATCCCGGACGTTCCTGATCTCGGTGGCCGCCGAGCTGGCCGGCATGCACGCCCAGACCTTGCGTACCTATGATCGCCTCGGCCTGGTCAGGCCGCAACGCACTACCGGTGGTGGACGGCGGTATTCGGAACACGACGTCGACCTGCTGCGCGAGGTGCAGCGGCTGTCCCAGGACGAGGGCGTCAACCTGGCGGGAATCAAACGCATCATCGAGCTGACCAACCAGGTCGAGGCGCTGCAGGCGCGGGTGAAGGAGCTCACCGAGGAGCTGGCACAGGTGCGCGCGGGCCAGCGCCGCGACCTGGCGGTGGTGCCCAAGAGCACCGCCGTCGTCGTGTGGCAACCGCGCCGTGGGCGTTAGCCCTTAGTCCTCGGGCAGCTTGTCGAGCGTCTTGCGGGCTTCCTTGCGGAAGATCTCGTGCTCGTTGTCGAGGTATTTGGCGACGGCGTCGCGCACACCGGTGGCGCGCTGGCGCACCAGCGCCTTCATGGCCGGGATCCGGGTCGCCGGATTGGGAAGTTGGCTCACCGCAAGCTCTTTGGCTTCGTCGGTCTTGATTTGACCGATCCACTGCACCAGCACCGATTTGGTGGGGAAGTCGCGCTCAGCGCGGATCAGTGCGGCGATACGCGGGAAGTCGGAGCGCTCGCAGATTTTGGCCAGCGCGAAGCCGGCGGCTTCGAGTTCCAGGTTGCTGAGCGGAGGCTCGATGTTGAACTGATCAAACAGGACGTCTACGGCGGCGCGGTTTCCTTTGGCGTGCTTAGTGATCAGGTTACGGATCAGTCCGGCACGCCACGCCCGGCGGTCCTCATTACGAGGAACGCGTTCATCGAGGTGTTGCAGCCAGTCCACGACGATTGGCACCGCCTGCGGATAGTCGTTGGGTGAGTTCACCAATTCCCAGACTGTGTCTTCGGGGATGCCTGCGGCGTCGAGTTCCCGTTTCATCGCCTGCTCGGATTCCGGCCAAGTAGCGGGGTCGCCTGGTGATCTCATGAGAGGTTGATGCTTTGATCGATCTCCACGTTCAACCCCGGGTAGTCCGTTCGCAAGGTGTCCTCCACGCTGCCGACGTTGGTGCGGCCTTTGTCCACCACGATGACCAACTTGTAGCCGTTGTCCCGTGCCCACTGTGCCATGTCCCGGATCTGCCGCGTGGCGTCCAGCTTCTGCACGTTCTTCACCTCGCGCACCACGTGATTGCGGTCATCGATCTCATCCGGAATTCGTGTTCTGATCGCGCCTGTCTGCGGGTCGGTCACACGAATCGGTCGCTTGGCGTCTTGGTCGATGCCGGCGAGTTGTTCGGCGCGGCGGCCCTTGAGGCGGTTGTCGTTGACCCGTTGCGTCGGAGTCGGATCCACCCGTCGTGGCACCAGGGTGAGCAGCGTCTTCACCGTAGGCAACGCGGCGTTCATGGCGGTGGTGGCCGACGTCAGGTCCGTCATCGAGGCGGTGGCCGTGGTCCGCAGCGCCGTGTTCAGCCCGTTGATCTGGGTGACCGCCGTCGCGATGAACGTCTGCTTGATGGCCTCGGTGATGAGGTGCAGTTGCGGCGGATAACCGTCGAGAATCTTGACGATCAGATCGAGATGGCGCACGACGAAGGCCATGTCGTCCTTGACCGATTTGAGCTTGTCCCCGTAGTCCTTGGCCGCGCGCGACAGATCCCCGCACGCGCCGGCGATGTCGGTGCTGACGACGCGCGCCTCGTTGAGCCGGTCGACGACGAAGGCGATCTCCGCCGCCTCGACATCGATGATGAGCCGCTGTTCCTCCGGTCCGGGCTCGTCGTCGATGTGCACCAAGTCGTGCCCGAACGTCTCCCACGCCGACCCGACCGCATGCACCCGGTCGGGGTGCCCGTCGGGCCAGCCGTCGGTGATCTGGCCACGCACCAGGTCCCAGTGCGGTGGTTCCGGGTCGCCGCCCCCGGCGACCGAGCCGACATCGACCGCCGCGTCGATGTAGGTCCCGGCGGACTGGCCCGGCGGGGTGATCGGCCCCCCGAACGCGTCGCGCTGGTTGAGGGTGGAGGCCTCTTCGGTCTCGTCGTGGTTGATGCCGTCCTGGCGCAGCAGCGTACCGAGGTTGTCGAAGACGTTGACCAGCCGGAAGGAGACCTGGCCGGCCTCGTCGGCGGCAGTGTCGAAGGCCGCCGCCCACTGCGGGCCCACCCCGTGGGTGCCGGCGGCGTTGGCCGCTTGGACGCCGGCAAGTTTGCGCAACGCGGCGGCGGCGTGGTCGCTGTTCTCCTTATAGGCAGCGGCCGCGTCGTAGAACAATTCCGGATCGACGTCCGTCACTCCCCGCCCCGCTCTCCCACCGCCGAACCGATTCTATGGCAGCCTGGGATTTCGCGTTTACACCCGGAAAGGGGTCACCCCATGTCGTATGACCTGACGGTCTACGCGGCCGGCAATGTCGACGACGAGGAGTTGGAGGCGATCGTCGAATCCGTCCCCGGGCTCTCGATCGGGGACAGCGTGGATGGCGAGGTCACCGTCGTGCGCGGCAAGCACGACACCTATGCCTTCACAGTGTTCGGGCCCAACGAAATCGAGCCCGAGGACGTGCCCGACGATGTCGTTCCCTACGTGCTCGAGCCGGCCATCAGCTGGCAGATCAGCGTGGAGGGCAGCGACCCGGCCGAGGTCCGGCCGGCCCGGCGGTTCGCCAAGGCGTTGGCCGTCGCCGCGGGGGGCGTGGCGGTCGACGAACAGGCCGAGGACATCCTCGGCGCCCGCGGTGCCCGCAAGGTGAGTCGGCCGAACACGGAGCTGATCCGCGTCCTCGACTTGAACTGGTACTCGCCGGTGTCAGCGCCCAACGCTGCGACGCTGTGGCTCGAACTTGCGAGAAAGCTTCTCCCCGAGGCCCTTCCGCGCCGCTTCGGCGAATCGGACCCGCTGCGTTACCGCCTGGACCGCGACGGCGATGCCCGGTTCGTGGACGTGTATTCCGATGTGGCGCGGTTCAAGGCGACGTTCCCCTGCCTGGAGGGCGGGCTCTACCCGAAAGAGTGGGGCGGTGTCTGCGTTGACACTCTGCGGCTGGTGGCCGAGCCGCTGGACGACCCGCGTTGGCGAAACGCCGTGCGCCGGTTCTTCGTCGAGTTCGCCCGCCGGCGCGGCAGCGTGCTGGCTACCGGCGAGGTGCTGCGCAACCACAAGCTCTCCGGGCCGACTGACGTCAACAAGGACGTCAGCGGCCTGCTGCGCGGGGCGGACGGAATCCTTGGTCTGCCGTCCCACCCGATCTGGTGGACCTGGTTGGGCACCGACTACCTGCCGATCGTCCGCGATTACCTGCCGCCCGAACACACCACGTTCTACGACGAGGGGGCACTTTACGCGGCCACCGATGAGCCCACGGACCGCGGCCAGCTCGCGGCACTGCCCGATCCGTTTCCGAAAAGCCTGCGGGTAGGCGAGATTCCGCCGGAATACGGGCCGCCGAACAGCCCGACCAATACGCCGGCCGCTATCCGCCCCACATCGAGGTGTTGACCTCGGCGTTGTGGGTGTAGTTGCGGTGCGCGATGTGCGCGTTGAGGTGCATGTCGAACACCTGCTCGCTCGTTTCGTCCGCCCAGCGCTGCCAGTGCTGCACCCGCTCCAGGAAGGCGTCGAAGCCGACACCCTCCCACCTGCCCTGCAGGCCCTGCAGATCCTTGGCCACCCCGGCCAGGCGGTCCTTCATCACGAGGCAGAACTGGCGCATCGCGTCGGCCGCGTCCACCAGTTCGTCCTCGTTGACGGTGCGTCGGGCCATGATTCACACCGCCGGGGGCTTGATGGCATGAAAGGCGTCGGCCCCGTTGTTTTCCATGTGCGCGTAGGCCGCCGCGGCGGCGGACAGCGATTCCCCGATCCAGCGCAGGTCGGCGAGCATCGCGCCGCATTCGTCGTCGATGTCGGCCCACACGTTGAGATACGCCGTCGCCGCCTGCCCCGTCCAAGTTCGCCCGAGGTCGCCCATCTGCGTCCCCAATTTGCGCCGCAGGCCTTCGATCTCGTCGGCCGCGTTCGTCGTCTCTTTCGACGCGTGGGTCAGCTCGGCACAGTAGACGCGCAGCTCGTTGGCCCCCATGGTGAGCAGGCTACCCTCGACTCATGGGTTGGCGCGACACCGTGACGGAGCAGGCGCAGGCCGACCTGGACGGCTTGGTCGACGACGCGGTCAGCTTCGCGGCCGAGCGGATCGCCGCGGCGGGCGAGTTTCTGCCGTTCGCGTTGGCGATATCGGCCCTGGGTCAGCGCCAGGCCATCGCGCCGAACTACCCGCGCGGCCGGGATCTGCAGGTGGCCGAGCAACTCGCCGCCCAGTGGCTCGCGCTGATCGAGGTGAAGGACTCGCTGCGCGCGGCCGTCGTTGCGGTGAACGTGACGCTGACCGAACAGCACCGCGACGGCATCGAGCTCACCGCCGAGCATCGCGAGGGCGTGGCGATCGGATTGATCTTCCCCTACACGCTGGACACCGACGGTCGGTTGGCGCTGGAGTCGCCGTCGGCCCACCGGGCGGAGCGCCGCGTCTGGGTCGCGTGAGCGCTAGGTCGGCGGCGGCAGGTCATTTAGCTTTGCCAGCGCGTCGGCGACCCGGGCCTCCAGGTCGACAAGGTCCTCGTCCGCCCACTCGTCGGCGAATTCGGTTGCCTCGCATACTGCTTCGTTGATTCGCTTGGTCACCTCCTGGGCACCCAGGGCCATTATGTCGGGATCGATGACCAGGCCGGTCAGGCGCAGGTGGCCGTTCATGGTCACCTCGACGGTGCCGGTCTGGTCGCTGACCACGATCGCCACCCGTTGCATCCGTCGAACCTGTTCGTCGAGAAGCGATATGACCGCCCGGAACTCCTCGATCATTCGCCCGATCTGCGGGTGGGCCTGGTCGGACATGCCAAATCCCTATGCGCGGATCGAGAATTGGGCGACCGCGGGCTGGCCCGGTCGCGCGCACCGATAGCCGCCGCGGCGAAGTGCGTCGGTCGGCGCGGTCATCGGCTCGAAGCAGACGATCCGCTTGGCGGGGTCGTCGCCGGTGGGCGCGAAGATCTGCGTCGCGGGGTACCCGCGTTCGAAGTGCACCTCGATGCGGCGCCCACCGCCGGAGACCGCGAACACCGCACCGTCGGGCACCTGATCGTAGGCATCATCGAAAGCCTTGTCTCCCAAGGCCTCCGACAGTGCCGGCTGAGGTTCTGACCCGCCGGTGGGCAGCCCGAGGTCGTCGAGGAGCAGGTGCCGCAGCGGAGGCGTCTCGATCACCCACTCGGCGCGCGGCGCATCGGGCAGCTGCAGGTAGGGGTGAAACCCGAAGCACAGCGGGACGGCGCGAGAGCCGGTGGCGGTCACCGTGGTGCGCACCGTCAGCGTCCGCTCGGCCAGCCGCACCGCCACGGTCAGCAGATGCGGATACGGGAAGCTGGCCAGCAATTGCGGATCGGCGGCGAAATCCAACTCGGCGACCAACTCGTCGGCCGACTCGGCCGTCACCCGCCAGCCCGGGTAGGCGGCCAGCACGCCGTGGATCGGCAACCCGTTGGGATCGGCGCGAACTCCGTTCTCCCCCGGCGTCAGCGTCGTCGTGACGCCTTCGGCGGTATAGGTGTTCGCGCCCAACCGGTTTGCCCAGGGATACAGGATCGGGATCCCCATCGTCTTGCCCGCCGTCACGTAGGCGTCCAGCCCGCGGCGTTGCCCGAGCAGCTCCACGCCGGCATCGCTCAGCGAGGTGCCGATCATGCCCGCCTCGGGCACGAATTCCGCGGCCAGCGTCGATGCCTGGTCGCGCAGGGTGACGACGAGCATGCCTACCTCCACAGTGGGTCGTGCTGAATACGTTCCGGCGGAGCGCCTTTGGCGATCAGCGCGGCCTTGGTGGCCCGCACCATCGCCGGACCGCCGCAGATCAGGATCTGCCGGTCACCCCACCCGCCGTACTTGGTGACGACCTCGGGGAGCCGGCCGGTTTGGCGCACGTGCAGGCCGCGCGGCGGCGTGCAATCGGGATAGTCGGCGGCCCACGCCGGGTCGGCGCTGTACTCCGATACCGGCGAGACCGACAACCACGAATTGTGCGACGCCACCTGCCACAGGGTCGGCAGGTCGTAGAGCTCGCAGCGGTAGCGGGCGCCGAAGAACAGGTGCACGCGCGGGTTCACCGCGTACCGGCACAGGTCCATGATCAGCGCCCGCAGGGGCGCGAGGCCGGTGCTACCGCCGACCATCAGCACGTCGCCGCCGTCCCGGTCTACCCGCAGGCCGCCGTGCGGGCTGGACAACCGCCACCGGTCGCCGGGCCGGGTCTCGTTGACGATGGCGGTGCTGACCAAGCCGCCGGGCACCACACGGACGTGGAACTCGATGCCGCCGCCGGGATCGGCCGGGATCGCGGGCGACAGGTACCGCCAGCGGCGCGGGCATTGCGGAACGTGGACGTTGACGTACTGGCCGGCGTGATAGTCCATCGGGCGGTCGAGCTGCAGCCGGACGACCGCAAGGTCGCGGGAGACCCGCATGTGCTCGATGACGGTGCCGTCCCACCAGGCGGGCCCCTCCTCGGCGTCCGCGGCGCCGCGCATCACCCCGATGATCAGGTTGAGCGACTGGTTGGCCGCCGCGTCGACGGCGTCGGTCCAGGCATCGCCGAGGTACGTCCGCAACGTCGACAACAGCGCGCGCCGCAATGTGTCGTAGTGCTGCGGCAGCACACCGTATTTGCGGTGGTCCCGGCCGAGCTGAGCCAGAAAGGCAACCGGTTCCTGGGCGCGCTGGGCGACGAGTTCGCCGTACACCCAGTGCAGGGCGTGGGCGAAAGCGGTCCGCTGCCCACCCATTTCGGGCGGGAACAGGTCGCGTACCGAAACGTCGAGGCCGAACCAGTGGGTATAGAACCGGCGGACGAGTTCGTTGCCGGGGCCGGACTCCTCCTGCGCGAAGGCGTCGCGCAGCACCCGCAACGCTTCGGTGTCCTCGAGCCCCACGGGGCCCGATTCTAGGCTGACGGCGGCACAGTTTCGATTTTTCAACGGTTAACGAAATGCTACCGTCGTCGTATGCCGCCACCTGCCGCTTCCCCCGCGGGCGCGCAAAAACGCAGGGGCCGCCGCCAGGGCGAACCGGTCTCCAAGGACGTCGTGCTGCGCGCGGCCAAGCAGCGGTTCGCCGCCCAGGGCTTCGACAAGACGACGCTGCGCCAGATTGCCGACGACGCCCACGTGGACGCCGCGATGGTGCTGTACCTGTTCGGTTCCAAGGCCGAGCTGTTCCGTGAGTCGATGCGGCTCATCCTGGACGGCGACGTCCTGGCCGCGGCGATGATCGACGGCGCGCGCGAGGAGGTCGGGGTGCGGCTGGTGCGGGCCTACCTGCGGATCTGGGAGGAGCCGGAGACCGGGCCGACCATGGTCGCCATGCTGCACTCAGCCATGCTGAATTCCGATGCGTACGAGGCATTCCGGGAGTTCATGCGCGGCTACGTGATGAACGCTATCTCCGGGGTCCTGGGGGAGGGGCCCGACACCGTGCTGCGGGCCAACCTGGCCGGGACCAACCTGGTGGGCACGGCGTTGTTCCGCTACGTGATGCGGGTGGGCCCGCTGGCCGAGCTTCGCCCCGACGAGGTCGTCGGGCTCATCGCCCCGAGCGTGCAGCGCTACCTGACCGCGGACGCGGACGAACTCGGCCTGCCGGCGGCCTACCGGTCCTGACGGCGCTCAGCCCTGCCTGACGGTGTTGGCCGCCCCGGCGTTGGCGACGTTGGGTGAACCCCAGTGGTACGTCACGGCGTTGCCGGTCCCGGAGGTGCTCACCGCGTCCGCGCTGTCGACCGCGACGCGGTTGCCGTGGCCGGAGACGCTGACGCTGGTGCAGTGGCCGGTGACCGTGACCGTGTTCGTCTGGCCGCTGACCGAAAGATAGCCGCCCTGACAGCGGACGGTCTTCGTCGTACCGGTGCCGTTGACCTGCAGTGTTCCCGCCGCGGGCACCGTCGCCAACGGGCCGTCGGCACCCAGGTCGGTGCGGAATCCGGCGACCGCCAGCCCGGCCAGCGCCAGCCCGCCGATCACGATGGCCACCCGGAACGCGCCGGAAACCCGGGGTGGGGCGGCTTCGTCTTGGGGCCGTTTTGTCTGCGTCATCATTACCCGGGTACCCGGTGAAGCGTATTGCCCAAAACTCGTTAGAGTTGAGCGGAACACACTCAACCTTGACGGCGTTGAACAACGCGACAAGCATTTTCCCTACTTATGCGAACGGAGGCGTCGTGGACTCTTTCAACCCGACAACCAAGACGCAAGCGGCGCTGACCTCGGCGCTCCAGGCTGCCTCGGCCGCCGGTAACCCCGAGATCCGGCCCGCGCACCTGCTGATGGCCCTGCTGACGCAGGCCGACGGGATCGCGGGACCGCTGCTGGAGGCTGTCGGCGTCGCGCCCGCGACCGTCCGCGCCGAGGCGGAGCGCCTGGTCGAGCGGCTGCCCCAGACCAGCGGCGCCAGCTCGCAGCCCCAGCTGTCGCGCGAATCGCTGGCCGCCATCACCACCGCCCAGCAACTGGCCACCGAGATGGACGACGAGTACGTCTCCACCGAGCACCTGCTGGTCGGCCTGGCCACCGGCGACTCCGACGTGGCCAAGCTGCTGACCGGCCATGGCGCGTCGCCTCAGGCGCTGCGTGACGGCTTCGTCAAGGTCCGCGGCAGCGCCCGGGTCACCAGCCCCGAGCCGGAGGCCACTTACCAAGCGCTGGAGAAGTACTCGACCGACCTGACCGCCCGGGCCCGCGAGGGCAAGCTGGACCCGGTCATCGGGCGGGACAACGAGATCCGCCGCGTTGTGCAGGTGCTGTCGCGGCGCACCAAGAACAACCCGGTGCTGATCGGTGAGCCCGGCGTCGGTAAGACCGCGATCGTGGAGGGCCTGGCCCAGCGCATCGTGGCCGGCGACGTGCCGGAGAGCCTGCGCGACAAGACCGTCATCAGCCTGGACCTGGGCTCGATGGTGGCCGGCGCCAAGTACCGCGGCGAGTTCGAGGAGCGGCTCAAGGCCGTCCTCGACGACATCAAGAACTCCGCAGGCCAGATCATCACGTTCATCGACGAGCTGCACACCATCGTCGGCGCCGGCGCGACCGGCGAGGGCGCGATGGACGCCGGCAACATGATCAAGCCGATGCTGGCCCGCGGCGAGCTGCGCCTGGTCGGCGCCACCACGCTCGACGAGTACCGCAAGTACATCGAGAAGGACGCCGCGCTGGAGCGCCGGTTCCAGCAGGTGCTGGTCGGCGAGCCATCAGTCGAGGACACCGTCGGCATCCTGCGCGGCCTCAAGGACCGCTACGAGGTGCACCACGGTGTGCGCATCACCGACTCCGCCCTGGTGGCCGCGGCGACTTTGAGCGACCGCTACATCACCGCCCGCTTCCTGCCGGACAAGGCGATCGACCTGGTCGACGAGGCGGCCAGCCGGCTGAAGATGGAGATCGACTCCCGACCCGTCGAGATCGATGAGGTCGAGCGCCTCGTGCGCCGGCTGGAGATCGAGGAGATGGCGCTGGCCAAGGAGGAGGACGAAGCGTCCAAGGAGCGGCTGGAGAAGCTGCGCTCCGAGCTGGCCGACCAGAAGGAGAAGTTGGCCGAGCTGACCACCCGCTGGCAGAACGAGAAGAACGCGATCGACGTCGTCCGCGAGCTCAAGGAGCAACTGGAGGCGCTGCGCGGGGAGTCTGAGCGCGCCGAGCGCGACGGCGACCTGGCCAAGGCCGCCGAGCTGCGGTATGGGCGCATCCCCGAGGTCGAGAAGAAGCTCGACGCGGCGCTGCCCCAGGCCGAGGCGCGGGAGAACGTGATGCTCAAGGAGGAGGTCGGACCCGACGACATCGCCGAGGTGGTGTCGGCGTGGACCGGCATCCCCGCCGGGCGGATGCTCGAGGGCGAGACCGCCAAGCTGCTGCGCATGGAGGACGAGCTGGGCAAGCGCGTCATCGGCCAGAAGCGTGCGGTGACCGCGGTGTCCGACGCGGTGCGTCGCAGCCGGGCCGGGGTCGCCGACCCCAACCGGCCGACCG
>NZ_LZJI01000009.1 GCF_001667775.1 Mycobacterium sp. E1747
CGCCACCGCAACCGCCAAGCCCGCCTGGCCGCCCAACCGGCGCCGCCCGGCCCCGCACCCCCCGACGACGAACCTCCGCCGTTCTAAGGCGTGCGCGGGTTCATCATTCGTCCGCAGCCCATCCCGCCCCGACCCATCATCTGCTGCATCATGGCCGGCATGCCCTGGTCCACGAATCCGGTGACCTCGCGCGCGTGCGCCCGGATGACGTCGGCGAGGGCAGGGTCGTCGGTGGTCTCTTCGGCGATCACGCCGTTGGGGGTGAACGTCAGCCGGCGCCGGTAACCGCCGGCACGACGGAAAAGCGTCGGCAGGGTTTGGCTCATGCAGCTGACTTCGCTTCCCTGATCCAAGTGGGCGTACATGCTCGAGACGTGCGCTTGGAGTTGGGCTGTCAGATCCGGGGACGTCGATTCGGTGGTGGTGCGCACGCCCCCGGGAATGTCCTCGACCACCCGGTTGATTTCGCTGTGCCGCATGAACATGTCCATGTAGCGGCTCATGTCCATGTGACCGGCCCCCATGAAGCCGCCGCAGTCGGTGAGGCGGATTGCCGTCGCGGGCAGGCCGCCGCGACAGGCGTATCGCAGACCCAGGACGCCGCCCGCACCCAGCGCGCCGAACGCGGCGAGCGCCGCGCGCCTTGTCAATCCCGCCATCGCCACGTTTCCTTCGGGACACGTTTCACGCAACAATGCAAGCTGACCAGACCCAGGAAACCCGTTTCTAGGGCCAATGGTCCCTACCCCCGGCGGGTATATGTGTGACATGGTTCGGGGCATGACGGAAACTCCTGAATCCAGCGCCGGACCCGTGACCGGCCACCACCACGGGGACGGGCCGTACGCGCGCAGTCGGCTGGGTCACGTCGCCGCATGGGTGATCATCGTCGCCGGTGTCGTGTTCGTCGTCGCGGTCATCTTCTTCACGGGGCTGTTCTTGGGCTGGTCCTCCGGTGACCACTACGGCTGGCGCCACGGTTATGGCGGCGGGCGTGCCGGCACCTGCCCGATGATGCAGCCCGGCGGCATGATGGGGCCGGGCATGATGGGCCCCGGCGGCATGATGGGCCCCGGCGGGATGATGAGCCCGGGCGGCCCGGGTGGCCCGGGTGGCCCTCAGCAGACCCCGGCACCGACGGCGCCGCGGCCCTAGCGGATAGCGCGCCCTACACGGCATCGCGGAGTTCGCTATCGCCGTAGGACTTCCCGTCCGGCGTCTCTCGTTCGCAACCGCCCAAGCCGCGCGTAACCGCGCACCCATGCGGGCGTTCCTCCGTGTTTTCATTCGGGCTGTCATGGTTAGCCGGCCGCTCTAGAATGAGACGCTTTGGTCTGGCCGGTCGGGATGAGGTTGGTATGAAGAGCCGTGCGCGCAATCGACGTCAGCAGGCCGGTGGCCGCCCGCGCAGGGCGGCCGCCTTGCTGAGGGCGGCATTGAGCTGCACGGCTGCGGCAATCGTGGTGGCCGGGTGCGCATCCTTCGTTGACGGCCGGGCCCTGTCCATGCTCAATGACCCCTTCCGGGTGGGCGGCTTGCCCGCCACCAACGGCCCCAGCGGCATTCGCTCGAACGCACCCGCCGCGACCGGCACGGTGGTCAACACCGACGACGGCGCAATCGACAAGCTGTCGTTGCTGTCGGTCAACGACATCGAGGACTACTGGAAGTCGGTGTACGGGCAATCCCTGAAAGGAAGCTTCGTCCCGGTCGGCAAGATGGTGTCGTACAACTCCAAGGATCCATCCAGCCCCATCGTTTGCCACAACGACACCTACAAGCTCGTCAACGCCTTCTACACGTCGCGCTGCAACCTGATCGCCTGGGACCGCGGGGTGTTCATGCCGGTCGCGCAACGGTACTTCGGCGACATGTCGGTCAACGGCGTGCTGGCCCACGAATTCGGCCACGCCCTGCAGAACATGGCGCACCTGGTGACCAGACGCGACCCCACGATCGTGCACGAGCAGCAGGCCGACTGCTTCGCGGGCGTCTACCTGTTCTGGGTCGCCGACGGCAAGTCGCCGCGGTTCACGCTCAGCACCGCCGACGGGCTCGACCATGTGCTGGCCGGGATCATCACCACCCGCGACCCCGTGATCGACAGCGAGAGCGAGAACGACGACGAACACGGGTCCGCCCTGGACCGGATCAGCGCCTTCCAAATGGGTTTCATCGACGGGGCCTCGGCCTGCGCGGGGATCGACAAGAAGGAGATCGAGCAGCGCCGCGGGGATCTGCCCAACGCCCTGCGCGTCGACAGCAGCACCGGAAACCCCGAGACCGGTGAGGTCCCGATCGACCAGGACACCCTGTCGACGTTGATGGAGCTCCTGGGCAAGATCTTCAGCCCGAAGAGTCCGCCGGCGTTGTCCTATCAGCCGGCCAATTGCCCCGACGCCAAGCCAAGTCCGCCGGCGTCCTACTGCCCATCCACCAACACGATCGTGATCGACCTGCCCAAGCTCGCGGCGATGGGCAAGGTCGCCGACGAGAACGAACAAACCCTGCCGCAGGGCGACGACACCGCCCTGTCGGTCGTGATGTCGCGGTACGCGCTCGCCGTGCAACACGAACGCGGGCTGGCCATGCAGAGCCCGTGGACCGCGCTGCGCACGGCCTGCCTGACGGGCGTGGTGCACCGCAAGATGGCCGAACCCATCGAGCTGTCGTCACAGAAGCAGCTGCTGCTGACGGCCGGTGATCTCGACGAGGCGGTGGCCGGGTTGCTCACCAACCACCTCGTCGCCAGCGACGCCGACGGCACCAGCGTGCCCGCCGGTTTCACCCGGATAGCGGCGTTCCGCGGCGGCGTGACCGGCAACATGGACGCCTGCTACTCCCGCTATCCGGGCTGACCGGAGGTTCGTCCCGTCAACCGATTTCGGTGAGACTGGGGATGACTTAGTCGCGGCGGCGGCGGATGAAGCCAAACGTTCGAATCACACCGTGGACCACCCCTAAGGGGGACGAACGATCGAGTAGTCGCAACTAGCTTCGTCTCAGCTCTAGCGAGGAGGAGCCGTGGGCGACACAGAAGATCCGACCGATCATTTCCGCACGACGTATCCGCATGCCGGCGAATTCTTCATCGACCGACTGTGCTGGCCCGGACTGATGGCGATTGTGCTGGGCGTGGCCGCACTGGTTGGTGGTGTGGCCGCGGCGGCGTACCGGCAACAGGACTGGACGCTGACGCTGGTCGTCATCGGTCTGCCGGCGATCGTTGCCGGTTTGGTCTGGCTTGCGCTCGAGCATCGCCGGGTGATGAAGACGGAAAGGCGCTGGCTTTCCATGTATTCCACGCGCTACCCCGGCGTGTGGTAGCGGAAGCGGTCGGTCGTGCACCCTACGGATTCGCCGCCGCGTGGCCTTCCGCAATGGGTGTGGCGGCATCGCCGGGCATGGAGAACTGGCGCAGCCAGTCAAACCATTGCGACATGCCTTCACCGGTGCGCGCGCTAACCGGCAGAATCGTGGCCGTCGAATTGACCTGTCGGACATGGTCGATGTAGGTGTCGATGTCGGTGTCCAGATGCGGTACGAGGTCGATCTTGTTGAGCAGCACGATGTCGACCGAGCGAAACATCACCGGGTATTTCAGTGGCTTGTCTTCCCCCTCGGTGACCGAGTAGACCATCGCCTTGGCGTGCTCGCCGACGTCGAATTCGGCCGGGCAGACCAGATTGCCTACGTTCTCGATGATGACGAGGTCCAGGCCGGGCAGGTCGAGTCCCTGCAGCGCCCGGTTGACCATTGGGGCGTCCAAGTGGCACTCGCCGCCAAACCCGTTGCTGGTGTTCAGCAGTGACACCTGGGCGCCGCGCCCGGCGAGTTTGGCGGCGTCGAGGTCGGTGGCGATGTCGCCCTCGACCACGCCAATGGCTAGTTCGCCGGCCAGCGCGTCCAGCGTCGCCGCCAGGATGGTGGTCTTGCCTGATCCCGGCGAGCTCATCAAGTTGAGGGCGCGCACACCATGACGATCGAATGCACGCCGGTTGATGTCGGCGCGGGAGTCGTTCTCGGCGAAGATCGACTCGAGCGCGTCGATCCGCTGTGAACCGGTGGCATAGCCGCTGTGGTCGCCATGCTGGTCGTGGTCGTGGTCGTGGTCGTGGTCGTGGCTGTGCACCGTGCCGTCATCGTGGCGGTGAAATCGTCCCATTTACTCGACCTTTCGTGGCTCGGGAACGCCATCGGACACATCGACCGATGTGACCAGAAACTCGTTGCCGCGCAATACCTCAACGTCGCCGCTCGCGCACTCCGGGCAGCACACCGACCACCGGGACACGATCTCCGACCGCTGCCCGCAGGCGCGGCAGCACACCTCGGCGGGCACGAGTTCGAGTTCCAGCGCGGTGTCGACCATGTTCTCGTCCAGATGCTGGCAAACCAGGGACCAGCAGAACTCCAGCGAGTCGGGTACCACCTGGCGCAGCGCGCCGATCTGCACTCGGACGACGTCGACATGGCGCCCCGCCGCATGGGGCTTCACCACGCCGGCGATGGCATGGCACAGCGACAACTCGTGCACTACACCATGCTGCCTCGCGCGGATCAACGGTGTCGCGAAAACTAAGTGCAAAAAAACGCAGACTTTGTGTGCGAAATTGTGATTGTCGACATATCGGGACGGGTTTAACCTGAGCGTGACCGCCCGTGCCGCCAGCCCACTGGGCACGGGCGTCCATTGCTGCTCAGGAGGTTCGTGGATGGGCAGTCGGGTGGTGCGGTGACCAGCGTTCGGTTGCGGCTCGACATCGAGGGCGTCGTCCAGGGCGTTGGATTTCGCCCCGCTGTTGCGCGCATCGCCGCACGTCACGGCCTATCCGGCTGCGTCTACAACGACTCCGGTGCGGTGCACTGCGAGTTCGAAGGTGCACCCGAAGCCGTCCAGGCCGCGGTATCGGCGCTCAGCGCTGACCATCCGCCGATGGCCCGCATCGACTCGATCGAAGCCCGCCAGCTGCGGCCGAACGGCGAATCCGGATTCCGGATCGTCGCCAGTCGAACAGACGACAGCCGCCGCACGCTGGTGCCGCCGGACATCGCGACCTGTGCCGACTGCCTGCGCGAGATGCGCGACCCCGGCGACCGCCGCCACGGGCACCCGTTCATCACGTGCACCAACTGCGGCCCGCGCTACACGGTGATCACCGACCTGCCCTATGACCGGCCGTCGACCACCATGGCGCAGTTCGGCATGTGCGCGGCGTGCACAGCCGAGTACCACGACCCCACCGACCGCCGCTTCCACGCCCAGACCATTGCGTGCGCCGACTGCGGACCGACACTGTCCTGGCGCGGCCCGCGCGATGCCAACGACCCGCTGGGGGCCGCAGCACAAGCGCTGCAGGACGGACTGGTGGTCGCGATCAAGGGCATCGGCGGCTTCCATCTCGCCTGCCTCGCCGACAACGCCGCGACGGTCGCCGACCTGCGGCGCCGAAAGGGCAGGCCCGCCAAGCCTTTCGCCGTGATGGTCGCCGATCTCGCCGCGGCACAACGACTCTGCCACGTCGACGGCGCCGGGGCGCAACTGCTGCAATCACCGGCGGCTCCGATCGTGTTGCTGCCCGCCCGTGCGGACGCGGCGCTGCCCGGCGTGGCGCCCGGCCTGTCCGAAATCGGCCTCATGCTGGCCTATTCCCCGGTGCACCACCTGCTGTTCGACCGGTTGGGGCCGGTGCCGCTGGTGATGACCTCGGCCAACAGCGGTGGCTCCCCGATCGTGTTCCGGGATTCCGACCTGAGCTGGATCGACGGGTTGGCGGACGCGGTGCTCACCCACGACCGGCCCATCCACGTGCCGTGCGAGGACTCGGTGCTCGCCTTGGACGCCGAGGGCGCCGTGGTGCCGGTCCGGCGCTCCCGCGGCTACGCCCCGCTTCCGGTGTCGACGCCGGCCGCCGGCGCCGGGGTGATCCTGGCGACCGGTGGGGATCTCAAGACCACGTTCTGCCTGCTGTCTTCCGACGGGCACGCGCACATGTCGTCGCATCTGGGTGACATGGCCGACCCGCGCACCCAGGGTTGCTTCGAATCGGCCGAACGACACCTGGCCGTCATGACCGATTGCCGACCGCGGCTGATCGCCTGCGATCTGCATCCGGCCTACGCCACGACCGGCTGGGCCAAGCGACGGGACCTGCCGGTGCAGCAGGTGCAACACCACCACGCCCACGCGGTATCACTGATGACCGAGCACGGCCGGCTCGACGAGCCGATGCTGGCGGTCGCCTTCGACGGCACCGGCTACGGCACCGACGGCACCATCTGGGGCGGCGAACTCCTGATGCTCACCGACCCGGCCGCCTTCACCCGGGCGGGGCACCTCAAGGCGTTCGCCCTGCCCGGCGGCGACGGCGCGGTGCGCCACCCCGGCCGGATCGTCCTGGACCTGCTGCACCGCGCCGGGATCGACTGGGCGCCGGACCTGCCCGCGGTGCAGAGTCTCGACGCCCAGGCGAGACGCGTTCTGGAACAACAGATTCCGCGCGGCATCGGCTGCGTCGAGACCACCAGCATGGGTCGCTTGTTCGACGCGATCGCCAGCCTGCTCGGCGTCTGCCAAGAAGTCACCTACGAAGGTCAGGCCGCCGTCGAACTCGAGCACCTGGCCCGCCGCGGCGACCCGGCGCCGATGGACTTCGACGTCACCGCGGGCGTCCTGGACCCGACGCCGTTGATCACCGAGGTGGTGCGGGGTCTGCGGGCCGGCACGCCGACGGCCGATCTCGCCGCGGGCTTTCACGCCGCCGTCGTCAGGGCCACGGCGCAGGCGGTGTACGAAGTCGCGGCGGGCGTCGGCACCATCGGGTTGACCGGCGGCGTCTTCGTCAACCGACTGCTGCGCGATGGGCTCCGTAAAGAATTGGTGGGCAACGGTTTCGAGGTGCTCACCCACGCAGTATTGCCGTGCAACGACGGCGGCCTGGCGCTGGGCCAGGCCGTGATCGCGGCACGCCGGCACGAAAGGGGGGCATAACACATGTGTCTCGGAATTCCCGGCAAGGTGGTCGACACCTGGGATGAGGCGGGGACGCGGATGTGCACCGTCGACTTCGGCGGCACCACCAAGACCGTGTGCCTGGCTTACCTACCGGACATGCAGATCGGCGAATACACCATCGTGCACGCCGGTTTCGCGATCACCCGGCTGGACGAGGCGTCGGCGCAGGAGACCCTGCGGATGTTCGACGACCTCGGGGTGCTCGATGACGAACTGGCCGGCGACGAGGGTCAGGGCAGGAGGGAACCGGCATGAAATACCTGGACGAGTTCCGCGACCCGGTAGCCGCACACGCTTTGGTCGACCACATCAAGAAACGCGTCAGCAAAACCTGGACCATCATGGAAGTCTGTGGTGGACAGACACATTCGATCATCCGCAATGGCATCGACCAGCTGCTGGACGGCGCGGTGGAATTCATCCACGGCCCGGGGTGCCCGGTCTGTGTGACACCGCTGGAGATGATCGACCGCGCCCTGGAGATCGCGGCGCGCGACGACGTGATCTTCTGCTCCTTCGGTGACATGTTGCGGGTGCCGGGTAGCAGTCAGGATCTGTTCGGGGTGCGCGCCTCCGGCGGTGACGTCCGGATCGTCTATTCGCCGTTGGACGCCACCCGAGTGGCCGCCGACAACCCCGACAAGCAGGTGGTGTTCTTCGGGGTCGGCTTCGAGACCACCGCGCCCGCCAACGCGATGGCCGTCGTGCATGCGCAGCGGCTCGGGCTCACCAACTTCTCCATGCTCGTCTCGCACGTGCTGGTGCCCCCGGCCATGACGGCGATCCTGAGCTCGCCGACCAACCGGGTCGAGGCGTTCCTGGCCGCCGGACACGTCTGCACGGTGATGGGCACCGGCGAATACGGGCCGCTGGTCGACGAATTCCACGTTCCGATCGTGGTCACCGGATTCGAGCCGCTGGACCTGCTCGAGGGTGTCCGGCAGGCCGTCGACCTCCTGGAGGCGGGCACGCCGCAGCTGCGCAACGCCTACCCGCGTGCGGTCACCGCC
>NZ_LZJI01000010.1 GCF_001667775.1 Mycobacterium sp. E1747
GTGAACATCGTGGCGCCGGCTTGCTCGGCTAATTTAGCCGATCCTGCCATCGTGGGCCCAAGCCTCTCGGGAGCGCCCGGGAGGAAGTCGATGAAATGTACGCCCAGTTCCATGAAATCGTTGTCCTTTCTTAAGAGGTTGTCGGTTGCCGCGGAAAACGAATCGACGTGCGTTTCAGCTCGCCAGGCCCTGCGGCAGAAGCGCCCGCAAGCGGCGCCGCCCGCGATGCAGTCGTGACATCACCGTTCCCGCCGGGCTTTTCGTCAACGCGGCGATTTGCTTTACGGGCAGGCCTTCCACGTCGGCGTAGTAGACAACGGTGCGGAACGTCTGCGGCAGCGCCCGCATCGCGCATGCGAGATCGGCATCGGGCATCGCGTCGAGGGCCTCGTCCTCGGCTGCCCGCACGTGGTTTGGCCATGGCCGCGCATCGACGCTTTGGCGACTGATCAGCATCTCTTCGGTGAGTGGCACCGCGGGCTTACGCTGCCGGCGTCGGTAGCTGGAGATGTAGCTGTTGGTCTGGATCCGGTACAACCAGGCCCGGATGTTCGTTCCCTGCCGAAACGTGTGCAGGCTGTTGAGTGCCTTGAGCATCGTGTCTTGCAACAGGTCATCGGCGTCGGCAGGGTTGCGTGTCAACCGCATGGCGTGTGAATGCAAGGCGGGCATCAGCGCGACCACCTCACCCTCGAGTCGCCCCGCCGTTACCGCGCAGTCGGCGGTGCCTGCGGGACTAGGATCTACAGAGGTCATCGCTCACCCACCTCGCCGGTAGTTTGCTTAGGCGCCAAGCGTGTTCGCACCTGCCTAGCCGACCGGGACATGTGTCGGAGGCGAAGTCCGGTGATCATGGGGTCGGTAGCCAAGACGATCAGACCGAGCATGCTGGCACCGACGAGGACCCAGGCAATCACATGGAGACCCGGGTCGTCGACGCCGGCGTGGAACGCCACCGAGATGAGTGCTGCAGATGCGATCGAGCCGACGTAACCGCACGATCGCAACAGGCCCGACGCCGTCGCGATTTGATCGTCGCTTACCTGCGTGTACAGGGCGGTTTGGTTCGCACTCGCCATCGCGCCCATGGCGACCCCAAAAACCAGGGTGATCAACACGATCCACGAGGTCCTAGTGGCGGTGTCCAACAACAACACCCCGATCGATCCAGCCAAACAACAGACGCCGACGACGATCAGCGGGGCACGGATCAGGTTGCGAGCCGCGACCGGCTGCGCAACGACCGCGGCCAGGCCGGTCATCGGCAACAGCAGCAAACCCGAGGTGCTGGCAGAAAAACCGCGGCCGGCCTCCAGCCATTGAGTCACCCCGTAGAACACGGCGTAGATGCACATCGTTGTGATCGCAAAACGGAGGTAGGTGCGGGCCAATCCGGTGCGGGTGGCCAGCATACGGAGGTCGATGAACGGGGTACTGACCCGCAGCTCCCACCACACCAAGGCGGCGCCGATCACTAGGGACACAGCCAACGCGGCCCAGCGAGGATGCGGTAGCGAGACTAAGAAGACCAGAAGCGCTCCCAGCGCGCCGCCGAAGCCGGCGATCCCGACTGGGTCGAGGTCGGCAATTGTCCGTCGAAACCATTTGCGCCCTGAGCTATTCGGGTCCGCGGGAAGCCACGCCAGCGCCATCGCCAGGGCCACGACGCCCACGGGGAGATTGATCAAGAAGGTGGCCCGCCACCCTAACGCGTCGACCAGCACGCCGCCGATCGGAAGCCCCGCAGCCGCGGTCACCGACCCGGCAATTACTAAGCCTCCCAGGACGGGCCCCGGTGGCCCATCCAAACGGGCCTGCGCTGCGCGTCGGCGGACGAGAAGCATCGCCGAGGGATAAGCGCACGAGGTCCCGACACCGATCAGCACCCGGCCGACCACCAGCGCGGGCAGGCTGGCGCCCAGACCGCCCACCAGCCCACCAACCAGCAGCGCGACAACGCCAATCACGAGTACCCGGCGCGGCCCGAACTCCTCGGCCAGCGCGCCCGCGGTCGGCTGACCAATCGCTGTCGCCACGTACAGCACCGAAATCAACACTGAGGCTTGACCCGCCGAGCAGCCCACCGCGGCAGCGATCGGGACGATCGCAGTCGCGATTACCGAGCTGTTAATAGGATTCAGCGCTGCGCACACAAACAGCGGCGCGCAAAAACGCCACCCGAATCGACCGGGACTCGTGTCGGCATCGGCCATCAGATGCGGTCACCGAAGCGTTCGAGTAACGGCGCCGCTTGGGCAAGGGCCCGCAGCTCTTCGGCGGTGAACTCCTCGGCGAGGACCTTTGCGAACTGACGAGTTCGCGTATCGCGTCTGTGGCGCACCATGTCGACACCCGATGCGGTCAGCGACATGATCACCCGCCGACCGTCACCCGGATCGGATTGCCGCTGCACCAGACCGCGCGACTCCAGGCCGGCCAGCGTAACCCCCATGGCCTGCGGGCTGATCTGTTCGACCCGCGCCAACTCGGCCGCCGAACCAGGACCGCCGCGATCCAGCCTCGCCAGTGCCGCCCGTTCAGGCAGCGTCAACTCACCGGGCGCCTGCGGCTGCCTAGTCCGTCGCGAGATTTGAGCGATCCCGCGAAATAAGACCGCACCCAGTTCGTCCACGTCGAGACGCTCATCCATATAGCCAAATTAGGTTGACAACCTAGACTTGTCAACCCAAATTGTTTAGTTGCCGTCTGATGGAACCAGTGGCTAACCACGGGGCCAGCGTGGCCGGCAGCGCCCTATCCCACGCCACCCTTATCAGCCAGGGGCGCCAAGGTAAACCGAGCCTTCGCTGGGGCCGCGGTATCCGATCGATGAGGACATCGCTGATGAGGTCGAAGAGCTCGTCGCGATTGTTGACCCAACGGTAAAGCGCACTGCGGCTGACATCCGTCAGGCGAGGTTCGCATAGTGAGCGTATCGAGATTCGCGGTGCACGACACGGGCATCGATGATGCGGCCGTCATTGTCGGCGGCCAACCCCAAGGACCAGATGAGTCATTCGCCCGGGCCGAAGCGATGAGGCAAGATGTCGGCCGCCCGACTCGTAGGGGATCCCGTTACGGGCCACGGTTGCCGCCCCCGCATACCAACATTCTTTTATGTGCTGACGTTTTCGCCGCGACGCCTTCGGCGGCATTCTTTGGACGGGCACGCCGTTCAGCCCAGCAGGATGACCCACAACAGCGGTAATGCGATGGCCGGTCCAAGCCGCTGACCGCGGAGATTTTCGATAACGGGCCAGGCTCTCGCCAGTAGCGAATGTCGCCGTATGTTTATACGTCCGGGTTGTCAAACGTGACTTATCATCTTCATCATGCCGCGCGCGACCGAAGAGCTCGACGTTGATCAGTTGGCTGGCGCGTTGTATCGCGGGGTAGCGTTGATTGTTCGACGGCTCAAGCAGCTGCAGGCGCCTGAGGAGTTGACTTTGCCGCAGCGTACCGCGTTGGCGCGACTCGATCGAGGTGGCCCGTCGTCTGCGGCGAATTTGGCCCGTGCTGAGCAGATCACCCCGCAAGCGATGTCGGTCACTTTAGGAGCGCTCGAAAAGCGCGGATTAGTACAGCGTCGCCCAGACCCTCACGACGGCAGGCAGGTGGTGATGTCGTTGACGAAGTCGGGCCGGGCGGTATTGCACCATTATCGCGACGCGCGAGCTCGTCAGTTCTCGAAAGTCCTTGCTGAGAAGTTCAGCCCTGCGGAGCTACGGCTGCTCGCGCGCGCTGCACCCCTCATCGAACGTCTGGGCACAGAACTCTAATAGCCGTCTGCTTATTCGCCTCCACCAGCGACGGGCGGCATGGCCGGGCCCGAGTGGCGGCGGGATCCCTAGAGCGGTCAGGTGTCGCGATGGCTCGTGGCGTCCTGGCGTCGCCGTGACCTGTCAGTGCTGATTGCGCCTCGCATCGCCACGGCGGCTCCCTGGGATCGGACCCGTCCTATTACCGCTCGACGTCACGTCGAGGTAACCACCGGCATATCATCAATCTGCGTTGACAACCTAACTTAACGACCCTACGGTTGTTCAACATGGCTGATGAAGTTGACGTCGACGACATCGGCGCGACGCTCTATCGCGCAGCGGGGCTGATCGTGCGTCGCCTCCGGCAGCTGCGTAGCCCCCACGGACTGACGTGGCCAGAGCGCACTGTGCTCGCGCGGTTGGACAGGGGCGGCCCGTCCACAGCCGCAGCCCTGGAACAAGCTGAGCAGATCTACACCGCCCCGATCGGCGTCACGCTGAGATCGCTGGAGACGCGGAAACTGGTGCACGGCCAGCCTGATGCGCTCGCTGGCGGAGAGCCGGTCATGTCGCTGACTTCGTCTGGTTTGGGTTTGTTGCGCTATGACCGCGCTACACGTACCGCACTAATCTCCAAAGCCCTTGCGGAGCACTTGGATGTGACGAAGTTACGGGCGTTGTCGCGCGCGGTGCCCGTCATCGAAGTGTTGGGTACCGAGCTGTGATGGGGCGCAGCGAATCACCGGCGTGCATTGAATCGTCTGCGGCGGGGTTTGGGTGGCGGTTTTGCACGCCGCTGTTGCTGAGTGCGACGTTGAATCCGATCAACAGCTCGCTGATTGCCACGGCGATGGTGCCGATTGCGGGCGCGATGAGAGTGTCGGTGGGTCGCAGCGCGGTGCTGGTGTCGGCGCTGTATGTCGCGACGGCGATCGCGTAACCGACGGCGGGCAAATTATCGGAAGTCTTAGGGGCGCGCGGTGTTTCTGGCGGGGCTGCTGGCAGTGGTTGTGGGTGGTTCGGCCGGAGCTTTCGGCTCGAGCCTGGGCGTCCTGGTCGCGGCCCGGATACTGATCGGGGCCGGCACCTCGAGTGCGTATCCGGCCGGCGATGTCGTTCATCCAGCGCCGCGCCGCCCAGGATGGTCTTACGGAGCCCCCCGGAAAAGTGTTGGCCGCCTGCGAGCGCAGCTTGCAGCGGCCGCCCAGGACAGCGCCGAGAGCGCCGTTGAGGGCGATAAGCGCCTCAACGACATCCACGGCGCCGATCGCCGTGCAAGCAAGAAAAACGCTGCAACAGAGAGGAATACGGATCATGGAACTGGGAGTACACTTCATCGACTTTCTACCAGGTGCACCTGAGAAGCTGGCCCCCACGCTGGCGGCTGCTGCCAAAGCTTCCGAACAGGCCGGCGCGGCCATGTTCACCCTGGCCGACCACTTCTTTCAAATGGAACAGGTCGGCAAGGCCGAGGACCCGTTCCTGGAGGGCTACAC
>NZ_LZJI01000011.1 GCF_001667775.1 Mycobacterium sp. E1747
CCGCGCTGCAGGCGATCGCGACGGTGGGTTCGGTGATGGGGGGCGGCGACGGCCCGCCGCCGGCGCGCATCGTGCTGGAATCCGACGGCGGGGAGAACAAGCCGTCCAATCCCAGCGACCCGCACGACGGGGCGTACACGGCGGCGCGGCTGGCCCGCGACGAGGGCGTGCCCATTTCGACGATCTCGTTCGGCACCAAGACCGGCGAGATCGAGATGGACGGGCAGCGCGTCGCCGTCCCGGTCTCGACGGACCACATGAAGACCATCGCCAAGCTGTCCGGCGGGCAGTCCTACACCGCCAGCAACATCGCCGAGCTCAACAAGAGCTACAACGCCATCGAGAAGGACATCGGTTATCGGACCGTGCCGGGGCCGGGCAGCGCCGGGTGGCTGCGCCTGGGCGTGATCACCGCCTTGATCGCGACGGCGCTGGCGCTGCTGATCAACCGGCGGCTGCCGGTCTGATCGCTCAGGAGGGCAGCCGGCGATTCAGGAACAGCCCGGCCAGGATCGCACCGGCCAACGCGACCGCGCCCAGCAGCATCCAGGCCAGGCTGGCGTCGCCCTTGACGGTCTCGTAGCCGATCTGGCGCTGCAGGGTCGAGTAGACGTTCTTCAGCGATTCCAGGCTGTCGGCGTGGAACGCCTGGCCGTCGGTGATCTCGCAGATCTTCTGCAGCGTCTGGTCGTCGACGGGAACCGGGATCGTGGCGCCCTCGTATTCGACGGTGCCGTACGGCGTCCCGAAGGAGATGGTCGAGATCTGCACGCCCGCGGCCTTGGCGGCCCGGGCGGCGGTGAACGCCCCCTGCGGGGCGTTGGCGTCCAGCGGCACATTCTCCGCGCCG
>NZ_LZJI01000012.1 GCF_001667775.1 Mycobacterium sp. E1747
TCAACGACCCCGAACCCGGACCCGCATACATCCGACCGGAATTGATCTCCGGCGGTAACGCCCCGAAGTCAAACACCCACGAACCCCCCGGCTCGAACCATGTGTTTTCCTCGCGAGTGTTTTGGATGGCAGTTTCAAGCGATGCGCTTGCTTGCGAAGGCTAGAGCGCCGCGCGACCTTCTCGCTGCGCCTGCGGCGTGGGTCCGGGCGGGAGGCGCCCCCGCACAGCGGACCGAGCGGGGTAGCGCACACGGACGCGCCGGCGGATGCCCGCGTTCGCCTCCACGCAGCTACCTGCGGGAACGGGGTTCCGGCCGGATCACCGTCGATAAGCGGTCATGCGAAACCAGGGGCGGATCAACGTGGGCGTGGCACAAAAAATCCGGTCGCAGATAAAGGGCACGGCGGTGTGGCCCGGGCCAGGGCCGCGGTGCGACGGGGCAATGCCTGCGCCGCGAAGCGGTTGGTGGGCGCAACGCGAAACACGCTTTAGCGCGGCACTTTTCGCGCGCTAAAGCGTGTTCCTACGCTGCCAACCGCAACCGGTGGCTAGCCGGCGAAGGGTGGGCGGGCCATGACGGTGGGGCGGAATCCGTAGCGGGGGCCGGCGCCGGCGTGGGTGCCGCTGCCAACTCCGGCCAGGGGCATGCCGCCGAGCAGGTTGCCCGGTCCCCCGGCCGCCTCGGGTGCGGCGCTGATCGAACTGACCGGGACCGCGGTGTGGCCCATCGCGGGCAGCGCCGGGGCGCCGGTCCAGGCCACCGGCACCGACAACTTGCCACCGATGGAGGCCGCCCCGCCGATCGCCGCCGCCGGGTGCACCGCGCCGGCACCACCACCGAGCAGACCCCCCAGCCCACCCAGACCGGGCAACGCCTTGGCCGCCGCCGGAGCCGCACCACCGATCGCCCCGACCGACTTGGCGATCTGGGTGAAGGTGTTGGCCATACCGGTACTGAAGTACGGCAGACCCTCGGTGTTATAGAACAAGCCGGCGAACGGGCTATACCCGTTGACGAGTGTGCCCAGGTTGGTGGGGATGCTGGTCTGGCCGGTCAACAAGAACCACAGCTCCTGCAGCGGGTTGGTCGTCGACTGCTGAGCGGCCGCGGTGACCTGCGGGGCCGCGGTCGTCGTAGTGGTGGCCGCCTTGGACAGCGCGTTGGTCGTGTTGCTGGCGGTGGTGTTGGCCGCCGCGTTAGCCACCGTGCTGGACTGCGTCGCCGTGCCCGCGTCGTTGGTCACCTTCGGCGCGGCCTGGAACTGCGTGATGCCCTTGGTCGCCGCCGTGGACTGCACCGAGTAATTGGCCATCGCCCCGGCATCCTGGGCCCAAAACTCGCCGTACTGGGCCTCCAACTGCGCGATCGCCCCGCTGTTCTGCCCAATCACATTGGTCGCCTGCAACTGCTGCACCAACGCCCGGTTGGCCGCGATCACCGGCGGGGGCACCACCGCGGCGAACGCCGCCTCATAGGCCGCCGCCGCCGCGCTGGCCTGCACCGCCGCCTGCTCAGCCTGAGTCGCCGTGGTCGCCAACCACTCCGCATACGGCGTGGCCGCCGCCGCCATCGTCGCCGAAGCCGTGCCCGCCCACTCCTCACTGGCAAGCTGGGTCACCACATTCTGATAACTCAACGCCGCCGACTGCAGCTCCGCGGCAATCGCATTCCACGCCGACGCCGCCGTCATCAACGACCCCGACCCCGGACCGGCATAAATCCGCGCCGAATTAACCTCCGGCGGAAGCGCCCCAAAATCAAACATCATTGGCTCCTTAACCTTGGCCGCTTGGCTCGAGTATTGAATGACGATAAATCGGTGACGGCCGGTCACCCGGCGGCCGACCCCGGGCGCTTCGGGCGGCCATCGGGTCCGCGTAGGCCTCGGGTCGTGCCCGCGGCGCGCCGCGGCGAGGTCGGACACCCATCGAGCCGCGGGTCGCTGGTTGGCCGTGAGCTGGAGCAAGGCTTTCGTCGCGACCACCCGCTCCGACGATGCGGGCGAGCCAGAGCCACAGCGCTGTGCTCGAGGCCGGTTTTGGACGTAGCCCGCGCCCAATAAAATCCCGCCGCGGATAAGTGAAAAAGGTTGTGTTCATTTCGCCCGCTATCCGGCCGATGGTGGGCGGGTGAGGACGCTGTAGCGGAAGCCGTATTTGTGGGAGTAGCCCGCGGCGGCGCCGG
>NZ_LZJI01000013.1 GCF_001667775.1 Mycobacterium sp. E1747
ACCTCGCTGGGTTTCCTGGCCGGGCAGACCGAGACGATCACGTTGACCTTGATGGTGACCGGGGTGACCTATCGCTACCCCGGCCTGCTCGCCAAGACAATCGCCACCCTCGACGTACTCTCCCGTGGTAGATCAATGTTTGCCATCGGCGCGGCGTGGTACGAGCGGGAGCACCTGGCGCTAGGTGTCACCTATCCGCCGCTGCGACAACGATTCGAAATGCTCGAAGAGACGGTGCAGATCTGCCAGCAGATGTGGAGCGACAATGACGGCCCCTACGCGGGCCGGCATTACCAGTTGGCCGAAACCATCTGCCAGCCGCAGCCGATTCGGCGGCCACCGATCCTGATCGGCGGCGACGGCGAAAAGAAGACGCTGCGCATGGTCGCCCAATATGCCGACGTTTGGAATAGCAACGCCGCAACACCCGATGAGGTGAAGCACAAAGTCGAGGTCCTGAAACGGCATTGCGAGGAGATCGGACGAGACCCCCGCGAGATCCGCAAGACCCTCATGCTCGGTCCACAGTTCGACCCGTTCGGCGATCCCACCGCATTTATGAATGCAATGCAGGGCTTCGCCGAGGCAGGCATTGAATTGATCAATATTGCTGCCCTGCCGGGAAATCCCGATCCGATCGGGTTCGTCGGCCGCCTCGGCGACGAGGTGATCCCCAAACTGGCTTTGCTGGCCTGACTAGGCGCTGATCCGCGCCTGCCGCCACCCGACCCCCAACAACAGGAATCCCTATGCGCTACATAAAGCTTGGAACTACCGGTTTGGATGTCTCACCGATCGCCATCGGCGCGATGACATACGGCCAGCCCAATCGCGGGTATCCCGTCTGGTCACTGGACGAGGAAACCAGTAGGCCGCTCATCAAGCACGCCGTCGAGACAGGCATCAACTTTTTTGACACCGCCAACGGATACTCGCTGGGCAGCAGCGAGGAGATCCTCGGTCGCGCCCTCAAAGACTTCGCCGACCGCGACGAAGTCGTCATCTGCACCAAGGTGTGCTC
>NZ_LZJI01000014.1 GCF_001667775.1 Mycobacterium sp. E1747
AGGAGCTGTCTCCCAGGCACGTGACCCAGCTGCGGCGTCTGGGGCCGGTTCCGCCGGTGTGAGCCTGGCCGCACAGTGACGATGGATGATGCCGCCCCGCCGAATTTGCGGCTGGCCGCACGTTCGCCCTCGACTGTGCGGCCAGGCTCACACCGGCGGAACCGGCCCCAGACGCCGCAGCTGGGTCACGTGCCTGGGAGACAGCTCCTCGAGGCAGGTCACGCCCAGCAGCCGCATCGTCCGGATCACCCCGTCGGCCAGGATGTCGATCGCGCGGGTGACGCCCGCCTCGCCGCCCGCCATCAGCCCGTACAGGTAGGCCCGCCCGACGAGCGTGCACCGCGCACCCAGCGCGATCGCCGCGACGATGTCGGCGCCCGACATGATGCCGGTGTCGACCAGGATTTCGGTGTCCTTGCCGAGTTCACGCGCGACCGTCGGCAGCAGATGGAAGGGCACCGGCGCCCGATCAAGTTGCCGCCCACCGTGATTGGACAATACGAGGCCGTCGACGCCGTGCTCGACCACCGCGCGGGCGTCCTCGATCGTCTGGATGCCCTTGACCACCAGCTTGCCGGGCCACTGGGCCTTGATCCATTCCAGGTCGTCGAAGGTGAGGCTCGGGTCGAACATGGTGCTCAGGTATTCGGCGACGGTGCCGGGCCAGCGGTCCAGCGACGCGAACGCCAACGGCTCGGTGGTCAGCAGGTCGAACCACCACTTCGGGTGCGGGACCGCATCCAGGACGGTGCGCAGCGTCAACGTCGGTGGGATGGTCATGCCGTTGCGGTTGTCGCGCAGCCGCGCGCCGGACACCGGGACGTCGACGGTGGCCAGCAGCGTGTCGAAACCCGCGTCGGCCGCGCGCCGCACCAGCGCCATCGAGCGTTCGCGGTCCCGCCACATGTAGAGCTGAAACCACTTCCTGCCCTGCGGAACAGCGGTCACCAGGTCCTCGATCGAACAGGTGCCGAGCGTGGACAGCGAGAACGGAATGCCGGCCTTGGCCGCCGCCGCCGCGCCGGCGATCTCGCCCTCGGTGTGCATCAGCCGGGTGAATCCGGTGGGCGCGATACCGAACGGCAGCACGACCGGTTGACCCAGCACGTTCCAGCCGGCCGTGACATTGGTGACGTCGCGCAGGATCGTCGGGTGAAACTCGATGTCGCGGAAGGCTTGTCGGGCCCGACTGATGGAGAGCTCGTCCTCGGCGGCGCCGTCGGTGTAGTCGAACGCCGCCTTGGGGGTACGCCGTTTGGCGATGCGCCGCAAGTCCTCGATGGTGTAGGCGCCGTCGAGGCGGCGCCTGGTGGCGTCGAACTGCGGTCGCTTGAACTTGATCAGCGGCGCGAGATCGCGCACCCTGGGCACTCGCCGGTTGACTTCCACAGTGTGCAACCGTAGTCACATGGAACCGGAGAGCGACCACTTCGACCTCCAGCGCTTCGTCGACGCGCAGGCCCCGGTGTACCGCAACGTCATCGACGAGCTGCGTTCCGGGCGGAAACGCGGCCATTGGATGTGGTTTGTCTTCCCGCAGTTGCGCGGCCTGGGCGGCAGCCCTACGGCTGTGCACTACGGCATCTCATCGCTCGACGAGGCCCGCGCCTACCTGCGGCACGAGCTGCTCGGGCCGCGACTGCGCGAGTGCGCCCGGCTGGTCAACGAGGTGGCGGGGCGGTCGATCCGCGACATCTTCGGCTCACCCGACGACCTGAAGCTGTGTTCGTCGATGACGCTGTTCATGCACGCGACCGACAACAACGACGACTTCGTCGCGCTGCTCGACAAGTACTACGACGGCCGGCAGGACCGGCTCACGCTGGAGCGCCTAGGCCGGGCTTAGGATCCGCCAGCCGTGCGGCTCAACGACCACCGCGTCGATGACCTCCTGTGGCGGCGCCGAGGACCCGCCGATGACCCGGCGGTGGGCGGCACCCAGCTCCGACAGCGCCACACTCATCGGCTCGTCGCCGATGTTGAGCGCGACCAGCAGCGCGTCGTCGCCGTCGCGGCTTTCGTACAGGTAGTGCCGGTTTTCCAGCCGCAGTGCACTGGTCGTCGCCCGGTGTAGCCACGGATGACGACGGCGCAGCCCGACGAGGAACTGGTGCAGCGCCCACATCTCTGCGCCGAACCTGTCCAATTCCAATGGGGGAGAGGTGAACTCCGGGCGGACCGCGTCGTCACCGCCGTAGCGCTCCTCTTTGACGCCGCGGAACCCCAGCTCGTCGCCCGCGTAGACGCTGGGCACGCCGCCGACGGTGAGCAGCAGCACCAGGGCGTGCGCCACGTGTCGGGGGTCGTCCAGCCTGCTGGCGATCCTGGTGACGTCGTGGTTGCCGATGAAGGTGAGCGGGACGAAGCTCGTCAGGAACTCGGCATGGCGCTGCAAGGCCCAGTCCAGCTCGAAGAAGTTGCCGTCGTTGAGGCTGCTCCAGATCGCCTTCCACAGCTCGTATTGGGTAGCCGAGTCGAACGTGGCGGCCCGCACCACCGCGGCGTAGTCGCCGTGGATGAGCTCGCCGACGAACCAGGAGTCCGGGAAGCGCTCGCGGACGCGCGGCAGTGTCGCCGCCCAGAACCCTTCCGGCACCGTGTAAGCCGCGTCGAGGCGCCAGCCGTCGGCGCCGCGCTCCAGCCAGTGCGCCATCACGTCGGCGGTGTAGTCGATCACCTCGGGGTTGTCGTGATTGAGCGTGATCAGCTCGGAGTGACCCTCGAAGGTGTGAAACGAGCCGGGGCGCCCGCGGAACCAGCGCGCGGCCGCGTCGTTGCGCGAAGCCTCCTGGTAGCGGGGGAAATCGACGCCGACGTGATTGAACACGCCGTCGAGTAGGATGCGCAGGCCGCGGCGGCGCGCTTCGACGACAAGGTGGTCGAAGTCGGCGTCGTCACCCAGCCGGGGATCGATGCGGTAATGGTCGGTGGTGTCGTAACCGTGTGTGCGCGAAGCGAATATGGGGCCCAGCGCAATGCCCGAGGCGCCCAGCGCGATGGCGTGGTCGAACCAGTCGACGAGCCGCCGCAGCCGGTGTTCACCCGGCTGCGGCGGCTCCGACGACGCGGGAAAGGCCCCGACGAACCCCAGCGGATAGACCTGCCACCAGATCGCGTGTTCTACCCAGGCTGGTGCCGTCACTGCGTCAGCCGACGGTGGCCAGTGTCTGGGAGGCGACGATCGCTTGTGCCACGCCGGAGACGATGGCCGCGGCCTTCAGCGCCTCCTGGATGGTCTCCCGGCTCACACCCGCCTCGCGCAGCGTGTGTTCGTGGGCGGCCACGCAGTCCGGGCAGCCGTTGATCGACGACACCGCGAAGCACCACAGCTCGAAGTTTGCCTTCTCCACGCCGGGATTGGCGATGATGTTCATCCGCAATCCCGCACGCAGATCGTCGTACTTCCCGTCGAGAAAGCCGCGGCCCCGGTAGAACACGTTGTTCATGCCCATGATCGACGCGGCGCCCAGCGCCGCGTTGTACGCCTCCGCGGACAGCACGTCGGCCGCTTCGGCGCCGATCTCGCTGATCACCTGGGTGTTGCGCGTCGCCGCGGCGCTAGCCAGCAGGGTGCCCCACAGCTGCTCCTGGTCGAGCTCGGTCGTGCGAGTGATCGAGCCCAGGTTGAGCTTGAGATCCTTCGCGTACTCGGGCAGCGCTTCCTTGAGGTTTTCTACGCTCATCTCGCCTCCTAATCAGGCCTTGTACCCGCCCAGGCGTGGACTAAGCCGACGCCTTGAGGAGCTCGGTGGCGTCGAGCGTCGGGTCGCCCTTGCGCCAGTTGCAGGCGCACAGCTCGTCGGACTGCAGCGCGTCCAGCACCCGCAGCACTTCCTCCACGTTGCGTCCGACGGATCCCGCGGTGACCGAGACGAATTGGATCTCGTTGTTGGGGTCCACCAGGAAGGTCGCCCGGTCGGCTACACCGTCGGCGTTGAGCACGCCGGTGGCCAGGCTCAGCTCGCGCTTGATGTCCGAGAGCATGGGGAACGGCAGCTTCTTCAGGTCTTCGTGCTGCGCACGCCAGTTGAAATGCACGAACTCGCTGTCGATCGAGACGCCCAGGACCTGCGCGTCGCGGTCGGAGAACTCGTCGTTGAGCTTGCCGAACGCGGCAATCTCGGTGGGGCAGACGAAGGTGAAGTCCTTGGGCCAGAAGAACACAACGCGCCACTTGCCCTCGTAGTCGTCGCTGGTGATGGTGGTGAAGTAGTCGCCGGGCTGCTTGGCGTCGACCTTGGACAGATCGCCCGCGATCAGCGCAGTCAGCTCGTAGGCAGGGAATTGGTCGCCGATGGTCAGCAAAGGCATGGCTCTCCTAATTTGGATTTACTCAAGATTAGCTTTCCCCGTTATGTTGCCCGTTCAGGCTGCCTGAAGTAAAGGTGATATTTCCCACTACACTTATAGGTATGCCCGATAAGACTTATCAGCCGACGATCGCTGGCCTGCGCGCGTTCGTCGCCATTGCCGAGCGGCGCCAATTCAGCGGTGCCGCAACATCTCTCGGCGTCAGTCAGTCCACGTTGTCGCAGGCACTGGCGGCGCTGGAGACCGGGCTCGGCAGCCGGCTCATCGAGCGGTCCACCCGGCGCGTCCTCTTGACGCCCGAGGGCATCGAGCTGCTGCCGCGCGCCCAGGCCGTCGTCGAGGCGGTGGACGCGTTCACCGCCGCGGCCGCCGGCTCATCCGATCCGCTCCGGGCCGGGATGCGGTTGGGCCTGATTCCGACGATCGCGCCCTACGTGCTACCGACGGTGCTGGCCGGCCTCGCCGAGCGGTTCCCCGAAATGACGTTGCGGGTAACGGAAGACCAGACCGAACGACTGCTGACGGTATTGCGCGAGGGCGCGCTCGACGCGGCGCTGATCGCCCTGCCCGCCGACGCCCACGGCATCACCGCAATCCCGATCTACGACGAGGATTTCGTGCTTGCGCTGCCGCCCGGGCACCCGCTGTCCGGAAAGCGGCGGGTCCCGACGACGGCGCTGGCCGATCTACCGCTGCTGCTGCTGGACGAGGGGCACTGCCTGCGCGACCAGGCGCTCGAGGTGTGCCACAAGGCCGGCGTGCGAGCGGAGCTGGCCAACACCCGCGCGGCTTCGCTTGCCACGGCGGTGCAATGCGTGACCGGCGGCCTGGGGGTGACGCTGATCCCGCAGAGCGCGGTGCCGGTCGAGGCGACGAGAAGCCGCCTAGGCCTGGCACAGTTCGCCGCACCCCGACCGGGGCGGCGCATTGGTTTGGTGTACCGCTCGTCCAGCGGCCGCGACGAGTCCTACCGACAGCTGGCCGGGATGATCGGCACATTGATCGGCAACCGGCACCAGGTGCGGCTGGTCAAATAGCGCGACGCCGGCGGTAGGTTCAGCACATGGAAAAGGTCGTCGCCGTGCTCATGCGTGCCGATTCGGACGAGAACTGGTGCGCCCGCCAGCGGGGCCCGGTCGCCGACGCCCTGTTGGCGCTGGGACTTCCCGGGCTGGCGGTCAACGTGCGCGACGACGCGGTGCGTCATTCACTGATGACGCTCACGACGCTGGACCCGCCGGTCTCCGCGGTGGTGAGCATGTGGACCCAGCAGTGTTACGGCGAGCAGATGGCGGCGGCCCTGACCCTGCTCGCGGTCGAATGCGAACAACTCGCCGCCTACCTGGTGACCGAATCGGTCCCACTCAAGGCGCCGGTGAACGAGTCTGGCTCGCGTACAACGGGTTTCGCCAACATCGCGCTGCTGCGCCGGCCCGAGGGCCTCGACCAGGCGGGCTGGCTGAACCGGTGGCAGCGCGACCACACCTCGGTGGCCATCGAGACGCAGGCGACCTTCGGCTATACCCAGAACTGGGTGGTGCGCGCCCTCACCCCGGACGCGCCGAGAATCGCGGGCATCGTCGAGGAGTTATTCCCCATTGAGGCGGTCACCGATCTCAAGGCGTTCTTCGGTGCCGCCGACGACAAGGACCTGCAGGACCGCTTGGGCCGAATGGTCGCCAGCACCACGGCGTTCGGCGCCAACGAGAACATCGACACCGTCCCCACCAGCCGTTACGTCTTCAAGACACCGTTCATCGGGGAACCCACATGACCTCTCTGCGCGACGCCGTGGCGCTGGTCGCGTCGGAAAGCGGCCTGGCGGTCGTCTCCACGGTTCGCGCCGACGCGACGGTGCAGGCGTCACTGGTCAACGTCGGCCTGTTGCCGCATCCCGACGGCGGCCAGGAGGTGTTGGGCTTCACCACCTACGGCAAGGTCAAGCTGGCCAACCTGCGGGCGCGGCCACAGCTGGCGGTCACCTTCCGCAGGGGCTGGCAGTGGGCGACCGTCGAGGGCCGCGCGGAGCTGGCCGGCCCCGAAGACGCCCAGCCCTGGCTGACCACGGACGACCAGCTGCGGCTCTTGCTCCGCGATGTCTTCACCGCCGCGGGCGGCACGCACGACGACTGGGACACCTACGACCGCGTCATGGCCCGGGAGCGGCGCGCCGTTGTGCTGATCGTGCCCACCCGCGTCTACGGCAACGGCTGACCTGGTTAGGCTGCAGCCGTGACGCTGCAGATCGATGACGACAAGCGGGTGCGCACCCTCACGCTGAACCGGCCCGAGGCGCTCAACGCGTTCAACGAGGCCCTGTACGACGCTACCGCGGAGGCGCTATTGGCCGCGGCCGACGATCCCGACGTCGCCGTGGTGCTGCTGACCGGCGCGGGCCGCGGCTTCAGCGCCGGCACCGACCTCGCCGAGATGCAGGCCCGCATCATCGATCCGGACTTCGCCCCGGGCAAGTACGGCTTCATCGGCCTGATCGATGCCCTCAGCGCGTTCCCCAAGCCGCTCATCTGCGCGGTCAACGGCGTCGGGGTCGGCATCGGCGCCACCATCCTCGGCTACGCCGATCTGGCGTTCATGTCCTCGACCGCCCGGCTGAAGTGCCCGTTCACCAGCCTGGGGGTGGCGCCGGAGGCGGCGTCGTCGTACCTGCTGCCGCAGCTGGTGGGCCGGCAGAACGCCGCCTGGCTGCTGATGTCCTCGGAGTGGGTGGACGCCGACGAGGCGTTGCGAATGGGCCTGGTCTGGCGGGTCTGCGAGCCCGACGATTTGCTCCCTGAAGCCCGTCGGCACGCGGAAATCCTTGCCAGCCGCCCGATTTCGAGCCTGATGGCGGTCAAGCACACCATGGTGGAGCCGGTCCGGCCGGAAATCGCCGCGGCCACCGCGCGGGAAAACGCGCACTTCGCCGAACTGATGGGGGCACAGGCCAACGCCGCGGCCCTGGCGGACTTCAACAAGACCCGCTGAGCGGGCGCATTCCTAAAGCGAGGGAGCGGTCTCGAGGTTCGCCGACGCGGCGATGATCGCCCGCAGCGTCCGTCGGCAGCGCCCGCAGTCGCCGCCGGCCCCGCACGCGGCCGCAATCTCTTTGGAGGTGGAGGCGCCCTGGGCGACCACCTCGGACACCGTGTGGTTGGTCACGCCGACACACAGGCATACGTACATCAGCGCATCCCCTGCATGCGGGCGACGTTCCCTTCCTCGACGGCCTGGCCACGCGCGCTCAATTCGTCCTCCCTCTCGGCCTCCCGTGTCACCGGGATTCCCGAAGAAAATGCCGAACCGACAGCAATATTAGTTGAGTCTAACCTAAGTTCGTTAGCGCAGTCTAACCTTACCTCCAGCAACGTCGATCACCGGAGCGGCGCGAAACACACACTGAGCACAGCCATACCTTGCTGGAAGATTGCACCCCGGCATGGCAAAGTGCGACTACGGCCCGGCATGGTGTGCTCAGCCCAGCGCACCCCGCCACGGCCTGGAATGACCACCGTTTCGACGCCACCGTAGGGGAGTGATCATGCAAGGGGATCCGGATGTTTTGCGCTTGCTCAACGAGCAGTTGACCGGCGAGCTCACCGCGATCAACCAATACTTCCTGCACTCCAAAATGCAGGACAACTGGGGCTTCACCGAGGTCGCCAAGCACACCCGGGAGGAGTCCTTCGACGAGATGCGGCACGCCGAGGCGATCACCGATCGCATTCTGCTGCTCGACGGGCTGCCCAACTACCAGCGCCTCTTCTCCCTGCGCATCGGCCAGACACTGCGCGAGCAGTTCGAGGCCGACCTGGCCATCGAATACGAGGTGATGGACCGGCTCAAGCCCGGCATCATCATGTGCCGCGAGAAGCAGGACACCACCAGCGCCACCCTGCTGGAAGAGATCGTGGCTGATGAGGAAAAGCACATCGACTACCTCGAGACGCAGCTGGAGCTGATGGACAAGCTCGGCGTGGAGCTCTACTCCGCGCAGTGCGTCTCGCGGCCGCCGAGCTAACAGGCCGCGCACGCCTTTTCGCGGGTTTGGTTGCCACGGGTTAACCCCGGGCACTCACTACCATCGAAAGCCGTGGGAAGGCGGGCATGACGAGGGCGACACCAGCGGCGGCTCCGGCGGACACCGGACCCGGGGACGTCGCGGTCGACCCGCAGCGACGCAATTTCATCTTCGTGGCGATCCTGCTCGGCATGCTGATGGCCGCGCTGGACCAGACGATCGTGGCGACCGCTTTGCCGACGATCGTCGCCAATCTTGGTGGCGCAGGCCATCAATCGTGGGTGGTCACCAGCTATTTGCTCGCCTCGACGATCATCACCGCCCTCGTCGGCAAGGTCGGTGACCTGTTCGGCCGCAAGCGGGTGTTCCAGGCGGCCGTGGTGTTCTTCGTCGCCGGATCGGTGCTGTGTGGGCTCTCGAGCTCGATGGGCATGCTCGTCGCGTCCCGCGCGCTGCAGGGCATCGGCGGCGGCGGGCTGATGGTGACCGCCATGGCGCTGATCGGCGAGGTGATCCCGCTGCGGGACCGCGGCCGCTACCAGGGCGCGATGGGCGCGGTATTCGGCGTCACCACCGTGATCGGCCCGTTGCTCGGCGGCTACTTCACCGACCACTTCACCTGGCGTTGGGCGTTCTGGATCAACGTGCCGATCTCGGTCGTGGTGTTCTTCGTGGCGGCCGCCGCCATCCCGGCGCTGTCGGAGCGCACCAAACCCGTCATCGACTACACCGGCATCCTGTTGGTCGGCCTCGGTGCCGCCGGGCTGACACTGGCCACCAGCTGGGGCGGGACCACCTACCCGTGGGGATCGCCGACGATCGTCGGCCTGTTCGCCGGCTCGGTGACCGCGTTGTGCCTCTTCGCCTGGGTGGAAAGCCGCGCCGCCGCGCCGATCCTGCCGACCCGGCTGTTCGGCAGTCCGGTGTTCACGGTGTGCTGCGTGCTGTCCTTCGTGGTCGGTTTCGCGATGCTGGGCGCCCTGACGTTCCTGCCGACCTACATGCAGTTCGTCGACGGGGTCTCGGCCACCACGTCGGGCCTGCGCACGTTGCCGATGGTGATCGGGATGCTGACAATCTCAATGGGCAGTGGTGTCATCGTCGGCCGCACGGGCAGATACAAAGTCTTCCCCGTCGCCGGCACCGCCGTCATGGCGCTGGCTTTCTTCCTGATGTCGCGGATGGACCCGTCGACATCGGTGTTGGTTCAGTCGCTGTTCCTCGTCATCCTCGGCGCCGGGATCGGGATGTGCATGCAGACTCTGGTCCTGATCGTGCAGAACACCGTGGGCTTCGACGACCTCGGCGTCGCGACCTCCGGCGTCACGTTCTTCCGCACAATCGGAAGCTCGTTCGGCGCCGCCATCTTCGGCTCGCTGTTCACGAACTTTCTGCACAGCCGGATCGGCCCGGCGATGGTGGCCAGCCGCGCGCCGGCGGCGGCCGCCGCGTCACCGGAGGCGTTGCACCGGTTGCCCCGCCAGGCGGCCGCCCCGATTGTCGCCGCCTACTCTGACTCGCTCACCCACGTGTTCGGATGGGCGATTCCGGTCGCGCTGGTGGGGTTCGTCCTGGCGTTGTTCCTGCGGGAGGTACCGCTGCGGGAAATGCACGACAGCACAATCGATCTCGGCGACGCGTTCGGCATGCCGAGCACCGAGACCCCGGATCAAATGCTGGAGGGCGCGGTCGAACGCATGCTGCGCGGTGTGCCCGGCATGCGACTGCGCAGCATCGCCATGCGACCCGACTGCCGACTCGACGTGGCCGGATTGTGGGGCGTCCTGCGCATCAACCGCTACGGGCAGATGTATGGCACGGCCCGGCTCACCGACATCGCCGACTATCTACGGATACCGTTCGAGGTCTTGGAGCCCACCTTCTCGCGGCTGATCGCCACCGGATACGCCCGCGCCGACGGCGACCAGCTGTGGCTAACACCCGCGGGGGTCCAGCAGGTGGACTACGTGCACGCCCTGCTGGTCGGCTGGCTGGTCGACAAGCTCGCCCGCTCAACGGGATTCGACGGACGACCGGATCGCCGCGTGGTGGAAGCTGCGCTGAACCGAGTCGCGGGCCGCGTTCTCGCGCAACGGGACTGGAGCGACGACCGTCCCACCATGAAGATCCCGGCGCCTGCCTCCTGAAACGGGCGGTGCGCGCGTACCATCACGCCATGAGCCGAATCGGAACATTTGCTGACGACGACCTGGCCGGCTGGTTTGTGAAGTCCCCGGACATCGGCGCTGCGCTCGGCGGTTTCAGCAACGCGGTCTACACCAAGAACCGGCTGCCGCTGCGCACCCGCGAACTGGCGCGTGCCGTCATCGCGCACCGCAACGAGTGCGTCGTCTGCGTCAACACCCGCGACGAGGACGGGCCCGCCGCCGGCGTCGACGAGGAGTTGTACGACCACGCCAAGGAGTGGCGCACCTGGCCCGGCTACAGCGAGCAGGAACGGCTGGCGGCCGAGTTCGCGGACCGGTTCGCGAGCGATCACACGGGTCTGCGCGACGACGAGGACTTCTGGAGCCGCTGCTCCGAACACTTCTCCGACGAGCTGCTGGCCGACCTGGCCCTCTCCTGTGCGCTGTGGGTCGGCATGGGCCGAGTCCTGCGGACACTGGACATCGGGCAGGCCTGCAAGCTGACCATTCCCAGCCGGGCATAACCGCACCCCGAGCGTTCTCGCCTTCGGTGTTGAGGATCTCGGTCGCGGCCGCGACGATCCGGGGTCGGCGATGAGTTGAGCTGGCGCCACGGTGCCACTGCTGGTGAAGGTGTCATCAAGGGTCAAGGCGGCGACGCGGGCCGCCGGCGGCAATCACGGCTTCAAGGATCGTCCCCCGTCCGGGTCGTCGCCGGAAAATCGCTGAGGTCGGCGTAGTCCTGCGATCAGAACGTCGACCAGTCGGCGTGCGTCGTCACCGTGACTGCCCGAGTTTGTGCAGAGGCTCGCGACGCCACGCAGGAGCTCGTGGGCCTTGAGGTCGGAGCGATTCTCGCCCGACGCGGCGGCGGCCTCGAGCAGCTGGGTGCACACGGGCAGAAGGCGATCCAGGAAGTAGGAGTGCAGCGGGTCGAAGCACGGGTCGTCGGACTGCAGAACCGCGGCAAGTCCGAGCTTGGTGACCAGGAAATCAACAAAGAGATCGATCCAGTGCCCTAGCGCAACGTGCGGAGTCGCGCTGCTCGCCAGCAAGGCCGGACCGGCGTCGGCCAGAGCCTCGACCTGGTGACGGTAGACGGCAATGACCAAATCTGCTCGCGTCGGGAAGTGGCGGTAGATCGTGGCGGTCCCGACGCCGGCCTTGGCCGCGATTTCGCGCACCGGCGCTTCCACGCCTGACGTCACGAAGACCGCCGCCGCCGCCTCGAGCAGAGTCTGCTCATTGCGTTGAGCGTCGGCCCGTTTGGGTCGTGCCGTCTGAGCTGGGCTCATCGTACGGTCGTTCACCGCGTCGGTTCCTCCACCACCGGTTTTGCTAAACGGGACACCGTCCCGTATCGTCGAAACGGGACAAGATTCCGCTTTTATCATCCCCCGGGCCGGCCCGATGACCAAACGCTGGACCCCCCGAATGGAGGGACACGCCATGCAGCAAGCCTCGGTGGTGCAGCGAGTGATCGGCCTTGAGGAACATGCCTGGACGGCCGAGCTGCGCGACGCCCTGCTGAAGTACGGAGCAGATGAGACCGTCACCGTTTTGAGCAGCCAGAAGGACACTGACCGGCGCCTACGCGATGTCGGCGCCGAACGCCTTGCAAGGATGGATGCCGCCGGCGTGGATCTGCAGGTCCTGTCCATTACCTCACCCGGCACCCAGCCATTGCCGCCGGAAGAAGCCTTGCCGTTGGCCCGCGACGCCAATGACTTCCTCGCCGACGCGGTCGGTCGCCGACCGGACCGTTTTGCGGCATTCGCCACGCTGCCTACACCCGACCCGCAAGCCGCGGCCGAGGAACTGGAGCGCTGCGTCACTCAGCTGCACTTCGTCGGAGCGCTACTGTTTCCGCGTACCGGCGAGACGTTTCTCGACGACGACAGATTTCGGCCTGTGTTCGAAGCCGCCGCGTCCCTTGAAGTGCCGTTGTACATCCACCCGGCCTTGCCGCCTCAGCCGGTCCGTGACGCCTGCTTCAGCGGATTTGACGACTGGACGAACATGATTTTGTCCTCCGGTGCTTGGGGGTGGCACGCAGAGGCCGGCATTGCAACTCTCCGGCTCATCCTCGCCGGCACCTTTGATCGTCATCCGCGACTGCAGCTCATCCTCGGGCACTGGGGTGAGATGCTCGTGTCGTTCGCTGATCGCGCCGACGTGCTCAGCGCCGCGAACCAAACCCTTGAACGGCCAATCCTCGATTACATCACGGCCAACCTCTACGTCACCGCCGGTGGCATCCTGAGTCACCGCATGCTGATCCAGGCGAAAGACGTGCTCGGGCCGGATCGTCTGATGTTTGGCGGCGACGATCCCTACGGCGTATCCATGGGCCGGTTCGGCGCGGACTCAAGGGGGCGATTCGGCGGTGACGGCGGAGCTCGACAGTTCGTGCAGGCCGCTCCAATCAGCGCGCACGACAAGGACAAGTTCGCTCACCTGAACGCGGAGCGACTCCTGGGCCACCGCATCGCATCGACACGCGCCGACATCATCACGCACCGGTGACTTGCACGACCTGTTGGCCGACAACGTGCCCACAGATAAGGAGACACAGCACACATGTCAGAGATCGACAAGGACAAGCTCGCCTCCGACGCCGAGGCCCTCGACACCTTCAACCGCTCCATCGTCGAGGAGTTCCGCGCCAATGACGGCCACGTCAGCAATCTGCCGGGCGGCGAGGTTCTGCTGCTTCACACGACGGGCGCCAAGTCAGGCAAGCCGCGGCTGACGCCGCTGGCGTATTTGACCGTTGACGGGCGGATGTTGATCGTCGGTTCCTCCCTTGGTGCACACAAGGATCCGGCGTGGGTACACAATCTGCGTGCCAATCCGCGTGCCCACATCGAGGTCGGCACCGATGACTACGACGTGATCGCGCACGAAGTATCGCGTGAGGAGCGCGACGAGCTCTTCCCGCGGGTGACGCAGCTAGCGCCAGTACTCGCGGAATATCAGACCAAGACCGACCGCGTCATTCCCCTTTTCGAACTGACGCCCGCGTGACACCTGTGTGCGGCTGCGGCGTTCGACGATGACGCGTTGATGGCACTAACCGACAGCGATCGGCATCTCGCGCTAGCCCTGAAGCGGTGCTTTGCGTAGGTGATAGCGCCTGCACATGCGCCGTCACCAACTCTTGGGCACGGCGCTCGTCCGACCGCAGACCGGAACCCGTGAACAGATCCACCTTGCAGGGGTTCGCGGCTAGGCGACGAAAGTTTGTGCTTTTCTCACAGCCGTGTCACTCGAGCGGGCGGACGAAGCAAGCCGGCAGGTCGACACATGTTGCAATCACCCTTTAGCCCACGCCGGAAAACGTCTCAGCGGTTTATGTTTCGCGGGCACAAAGCGCGGCATCGCGGCGTTGCCCGATGGGTGAAGATTCGCTTCGGCGTCGGGTTGGGCGCGGACACCGCACCGGACCAACTGGCCCCCATCGTGGATCACTTGGAGGCCAACGGTGTGGACTCGCTGTGGTTCTCCGAGCTGGTGTACTCCCCGGCGGTCGACCCGGTCGTCGGGATGGCGTACGCACTGGCCAGGACGAACCGGCTGAAGGTCGGCACCTCGGTGGCCGTACTACCCGGGCGGCATCCCGTCCTGGTCGCCAAGCAATTGGCGTCGCTGGCGGCCGTCGCGCCGAAGCGCGTCCTTCCGGTGTTCGGGCTGCGGTCGGCGATTCCGGCCGAGCGCGAGGTGTTCGTGGTCCCCGACGGAGAGCGAGCCGCGGTGTTCGACGAGTCGCTGCGGGTGCTGCGCTCGGCTCTGACCGAGGACTCCGCGAGCTTTGCCGGCCGGTACTTCACTGTCAGTGGGGCCGCTGTCATGCCCAGGCCGCAGCCCTCGCTGGACATCTGGCTCGGCGGATCGGCGCCGGCGGCGTATCGGCGCATCGGCGCGCTGGCCGACGGCTGGCTGGGCAGTTTCCTGACGCCGGCGGAGGCGCGGGCCGGCCGTGCGGCGATCCAGCGCGCCGCCGCGCAAGCGGGCCGGCAGATCGACCCCGATCACTTCGGGATCTCGTTGGCCGTCGTGGACGGGGTCGACGGCGAGCTGCCCGCGACACTGGCCGCGGCGGCCCGCAACCGTCGCCCGGACGTCGACCCCGCCGAGCTGATCGCCGTCGGCTGGGATCGGCTGCACAGGCAGCTGGACGCCTACATCGACGCGGGACTGACGAAGTTCGTCATCCGGCCGGCCGGTAGCGCGCCCTTGAATGGCTTTCTGGATCGGTTCATCAGCGAGCTGACCGCCCGCCAGAACTGAATTCGCGAGCCCGCGGCTCCGGCCCCCTGCACAATGACTCCCATGACCGGCACACCGCTTGCCGCCGCGGCGATCGCCCAGCTGGAGTCCGAGGGCGTCGACACCGTCATCGGCACCGTCGTGAACCCCGCCGGGCTCACCCTGGCCAAAACGGTACCGATCCGGCGGACCAACGCCTTCGCCGATCCCGGCCTCGGCGCCAGCCCCTCGTGGCACGCCTTCGCGATCGACCAGAGCGGCATTGCCTTCACCCGCGATGTCGGCGTGATCGGGGACCAGCGGCTGCGCATCGACCTGTCCGCCCTGCGCATCGTCGGTGACGGGCTGGCGTGGGCGCCCGCCGCATTCTTCTCCCAGGACGGCGCGCCCGTCCCCGCCTGCGCCCGCGGCACGCTGAGCCGGGTCGAAACCGCGCTCGCCGAAGCCGGAGTCGAGGCGGTGATCGGGCACGAGATCGAATTCCTGCTGGTGGCGCCCGACGGTAACCGCCTCCCGTCGACGCTGTGGGCGCAGTACGGCCTTGCAGGAGTCCTGGAACACGAGGAGTTCGTCCGCGACGTCACCCGGTCGGCCGGCGCGGCAGGCATCGCGATCGAGCAGTTTCACCCCGAGTACGGGGCCAACCAATTCGAGCTGTCCGTGGCGCCGCAGCCCCCGGTGGCCGCCGCCGACCAGCTGGTACTGCTGCGACTCATCGTCGGGCGGGTGGCCCGCCGCCATGGGCTTCGCATCAGCCTGTCGCCGGTCCCCTTCGCCAACGACGTGGGGTCCGGCGCCCACCAACACTTTTCGCTGACGACGGCCGACGGGCCGCTGTTCTCCGACGGCGCGGGCGCCAGAGGCATGACGCCTGCGGGGGAGAACGCGATGGCCGGGCTGGTCCACGGGCTGCCGGAGGCGCAGGGCCTGCTGTGCGGGTCGATCGTGTCCGGCCTGCGCATGCACCCCGGTAACTGGGCCGGCGCGTACGCCTGCTGGGGAACCGAAAACCGCGAGGCCGCAGTGCGATTCATCGCCGGCGGGCCCGGAAACCCGCGCGGCGGAAACGTCGAAGTGAAGATCGTCGACCCTTCCGCGAACCCCTACCTGGCGTCGGCGGCGATCCTGGGCCTGGCCCTGGACGGAATAGAACGGCAGGCACCGCTGCCCCCGGAGGTCACGATCGACCCGGCGGACCTAACCGCTTCCGAACGCGAACGCGACGGCATCGTGAGCCTGCATCGCGACCAGGCCGAAGTGATTGCCGCATTGGATGATTCGAAACTGATGCGACACATCGTGGGCGACGCCGCGGTCGACATGGTGGTCGCCGTCCGCTCGCTGGAACACGAGCGATACGGCGACCTGGACCCCGAGCATCTGGCGGACAAGTTCCGCATGGCGTGGAGCCTGTGACAGGCTCGCCATGGTTTCCGACCCTCGCGCGCTGGCCGAACACATCGATGAAGTACCCCTGATCGACCAACACGTCCACGGTTGTTGGACGGCCGCGGGGGACCGGAATCGGTTCGAAAACGCGCTCAACGAGGCCAACACCGAACCCATCGCGGGCCCGGGATTCGACACGCAGCTCGGCTTCGCCGTGCGCGCACATTGTGGCCCCGTCCTCGGTCTTCCGAAGCACGCTGACCCGCAATCATATTGGGAACGCCGCAGCCAATTCGGCGAGGCAGAACTGGCCCGCATGTTCCTGCCGGCCGCGGGGGTGAGCGACTGGCTGGTGGACACCGGGATCGGCGCGGACACCGCCGGCCCCGCCGACATGGCCGAGTTGTCCGGTAGCCGCGCTCACGAGGTGATCCGCCTCGAGGAGGTCGCCGAGCAGGCCGCGCGGGCGCCCGGCGACTACGCGGTGGCGTTCGAGGACATCCTGCACCGGCGCGCGGCGACGGCCGTCGGCACCAAGTCGATCCTGGCCTACCGAGGTGGGTTCGACGGCGACCTGAGCGAACCGGAACCGGCACAGGTGGCCGAGGCCGCCGGCCGGTGGCGCGACCGGGGCGGCACCCGATTGCAGGACCGGGTGCTGCTGCGATTCGGGCTGCATCGGGCGCTGCGGCTAGGCAAGCCCCTGCAATTCCACGTCGGCCTCGGCGACCGGGATTGCGACCTGCACAAGACCAACCCGCTGCTATTGCTCGACTTCCTGCGGCAGTCCGCGGACACCCCTGTCGTGCTATTGCATTGCTATCCCTACGAGCGCGAGGCCGGGTACCTGGCGCAGGCGTTCAACAACGTCTATGTCGACGGCGGGTTGAGCGTGAACCAGCTCGGCGCGCGGTCACCGGCCTTCATCGCACGGCTGCTGGAGCTGGCCCCCTTCGGCAAGGTCCTCTACTCGTCGGACGGATTCGGCCCCGCGGAACTCCACTATCTCGGTGCGACACTGTGGCGCAGGGCAATTCACCGCGTGCTGCGCGGCTTCGTCGACGACGACGACTGGAGCGAAGCCGACGCCATGCGGGTGGTCGACCTGATCGCTCACGGCAACGCCGCCGCCCTCTACCGCGTTTGACCCACGGTGACACCGGGGTATACGGCCGGTTATGGCGACCGCGAGGGGCGTCTTGGAATGGGCCCGGGACAAGGTCGTGTCGTGGGTGCCCAAGGCCGACCTCGACCAACGTGACCCGGACTACATTCGCGACCAGCTGCCGGGAACCTGGCTGCTGGCGTCGTTCTACTTCCGGGCGGACGTGCGCGGCCTGGATCGCATCCCGGCCGAAGGGCCGGTGCTGTTGGTCGGAAACCACAGCGGCGGCAATGTGCCTCCGGACACGTTCGTGTTCACACTGGCGTTCTGCTCCTATTTCGGCGTCGAGCGGCCCTTCTACCAGTTGGCACACAACCTCGTCGTCTCCGCACCGCCGCTGGGTTGGCTGCGCAAGTTCGGCACCGTGGCCGCGAACCCCGAGAATGCCCGTCTCGCACTGGATTCCGGTGCCGCGCTGCTGGTCTACCCCGGCGGGGACTACGAGGTGTTCCGGCCTTCGTGGGAGCGTCACAAGGTCGACTTCGGCGGCAGGATGGGCTACGTTCGGCTGGCCCGTGAGGCCGGGGTGCCGATCGTGCCCGTCGCCAGCGTCGGCGGGCAGGAAAGCGCGTTGTTCCTCAATCGTGGGCAGTGGCTGGCCAAGCTGCTGATGGCCGACAAGCTGCTGCGCCTCAAGAGCGTCCCGATATCGCTGGCACTGCCCTGGGGCCTGAACATCAGCGACCTGGCGGGCCACATTCCGTTGCCCACCAAGATCGTGATCGAGGTCCAAGACCCGATCGAGGTCGATGGAGACGACCAGGCGGTGCACGACAAGGTGATGGCCAGCCTGCAGGGCGGGGTCGACCGACTGGCCGCCGAACGGCGATTCCCGGTGATCGGCTGATGCGCGTCGAACGCCGCTGCGTCATCAACGCCGACCGCGCCGCGGTTTGGAAGATCGTCAGCGATCCGGACTGCTACCCGTCGTTCATGACAAGCCTGGAACGCTGGGAGTCGTCGAACGACAAGCCGGCCGGCGTGGGTGCCCGCTACACCGTGCACTGGAAGATCGGCTCGGTTCCCGTGGGCGGGCTGATCGAGGTGGTCGAATTCGACGAGGGCCGCGACCTGGCCTGGGTAGGCATCACCGGGGTCACGCTGCGCGGGCGCATCCGGTTGCGCGACCGCGGCGACGGCTGCACGAAGGTGACGTTCCGGCTGTCGTATCAGGCACCCGGGGGATTGCTCGGGTACATCGCTGACCGGATCGCCGTGCGCCAGGTGGGACGCACCGTCGCCGGCACCTTGAAACGGTTGAGGAAGCTCGCCGAGTCGTAGCCATTTTTCCAATTCCGCATGTAAGCAACGGCGGCGCGGCATACGCTCCGATCGACGAATCGGGCAACGTCACCAAACACGGCGAACAGGAAAGGGTTTGGGGGCATGTTGCTTCGAGCAGCTCTCGTCGCCGCGGTCGTCGCGGCCGCCGCCGGTGGTATGGCAGCACCGGCCTACTCATCGCCCGGTTGTTATATCGCCAGTTCCGGCGACTGCGTGCCGTATCCGCGGCAGGGGCCGTCGCAGCCACCTGGTGCCACCGCGCAATGCGCAGACGGCAGCTGGTCGTTCAGCGAACATCCGCATTCGGGCGGCACGTGCCACGGACACGGGGGAGTCCAGCAGTACTTGTAGCGGTCGGCGATGCCCGGCGCTGGGGCTCGCGGATGGTCACCCCTCGTCCTCCGACCATCCGATCGCGGCGAGCAG
>NZ_LZJI01000015.1 GCF_001667775.1 Mycobacterium sp. E1747
GCCGCCCACAACACCTACGCCGACGACGGCGCCATGATCGACAAAGGCGTCGCCTTCGCCTCCAGCCACCTCGACGCGGGCACCAGCAGCCCGGCGCAGGTTAGGGGTTTTTCCGGCTGAGCGATTGCTCAGCCGCCCTTGGCATTCAGGAAGGCCACGATCCCCTGGGTGACCGCATTGGCATAGCGCACGCGGCCGTCCGGGCTTTCCATCCGCGCGGCGTCCTCGGCGTTCTTCATGTTGCCGAGTTCGACGAGGATCGCGGGGTATTGGGCCAGGTTCAGCCCCGCGAGGTCGTCGCGGCCGTAGAGGCCGTTCGAGCCGATGTAGTTCGCCGGCTGGAAACCCGCCTGCGCCAAGGCATCCCGCATCGTGGTGGCCAGCTGGACGGCGGGGCCGGCCTGCGCGTCGTTCAGCGGCGGGCTGGAGTAGTTGACGTGGAATCCACTGCCGGCGGGTGGTCCGCCGTCGGCGTGGACGCTGACGATCGCGTCGGGGCGCATCGCGTTGGCCGCCGCGGCGCGGGCATCCACGCAGGGGCCGACGGAGCCATCGTCACCGCGCGACAGCTGGGTGCGCACACCCTGCTGGTTGAGCGACTGGTTGATCAGCGCCACGACCGCCCAGGTGAACGCGTGCTCGGGATAGCCGTCGTTAGCGGCCGCGCCGGACGTCTGGCACGCCTTAGTCCCGCCGCGGCCGTTGGGGACCTGCTGATTGATCGACGCGTCATTGACGGCGTTGTGGCCGGGGTCCAGGAAGACGGCCGACCCGGCGACGCCGGCGGCGGCGCGGGGCGCGGCCATGACTCCTCCCGCGCCGAGCAGCACCGGCGCCAATCTCAGCACGTCGCGGCGGGAAATGGCTTCCAGCCGAGCCGGGCGGTCAGTCACCGCGCGATGGTAACAATCGCGGTTGGTGCCGGGCTCAGACGTCGGTCAGCGCCCGGGCCGCTTCGCGGAACATGGTCTGCTTGATCGCGCCGAGCGTGCCGGGATCCTTGCCGCCCAGCGGACGCAGCAGGTCGGTCGCCGCGGCCGTCACCTCGGCCTCCGGGGCGGTCGCGTCGACGATGCCGAATTCGGCGGCCTCTGCCCCACCGAACCGCCGCCCCGTCGTCATGGAGGCCACCGCGGCGCGGGGCGTGAGCTTGGCCTGGATCAGCGCGGCCATGCCGTCGGTGAACGGGATGCGGATGTCCACCTCGGGGAAGCAGAAGAATCCGCGGTCGGCGCGCATCACCCGCACGTCGTGGGCCATGGCGAGCATGGCGCCGGCGCCGAAGGCGTGCCCGGTCACCGCGGCGGCGGTCGGCATCGGGAAGGTGAGGACGCGGGCCAGCAGGGCCTGCACCCGCGCGACGTAGGACTGGGTCTGGTCGGCGTGCGCGCCCAGCCAGTCCAGGTCCAGTCCGTTGGTGTAGAACTTGCCGGCCGCGGTGGTGACCAGCCCCTGCGCGCCGGTCTGCTGGATTTCGTCGAGCTGCTCGTTGATCGCGTCGAGAAACTCTGGGGAGAACCGATTCTCGTCCTCGCCAAGGCCCAGGATCGCGATCTTGTCGTCCCAGCGCAACGTCGGTGTCATGTCGTGGCCCTTTCTTTGGTTCTGCGTGGGGGCGCGCCGGCGTCGAGCACCGCGGTGACCGCCGCGCGCAGCCGTTCGCGCGCCTCGGGGTCGTCGATCCGGTTGCGGCGCAACAGGATCACGGTCGGCAGGTCGACGACGCAGGTTGTGATGACGTCGACGGCCGCCGCGTCCTTGCGGTCCCAGAGGCGGCGGGCCAGTCGGATCATCGTGTCGACCAGTAGCCGGTCCAGGTCGCGCAGTTGTGAGTCGATGTCGGGCGGTGTGTCCGGACCGAGCAGCTCGTCGCGGCGCACGGTCAGCAGGAGTTGCGACGATTCCGGGTGGGTTTGGGCGAAGACCGCCGGCGCCTCGGCGGCCGCCACCACGGCCGCGACGCCGTCCAAGTCCGCGACGGAGTCGATCAATTCGCCTTGCGCACTAAGGAATCGGTGGCCGGCCCGTATCCAGGCGCGCCCGACGAGCCCCGCCCGTGAACCGAACGTGTGGTAGAGCGCGCCATTGGATACGCCGGTCGCCTCTCCGACGGCTCGGATCGTGACCGATGCCGGGCCGGACCGCACGGCCAGCCGTTCGACGGCGTCCAGGATCTGATCCTGGTCGTGAACCCGGGGGCGCGGCATGCGGACATAGTAACAGAGCGATTGCTCTGTTATAGATGTGCGGGCCCGTTCACGCGATCGCAACGCCCTGTTAGCGGGATAGCGGCCAGAACCCGTTTGGCGGCACGCGGTGATCGGGAACCCCGTGCTCATGGGCAAGGTCACGCAGGTCAACGAAGAAGCGCTGTTAGCGGACCTCGGCCGGCAGCTCACCGGTGAGTTCCCGCGAATCCCGTCAGAGGTCGTCGACGCCCTCATCCGCGAAGGGCATGCCCGGTTCGCGCACAGCCGCGTTAGGGACTTCGTTCCGTTGTTCGTGGAAAAGCACACGCGCGAGGAGCTGAGGGCGCGGTCCAACTAGCTACTTCAGGTTGTATGCCTCGCGCGAGAGGCGGAAGAAATGACCGGTGCCAGAGTCGGCAGCCCGGTGCCGCGGGTGGTGTCCGTGGGGCAGACCATCGCCGGCAAGCTCCCCTGTACGAGATCGACCTGATCGCCGATGGCCCCCACGCAGGACCGCGGGCGCTGCAGTCCTTTCGGATGCCGGGTGAAGGCGCTCGCGCAAACTTATTTCGGGATTATCCGTCCGGTCCAGCGTCGCAAGAGCTTACGCTCAGCAAATGATCGGGCGGGTACCCTTGGTTGTCATCGCCGTTACGGCTGTTGCCGCGGCGCCGACCGCACGCGCGGACGCCCAGGACTTCCAGTCCCCGTCCGGGAACATCTACTGCGTCCTGCGCAGCTTCGGCGTCGCGTGCGACATCAGCGACTTCGATTACCAGCCGCCGCCGCCCCCCGAATGCGGCAAGCACCTGCCCGGGGGCAACCGCTTCGTACTGAACGCGGGTGAGCTCGCCACCATCCACTGCCACGGCGACACGCTGCGCGTCGACGGCGAGCCAACCCTCGACTACGGGCAGACCATGTCCGCGGGCACGGTCCGCTGCGAAAGCGAGCCGTCGGGCATGACGTGCACCGACAGCAGCACCGGCCATTACTTCCGCGTGTCGCGGGATTCTTACGACCTCGGTTGAGAGTCGTTCCGCTCGAACCGGTTACGCCCGTCCCGGGTGAATTCCTCCCGAACATGCGGCGAACCGGTGGGTCTGACTACGGCATGCGTGTAATGTCCGAGTTTGCTAGCCGAGAAATTCCTGTTAACTCTTGGTCGCTTTGCTCGGCCAAAGGATCAGGGGGTGCCGTGACCGACGTGTCCGAGCTGTCGGCGGCGATCGAGGCCGACGAGGTCGTGGTGTCGTTGCAGGACGAGTCTTTGCTGCTGGGCGGCGACCCCACCGCCGTCGAGTCCTACCTGTGTCGGCTGCGCGCGACCGCTGGGCACGGCTTGCGGGTCGCCGGCATCGACAGCGCCGCGCTGGCGAACGCGGCGATCGCCGGGCTGGCCTCGCTGCTGGCCGACTCCGGCAAGTACGTGCAGCTGCATCGCGACGCCGTCGCCGTGTTGAGGGAAGGCAACCTGGTACCCGTCGCCGACGGTTTCTTCCGGCTGACGACGGGCGTCGACGCCGGCGAGATCTTGGCGCAGCTGCAATGGCGACCGGAACTGCTCGGCCCGGAGGTGATGCTTTCGGCGCAGATGCTCGCGGTGCAGATGGCGTTGAAGTCCGCGGTCGCAGAGGTCGAGGACGCCGTCCAGCGGGTGGAGGACAAAGTCGAAGCGGTGCTCGAGGTGGCCCGGGCGCAGCGCGCCGGCGACGTCCTGGGCAACAGCCTGACGGTCTCGCGCATGGTCGACTCGTTGGACAAGTATGGGTCGCTGCCCGACGCCTACTGGGATTCGGTGGCCCCCCTGGGGCCGGCGCTCAACGTCGCCGTCGAGCAGCTGCGCAACCATGTCGGCCGCATCCTGTCGTCCTTCGACCATGAGTTGCCCGTGCATCAGCGCGCCGGAAAGCTGCGAAATGCCATAGACGACAACCGGCTTGGCGACACGCTGAGCCTGCTAGTGATCGCCGAGGAGGCGCTGCACAAGTGGCAGCGGCTGAACCTCGCGCGCATCGAAGCCACGGAGCCCGAGCAGCTGCTGCGGGCGATCGACGAGGCCCGCGAGCTCGTCGACCACCATCTGCGCGAGGACCTCGACATCTATCGGAGCGCGAAGGACGTGCTCGACCGGTTTGGGCAGTCTAAGGCGGTTGACGGCTTCCGGTTCTGGGCGGTGCGCGAGCTGGCCAAGCAGCGCGTCGCCCTCCGCGACGAGTTCGATCGTTTCGCCAAGGCCCGCCAGCACCAGGTCGAGATCTGGGAGGACTTCCACATCCCGAGTGTGCTCGACGCCGCCGTCGCCACGTTGGGAGCCGTCGGAAGCGTGACTGGCCAGGCACTTGTAGGCGTGGGCCGCGGGATCGTCTGGTTGGGCGGGCAGGTCGTTCGGCCGTTTCGGGGTGTAGATGGCGAAGAAGCGTCTCAAGCAAGCAGCTCGGCAGCCGGCCGGCATGATCACGACGCGGTCGCGTATTGCAGCACCGGTTCCGACGAATCGACGTGGCTGCCACTGATGATCCGCAGCCGGTTTGGCCGCACCTCGTAGAGGACGCCATCGACTGGGTTGGTGACATCGAACCCGTCTCCCGCGCGCTCGGCATTGGAAAGCTCGATGTGCGCGCCGTCGCTGATGCGCTCGCCGCGGTAGTAGTAACTGCCGCTGAGGTTTTGGCACACCACGGCCAGCGACTTGGCGGTCCGCACCACGGCGGCCGGCGGGTTCCCCGGATCGCAGCGGGCTGTCTCGCCGACGAACCCCAGCCCGTCGGCGCCCCGCACCGGAGCCGAGAGCGTCGGCGTCTTCGGCGGCGGCGGACTCGACGGCGGGGGCGATGGCGCCTGGGCCGTCCGAGCAGGCGGCGGACCGCCACCCGTCAACGCCGACACCAGCGCCACGATCAGCCCGGCGATCACCAGCACCACCGCCGCCCCGGTCGCCACCAGCGGCGCGCGGCCGCCAAAGGGACGGGAAGGCGTCGCAGGCTCCGGATCGACGACCGGATACGGCCTGTAACCGGTGTCATCCGGGTTCGGGTAGACCGCCTCGAACGGCCGGGTGCGCAGGGGCGCCGCGCCGGCGCCGACAGCGACCGACTCGTAGGCCGCGTTCACGGCCTCGCTGGCCGCCCGGGCGAGTTCACCGGCGGAAGCGAACCGCGCCGTCCGCTGTTTGGCCATGCCGAGGGCGATCACGTCGTCGAAGGCCCGGCCCACCCCGCGGCGCATGATGCTGGGTCGCGGCGCAGGCGACAACATGTGCACGCGCTTCAGCTCGTCGGGGTCGGCGCTCTCGAACGGCGGTTGGCCGGTGAGGCATTCGTAGAGCAGGCAGGCCAACGAGTACACGTCGGTCTGCGGGCCGACCCGGCCGGTGGTGAACCGCTCGGGCGGCATGTACACCCGCGACGGCTCGGCGCCCGCAATGCCGAAGTCGACCAGATACGCGAAGTGATCGGGGGTCAGCAGCACGTGCTCCGGCCGGACGCCCAGGTGCAGCAGCCCGGCGGCGTGCGCGGCATCCAGCGCCCGCGCCACCTGCGCGACGATCGACGCGGCGCGCGACGGTTCCAGCGGCCCCCGTTCGCGCAGCAAGTCCTTCAGACTTCCGCCCTCGACCAGGTGCATGTCGACGAAGAACACCTCGTCGATCGAACCAAAGTCGTGCACCGGGATAACGTGGGGTTCCTGCAGTCGCGCGGCGATCCCACACTCGCGCTGAAAGCGTTGCTGGAAGCCGGGATCCGCGGCTATCGAGGCAGGCAATAGCTTGATCGCGACCGCCCGGTCCTTAACCATGTCGTACGCCCGGTAGACCTCGCCCGTCGCGCCCGCGCCGATCAGCGATCGCAGCTCGTAAGGCCCAAACCGAGTGCCAAGCCGCGAGGTCAATGGGCAGTCCTTCCGCTAGGTCGATCGTGTCCAGCCCGCCGGGTTCCCACATTCGCCGCCGACCTAACGTGCGGCGGCTCACGCGTGCGGCGGCACGGGCATCAGAACAGGCCGCGGTTGAAGCTGGGCGGGCCAGCCGGCGGCGTCCGCCGCCCGCCCCACGCCGATGCCGGCCGTCAGCAGCGCGCCGGCCATCCACTTCTTATTCATGCCGCAAGCACACAACGGGCGGCGGGCTACCGATCCATATCGGGCTCAGCCGCCGTGCCCGCCCTTGTGGTTGTTAGTCGGGCGACCTGGGAGCGGCATCGGCTGCGGGCGCTGCGCTCAACGGTCGAACTACTGCCCGCCTTTCAGTGACTCGGCCAGTTTTTCGCCCTCGGGCGTCAATTGGAACCAGACCGCCAAATCCCACAGCGCGGGCTCGTCGTAGTGGCCGACGAAAAGATCGCGAAGGCGCTCCATGGCGGCATCGATCGAGAGATCCCAAGGCACCACTCGTTCATCGGAAGCGCCCAGTATGTCCCCAATCTTCATGAGGCCGTCGTCGAGCAGGGATTGAATCGTGCGCAGCACCAAGTTTTGCTCGTCCTCGACGGTATCGGCGAGGTGGTGACGTCTCATGATGGACGTGACCTGCGCCATCGGGACACACATTGCCGTCCCGTCGAGCAGCAACTCCTTGCGCAGGAACTCTTCGGCGTTAGTTCCGGGCTTGGTGTGCCCTAGATGCCGGTCATCGGGCTGGGTCATCATTTTCTCCGACGTAGCAGTTCTTTAGGTTGTTAGCTTCGGTCGTCATTCTTGTGGGCCTTCGAATTCTTCGGGGATCTCGCCTAGCAACGGCCACTTGTGATCCAAGGTGTGCGGGATATGGATCGGGTGAGGACCTGTTGCGGGCGAATTAGGCGGCAGCCCGCCGAAACCTGGCATTGCTCCCCCGCCCTCTGGGGCGCCGGGGGCGGGCTTAACAGCGGGCGGGGCTTCGACGGGCGCACGGACCGGTGCCTGCGGGGTGACAGCAGGTTCTCCGGACGCAGGGCCAGCAGGACGCGGTGGGGAGGGCGCTATTTCCGGTACACCACCTCTCGGGTTGATGTGAACTTTTGTATAGCCACCTTGACCGGGAATGTTGATGTCCACAACCGGTTTTCCGTTCGACTCGGCGGTCCAGCGCTGTCCGATCGTCGTGCCGTCGGGTAGCCGGTATCGAATCCCTTTTTTGGGGTCGCCGTACCCGTTCGGCATTTCGACTCCGTGCTGTTTGGCCCAATTCCACAGGTTCTCGAGATCTTGCGGAGAACGCACTTCCCTGACGTCGGGTCGGTCTCCGACCGGGAGTTTGTCAAGCACCCGACGGATATCGTCACCGCCGGGGGCGCCGGTGGGCCCGGGATTCGGTTCGCCGTTGCCACCGTCTTGTTTCCAAACGCGATCGACGGCGTAGATATGGCCATTGCGGGCTGGCGGAGGGTCGATAGAGGCGGGAGGTTGCGGGAACGTGTCGCGGATTCCGGCCACGGCGGCCGTGATTTTGCTGGCGACTTGCTGATCCAGACGAACCAGTTGCGCGGCGCTTTGACGGACTTCGCCGGCGAAGGCCTGTGCTGCGGCGTGCCGGGCGGCCCGCTCCGCGACTGACCCGCCACCCACGCGGTCGATAACCGAAAGGTCCTCGCCCACTTCGAATCCCGCCGAACGAGCGTCATCGACCGCGTAGCGAACTCGGGATCGGGCCGCATACAGATCCGAGGCCCCGCTGCGAGCGACCCGCGATGCCGCCTGTAGTTGGTCGACGGCTGCGCTCGTGGCTTGTAGGTCGGCATGCGTCGCGCTACGTAACGCGTCGGCGGCTTCGCCGCGCCAATCGACCGAGACACCGTCGCGCCAGACCTGGTGGACCACCCCATAGCTACGCTCGCCAACGGCCTCCCACTGAGCGGCCGCCTCGGTGAGATGGTCGGTGGGCCAGGCCAACAACGCCGACAGATTAGGAGCCCCTCCAACCGCCATTGCTACACGCTGGTCACCGAGAGAGCCACCGCAGCGAAGTCGGTGGCAGATTCAGCTTCGTTGGCAATGTAGCGCGTATCGGCTTGCCCGACGCCGATGGCGCGTGCACGCACCTGCGCGGCCAGCCTGGCGGTGAACGCCGCGACATCGACATGGGCACCGTTGACGGCGGCCGAGCTGGGCTGACACGACAACCCCAGCCCCGTCGCCGCGGCCGTGCTGTCTAGACCGTCCACCAATACACCCCAGCGGGCCGCCATAGCCTTGACACCGGCGCTGTCCACACGCATCGTTTGCCGCACAGTGCGACCTTAGGTTGCACGTCAGGCGCCTGCCAGTCACTCAGATGCCCCCTGGCATCCAACAAAATCACCCCACCGACAAGGGTCCACAACTCTTGTCTCGCAACGCATGTCGACCTCAGCCGCCGTGCCCGCCCTTGTGCTTTTTCCCGGGAGGACCCGGCGGGGGCGCCGGCTGCGGGGTGCTGCTGGCTGCGGTGGTCGTGGTGGCGGTGGTCGGCGCCGGCGTGGTGGTCGTGGTCGTGGGCGCCGGCGGTGGCGCCGAGAACGGCCGATCGATCGCGAAAAGCAGCAGCGCCAGCAGGAACGCGGCGACGATCGCCGCGATCCACCACTTAGGCCGCGGACTGTTCGGCTCCAGCCGCGCGGGCGTATACGTCAGGACGGCGGGCGGCGGCGCCTCCATGACCCGGGTGTGGGTGGGCCTCGCCGGCGGTGCGGCGCCCACCAGCGCGGCTCGCATCGCGGCTGCCCGGTCGAACCGCCACGCGGGGTCGCGCGCCATCGACCGTTCGATCGCGACGGCGAGGAGCGGTGGCACGTCCGGGCGCAGCGCGGCCAGCGGCGGCGGCGACTCGTTCAGGATCGCGTGCGCAAGCGGGCCCAAGTCCTCCTGCGGGAACGGCCGCCGCCCGGTCAGCGCCTCGTAGCCCACCACGCCGACGGCATACAGGTCGTCGAGCACCGTGGCCGGCTTGGACGTCAGTCGCTCGGGGCTCAGATAGGCCATGCTGCCGACGACTTCGCCCGCCCTGGTGTAGGCAGCGCCGGACGTCTTGGCGATGCCGAAGTCGGCGAGCTTGGGTTCGCCCGCGGCGGTGAACAAGATGTTGCCGGGCTTGACGTCGCGGTGCAGGATGCCGGCGTGATGCGCCTCCGCCAGGGCGTCCAGGACGCCGTCGAGCACGGCGTGCACGAACCGCGGGGGCAGCGGCCCGCGGGCGATGTGGTCGGCTAGCGTCACGCCCGGCAGCCGCTCCATGACGATGAACGGCAACCCGTAATGCTCGCCGACGTCGTGCACCACCACGACGTGCGGGCCGGTCAGCCGCGCGGCCACCCGCGCCTCGGTGTCGAACCGCACGCGGCTGTCCGGCCGGTCGGCCACCCCGGGACAGAGCAGCTTGATCGCGACGGGACGGTTCAGCTTCCGGTCCCACCCGTCGCGCACCTCCGCCATCGCACCGCGGCCCAGGACACCCCCCAGCTCGTACCGGCCGTCACCAAGGAGACCGCCCGGCACCAGGAGCACTCCGTTACTGCCCTGGCCGCGGTAGGACTGAGTTCCTTGGAGGTCCGTGTCGATCTCCTGTCAGAAAGCTGACTTACCTGCTGACTCCGGATAGCCAGGCAATCGGGGATCGAAACCCGCTACTCGACAGGCGTCGAACACCCGCCCGGCGTCGAGGTCACCACGGGTCCCCCGACGATTGCGGACCGATCGTTCGAGGTCGTATGCGAGCACCCGTCGATCACCTCACCCCGGCGATAGGCTGAATCTTCATGAGCTCCATGACGGCACGCTTCGCCGAGATCGTCGGCCAGCACAACCTGCTGGCCGGTGACGCCATCCCCGAGGACTACTGGCACGACGAGGTGTTGACGAAGCCGGCGCAACGGCCGGCGTACGTCGCGAAACCCGCTTCCGCGGAGGCGGTTTCGCAGCTGCTGAAGGCCGCCTCGGACAACCGCGTGCCGGTGACGGCCCGCGGCTCGGGCACCGGCCTATCGGGTGCGGCGATCCCGCGGACCGACGGACTGCTGATCTCCTTCGAGCGGATGAACGCCGTCCTCGAGGTGGACACCACCAACCAGGTCGCCGTCGTGCAACCCGGGGTCACGCTCACCGAGCTGGACGCCGCGACCGCCGACAGCGGCCTGCGCTACATGGTGCACCCCGGCGAGCTGTCGTCCAGCGTCGGCGGCAACGTCGGCACCAACGCCGGCGGCATGAACGCGGTCAAGTACGGGATCGCCCGCCAGAACGTGCTCGGGTTGCAGGCGGCGCTGCCGACCGGCGAGCTCATCCGCACCGGCGGCAAGATCGCCAAGATCTCCACGGGTTACGACCTGACCCAGCTCATCGTCGGCTCCGAGGGCACCCTGGCACTGGCCACCGAGGTGACCGTCAAGCTGCACCCGCGGCTCGACCACAACGCCGCTGTGCTCGCCCCGTTCGCCGACTTCGATCAGGTCATGACGGCGGTGCCCAAGATCGTCGGAAGCGGCCTCGCGCCCTACATCCTGGAGTACATCGACAACGTGACGATGGCCGCGCTCGTGCACACCCAAAATCTGGAGCTGGGCATCCCCGACAACGTCCGCGACAGTTGCGACGCGTATCTGGTTGTGGCGCTTGAGAACCGCACCGCGCAGCGGCTGGATGAGGATGTGGAGAAGGCCGGCGAGCTGCTGGCCGAGCTGGGCGCCGTGGACGCCTATGTGCTGGAAGGCGGTTCGGCGCGCAAGCTGATCGAGGCGCGCGAGAAGGCGTTCTGGACGTTGAAGGCAGTCGGCGCCGACGACCTGATCGACACCGTGGTGCCACGCGGCGCGATGCCCAAGTTCTTGTCCGCCGCGCGGGGCCTGGCGGCGGCCGCCGGCGGCGCCGCGGCGGGCTGCGGGCACGCCGGCGACGGCAACGTGCACCTGGCCATCTTCTGCAAGGACCCCGACACGCGCAAGAAGCTGATGACAGACATCTTTGCGCTGGCAATGGAATTGGGCGGGGCGATCTCCGGCGAACACGGCTTGGGCCGCGCCAAGACCCCCTACTTCCTCGAGCTCGAAGACCCGGTCAAGGTCAACCTGATGCGGCGCATCAAGCGGAGCTTCGACCCGGCGGGCATCCTCAACCCCGACGTCGTGTTCGCGGGATCCTAACCGAAAACCGGAAAGTGTCGTTGGGCGGCAAGGGCTTTGAGCCCTTTCTGCATCGTCCAGCGTACGTGCGCGTCGAGCCTCTTGATGTCGGGTGCGTCGCCGAATCTGTGAAGTTCGATCGGCCGCAACACCTCGGTGACGATCTTGGTGGGCAACGGCATGTTGACCGGCGCGAGGACGCTGAGCCCGAACGGGAAACCGAACGTCACCGGCATGATGTTCGTTCGGAAGAACCTGCGCTCGAACTTGGTGAGCCGAAGCAGGCGCGCCAGCCACTGCCCGCGCGTCAGGAACAGCTGGCTCTCCTGCCCACCGATCGAGACGGCGGGCACGATCGGAACGTCTGCCTCCAGCGCGGTGCTGATGTAGCCGGTCCGGCCGTCGAAGTCGATGACGTTCTCCTGCAGCGTCGGCCGATACACGTCGTAGTCACCGCCCGGGAAGACCAGCACGACACCGCCGGATGCCAACGCCTTCGCCGCGTTCTCGCGCGTCGCCCGGATCACCCCGGTGCGCCGGAAGAACTCGGCGGCCGGCCCGGAGAAGATGGTGTCGAAGGCCAGCGCGTAGAGCGGCCGGTCGTAGCCGAAGGTGTCGTAATAGTCGACGGCGAACACCGACAGGTCGAACGTCAGCATGCCGCCCGAATGGTTACCCACCACCAGCGACGGGCCTTCGGGAATGTTGTCCAGGCCGCGCACCTCGGACCGAAAATACCGTTTGACGATCGGCCGGGTCAGCCCGATGACGTGTTCGGTCAGGTCGCGGTCCCACTTGTCGACGTCGGTCAAGTCGGTATGGGTGTCGTTCATGTCTTTGCCCTCGCTCACCGTTGAGCGTGAGCTGATGGTACGCCCACCGATCCACGGCGACGTCCGTTTCGCGGCACGGAGTTCCGCCGGCGAATTGGGAGGATATGGCGAAGTGCCCGCCTCGCAGCGACAACCGTCCGCTGAGCTTATCCGGCGGCGCGGCCACCGCACGTTGTCGCTGTGAGGCGGGCACTTTGGACACCTCTCCCGGGCCGGGGACTCCTGTGGCGCGTGTGACGTCGCCGGCGACCCCTCACATCCCGAAGTGCGTGCGACGCACCGCGGCGACGGCCTCGGGCGGTCCACTCACCGCGACCTCTGCCGCGCCGACGCGGCCAAACAGGTACAGCAGCAGCTCACCGGGCGCACCGCTGAGCACAGCCGCCGGTGCACCCGGCCGCACCGTCGCCAGCTCGCCGGCGCCCACCCACTCGACCGCAAGACCGCAACCAGAAAGCCGCCGCCCCAAGAACCGACCGCCGCGCCGCACGTTGCGCCACAACGCGGCGTCCAGCTCGGGCGCCAGACGGCGTGGCCCGAGCCCGTTCGCCCGGCGCAGATCCTCGTGGTGGACGAAGAACTCGTTGAGATTCGCCAGCGCCCGAACCCAGCCGACGCGGAAGAACCCAGGGGGCGGCCCGGAGCGGATCGTCGAGACGAGCGACGCGAAGTCCTTGCGCCGGGCCAACATAACCCGGTGCCGCTCGGCGAACCGTTGAAAGCGGCCCGGCAGCACCAGGCACGGGCCGGCCACCAAATCGTGTTCCCGTAACACGAGGTGGGCGGCGAGATCGTGAGCGGTCCAGCCCTCGATCAGGGTGCGAGCAGACGGGCCGAGCTCGGCGAAAAGGTCACACAGCGCAGCGCGCTCCCCGGCGTCTAGCGAAGGCCCAGCCACACCCGCAGGCTACTGCAATCACGCTGCGCGCCAAACCAATAAACGTGAACCGGCACACACAACCAACGGTTGTGCCCTCACAACGGTGCGACCTCTACTCCCCTATGCCTGATCCCGGCACTATGAAGCGATGAGACGTGGGTGCAACGGAGCGCCCGCGCTCACCTCTGACTGACAACATCATCGCGTCGATGCCGCGGCCCGCAGCCCCAGAGCCGTCCCCGCACCGCGAAGGAGATATCAATGACCACAGCACGTCCCGCCAAGACACGCAGCGAAGGCCAGTGGGCGCTGGGTGATCGCGAGCCGCTCAACGACACCGAGAAGATCAAGAACGACGATGCGCCGCTGAACGTGCGCGACCGCATCGTCAACGTCTACGCCAAGCAGGGCTTCGACAGCATCGACCACTCCGACCTGCGCGGGCGCTTCCGCTGGATGGGCCTGTACACCCAACGCGAGCAGGGCTACGACGGCAGCTGGACCGGCGACGACAACACCGACAAGATCGAAGCCAAGTACTTCATGATGCGCGTCCGCACCGACGGCAAGCCGTTGACGGCGCAATCGATGCGCGTCCTCGGCCGGGTTTCGACCGAATTCGCCCGCGACACAGCCGACATCAGCGACCGGGAAAATCTGCAGCTGCACTGGATCCGCATCGAGGACGTCCCCGAGATCTGGCGCCGCCTGGACGAAGTGGGCCTGCAGACCACCGAGGCCTGCGGCGACTGCCCACGTGGCATCCACGGTTCGCCGCTGGCCGGCGACGCGCTCGACGAGGTGCTCGACCCGACACCCGCGATCGACGAGATCGTCCGGCGCTCCCTGAACAACCCCGAGTACGCGAACCTCCCGCGCAAATACAAGACCGCGGTGTCCGGCCTGCAGGACGTCTCTCACGAGACCCACGACGTCGCGTTCGTCGGCGTCAACCACCCCGAGCACGGCCCCGGCCTGGACCTGTGGGTGGGCGGCGGCCTGTCGACCAACCCGATGCTGGCTCAGCGGGTCGGCGTGTGGGTTCCGCTCGACGAGGTGCCCGACGTCTGGGAGGCCGTGACCCGGGCCTTCCGTGACTACGGCTATCGGCGGATGCGCGCCAAGGCGCGGCTGAAGTTCCTGATCAAGGACTGGGGCGTAGACAAGTTCCGTGAAATTCTTGAGACGGAATACCTCAACCGCCGGCTCATCGACGGCCCCGCCCCCGCGCCGGTCAAGCACACCATCGACCACGTCGGCGTGCAGAAGATCAAGAACGGGCTCAACGCGATTGGCGTCGCCCCGATCGCCGGACGCGTGTCGGGCGCGACGCTCTCGGCGGTGGCCGACCTGATGGAGAAGGTCGGCTCCGACCGCGCCCGGCTGACCCCGTTCCAGAAGCTGGTCATCCTCGACGTGCCCGACGCCAAGGTCGACGAGACGGTCGCCGCGCTGGACGCGCTGGGCCTGCCGTCGCGTCCCTCCGCGTGGCGCAAGAACACCATGGCCTGCACCGGCATTGAATTCTGCAAGCTGTCCTTCGCTGAAACCCGAGTGCGCACACAGACTCTGGTGCCCGAGCTGGAACAGCGCCTGGCTGACGTCGACTCCAAGCTCGACGTGCCGATCAGCGTCCACCTCAACGGATGCCCGAACTCGTGCGCCCGCATTCAGGTCGCCGACATCGGCTTCAAGGGCCAGTGGATCGACGACGGCCAGGGCAACTCCGTCGAGGGCTTCCAGGTCCACCTCGGCGGCGGCCTCGGCGAGGCCAGCGGGTTCGGTCGAAAGTTGCGTCAGCACAAGGTGACCAGCGACGAGCTCGGCGACTACATCGACCGGGTGACCCGCAAGTTCCTCGAGCAGCGCGACGGCGACGAGGCTTTCGCGTCCTGGGCGCTGCGCGCCGACGAGGCCGACCTGCGATAGGAGCTGAGAACCACGCCATGGTCGCGATCAACTTCACCGAAGGCCAGCCGCGCAAAGTGGCGCAACGCGGCGCGGCCGAAATGGCAAACGCCACCCGCGCCAACGGCCCGCTGGTGGGGACGAAACAAGATCGAATGCGGGTTACACGCGTCATGAGCACGCTCGTACTCACCGCCCACGGCAGCCGGGATCCACGTTCGGGTGCCAACGCGCGCGAGCTGGCCGACAGGCTGGCCTCGATGCGCCCCGACCTCGACGTGCGGCTGGCGTTCCTCGAGCTCAACGAACCGAATTTGGTCGACGTCCTGGCCGGCCTCCCGGACAGCCGCCAGGCGGTGGTGGCCCCGTTCCTGCTGGCCAGCGCCTTCCACGCACGCCTGGACATCCCCCAGCAGATCGCCGACGCCGGGGCCCACGGCACCCGGCAGGCCGACGTGCTCGGCGAAGACGAGCGGCTGGTCTCGGTACTGCGCGAACGCCTGGCCGAGGTCGGGGTCTCCCCGGACGACGGCGAACTCGGGGTGATGGTCGTCGCGATCGGCTCGTCCAACGCCGCGGCGAACGTGCGCACCGCGAAGGTGGCGTCCAGGCTGGCGGTCGGCACCCGGTGGGCCGGGGCGACGACGGCGTTCGCCACCCGGCCCGAGGCGTCGGTGCACAAAGCCGCCGCACACCTGCGCCGCCGGGGAGCGCGACGGCTGGTCATCGCGCCGTGGTTCCTGGCGCCGGGCCTGCTCACCGACGGCGTCTCAACCTTCGCGCGGGACAACGGCATTCCGATGGCCGCGCCGCTGGGCGCGCATCGCCTGGTGGCCGAGACGGTCCTGGACCGCTACGACGAGGCGCTGGCAGCCGACGCCGCCGCCTGAACGTCGATGTGTTGCGGGTAAACCTCGCGGGAACTCGACGTTCGCGGAAGAGTTACGTCCGGGTGCGACTGACGACGTGGCTCAACATGTCTCGCACGGCCCCGGCCGGCGGGTTGCGCCCACCCACCCAGATGGCGCGAAACTTGCGGCGCAGGTCCAACTTCGGGATCGTGACCGCGCTCAGCCGCCCTACCGCCAGGTCGTCGGCCACCGCGAGCCGGCTCATCGCCGCAGGTCCCGCACCGGCGAGCACGGCCGCGCGCATCGCGGCCGCCGACGTCAATTCCAGCACCGGCGCAGCCTGCTCCATGTCGTCGCCCAGCACCCGACGCAGCGCCACCGTCAGCGAATCCCGAATGCCCGAATGCGGTTCGCGCGCAACCAAAGGTGTTTGCGCGAGTTCCCGAGCACTCACGCTACGTCGCGTCCACTTGTGGCGCGGCGGCACCACGATCACCAGTTCATCCTGCCCCACCACGCAGGTGCCCAATCCCGTTGGAGTTCCTGGGTTTTCGACGAAACCCAGATCGACGCTGCCGTCGCGGACCGCGGTGATGGCGTGCTCGCTGTTGGTGGCGGTCAATATCACCTGCGGCGCCGAGCCGCCGCGCCGCGTCGCCTCGGCCTGCAGGGACAAGAGCCAGTGCGGCATCAGCTGCTCGGAGATCGTCTGACTCGCCGCAACCCGTACCCGCTCACGGCCCTCCTTGCGCAGCGAGCCCATGCCGGCGTCGATCTCGGTGGCGACCTCAAGCAATCGTCTCGCCCAGTCCGCGACGATCAGGCCCGCCGGCGTCAGCTGCGAGCCGCGCGTCGTACGCACTGCCAGTGTGACCCCGATCTGGGCCTCCATCGACGCCAGCCGCCGCGAAATTGCCTGCTGCGTCAACCCGAGTTCGCGCGCGGCTCGGCCCAGGCTGCCGGTCTCGGCGATCGCCAGGAACACCTCCAACGAGGCGAGCTCGGGCATCCGGGGGCTGAGCGGCATGGCTGATCACATCACAATCAATTCGTGTGACACAACGATAGCTTGTGACTCCACAACACCGCGTGCCCTACTGGCGCCCGGTTGCGACTAGAACGATGGAAGCGATGGCCCTGGCCGGTAGCGCGCGTCTGCCGCGCTAAATTAGCCAGCCGGACAAGGAAGGACAACGCTCGTGGCTTATGTGATCGCCGAACCCTGCGTCGACATCAAGGACAAGGCGTGCATCGAGGAATGCCCTGTCGACTGCATCTACGAGGGCGCGCGGATGCTCTACATCCACCCAGACGAGTGCGTCGACTGCGGCGCCTGCGAGCCGGTCTGCCCGGTTGAGTCCATCTACTACGAAGACGACGTGCCCGCCGAATACGGCGCGTACACCCAGATCAACGCCGACTTCTTCGCCGAACTCGGCTCCCCCGGCGGCGCGACCAAAGTCGGGCTGACCGAGAACGACCCCGCCGCGGTCAAGAACCTGGAAAGCCGGGCCGAGGCCACCTAGGCCGACTCACGCCAGCAACGATGCGAATTCGCCACGCGGTACCGAGAGCCGCTGGGGGCCGTCGACCTGGGCGAGCCCTGGCCCTGGTTGAAGAAGATGATCACGCCGTCGTATATGCATTGGCGTCGTCGGCGGCCGCGGCTGTCGTCGGCATAGCCGCCACACCTCGTAAGGTGAGCCCATGCAGACAGGTCGAATCATGCATGTCATCCGGCAGATAGGTTCGCTCGTAGTCACGGCGGTGACCGCGGCATCCACGCTCAACGCCTACCGGCCGCTGGCGCGCAGCGGGTACGCCTCGCTCTTCTCCTTCATGTTCGGTGTCGTGGTCACCGAGTTGCCGCTGCAAACGCTCGTCAGCCAGCTCGGCGGTTTGGCGTTGACGGCCCGGCGGCTCACCCGGCCGGTGCGATTTGCGGCGTGGACGGTGGCGGGCCTGTCCGCGCTGGGCCTGCTGAACTTCAGCCGCGCCGGGCACAAAGCCAATGTTCCGCTGACCGAGGCGTTAGACCAGGGCCTGGGCGCATCCCGGCTCACCGAATCGGGAGACCTGTGGCGCCGGCCGGCCGGGCCCGGCATCGCCAAGGCGCCGGGCTTGTTGCGGATGTTCCGGATCTACCGCGACTACGCCCACGACTCCAACATCAGCTACGGCGAATACGGCAGCGCCAACTACCTGGATATCTGGCGTCGTCCCGATCTGGACCCCGCCGGCAAGGCCCCGGTGCTCTTTCAGATCCCGGGCGGCGCCTGGACGACGGGAAACAAACGCGGGCAAGCCCATCCGTTGATGAGCCACCTCGCTGAGCTGGGCTGGGTCTGCGTGTCGATCAACTATCGGCACAGCCCGCGCAACACCTGGCCCGACCACATCGTCGACGTCAAACGCGCCCTGGCGTGGGTCAAGGCGCACATCGCCGAGTACGGCGGCGATCCCGAATTCATCGCCATCACCGGCGGTTCGGCCGGCGGCCACCTCTCGTCGCTGGCCGCGCTAACGCCCAACGACCCGGAGTTTCAGCCCGGCTTCGAGGACGCCGACACCCGGGTGCAGGCGGCGGTGCCGTTCTACGGGATCTACGACTTCACCCGGTTCAACGACGCGATGCACCCGATGATGCCGGCGCTGTTGGTCAAATCCGTTGTCAAGCAACGGCCGTCGACCAACATGCAGCCGTTCATCACCGCGTCTCCGGTCAATCACATTTCGGCCGACGCTCCCCCGTTCTTCGTCCTGCATGGCCGCAACGACTCGCTGGTGCCCGTCGAGCAGGCGCGCGCGTTCGTCGAACGCTTGCGCAAGGTCAGCAACCAGCCCGTGGTGTACGCCGAATTGCCGTTCACGCAGCACGCTTTCGACATCTTCGGTTCGGCACGCGCGGTGCACACCGCGGTCGCCGTCGAGCAATTCCTAGCCGAGGTGTACGCGACGCGCCAGCAGGCCAATGTGGCCTAGCCGCCGAGCATTTGGGCCACCACACCGGCGATGATGGCCTCGGGTTCCTGCTCGATGCCGACGGCTTGTAGCTCGCCGCCGATCGCCAGGGACGCGACGCCGTGTACCAGTGACCACAGCGGTGCGGCGAGTTCGCCCGGGTCCCGACCTTTCACGACGCCCGCCGCCTGACACGCCGCGATCGCGTCGATCAGGTCGCCGAACGCCTGCTCGCCGGCGGCGGCCAGGTCTGGGTGGTCGGCCTTCGACAGTTCGGCGCCGAACATCACCCGATAGTGGTCCGGGTGGGCGACCGCCCAGCGCACGTAGGCGCGGCCCAGGTCGACCACCCGGTCCTGGGGCTGCTTGGCGGCGGCAGCTTCGGTCAGTTCGTCGTGCAGGTCGCGGAAACCCTGCTCGGCCACGGTCGCCAGCAGCGCCGCCTTGTCGGCGAAGTGCCGGTAGGGGGCGGCGGCGCTCACCCCGGCGCGCCGCGCCGCCTCGGTCAGCGTGAAACCCTTCGGCCCCTTCTCGGCCACCAGCGACAGCGCGGCGCTGGTTAGCGCCCGTTTCAGGTCCCCGTGGTGGTAGCGGTCCCGACGCTTTACGCCGGTCGGCGATTTTCGCTCGCGGCCCATGTTGACGAGATTAACATTCCGGGCTATGTTAAGGCCATTCACATGTTGGGGAAGGGGACGAAATGGACCAGCAACTCATGGCCCCCCGCGTCGGCGACCGCGACCGGGAGAGGGCGGCCGCACGCCTCGGCCAGGCCCTCGCGCAGGGCTACCTGGATCTGGGTGAGTACGACCAGCGGGTGCAGGCCGTGTTCGGTGCGCACACCACCGCCGAGCTCCGAGAGCTCCTCGCCGACCTACCGCTCGAGCGGATCCGGCGCGCGGACCCGCGCCGCCGCGCCGCCCGCGCCGAGGCCGCCCGCCGCAGCGTGCGCATTCACCTCGCCGGCTACCTCGCGATGACGGTCGTCGTGCTCACCGTGTGGGCGGCCGTCGCCGCAACCACGGGCGCCACCTACTTCTGGCCGATCTGGCCCATCCTGGGCGCCGGCATCGGTCTCGTCAGCCACGCATTGGGCATTCACCCCGCCGGAAAACGGTTGGGAAGTAATGTCTGTCGCTAGTCCTTAGGACGCACGCCGACCGCCCGGTACACGAACACCGGCTGCACCGGAAATCGCAGCGTCATGACCGGCAGCTTTGCCAGCACGTCGTCGGGGATTGCCTTGCGGTAATTGAGCTTCATCGACCCGCTGAAGGCAGGATCGACGCCGTGCAAATCGATTTCGAGCTTGAGGCCCTTGCGGGTGATCGTGGCCCTGCCCGGCCCCTTGCTGGTGTCCCACGGGCAATCGATCGAGCGCAGGGTGGAGTCCCCGCGCGCGGGAAACGTGGCGAGGATCCGCGCGGTGGTGAAAGCGAACGCGCCCGTGTAGCGGGCCACTCCCGAGGCCGAATAGACGCCGGGCACATGGCCGCCGAAGTGCCGGCTCACCCCGACTTTGCCCGCGCTGAAGATCAGCCCCTCGGCTTCGAGTTCGTCGCGCAGCGGCGCGGGCAGTTTGCCGATCTCGGACAAGTTGCGGAGAAAGCCCAACACGTCCAAGACCGTAGCCAAAGCGCGACGCGCTCGCATCGGTTCGCCAGAGCGTTTACTGCACCGTGACGTTGGCCGTGTACGTGCACGACGGTTGGGTGTCCTTGCCGACGAAGCTGCTGTAGGCGGTGCCGATCGTGGTGGTCCCCGGCTTCAACGCCGTGAATTTCCACACCTCAGTGCCGGGGGCTCCCAGCGCGTCCGAGCTCGGCGGTACAAATTGGTGACTCTCCTGCTTGAGGACGCCGGGGTCGCCGATCTTCATCTCCGGCGCCCACCGGTACGGGGTGGTGTAGTTCGAGCCCAGCTTCACGACGAGCGTGTTGCCGACGGCCAGGGTGATGTTCTGCGTGACGACGCTCTGGGTGAGCACCTCGTTCATCGGCACCTCGAGCGTCTTGGTCGACGGCGGGTTCCTGGATGCGAAATGGCAGCCCACCAACATCGGCGAAACGAGCATCGCGACGGTCACCAAGAGCTTGATCTTCCCGACAGTCATCGAGCCCATTATGACCCGGAGCCCTGTTGGCCTGCCGCCGCCTACGAGAGCAGCCCATGCTCGGCGTTTCGATCGCGCGTTTGCTGTGGGTCCGGTAGCTTCTGTGCATGTTTGGCATCATCCGGCCCTGCCGTCACCGGCTCGGCGGCGAGCTGGCGGCCGCCTGGACAGCCCAATTGTGCGGATTGTGTCTCGCGCTGCGTGACGATTACGGCCAGGCCGCCCGCATCGCCACCAACTACGACGGACTTGTGGTCTCATTGCTGGTTGAAGCGCAGTCCCCCGGGCAGCCGGCCCGCCGCGCCGCCGGGCGTTGCCCCCTACGCGGGATGCGGCGCGCGGACGTGGCCACCGGCGACTGCGTGCGACTGGCCGCGGTGGTGTCGCTGGCGCTGGCGGCGGCTCGGGTCCGCGACCACGTAGACGACCGCGCGGCATGGTCGGCGTGGCCGGAGTGCGGCCGGCGGCCCGGCGCATCGCCGAACGCTGGGTGCGCCAGGGCACCGACACCGGTCACACCCTGGGCTTCGACACCGGCGTGCTGGTCGCCGCGATGGACCGCCAGGCCGCGCTCGAGGCTCAGGCCTGTCCGGGCAGCTCGCTGTTGCTGGTGACCGAGCCCACCGAGACCGCGGTCGCCGAGGCGTTCGCGCATACCGCCGTGCTGGCCGGCCGCCCCGCCAACGCGGCACCGTTGCGCGAGGTCGGGCGGTTGTTCGGCCGGGTCGCGCACCTGCTCGACGCGGTCGAGGATTACCGCGACGACGTGGCGAGCGGGAAGTGGAACCCGTTGGCGGCGACTGCAACTCCCGTGGCGGCGGCGCGCACCCTGTGTGACGACGCGGTGCTCGGCATCGAACTGGCGTTGGCCGACGTGTCGTTCAGCGACGGGCGGCTGGTCGATCGGCTGTTGACCAGCGAGGTGCGCCGCGCGATCAAGCGCACCTTCGCCCGGGCCGGTTTCAGCGCGCAGAACGGAACGCCGCGCGGTCAGCAGGAGCCGATCCACTTCGGTGACCAGCCGATCCAGCCCGGGGACGACGAGGGAACACCGAACCCGGGGCGCAAGTCGCGGCGCGGCGGCGACGGGACCGGTTGCTGGTGCTGCTGCGAGGGCTGCGATTGCTGTTGTGACTGCGATGACTGCTGCTGCGACTGCACCTGAATCTGCAACCGGTGCATGCTTCTCGAATTTGATATCGCCGGCGCTATCACGTCCGGGTGTCACCACTTACCTCCAGGTGCGTGAGACCACCCGTACGGCGGGCTGACCGCAGGACCGGCCAAACCCCAAGCCACGCAATCCGATCATGTCCGGCAGGATGGGCTGGTGTTTGGCCTCGTCCTGATCGTCGCGCTCGTCTCCACCGTCATCCTCGGGACGGTTCTCGGCCGGCGTTATCGCGTCGGTCCCCCGGTGCTGCTCATCGTGCTCGGCACATTGCTGGGACTCATCCCGAACTTCGCGCATGTGCACGTCAACGGCGAGATCGTGCTGCTGCTGTTCCTGCCGGCGATCCTTTACTGGGAGGGCCTGAACACCAGCTTCCGCGAGATCCGGGCGAACGCGCGCATCATCGTGTTCCTCAGTGTCGCGCTGGTGATCGCGACGGCCGTCGCGGTGTCGTGGACGGCGCGGGCGCTGGGCATGGACTCCCATGCGGCCGCCGTCCTGGGCGCGGTGCTCTCCCCCACCGACGCCGCCGCGGTGGCCGGCCTCGCAAAGAAGTTGCCCCGCCGGTCGGTGACCGTGCTCAAGGCCGAGAGTCTCATCAACGACGGCACCGCCCTGGTCCTGTTCGCCGTCACGGTCCATGTCGCGATCGGGGGTTCCGCGATCACCCCGATCGATCTGGTGGGCCGGTTCGTTGGCTCCTATTTGGGCGGTATCGCGGCCGGGCTATTGGTCGGCGGGGCGGTGACGTTGCTGCGCAAGCGGATCGACGCGCCCCAGGAGGAAGGGGCGCTGAGCCTGGTGACGCCGTTCGCGGCGTTCTTGCTGGCGCAGAGCATGGAGTGCAGCGGGGTGGTCGCCGTCATGGTCTCCGCCCTGGTGCTCGCCTATGCCGGGCCGGTGGTGATCCGGGCACGCTCGCGCCTGCAGGCGTATGCCTTCTGGGACAGCGCGACGTTCCTGCTCAACGGCTCGTTGTGGGTGTTCGTCGGCGTGCAGATTCCCAACGCGCTGCGCGGCATCGTCGGCGTGGACGGCGGGGTGCGCCACGCGTTGTTCATCGCGCTCGCGGTGACCGCCGTGGTGATTCTGTCGCGGATCTTCTGGGGCGAGATCACCGTCGTGCTGATCCGGCTGATCGATCGTCGCGAGGCACAGCGCGAACGCCGCGTCGGCTGGCGTCAGCGCTTCGTCACGGCCTGGGCCGGATTCCGCGGCGCGGTGTCGCTTGCGGCGGCGCTGGCCGTGCCGATGACCACCCTCAGCGGCGCGGCCTTCCCCGACCGCAGCCTGCTCATCTTCATCGTGGTCGTCGTAATTCTGACCACCGTCCTGGTCCAGGGCACCACGCTGCCCGCGGTGGTCCGCTGGGCGAAGATGCCCGATGACGTCGCCTACGTCGAGGAATTGGGCCTCGCGCGGACCAGGGGTGTCCAAGCGGCGCTCAACGCACTACCGACGGTCGCCGACGAGGTCGGCGTCAGCGACGAGCTGCGTCAACGGCTGCAGAAGGAATACGAGGAGAAGGCCGCGCTGTCCCTGGCCACCGAGGACGGCTCGGCGGACGGCCACCTCGCCAAAAAGAAGGAGCTGGTCCGGCGGGTGCGGCTGGGCGTGCTTGAGCAGAAGCGACGTGAGATCACCGCGCTGCGCAACCAAAACCTGATCGACGACATCGTCCTGCGCGAACTGCAGAACGAGATGGACCTCGAGGAAGTGCAGTTGCTCGACGCGGCGGACGAGGAGTAAGGCCCGTCGGTCGTCGACCGTACAGTCGGCCCCATGTTGCAGACGGTGGCGATCCGCGGCTATCGCTCGCTGCGCGAGGTGATCCTGCCGCTGGGTCGGCTGTCGGTGGTCACGGGCGCCAACGGCGCAGGCAAGTCGTCGCTGTACCGCGCGCTGCGGCTGCTGGCCGATTGCGGCCGCGGGGAGGTGATCGCCTCACTCGCCCGCGAGGGCGGGTTGCAGTCCGCGCTGTGGGCCGGACCCGAGGAGCTCAAGGGCGCCCGCCGGACGGGTAAGGCCCAGGGCACGGTCCGAACCCGGCCGGTATCCCTCGAATTGGGCTTCGCCTCAGACGATTTCGGCTATCTGGTCGACCTCGGCATTCCGCAGATGGCCGGGATCAAGTCGGCGTTTGGCCGCGACCCCGAGATCAAGCGCGAGGCGTTGTTCGCCGGGCCGGTGCCGCGCGCCAGCGCGACGCTGGTGCGCCGCACGCGCGACTTCGCCGAGGTGAGCACGGAATCCGGCCGGGGCTTCGACGAGCTGTCCCGTTCGTTGCCGTCCTACCGCAGCGTGCTGGCCGAATACGCCCACCCGCATGCGCTTCCCGAACTCGCGGCGGTGCGCGAGCGGCTGCGCGGCTGGCGGTTCTACGACGGCTTCCGCGTCGACGCCGGCGCGCCGGCGCGGCACCCGCAGGTGGGCACGCGCACCCCGGCGCTCTCCGATGATGGCAGCGATCTGGCTGCCGCGATCCAGACGATCATCGAGTCGGGCTTCGACGACCTGAGCCGCGCCGTCGCCGCCGCGTTCGACGGCGCCACGGTCTCGGTCGGCGTCCATGACGGGCTGTTCGACCTGCAGCTGCGGCAGCGCGGCATGCTCCGCCCGCTTCGGTCGGCCGAATTGTCCGACGGCACACTGCGATTCCTGCTCTGGGCCGCGGCGCTGGCCAGCCCGCAGGCGCCGTCGCTGATGGTGCTCAACGAACCGGAGACGTCGCTGCATCCGGACCTGGTGCGGCCGCTCGCGGGGCTGATCCGGACCGCCGCCGCGCGGACGCAGGTCCTGGTGGTCACCCATTCCCGGGCGCTGCTCGAATACCTGGACACCGTGCCGGTGGCCGACGCCGACGGCAGTGACCGAGCGGTCGAGATCGAGCTGTACAAGGAGTGGGGCGAGACGCGTGTGGTCGGCCAGGGCCTGCTGACCACGCCGCCGTGGGACTGGGGCGGGCGCTAACTGGCCGTCGCGCCCCGTCAGACCGCAATCGCGTGTGCTTCTATGTCGGCCTCGCTCGGCGTGTCGACGCCCTGGGTGCACACACGACACCCACAGCGCACACTCCAAACTTGCCCGCCGAGCAATATTGCCCACTGGGCAAGTTTTGCGTACGGTGGTCGTCATGACCGAACCTCCTGGCGGTTTGCGCGAGCGCAAAAAGGCCGACACGCGGCGGGCGCTCAGCGACGCCGCGCTCAACCTCGCCTTCGAACGCGGACTCGACAACGTGACGCGCGAGGAAATCGCGAACGTGGCCGGAGTTTCGCTGCGCACCTTCAACAATTACTTCGCCGGCAAATACGAGGCACTTGCCTACCGACAGACCGAGCGCATTCGCCGCAGCATTGCCGCGCTGCGGCAACGCCCGGCCGACGAGCCGCTGTGGACAGCGATCGCGCACGTCGTGCTCGAGCCGCTGGAAGCCGACTTCGGCGAGGTGTACGGGGAGCAAAACCAGGTGCCGAACCGCCAGGAGCTGGTCGAGGTTCGCAAGATGTTGATGAACCCGCAGGTGCGTAATGCGTTGCCGCAGGAGCTATTCGACGAATGGCTCGCGGTGATCGCCGAGCGCACCGGCACCGATCCCGAGCACGACCTGTACCCACGGTTGGTCGTCGCGATCGTGCGCGCCGTCGGCGACGCCGCAGCGGAGGCTTACGTGCGCGCCGACCCGCCGGTCCCGATCACCGACCTCATTCGTTCCGGCTTCGCCGCCGTCATCGCGGGCCTGCCAGAGCCGGCCAGGCGCAAGGAGGAAACCCATGACTGACGAACACGCCGACATCGTCATCGCGGGCGCCGGTCCCAACGGGCTGATGCTGGCTTGCGAGCTGGCGCTGGCCGGCATCCGGCCCGTCGTGCTGGACCCGTTACCCGGGCCAAGCTCCGAGCCGAAGGCCAACGGCCTGATCGGACAGGTGGTTCGGACACTCGATATGCGTGGACTGTATGAGATGGTCACGGGTGACCCCAACCCGCCTCAGCCGGTCTACGGGTGGATGTTCGCGGCCATGACGCTGAACTTCCTCGGCATACCCGACAACCCGATGTACGCGCTGCCCATCCAGCAGCCCAGCCTGGTGCGGCTGCTGGAGAAGCGGGCACGCGATCTCGGAGTCGACCTGCGCTGGGGGCACGAACTCACCGACCTGCGCCAGGAGCCGAATTACGTTGAGCTGACAGTGTCCTCGACAGAACGCGAGCACCGGATCGCCGCCGGTTTTCTGGTAGGCGCCGACGGCGGGCGCAGCCTGGTCCGCAAGACGGTGGGCATCGATTTTCCCGGCTACACATCGCAAACCGTCGGGAGGCTCGCTCACGTACACATCCCCGACGAACTCCGGCGCACCGACGGCAGTATCGACGTCCCAGGATTCGGTCAGATCGCGTTCGGTCACAATCGGTTTGACACCGGTGGCGTCATCTTCGCCGAGTTCGAACCCGGCCGCTCGCTGTTCGGCACCATCGAGTTCGCGCCGCCGGTCGAGGACAAGGCTATGACCCTGGCCGAACTGCGCGACAGCGCGCGTCGCGTCCTCGGCGTGGATCTGGCTTTGGAGGAACCGAAAGGCCCGGGGCCGCATGCCCTTCGCCGCATCAACGGCCAGAACACCCGGCACGCGGAGCACTATCGCGACGGACGAGTCCTGCTGCTCGGCGACGCCGCTCACGTCCACAGCGCCATGGGTGGGCCCGGCCTGAACCTGGGCCTGCAGGACACGATGAACCTGGGCTGGAAGCTCGCGGCGCATCTCAACGGCTGGGCGCCCGCCGGATTGCTCGATACCTACGAATCCGAACGCCACCCCGTGGGCGAGCGGGTCATGATGCACTCGCTGTCGCAGACCGCCCTGATGGCGCCGGGACCCGAAGTCGCCGCCCTGCGAACACTGTTGGGTGAACTCTTCGCCTTGCCCGACGTGGCCAGGCATATGGCGGCGTTGCTGGCCGGCACCGACGTCCGGTACGACGTCGGTGACGACCATCCCTTGTCGGGCTGGCCCGTGCCCGAACTGACGCTCGCGGACGGCCGACGCATCACCGAACTGTTGCACGCCGGGCGCCCGGTGCTCCTCGACTTCGACGGCGGCGTCGCGGCCACGGCGTCGAGCTGGGCCGACCGGGTGGACATCGTGACCGCGACGGTCGACCACCGGCCCGCCGCGGCGCTGCTGATCCGGCCCGACGGATACGTCGCCTGGGCGACGAGCGATTTCGGGCCAGGCGACCAAGTAGGCCTGCGCGCCGCGCTGCGCCGCTGGTTCGGGAGCGAGTCCGGCGGTTAATTCACCGTATCGCCGTCGCGTGTGCGTGCTGGGCGGCGCCGCTCGGCGTGTCGCCGCCCTGGACGCACAGGCAAAACCCCCAGCGCACATCCGGTCGGATCGCAACACCCCGCGACCCGTGCTTGGCTGGATGGATGGCCCCCACGCATCACGATGACGCCGTGCGCAGCGCGCAGCGGGTCGTCGACGTCCTGTCGGCGCAGGGTGTGCAGTACGTATTCGGCGTGCCGGGCGCGAAGATCGACGCCGTCTACGACGCGCTGCTGGACTCCGGCCCGCAGCTGGTGGTGTGCCGCCACGAACAGAACGCCGCCTTCATGGCCGGGGCGATCGGCCGCCTCACCGGCACCCCGGGCGTGGTGCTGGTGACATCTGGCCCCGGCACCACCAACCTGGCCACCGGCCTGTTGACCGCCAACACCGAACAGGATCCGGTGGTGGCGCTGTGCGGCGCGGTGCGTCGCGTGGATCGCCTCAAGCGCACGCATCAGTCCATGGATGCGGCCGCCATGCTCAGGACGGTCACCAAGTTCACGGGTGAGGTCAGCGATCCCGACAACGCCGCCGAGGCCACCATCGGCGCGTTTCGCGCCGCGCTCGGCGAGCCGCGCGGGGCGGCCGCCGTCGTCCTGCCCGCCGATGTCTTGGCCGCGCCGACCACGGCGCGCATCCCGGGCCGGCAGCCGATTCCCCCGTTGGGCGCCGCCCCCGCCGCGCCCATCGCCGAGGTGAGCGAACTGATCCGCGACGCGCGCCGACCCGCCCTGTTGGTCGGCATGCGCGGCGCGGACCCCGACAGCTGCCTGGCGCTGCGCGCCCTGGTCTCCACGACCGGGCTGCCGGTCGTGGAGACCTTCCAGGCCGCGGGGGTGATCTCCCGGGCACTGGAGGACAACTTCCTGGGCCGGGTGGGGCTGTTCCGCAACCAGCCCGGCGACGTGGTCCTGGCCCACGCCGACGTCCTGGTCACCGTCGGGTACGACTCGGTCGAGTACGACCCGGTGCTGTGGAACGACGACGCAGAGCGCACCGTCGTGCACATCGACTCGGTCCCCGCCGACATCGACAACCACTACCAGCCGGCCGTCGAGCTGCTGGGCAACATCGCGGCGACGCTCACCTCGCTGACCGACAAGCTGGCCGGCCTGACCCTGACCGACACCTATCAGCGCGAAATCGCCACGCAGCGAAAAGCGTTGAGCGACATCGACGCCACCGCCGGCGGGACCACGCCCGAAGGCCCGGGCCTCAACCCCGTCGCCGTCTTGCTCCGGCTGCGGGACGAACTCGACGACACCGCCACGGTCACCTGCGACGTCGGTTCGGTGTACATCTACCTCGCCCGCCATTTCCGGGTATACGAGCCGCGGCGGCTGCTCTTCTCCAACGGCCAACAGACCCTGGGCGTCGCGCTGCCCTGGGCGATGGCCGCCTGCCTGGTGCGGCCGGGAACGCCCGTCGTGTCCGTCTCCGGCGACGGCGGATTCCTGTTCTCCGCCCAGGAACTCGCGACCGCCGCCCATCTCGGTCTTACCTTCACCCACATCGTGTTCCGGGACAACAGTTATGACATGGTCGGCTTTCAGGAAGTCCTAAAGTATGGCCGCAAATCCGGTGTGCAACTGGGTGATTACGACCTTGTCTCCTACGCGGCGGCGTTCGGCGCCCGCGGCTACCGGGTGACGACGCTGGACGACTTCACCGCCACCCTGCGCCAGGCGCTGACCGAGGACGGGCCGTCGCTGATCGACGTTCCCGTCGACTACAGCCACAACACCGACCTCGCCGCCCAGCTGCACGACGACCCCTTCGAGTAAGGATCATGGACACACGCTCGAGCGCCTACGATCGCTTTCGACATTGGGCCACAACGCTTCTCACGCATCAACGCGCGGACGAAGCCGAGGTCTATCAGTTCTCGACGATCGGCGCGCTGCTGGAGGGTGTGTACGACGGCGACGTCACCGTCGCCGAAATCCTGCGGCACGGCGACTTCGGGCTGGGCACCTTCAATCATCTCGACGGCGAGATGGTGATCCTCGACGGCATCTGCTACCGATTGCGCGCCGACGGAACCGCCAGCCGGGCCGCACCGACCGATCGCAGCCCCTTCGCTGCGGTCACCCGGTTCCACACCGACTTCGAGATCGCAATCCAAACCCGCACCGGTCGCGCCGACGTGATCGCCGCGATCGATCGCCAGATCGCCAGCGCCAACTTGATCTACGCCATCCGGATCAGCGGGCACTTCGCCGAGCTGCACACCCGCACGGTGATGGCGCAGAAGCCGCCCTACCCGCCGCTGACCCAAGCCACCGAAGAACAGGCCGAGAAGGTCTTCACGGACGTGTCGGGCACCGTGGTCGGGTTCCGTACCCCCGACTTCGAGCAGGGCATCTCGGTGGCCGGTTATCACCTGCACTTCCTCAACACTGACCGCACCGGCGGCGGTCACATCCTCGATTTCACCCTCGACCGCGGGCACGTCGCGGTCAGCGGGGCCTCGCAACTGCATTTGAGCCTGCCCACCTCCGGTGACTTCCTCGGCGCCCAGCTGTCGCGCGCCGACATCGCCGAGCGGATCAACAAAGCCGAAGGCCCGAAAGGGGGCTCAAAGTAACCGGCCGCGCCGGAATTCATGGACTGTTCAGGCCAGCGTCAAGTCCACATTGTTGAGTGCACACGCGCGCCGCGTGTCCTCACGTTATGCGTGTTGTACAGGTCGCCAACTTCTACGGCCCTCGCTCGGGCGGCCTGCGCACCGCGGTCGATCGGCTGGGCGCCGAATATTGCGCCGGCGGCCACGAGGTCTTCCTGATCGTTCCCGGCCAGCGCGCCGAGCGCAGTCAGCTGCGCACCGGTGTGGTACGAATCACCCTGCCAGCCCGGCTGATTCCCCTCACCGGCGGCTACCGCGCCGTGCTGCCCGGGCCGGTCAAGGCGCTCCTGGAGGCCCTGCGACCCGACGCGCTGGAGGTGTCCGACCGGCTCACGCTGCGGTCACTGGGTCGGTGGGGTCGAGACCACGGCGCCACGACGGTGATGATCTCCCATGAGCGACTGGATCGTCTTGTGGGACAAGTACTTCCGCGTCGCGCCGCGGTGAAGTTCGCCGACTTGGCCAATGCCCGCACCGCCGCCGACTACGACACGGTGGTATGCACCACCGGTTTCGCGCGTGAGGAATTCGACCGCATCGGCGCGACGAACACCGTGACCGTCCCGTTGGGCGTGGACCTGCAGACGTTTCACCCGCGCCGGCACTCCTACCTGCTGCGGCGCCGCTGGGCCGCACCGACGCAGCTGCTGCTCGTCCACTGCGGTCGGTTGTCGGTGGAAAAACGCGTCGACCGCAGCATCGACGCCATCGGCGAGTTGTGCCAGGCCGGGGTCGACGCCCGACTTGTCGTCGTGGGTGAGGGTCCATTGCGGGCCAGGCTGGAGCGCCAGGCCGCGCGGCTGCCGGTGGACTTCACGGGTTTCGTCTCCGACCGGCACACGGTGGCCGGCCTGCTGGCGTCCGCCGACGTGACGCTGGCGCCCGGGCCGCACGAGACGTTCGGGCTAGCCGCGTTGGAATCGCTGGCATGCGGGACGCCGGCCGTCGTCTCGCGCACCTCGGCGCTGACCGAGATCATCACGCCGGACAGCGGCGCTTCGGCGGACAACCACCCGGCCGCCATCGCGCGGGCCGTCAGCGCCGTTACCAGCCGTCCGGAGCACCACCGTCGCGTCTCGGCACGGCGCCGCGCCGAGGACTTCACCTGGCATCGGGCGGCGACGGGCATGCTGGCCACGCTCGGGGCGCCCACGGTGGATGACGGCGGCGCCGAACACACGGCTTGACTATCCTTGTGGCGCTTCGGCTTCCAGCCGACGTAGGTCAGGTACGCCGGGTTTTCGGCCGTTCGGATGCGCTCATGTCGGTGAAATCCTCAGAAGTCGGAGGCAGCCCACGATCCGGGCGGGTACGGCGGAACCGCGCCGGTGAAGGCGCCATCGGTGAGCCTGCACAGTGTGTCGGAAATCGTTCCGGCGTTGGCCAATACCTTCGGGTCGCCGCCCGGTACGACGCGCGCGACCACCGCCTGCCAGGAATATCCCACGCCACCGTGCTCGTACCAGACGAACCAGTCCGCATCTTGGCTGCCCGCGCGGATCAGCCGGCGGAACGGCAACGTCGGATCGCTGACCGAGTCGGTCGCGTTGAAGGGCGCGCCGATGTCGGCGATGGGCGGGAGAAGCTTGAGGAGTTCGGGGGGCAGCTGGGACACGTGCTGCACTTCCTGAACGGGTGTCGTCAGGGTGCAGCGGGTGTTTGGTATCGCGTTGGCGGGCGCGACCGCCAGCAGAGTCGACGCGACCACGAGGCCCCCGGTGAATCCATAGCTGATGCGCGCCATGACATTGCTCCATCCGCCGTACTCCTCAGCAGGACGCTACGCCAATGCTTTGCGGACCGAGGCCGCTTTTCGCGCGGCCGCTAGGCTGAACCGGTGGAACCGCGGGACCAGGTTTTGATCACCGTCACGGAGTTGGCCGGCCTCATCGAGGTCCATGCTCCGATGTCCATCCTTGACGTCCGCTGGCGGCTCGACGAGCCCGACGGGCGGCCCGCCTACCTGGACGGCCACCTACCCGGCGCGGTGTATGCGTCGCTTGAGGACGAGTTCAGCGACCACTCGGTCACCGGCCGCGGTCGGCACCCGCTGCCGTCGGGGAGCCGCCTGCAGGCCGCCGCCCGGCGATGGGGTGTCCGGCAGGACTCGCCGGTGGTGGTTTATGACGACTGGAATCGCGCCGGTTCGGCGCGCGCGTGGTGGGTGTTGACGACGGCCGGCCTGCCCGACGTCCGCATTCTGGACGGCGGCCTGGCGGCCTGGCGGGCGTCCGGCCGGAGCCTCGAAACCGGGCCGGTCACAACGCAACCCGGGAATGTGACGGTGCCCCACGACGATCTGTACGCCGGTCGCCGTCCCACGCTGACGGCCGAGCAAGCGGGCGCCGGGGGCGTGACGTTGCTCGATGCTCGGGCGCCCGAGCGCTTCCGCGGTGAGGTCGAACCGCTTGACCCCGCGGCCGGCCACATCCCCGGCGCGACGAACCTGCCCAGCACCGCCTTCCTCGCCGCCGACGGCACGTTCGTCGGGGACCATGCCCTCACCCGACTGCTCGCCGAGCGCGGGATCGAACGCGATGGCCCCTTGGGCGCCTACTGCGGTTCGGGCGTGACGGCCAGCATCACGGTCGCGGCGCTGGCCGCACTGGGCGTGGACGCGGCGCTGTTTCCCGGGTCGTGGTCCGAGTGGTGTTCGGATCCGGGGCGCGCGGTTGCCGTCGGCTCCGACTGACGGTCACGCACCGCCCCACCTTTGCAGGAACGCGGCGGTCACCCGGGCGGCGTTGTTCGCCGCGACCCGCTTGTAGCAGAAGAACTGAAATGGAAAGCCCGGCAGGTGAAGCGGGTCACCCGGCCCGTCGGTGATCCCCCGGATGCCGAGAAACGGGACACCGTGCGCGTCGGCCACCGTCTGGGCGGCAGCGGTTTCCATCTCGGTCGCGTCGAAGGCCGCCTCCGCCGCCGCGACGATCTTCAGGTTGCTGATCAGGGCGCTTCGCGCCCACCGGCCCGCCGCCTGCCGGAAGTTGCCGGTGTACCGGAGTGACCGATCTGGCGCGCTGCGGGGTTGGCAGCCGAAAACGTCGCCCCCATTCGGGATGCAGGGGAACGCCACGCCGTTGTTGTTGTCCCAGCTGCAGCCGTCGCCACCGACCGCGACTTGCGGCCGGCGGCGCAGGTCGATCCCGCCGGCGACGCCCGAAAAGACCACCGCGCCAACCCCGAAGCGCGTCAAGGCGGCCTCGGTGGTGTCGGCGGCGTTCACCAGGCCGACGCCGGTCATCGCCACGATCACATTCTTGCCCGCGATCGAGCCGAGGTAGAAGCGCCGGCGATCGACAATTACCACCGGATCGGGATCGAGCGTGTTGTGTGACAGCACCGCGTCGGCTTCGGCCGGAAAGGCCGACAGCACCAGCGTGCGTCGCCCGCCATCTTCACCCACCGCACCAGTAAACGCTACGAGGACTCCGTGGCTTCGCCGATTCCCGTCCGCCACGAGCACGTCAGCGGCTAATCTCAGCGGCGTTGCAGCCAACCCGGGGGGGCGGGGCCCGACGAGGAGTCACGCTCATGCTCGAAGTGATCGAAAGAACGCCGGGCGGCGAATCCCACAAGCCGCCGGTGCTATTCGTGCACGGCACCTGGTGTTGGGACGAGCATTTCCTGGGGTTCTTCGCGGACAACGGACACCGGCCTGGGACCCGTGCTCGGCTCGGTGTTCGTGCGGGAGGCCCCGGGGTACTGCTGGCAGCGCGACGCGAACAGCTCGTGCGCGAGGCTGCCCACGCGGCCGGCCCCGGACCCAACGCGATGCGCGCCGGCGTGACCGACGAGCGTGACGTCGCGGCCGCGCGCTGCGCGAGAACGGGCGGTTCGCCGTCGTCCGGCCGTCGCTGCAAGTGGCCGGCCTGCGCCTGCTGCAGTGGCAATCGGCACCGCATGCGCTCGTCTCCGCCGAGGTGGTGCCGTTTCGGCCGCACCGCGGCGTCGTCCTCATTGTCGAACAACCCGTCGACGGGCGCCGCCCGGACGAGTGGCTGCGATGGCTGCACGCCGATCACCATCCCGCGCTGCTCGCCACGCCGGGGACTGCCGGCGCGTGGACCTTCGGCACTAGCACCGGCTGGAGCCACCTGCCACGCGGATGGCACACGGACTTCCAATACGTCACCGTGGTTTACCTCGACGCCGACCCGCTGACCACCACCGACCGGCTGGCGCCCCTTCTCGAGGACCGGTGGCAATCGGGCGCCGTGCGGCCCTCGTTTGCCGGACCGCTACGCAGCATGGTCGAGTGGGAAGCCTGGCGATAAACAGTAGGGGTCAGTTCAATCATCAGGCCGGCACCCCGCGATGCTTCACTTCTGCGAAAGGCGATGCGTGTGAACCAGATCCGAGTTGGCCTAAGCACCCAGCTGCTCAATTCCCGGTATTCCGCGACCATGCTCGCTCGCACCACCGTACGGATGGCCGCGGCCGGCGGTGTGGACTCCTACTGGGTGGCCGATCACCTGAATTCGCTGTACCCGCGCTCCATCGCGACGTCGGACTACCTCGGTGTCGCCAAATTCGTCCCGAAGGTCGACGCCCAACTCGAACCGTGGACGATGCTTGGATACCTTGCCTCCCGCAACGGCCTTGGACGGTTGCGGCTAGGTGTCGGCGTCACCGATGCCAATCGACGTCACCCAGCAGTCACCGCGCAGGCTGCGGCCACGTTGCACCTGATGAGCCGCGGCCGCGCCATCCTGGGCATCGGCGTCGGAGAGCGAGAGGGCAACGAGCCCTACGGGGTGGACTGGACCAAACCGGTAGCGCGCTTCGAAGAAGCGATCGCCACAATCCGTGCGCTCTGGAACTCCGGCGGCGAACTCATCTCGCGTGAGTCGCCGTACTTCCCGCTGCGTAACGCGGTGTTCGACCTGCCGCCCTACCGTGGCAAATGGCCCGAGATATGGATCGCCGCCAAGGGGCCGCGGATGCTGCGAGCGACCGGGAGATATGCCGACGCCTGGTTCCCCGGGCTGATTTCGCGGCCGGGAGACTACGCATCGGGTCTCGAAGCGGTGCGAACGGCGGCGTCCGACGCCGGGCGCGACCCTGGATCCATCACGCCGGCGCTGTCAATCTTTGTCGTCACCGGACGTAGCCGCGACGACGTGGAGGAGACGCTGAACTCGGATGCCGCGAAAGCCTTCGCGCTCATCATTCCCGGCCAGGTATGGGCCGACCATGGCGTGCGACATCCCCTCGGACATGATTTCTCGGGCGCCCAGGACCTGATCCCGCAAACGCTGGACCAGCAGACGGTGTTGTCGTACATCAAAGACGTCCCGGCATCAATGCTCAAAGAGGTGCTGCTGACCGGGACGCCCAACGAGGTCATCGATCGGGCCGCGCAATGGCGCGACCACGGGGTGCGCTACCTGGTCGTCAACAACCTGAGTATCCTGCAGCCGACCCTTCGGAAAGGCCTCGCAACTTACGCGCAATTCTTGAAGATTCTCCGCGGGCTCAAGAAACTGTGAATCGCGCCCAGCGAACGGAACCTTGTCCGACGGTTGGTGCCGGCACGCCGAAACCCGCCCGCTTCAAGAGATTTGCCGTGACGCCGCGGAAACTCGGTAGCCATAGCGGTCAATGACTTCTCCCCAGCGGTCATCGAGGACCGCGCGCTGCTCGGCGGTCAGTTCGTAGGTGTTTGTCGCGTAGTGCTCGTGGTCGGCGAGATACTGTCGCAGGCGCGGCAGGTACTGCTCGAAACCCCCAAGCCCCAGGTGCTCGTACAGGCGGCGCAGCTGCTCCTCGGGATCCTCGATCAACTCCTCATAGCGCAGTTCGTAAAAGCGCGAGGGGTCGACCAGTGCTCGCCCCTCGTCTACCTTGCGATACAGGTCTACATAGGTCGCGAGAACTCTCTCGTCCAATCCCTCGAATGTCGGTTTCTGCAGGCTGTGTACGCGGGATAACGACTTGAGGAGATGAATGCTCGACGGATAAACCACATACGGGTCGCGGACGATATGAATGAACTTCGCTTGCGGGAAGATCTCCAGCAGCACCTTCATTCGGAAGCTGTGGTTTGGATTTTTCAGGATCACGGTCTTGCGGCGGCGGAAGTACAGCTGCTGGACGAATCGGTAGAAGGGCCGTTTCCAGGCTTCCAGCTCGTGCGCCGTCAACTGCTCTAAATCCAGATACCGCTCATGCTCTGGCGGCCGGTTCGGGAACGCCAGCGTCAGGTACGGCGATGGCTGCCCCTGCATGATCCAGACGAACTCGTCTTCCTGTGGGTGATTCAGGCTTGAATCCATGTTGTCCATGGCCCGATGCTTCGAGACCATAAAGCCCACCAACGGCGCGAACCGCTCGGTCAACAAAAAGTGTTGTGGTGCTACGCATTCGTAGCCCGTGGGACCGATGTGCCGATCGTCGAGAACCAACAGCTCGTGCAACAACGTAGTGCCGGTGCGCCAGTGGCCGACGATGAAGATGGGCGGATCGGCGATCGGCGTGTTGGCCACTCGCCTAGCGAACACAACATTCTGCACAAGCCCGAGGCACGAATTCACAACGCTGACAAGGGTGTAAAGAACGGCGTAGTGCCAGCGACTCCAGTGCACGGCGAAACGGTTGCGGATCAGCAGGCGCATCCATGCCGAGAAATTGCAACCGATCCACACCGGCGCCGCCCACTCACGCCACCTGACGAATAGCGACGCCGAGCCGGGATGTCTCATAGCTGGCGAAGATCTCTATACAGTTTCGCGAGGCGTCACGGCGACCCGGAGCCGGGTCAGGCCATGGAGGTTGGCATTGGCCGTCCACTCCGGCGGACCCAGCACCTCTATCCGGTCGATGTTGGCGACGATCTCGCCCAGTACCGCCTGGCCCTCCATCCGCGCTAGCTGGCTCCCGGGACACGAGTGGATACCAGAGCCGAATGCGAGATTCCCGGTCGGATTACGGTCGGCGCGAAAGACATCGGGGTCCTCGTATTGCCGCGGGTCACGATTGGCTGCGGCCCACGCAAGCATCACCAGGGAGCCCGCCGGGATGACGGCGTCGCCGACGGGGTAGTCGACGCGTGTTGTGCGGCAAATGTTTTGGACTGGAGACATGAATCGAAGCTGCTCCTCGATCGCCGAGGGGATCAGATCCGGTCGCTGCGCAAGGAGCCTGAATTGGTCTGGGAAGTCGGCCAGCGAGAGGAACAAGGTGCTGATCATGTTCGCCGTGGTCTCATATCCTGCAACCAGCAACAACGCGGCGAACAAGGACAATTCGCTGTCGCTGAGCCGACCGTGCTCGGCGTGCTCGGTGAGCTGCCCGAGAATGCCGGACTCGCTCAGCAACCCGTTGTCACGCCGATGGGTGAACAGGGCACGCAATTGCCGAAATCCGTTAAACCCCCGTACCAACGCAACCAGACCCGGAGCCGACAGATTGACGTCGGTGATGCAAATCGCCTGGTTGGACAAACGGCGGAAAGCGGACTCGTCACCGCCCGCTATGCCGAGCACGTTGGTGATGGTGCGCATCGCCATCGGTGTGGCCAGGGCGGAGACGACGTCCGCGGATTGCTGTGCCACTAACCCGCTGACCAACTCCCGAGCAAGGTGGTTGACCATCGGGCGCCACGACTCCACCGCGCCGCGTGTCAAGCCCGGTGTCAGCTGCTTACGCATCCCGGTGTGCACGGGCGGATCGGACGTAGGGAGGAAAGGGGGCGACCCCTGCGAAAAGGTCACGCCACCGGCGCTGGACAATGCGTCATGGTTACGCGCAGCCTCGCGGACGTCGGTGTGTCGACTCAAGATGTAAACGTCACGCCTGGGGTTGTACTGCACGCGCTCGCCCGCCAAAAGCTTTCGGTAATGCGGGTACGGGTCGCGTGCGATAGCGGGGTTCAACGGGTCAAACTCGGTGAATTGCACATGCTTCGGGTCAGGGCTGCCGGCCAATCTCGCTCGGGCCTTCCCAGCGGCGGCCGCAAGTGCCTGTGCCACCATGGGCGCGCACGCCCGCGCAAGCTGTGCGTCACGCCGCATCGTTGCAGCCACGGGATAGCCACGCCGACTTCGCACGCGCCGACTCGCGAGATCATCAGTGCGCGCCGTCGCGTCGTGTGTGGGACGCGCAGAGTACGACGTGCTGCCCTGGAACGGGCATTGGCCGTGCGGTATCCAGTCCTGTGCTGCTTGGGAACCGGATGCTGTTTCCATCATCGGCTCCCGGATGTCAGGTGGTGAGATAACGACAGTGTGAAGGGTACCGGCGCGCATCATTGCTCGCGCGCCGTTTGCCGTTTGTCACCGTATGTGAATCCGACGCGGCTCGCAGTGCAAGCACTCTCGGCGAGATGGACCGAGGCCACTGCGCGCACCGCTGACCAGCAAGAATGCGCGGTAACACGCGGTCACGAGGGGCTTCACGTTAAACTGCTGGGCGCCGAGCTGGGGATGCGGTGCCCGTGGCGCCCACTTCATTTCGCACAACGCGGCCCCGGAAACGATACGCGAGGACAGGCAATGAAATTTGTGCTTGCGAGCTGGGGCAGCCGCGGCGATGTGGAGCCCTGCGCCGCCGTCGGCCGTGAGCTGCTGCGCCGGGGACACGACGTGCACATGGCAGTCCCACCCGACATGGTTGGTTTCGTCGAGTCGGCTGGGCTTACGGCGGTCGCTTATGGACTGGATACCGAGGCTTGCGTGGAAGCGTTGCGCAACTTCTGGGCATGCCTATTCGACGGCTTCTGGAGGGTCCGAAACCTGATCACGTTGTGGCGCCAAGCTCGGGATCTGGCTATGCGGTGTCGGAGCGAGCTGAGCACGACGCTGACGTCTCTGGCGGACGGGGCCGACATGCTGTTCACCGGCCTGGTTTTCGAGCAGCCCGCGGCCAATGTCGCGGAATATTACGACATTCCGTTGACCACTCTGCATTACTTTCCGGCGCGCGCTAACGGCCAGCTCGTTCCGATCCTGCCGCCGCGGTTGATCCGCTCCGGAACGACGGTGTTCGAGTGGCTCGTCTGGCGCATGATGAAGAAGGCCGATTGCGCGGAACGCCGGAAACTGGGCTTACCGAAGGCAACAGGCCCGGCGCCGCAGCGGATCGCCGAACGCGAATCCCTGGAAATTCAGGCCTACGACGAGGTTTGCTTCCCCGGGTTGGCAGCCGAATGGGCGAAGTGGGATGGGCGACGTCCTTTTGTCGGTGCGCTGACGATGGAGCTGATGACGGATGCCGACGATGCCGTCGCTTCGTGGATTGCCGCAGGCACACCGCCGATTTGCTTCAGTTTTGGCAGCATGCCGGCCTGCTCCGCCCTCGAATCACTCGCCGACACGGTGGGCATGATCAGCGCGGCCTGCGAGCAGTTGGGCGAGCGGGCGTTGGTTTGCTCCGGCTGGGCTGATTCCAGCAACCTCCCACATTTCGACCACGTCAAGGTGGTGGGAGCGGTGAATTTCGCGACGACCTTTCCCAGCTGCCGTGCGGCTGTCCACCACGGCGGTGCGGGCACCACGGCAGCAGGCCTACGCGCGGGAATCCCCACGCTAATCCTCTGGACGCTGCCCGATCAGCCGATGTGGGGCGCTCAGCTCAAACGACTGAAGGTGGGTAGCGCCCGGCGCTTTTCGGCAACTACCGTCGCCTCGCTGGTCGCCGACCTGCGCCAGATCCTGGCCCCCGAATACGTCGACCGAGCCCGCGAGTTCGCCAGTCACATGACTAAACCCGCCGAGAGCGTTGGCCGCGCCGCCGACCTCGTCGAAAACTTCGCACACTCGAGGCGTGTTGGCTCATACTGACCCACTGTCCGATAAACCCGACAGTCGACTGGTCGCCAGAGAAATGAGACCTTCCCGAAAGGAATGGGACCTATAGTCCTCGCTGACATAGGAGTGAGATGACGAATCGATACATCCTCACGGCCGCTGGGATCGTGTTGGCCGCCGATCTGTCCGGCTGTTCCGGCAAGGACAACCATGCGGCACCGACCGCGAGTTCGACTCCCGCTGCGGTAACCACCACCGTCATGATCGACGGGAACAAGCACACCATGACCGCGCGGGTTGAATGCAGCAGTTCGGCGGCGCAACCGAACGCGTCCCCGCCGGAATCGGGGGACCTCACCACCCGTATCGCCGTGCACGATGATACGGCTTCGGTGTCACTGGCCGTTTCCGACGAGAACCCGCCCATGGTCGACGGATTCGCGCTTTCGCTCACGCTGGCCACCGGCCAGTACCAACTCCCCTATCAGGCCACCAAGTCCGCAACTCAGGTCCAGGCGACCAAGCAGGGCAAGGGCTACACGATCACCGGGACCGGCGAGGCGTCGACCCCGGGCCAAAGCGGAACGCGTCCGGTGACTTTCGGGGTGCACGTCACCTGCCCGTGACCGCGGCGCAGCGGAAGGCCGTCGTCATCTTCCGCACGCGAAGTGGTTGTCTACCGCGACCGCCTCTGCGATGCTGGCAGCTTGGACATCTTCGCGGAGTGGCAGAGCGGCGGCACGCAACTGCGTTGGCGGTCAACGACCGCCGCCAACGATGGGCACGAGGTCGCGGTGTTCAGCCGACGCTGCGGCACACCGGACGCGCCCGCACTGGTGCTCGTGCACGGCTTCCCGACGTCGAGCATCGACTTCTCCGCGTTGGTGAACGACCTGGGCTCGGAGTTCGACATCTACCTGCTGGACTTCCCCGGCTGCGGCCTGTCGGACAAACCGGCTGAGCCGTACGTCTATTCGCTCTACGACGACGCGCGTCTGCTCGTGTACGCGATCACCCAGGTGTGGAACCTGACCGCCTACCGCATGCTCACCCATGACCGCGGCAGCAGCGTCGGCATGATTGCGGTGGAGATGCTGGCGGCCCTCGATCCGCCGGCCGTGCCGATCGACCTCATCGTGACGAACGCCAACATCTACCTGCCGTTGTCCAACCTCACCGGCTTCCAGACCGCGCTGCTCGATCCCGCGACCGGGCGGGCCACCGCGGCGGCGACGACGCCGGAGACGCTGGCCGCCGGCCTGGGCGCCAGTACTTTCATGCCGCGGCGAACGCTGGATGACCCGGAGATCGCCGCGTTGGCGAAGTGCTTCGCCTACAACGACGGAATCCGGGTACTGCCCGACACCATTCAATACCTCCACGAGCGCGCCGCAGACGAAACCGGTTGGCTGGAAGCGCTTTCCAAGAGCACGATCAACGCCACCTTGGTGTGGGGGTTGCACGACAACGTCGCACCGCTGCGCGTCCCCAACCATGTCTGGCAGACGTACCTGAAGCCCAAGCCCGGCCGCAACCGCTACTGGGTGGTGCCCGGCGCCGATCACTACCTGCAATGCGACGCCCCCGGTCAGCTGGCCGAGATCGTTCGTCTCACCGCCCAGGGCGGTGACATCCCGCTGCAGACCCTCGGCAACCGGCCCGACGGCGCGGTGTTGGTCGACCAAAGCGCCTCTTAGCGTTGCCCCTCCCGCCGAGTGTGCGGCCAGCCGCACACCCGCCCCAGTGTGCGGCCAGCCGCACACTCGAGCCAGAAAGAAGCCGGTCAGCCCGTGACGGCGGGCAGGCGCGCCCAGCCGCGCACGCTTGCGGTGTGCGCCCGCGGCGCGTTGGTGTGGTCGACCTACCCCTCACGATTCCATAGCACGCGTTCGCCACTTAGTCTGCCCGAGTGACGTTTAACCCACTCGAGGAAGTCGCGCTGCCACAGCTCCGGCTGCGCACCAGCATGAAGTGGCGCGCGTACCCGGACGACGTGCTGCCGCTGTGGGTTGCCGAGATGGACGTCAACCTCGCCCCGACGGTGGCCGACGCCCTGCGCCGGGCCATCGACATCGGTGACACCGGATACCCGTGCGGCACCGTATTCGCCGAAGCGGTCAGTGAATTCGCCTCGCATCGTTGGCAATGGCACGACCTGGAGGTCAGCCGCACGGCGATCGTCCCGGACGTCATGCTCGGCGCCGTCGAGGTGCTGCGCCTGGTCACCGACCGGGGCGACGCGGTAATCGTCAACCCGCCGGTGTATGCGCCGTTCTACGCGTTCGTGTCGCACGACGGGCGCCGGATCATCGAGGCGCCGCTGGATGCTGGAGGCCGAATCGATCCCGCCGCTTTGGCGGAAGCCTTCGCGCGCGCCCGCGCGGGAGGTGGGAAGGCCGCGTACCTGCTGTGCAATCCGCACAACCCCACCGGGACGGTGCACACGGCCGAGGAACTCGGCACCGTCGCCGAGCTGGCCCGCCGGTTCGGTGTCCGGGTGGTGTCGGACGAGATTCATGCGCCCGTCGTCTTGCCCGGCGCGCGGTTCACCCCGTTCCTGACGGTGCCCGGCGCGGAGAACGCCTTCGCCCTGACGTCGGCCTCCAAGGCCTGGAACCTGTCCGGCCTCAAGGCGGCGCTGGCCGTCGCCGGACGGGAGGCGGTCGCGGACCTGCACCAGATGCCCGAGGAGGTCAGCCACGGGCCGAGCCACTTCGGCGTCATCGCCCACGCCGAAGCGTTCCGAACCGCCGGCGATTGGCTCGACGCACTGCTGCGCGGCCTGGACGAAAACCGGACGCTGCTCGGTGACCTGGTCGCCGAGCATCTGCCGGGGGTGAAATATCAATGGCCGCAAGGGACTTATCTCGCTTGGCTGGATTGCCGAGAGCTCGGATTTGCCGAAGAGGCCGTCACGGGCCTTGCGGTGGTTGCCGACTTGTCCGGGCCTGCCCGGTGGTTCCTCGACCACGCTCGGGTGGCGCTCAGTTCCGGTCACGTCTTCGGAACCGGCGGCGCCGGCCATGTCAGGTTGAACTTCGCGACCTCGCGGTCCATCCTCACCGAGGCCGTGTCGCGGATGGGCGGGGCTCTCGTCGACGCCCACTAGGCGGGAATCCAGCCCAGTAAATCTCCCACTAGACGAACTCACGTTGTCGCGAGAGGCTAGCAGAGGCGCCCGCCCACCGGAGGAGCTGAATATGCATGTGCTACGAACCCCGGACTCCCGATTCGAAAACCTGGAGGGCTACCCGTTCGTAGCGAACTACGTTGACGTCGCCGCAAGCGACACCCGGCCGCTGCGCATGCACTTTCTGGACGAGGGTCCTGACGACGGGGCGCCGATCGTGCTGCTGCACGGGGAGCCCACCTGGAGCTACCTGTACCGGACGATGATTCAGCCGCTGGCCGACGCCGGGAACCGCGTGCTCGCGCCCGACCTGATCGGCTTCGGCCGCTCCGACAAGCCCGGCCGGATCGAGGACTACACCTATCAGCGGCACGTCGAATGGGTGACGTCGTGGTTCGAGCGGCTGAACCTCAAGGACGTGACGCTGTTCGTGCAGGACTGGGGATCGCTGATCGGGTTGCGCATCGCCGCCGAACAAGGTGACCGCATCGCACGGCTCGTGGTGGCCAACGGCTTCCTGCCTACCGCCGACCGACGCACCCCGCCCGCCTTCTACGCCTGGCGCGCGTTCGCGCGCTACTCCCCAGTGCTGCCCGCGGGCCGCATCGTGTCGGCGGGGACCGTGCGCCGCGTTTCCGCGCGGGTCCGGGCGGGCTATGACGCGCCGTTTCCCGACAAGACCTATCAGGCCGGTGCGCGGGCCTTTCCGCAGTTGGTGCCGACCTCACCGGGCGATCCGGCGATCCCCGCCAACAGGGCCGCGTGGAAGGCACTGGGCCAATGGGAGAAACCCTGCCTGGCCATCTTCGGGGCCCGCGACCCGATCCTCGGCCACGCCGACCGTCCCCTGCTCAAGCACATTCCCGGCGCCGCGGGCCAGCCACACGCCCGCATCAATGCCAGTCACTTCATCCAGGAAGACTCCGGACCCGAACTGGCCGAACGCATTCTGTCCTGGCAGCAAGCGCTGCGCTGATCGACACCGGCTTGCGGCTCACTCGTAGTCCTTGCGCCAACGTCGATTTCGACGAAGGAACTCGAAATCCCTTGCCGCCCAAAGATAGACGGGCGGGCTGAGCTAGCGCGTGACGGCCAATACCGCTTCCGCCAACTCGGGCCGGCAGACCACCAAATCCGGCAATTTGGGATCCGAACGGTTGTAGGCGAGGGCGGAGCCGTCGATGCGGGAGGTGTGCAGGCCGGCCGCTCGGGCCACGGCCACCGGCGCGGCCGAGTCCCATTCGAATTGGCCGCCGGCGTGCACGTACACGTCGGACAACCCCTGGACGAGCGAAGCAACCTTGGCCCCGGCCGAGCCCATTTCCACCAGCACCCCGTCCAGGGCATCGCGGACGGTCAACGCAATGGCCGGCGGCCGGGTGCGCGACACCACGATGCGCGGCTTGCCCGGCGCGGCGGGCGGCGAGTCGACCTCGGGGGTGGCCAGGGTGATCTCCTGCGCCGGCAGCGCCACCGCGCCGGCGACCAGCTCTCCGGCCTCCCACAGCGCGACGTGCACCGCCCAGTCATCGCGGCCGAGCTCGGAGAATTCCCGTGTCCCGTCCAGCGGATCCACGATCCACACCCGCTCCGAACGCAGCCGGACCGGATTGTCGACACCCTCCTCGGACAGCACCGCGTCGTCGGGCCGCTCGTCGGCGAGCGCCGCCATCAGGAAATCGTGGGATCGCTTGTCCCCCGCAGCTTTCCGCTCGCTCGCTGCCGCGTCTGCGAACTCTTCTCGGACCGTGAGCAACAGCCGCCCTGCTTCGGTGGCCAACCGCGCGGCCAGTTCGTGGTCATCCGTCAGCTGCAGGGCCATCACAATCCTTAAGTTGGCAGTGTTGACCAACTTTACCCTGCCATCGCGGGCCCGCCGGGCAGCCCCCCTCGAGGAACGATCCGGCCGTAATCTGTTGATCGTGAGCGGGGGCAACGTTCCTTTTTTGAGTCGGTTGGGACGCATTCCACGGGGGCGTCTGATCGTGATCGGTATCGTCTCTGCGCTTGCGCTGGGCAGCATCCTGGCCTTTGGGGCGCTGAGACTGAGCCAGGGTGACCAGGGTGCCAAGCCTCCCACCGCCCAGCCGGCACCACCGCAGATCTTCGCGATCCCGGGCTGTTACAACCTGTCGGTTCCGCCCGTCGAGCGGCCGAAGCGGCTGAACGTGCTGGGCTGTGCGAGCGTCGCCGTTGCGCTGCAAGACATGTCGTGGAGTTCGTGGGGTCCGCACGGCGCCGACGGCACCGGCACGGCCGTCTTCAAGGTCTGCGACCCGAATTGTGCGGCCGGGTATCAGCTCACCGAGCCGGTAATCGTCCACGCGTGGAACCCGCAGCCGCCGCGGCGCGAGGCCATCTGCCAGGTCGGTTTGAACATCTTCGCCGACATGATCCTGGCCTTTCCCAAGGGTGTTCCCCCGCCGACCGTGCAGAAGATGAACGCCGAGTACAACGGGCAGCCGGCGGTGCACTTCGCCAACTACTCGAGCGGCGACACGCGCGGCACCCAATTCATCGGCTACACGTATTGCAATTAGCGCTCGCGATCGCCCCTAGACCTCGATCACCACGGCGCCGCCCTGGCCACCGCCCGCGCACATGGCCGCGACGCCGATGCCGCCGCCGCGGCGGGCCAGCTCGTAGACCAGTGTGGTGACCATGCGCGCACCCGAGGCCGCGATGGGGTGGCCGAGGCTGCAGCCACTACCGGAGAAGTTCACCTTCCCCTCGTCGATGCCGTACTCGCGGCACGCCGCGATCGGCACCGACGCGAACGCTTCGTTGATCTCCCACAGCGCGACGTCGTCGACCGACAGACCTGCCCGCTGTAGGACTTTGCCGATGACCTTGACGGCCCCCAGCCCGGTGTCCCGGGGGGCGACACCCGCGGCGGCCCACGCCCGGACGGTGCCCATGACGTTGAGGTTCTCGGCGGCGGCGTAGTCGCGGTCGACGAGGGCCACGGCCGCGGCCGCGTCGTTGGTGCCGCTGCTGTTGCCCGCCGTAATCGAGAAACCCTCGATCTCCGGGTGCAGCACCTTGAGCCCTGCGAGCTTCTCCACGGTGGTGTCCCGGCGAGGGTGCTCGTCGACGGAGAACTCGGTGACCGAACCGTCGAACTGGGTGACCTTCAGCGGAATTATCTCGTCGACGAACTTGCCCGCGTCCATGGCCGCGATGGCGCGCTGATGTGACCGGGCCGCCCACGCGTCCATCTCCTCGCGCGTGATCCCGACCGCCTGCGCGGTGTTCCAGCCCACCGTGATCGACATGTCCTTGGCGGGCGCGTCTGGGCTCTCGACGTGCGTCGGGGGCATCCAGCGTTCCTCGAACTTGAGCTCAGGGCCCGGGATCCGCCAGTTGGTCAGCGGCGTCATAGACAGCGACTGCACGCCGCCGGCGATGAGCACGCGTTCCATCCCGGAGCCGATCTGGGCCGCGGCGTTGCCGATGGCGGTCAGGCTGCCCGCGCAGTGCCGGTTCACCGACTGGCCGGGAATGTCCTCCATGCCGGTCGCGGTGGCGGCGTACCTCGCCAAATCCCCGCCACCGTAGTGCGATTCGGCGAAGATGATGTCGTCGATGGCGGACGGGTCGACGCCGGACCTGCGCACCACCTCCGGAAGTACCGTGGTGATCAGCGTCTCGGGGGGTGTGTTGACGAGCGTGCCCTTGAAGGACCGGCCGATCGCCGTCCGAACCGCTCCGACAATGACGGGTATAGCCATGCTCTCAACCTCGAACGGTCTGGCTGCGGTCGGCAGCGCGGGTGTCAGCAGATGACGCGAATCGTAACAGATACCGTATGGCCAATAGTAACTAGCCTAAGTTCACCTTGAGCAGGTTCCTGGAGGACCGCAACGTCCGCGGCATCATCCGCTACACCGATGCCGTCCGCGCGTGACAGGACACAATGGGCCGATGACAACCAGACCAGTCGCCGTGCGTGACACCACCGAGCTGACCGCCTACCGCGTCGCGGCGATGCTCCTGGGCGTGGGGACGCTGCACTTCGTGGCGCCCAAACCGTTCGACGCGATCGTTCCCGCCGAGCTGCCCGGAAGCGCCCGCTTCTACACCTACGCGTCGGGAGTGGCCGAGGTGGGCATCGGCGCGGCGTTGCTGCCGCGACGCACCCGGCGACTGGCCGCGCGCGCCGCGGCCGTGTTGTTCGTCGGCGTGTTTCCGGCCAACGTCAACATGTGCCGGTTGTGGTGGAACAAGCCCTGGCCGATGCGGCTGGCCGCCCTGGCCCGACTGCCCCTGCAGATCCCCATGATCACCACCGCTCTCAAGATCAGCCGCAACAGCTGAAGCCCGGTCACATGCCCCGCAGCCGTGAAGGCGCGGGGACTGGTGCCACCCTGTGAACGCCTGTGCCGCAGGACAACTCAGGGACCGACGTCGACCGAGCGGCCCAGGTACGCCATGAGCCGTGCGGTCGGCGTCGAATCGACCGGGGCGGGTTGGGCCGGTCCGAAGCCGCCCGGCCGCCGCAGTAGGTGCTCGGGCACCGACCCCACCAGCCCGCGACACAGCCCCACTAGGTGCGCGGGCAGCTCGATCAGCCGCCCTTGCGAGCGATGGATGTCCCAGGCGTGCATGGCCAGGTCCGACACCGGATAGGTCAGCGCCCGCCGCAGCGGAACCTCACCTTCGGGCGATGTCCGCGGCCCGTCGAGGTCGGCGCCGGGCAGTGCGCCCTCCAGCCGCGTTGCCAGCTCGCGAAGCCGCCGGCCCGGGTCGTCGCATATCCAGTCCGAAGGCTGCGACGGGCGGTTCCACAGCTCGCCGTCTTCGACCAGGGTCACGACTTTCGCGGCGCTGCCGGTGACATGGCCAACCAGCTCGCGCACGCTCCAGCCCTCGAGGTTGGACGGCTGGTCCCACCGCTCCGGGGGAATCTGGTCGACGGCGTCGATGAGCAATCCGATTGCCTCGGTGGCCAGCACGCCGATCCGGGAGTTCGTGTCGTTCATGGCGTGCATCCCCTCGAAACGCCGTGTCGCGTACCGTCCAGAAAGTCTAGGGTCGCATCGCGCGTTACACAGGAGGTCCGCTTGAGCAAGACGGATGTCGCGGCGATCCTCGCGGTCGCGTCCGCCCTGATGGTCGGTATCGGAGACGTCATCCAGCAGCGATCCGCCCAACAGGTCACCGACGAGCCGGTTGGCACCATGGCCTTGTTCCGCCAGCTCCTGCGCGATCGCCAATGGTGGACGGGCAGCCTGGTGGCCGCCGGCGGATTCGGATTGCAGGCCGCGGCGCTGGACCTGGGTTCGGTGGTGCTGGTGCAGGCGCTGTTGGTGACGTCCTTGCTGTTCGCGTTGCTGATCAGCGCACGGGCGAATCACCGGCGAATCACGCCGCGGCAGGCTATTTGGGCCGTATTGCTGGCGGCGGCGGTCGCGGTGGTTGTGACGGTCGGCGACCCCCAGGAGGGGACGCCGCGAGGGTCTGTGCATACCTGGACCATCGTGGTGTTGGTCATGGGTCCGGCGCTGATCCTGTGCGTGATCGGCGCGCGCATGTTCCCCGGCACGGTCGGCGCGCTGCTGCTGGGTCTGATGTCGGGTTCGCTGTGGGGATTGTTTTCGGTGCTGACGAAGGGTGTGGTCGACCAGCTGGACCGCGGCATTCCCGGCCTGCTGCGCCTGCCCGAGATGTACGTGTGGGTGGTGGTGGCCATCGCAGCGACGGCCTGGGAGCAGTCCGCCTTTCGGGCCGGCCCGCTCACCGCGTCGCTTCCGGCCGTCACCGTCGCCGAGCCCGTCGTCGGGTCGGCGCTCGGCGTCACCGTACTCGGTGAGACGCTGCGCACCAACGACATCGGCCTGGTGGCACTGGGCCTGTCGGTCGCGGTGATGGCGGCGGCGACGGTCGCACTGGCCCACAGCCAGGCCGTCGGGGCCAAGCCGGACGACGAAACGCCCTCGGTATCAGGCTGATCGGATGCGCGAGCCGACCCGGTGAGCGGTGCCGTCCGAATCGACGTAGGCGAATTCGCGCAGACCATAGGGAGTGTCCTGCGGTGGAACCAGGCGGCCCGCAAGGTCTTCCAGTGCAGCCCACTCCGCGTAGAGCACATCGGCATCGCTGACGTAGAGGTACACGCTTGCGGCAGTGCGCAACGGGTCGTGCTCGTTCCATTCGGTGAGATGCATGGATACGGATCCGCGGTCGACGAACCCGTAGCGGTCTGGCCCGTCGTACGCGCGCACAGCGAAGCCCAGTCGTCGGTAGCGATCCAGGGCGACGTCGAGATTTCGTACCGGGACGATCGGCGCTACCGAGGTGAAGTGGACTGCGGTCACGCCGCGAACATATCGCTTGTCCCCGAACTCCCTCGCGGCACCCGTCCGCGGGAGTACGCTGCATCGGACCAACTTCTGAATAGGGGGCGCGCTGGGGGTGCGCGAAAAGGCTTGCCTAGGCAGGAAAGGCACTCGACATGCGCCAGCTGACAGCTTCAGTCGCCATCGCCGCCGTCGGACTACTGCTCGCCGGCTGCGGCCACGACGGCGGGGGCGCCGCCTCCTCGTCGTCGTCGACCAGCAGCACCGCGGCTGCTGCCAACACGCCCCTTACCAAGGCCCAGCTGCCCGACCTCATGCTCAGCCCGAACGATATCGACACGGTGCTGGGGGTCACGGGCACGTCCAGCGACCCACCAAAGACCGCGCTGGAAGAAGATGCCGTCAAGCGCAGCGATTACACGCTGCCCGCCGAATGCAAGTACGCCATCCACGCGGCACTGGCACCCGTTTACGCGGACAGCGGTTATACGGCGGTTTACGGCTATCACGACCTCGCACCCACGCCCCCGGGCGCGGATGAGCTGGAAAGCCCTGACGTGTACCAGTTTGTCGTGCTGTTCCCCGCGCCCGACCAAGCGAACGCGTTCTTCACCACCTCGTCCCAGCAATGGCCCGCCTGCGCCAACCGCTTGGACACCGTACCCGCCGACGGCACCCACCCCGAACTGCAGTGGAAGGTCGGACCGATTTCCAACGCCAATGGGGTGCTGAGCACAACCGTCACGCTGACCTTCAGCCGAAACGGCGTGAACCTAACCGTCCCGTGTCAGCGCGCGTTGACCGTCCGCAGCAATGTCGTCGTCGACGTCGACGCGTGCCGCAAGGACGCGGGAGACCTTGGCGTCAACATCGCCAATCAGATCGCCGGGAAGGTCGCCAAGCAGTAGCTGTCACTGCCGTATTCGACGTGCCACCTCGCCGTACCGCTCGAACCGCTCCGGATCGCCCACGGCGTTGTAAAGCACCAGGCGCATGGCCTTTCCGGCATATTTGTCGACCAACGCGTCGGCGAGCCCGTCCCACGTCGACTCGGTCGCGAACACACCGATGTGGTCGTCGCTGATCTGGGCTGCCATGCCCGCCATGTCGCCGGCCTTCTGACGCTCGCGGATCCGGGCAGTCGTGCCCTCGAACCCCGCCTGGTCCCAGATGAATGCGTAGTTGGGGGTGCTGCCGTAGAAGGCCATGCTGGCGCGCACGACTTCTCGTTGCTTGTCGCGCTCCTCGTCGGTGTCACCGACGATCGTCATCACCGGCACGATTACCGCGATGTCGGCCGGGGAACGTCGCGCCTTCGCCGCCCCGTCGGCGACGTTCGGCAACACGTGCCGGGCGATGTAGCCGGGCTCGCCGAGCGGGTGCACGTGCACCCCGTCGGCCACCTCGCCCGCCATCCGCAGCATCCACGGATTGACCGCTGCGATATCGACTTTCGGGTCGGGCGCGTCGATCGGCCCCGGGCTCCATTGCGGGGTGATGAAGTCGAGGTCGTAGAAGTCGCCGTGATGATCGAGCGTCCCGGAGCGGAACGCGGCGAAGCACGCCTTGACCGCGAACAGGTAGTCGCGCAGGCGCGGTCCGGGCCGCTCGAACGCCACGCCGTAGCGGCGGACGACGTGGGTGCGCACCTGCGTGCCCAGACCCAGCCGGAAGTTCCCGCCGGTCGCTTCCTGAAGCTCCCAGGCGGTGGCCGCCGTGACGAAGGGGCTGCGCGGGAAGGCCACCGCCACACCGGTGGACAACTCGAGGCCGGGCGCGGCCTGCGACGCCACGGCGGCGTTGAGATAGGCGGTGCGGCCCGTCTCGGTGAACAACAAACCGGAGAAACCCGCGGCTTGCGTTCGCCGGGCGAGGTCGCCGATCTGGTGTAGCGGCTGCGGGACCGTCATCGCGTCGACGCGCATGAGCGGAGCCTACGTGGACTCGCCTCTTGCTGGGCGACCGCGTCACGGTGTTAGCTCTTTGGTTGTCAGCAACCAAAACCCGATTCCCTAACAGGAGGCTCGCCAACATGCTTCGTGGATGGCTCATCGCTGGAGCAATTGCCGTGGGGATTGCGGGAGCACCCGGGGCCGCCCAGGCCTCCCCATCGACTACGACCTCGCCTTCACCCGCGCCGACGACGGGCGCCAGCGTTTACTACCCGAACTGCAAGGCGGCGTGCGCCGATGGCGTGGCTCCGATCTACCGTGGGCAGCCGGGCTACCGCGCCGGCCTGGATCGCGACGGCGACGGCATCGCGTGCGAAGTATGCCACTGACCTCGGCGCGCTCGACGCCTGCGGTGATCCGGTTGGTCGCCGTCGTGTCGGTGGCCTGTGCCGGCCTCCTGGCTTGCGGCTCGCAGCACACCGCATCGCCGAATGCGTCCAATTCGAGCACGACGAATCCGTCGACGCCGCCCAGCTCGACCGTCCCGTCCAGCGCGTCACCCGCCACCAGCACGCCGGCGTGCGTGGGGCTATCGATATGCCCGCCACCGCCTCCGGACGCCGAGGGCAATCCGGCGTGCTACTACGCGGACGGGTGGCGCGGCGATTCCTCGGGCGCCGGGATCGAGGTGTGGTACTTCCGCGACCCGCAGAGCCCGCCGCACCCGGACAAGGTCACCGCGCTGGTGCGCAAGAAGGACGGCACCACCGAGTCGCAGGACGCCGACATCGCCGGCGACCAACAGGTGCATCGGTTCGGCTTTCCCACCGTCGCGCCGTCCGCGGTTCAAGAGGTGTTGTTCACCAGCGGCAGCGGCCGCTGCTTTGTCGTCGGGCCCTAACCGGATCAGCTTTTTCCGGGGCGGTGGCTCACCGGGGCGGTGAATCCCTGCGTGTCGTCGAAGTTGGCCCACTGGCCGTCGTCGTCGACCTCCATGCGCCAGCCAAGCTCGGTGCTGCCGCCGACCGAATGGATGAACCACGCGTGTGCGGACTCCGCGCTGGCAAAATCCTTCGTCGCAACGACGCGCCCATGTGGGTCGATGACGCGAAACTCGGCCATGGGATGTGGTTATCCCTGCGAGCGGGTTTTCAATCCGCCAATGTCCCATTTGCGCGCCAGGCCGACCGCGGACGCCCTGGCGCCAACGTGGCAAATCCCGGGCTACACGGTGCGGGTCAGCCGGTCGGCGAGCAGCTCGGCGAACCGGGCCGGATCGTCGAGCGCACCCCCTTCGGCGAGAAGCGCTGTGCCGTAAAGCAATTCGGCGGTCTCGGCGAGCGCGGCGAGCGCCGCGTCACCCTCCGCCTTCTTTTGCGCCTCACGCAGGCCCGTCACCAGCGGGTGGTTCGGGTTGAGCTCGAGAATCCGCTTGCCGACCGGGATGTCCTGCCCGGACGCACGGTAGAGCCGCGCGAGCGCCGGGGTGATGCCGAAGGCGTCGGTGATCAGGCAGGCGGGCGAGTCCGTCAGCCGGCTGGAGAGCCGCACTTCCTTGACGTGGTCGCTCAACGTCTCCTTCATCCAGGTCAGCAGGTCGGCGAAGTCCTTCTGTTGCTCCTCGCGCTCGGCCTCGCTCTCTTCGCCTTCGGAGCTCAGGTCCACCTCGCCCTTAGCGACCGACTGCAGCGGCTTTCCGTCGAACTCGGTGACCGTTCCGACCCAGACCTCGTCGACCGGATCGGTGAGCAGCAAGACCTCGTATCCCTTGGCTTTGAAGGCCTCCAGGTGCGGCGACTTCAGGATCTGTTGCCGCGTCTCCCCCGTGGCGAAGAAAATCTGCTCCTGCCCCTCTTTCATGCGCTCCACGTACTCGGCGAGGGTGGTGGCCTCCTCGTCGCTGTGCGTCGAGGCGAATGAAGATATCTGCAACAGGATCGGCAGATCAAGGCCATCCGCCGGCGGCTCACCAAGAAGGTGCTGTCCACCATCAAGGAGCTGCAGTCCGAGCGGCCCGACGACTACCGCGGCTTCTGGACGCAATTCGGCCGAGTCGTCAAAGAGGGGCTGCTGTCTGACTTCGACAACCGCGAGACCCTGTTGCAGATATCTTCATTCGCCTCGACGCACAGCGACGAGGAGGCCACCACCCTCGCCGAGAACGTGGGGATCG
>NZ_LZJI01000016.1 GCF_001667775.1 Mycobacterium sp. E1747
CGCGTCTTGATGTGTTGTTCGAGGAGTTGGCGGAGTTGTGTGGTCAGCGCAATGCGATTGATGGGCGCATTGTGGAGGTCGTCGCCGAGATCGATCGCGACGGATTGTGGGGTAATACCGGGGCGCGGTCGATACCGGCGTTGGTGGCTTGGAAGACCGGTTGCTCGCCGGCCAACGCGCATACGATCGCCACGGTGGCGGGCCGGGTCGAGGAGTTCCCGCGCTGTGCCCAGGGCATGCGGGAGGGGCGGTTGTCGCTGGATCAGGTCGGGGTGATCGCGGCGCGGGCGGGTGAGGGGTCTGATGAGCATTACGCGGGGTTGGCTGCGGTGGCCACGGTCAATCAGTTGCGCACGGCGGTCAAGCTGGAACCGCGGCCCGAACCCGATGCCCGCCTCGAGCCGGAGCGCTCGATCACCAAGACCGCCGATGAGGACTTCACTTGTTGGCGGATCAAACTGCCCCGCGACGATGCGGCCACGTTCGACGCGGCGTTGGCCTCTCATCGTGACGCGCTGATCGCCGCGTGGAAGCACGACCGCGGCGACGGGGCGTCCGAGAGCGCGCCGCCGTTGCCGGGCACCGTGGAGGCGTTCCTGCGGCTGGTCGAGGCGGGCTGGGATGCCGAGGCGGCGCGCCGCCCGCACGGGCAGCACACCACCGTGGTGGTGCACGTCGACGCCGACACGCGCGCCGCGGCGTTGCACCTGGGGCCGTTGCTGTCCGACGCCGAGCGCCAATACCTGACCTGCGATGCCACCTGTGAGGTGTGGTTCGAACGCAACGGGCAGCCCATCGGTGCCGGCCGGGCGACCCGCACCGTCAACCGGCGGCTACGCCGCGCGCTCGAGCATCGCCACCGCAGCTGCGCGGTGCCCGGCTGTGGCGCCACCCGTGGTCTGCACGCCCACCACATCCGGCACTGGGAAGACGGCGGGCCCACCGAGTTGACCAACCTGGTACTGGTCTGCCCCTATCACCACCGGGCCCACCACCGCGGCCTGATCACCATCAGCGGAACCGCCGACGATCTCAGCGTCACCGACGACTCCGGTCGACCATTGAGCGCCCGATCACTGGCCCGTGCGCCCAACGATCCGCCGCCCACCGTCCCACCATGGCCCGGGCCCCTCGGCGAACGCGCCGACTGGTGGTGGTACGACCCCTTCCAACCCCAACCACCACC
>NZ_LZJI01000017.1 GCF_001667775.1 Mycobacterium sp. E1747
GACGGCGAAAAGAAGACGCTGCGCATGGTCGCCCAATATGCCGACGTTTGGAATAGCAACGCCGCAACACCCGATGAGGTGAAGCACAAAGTCGAGGTCCTGAAACGGCATTGCGAGGAGATCGGACGAGACCCCCGCGAGATCCGCAAGACCCTCATGCTCGGTCCACAGTTCGACCCGTTCGGCGATCCCACCGCATTTATGAATGCAATGCAGGGCTTCGCCGAGGCAGGCATTGAATTGATCAATATTGCTGCCCTGCCGGGAAATCCCGATCCGATCGGGTTCGTCGGCCGCCTCGGCGACGAGGTGATCCCCAAATTGGCGTCACTGGGCTAACCGAGTGGCCAACAACTCACACCGCACGTGACCATCCATCACTTGGCAAGGGGATCGGCATGCGCTACCACAAATTAGGGGACACTGGCCTTGATGTGTCTCCGGTCGCGATCGGCGCCATGACCTACGGCCCGCCCGACCGCGGATACCCGGCCTGGTCTCTCGGCGAAGACGCCAGCCGGACACT
>NZ_LZJI01000018.1 GCF_001667775.1 Mycobacterium sp. E1747
CTTCCTCGGGCTTGTCGTGGGTTCTGGGGGCCATGGTCACTCCTTGATTGCTGGTGTTACTGGCCAGTGGTGGGCGTAGCGGCGATGCACACCACACGCATACTCGAAACGCACACCACCGCCCGTGGTGTCCCAGACTGTGGTGCAGCCGCAGTCATGCTGTTTGCGGTCGACGTAGCGTTCCGTGGTGGGTGCGGTCACCGCTTCGCCTCGTAGTGGGGGCAGCGGCAGCCGATACACGTGGGGAAACCCAGGCGTGGGTGTCCGTGCCATCCGGCTTGGTGTCCGCAGCGGCAGGGTTGAAGTTCCGCCATGGTTACCCTCCCCGTACGAACTCGGGCGCTATCTAGACTTGCTTAGCTTTTTCGCCAAAGCCACGCGATTCATTGACGTGGAGCGGTGCCGTCAGGCGCTCGAGCTCGTCGTCCCACTTGTCAACGGCGGCGAGGTCATAGCGTTTCACCGCCTCGCGGCGCTCGCGAAGAGCCTCACGGATCTGGGGTTCCAGTTCTGCGGCGACGGCATGAAGCTGCGGGATACCAGACCGGCGATATTCCGCATCGAAATTGAGGTGGCACGCCACACAACGGGGCTGGTAACGGTGCGGCTCGAAACTGTATTCGCGGCCTCGTGCGTCGATGATTGCGTTGGCGTCCGTATGGTCATATGACCATTGCTGCGCAGGTTTCCCGCAGTCGACACAGCGGTGCTCTGATGCGTTGCCGCGCTGGTTTTTCACCACTCTGTGCGCGGTGTGGTAGGACGTTCCCCTACGATTATTCATGTCGACCCTCTGCAGTAGGTTCGGCCACACCCCGGGGCTGTTGACGCAGC
>NZ_LZJI01000019.1 GCF_001667775.1 Mycobacterium sp. E1747
ACCCACGGGCGCGGGCAGGAAGGGCACGATCGCCCCGTTGGTCCGCCAGGGGAAGTGATGCAGCGTGGCCAGCGGAATCCCGCAGTATTCCGCGACGTTCGCGGCCGTGTCTTCATAATTCATGCCGGTGAGCAGCAGGGCGGCCCCGTCTGCCAAGGACGTCAGCGTCCTGCTGACCTCCGCTCGGCACAGGGTGAGGGGTTCCACGACTTCCCGCCACATCCGGTCGAGCTTCCGAACCTTCCAAGGGTTCTCGAACCAGTAAGTCCAGTAGTCGCGGTGCGGGTCGAGGACGGCCTTCAATTCCGGCCCATACGCGACGCCGGCCGGTCCGACCGACTCGACGAAGTCGACCATCTCGGGAGCGACAGCCATCGTCACGTCGTGTCCCCGCCGCACCAGCTCACGCCCGACAGTCAGGTAGGGTTCGACCTCGCCGCGCGTGCCCCAATTCGCCAGCACAAATTTCATCGCGGATCTTCACCCTTCCAGTTCCCCTGGCGCATGGTCGGATTTGGAGCGGCCGCGCAACGTCCCCGGTTCAGACGACCGCAGCATAACCGGATGCGCGCGGCTGTTCAGGCTCTTAGGAATACTCGCCGCTGGCCACCTGCGGCCTTCATGTCTAGGCTCTCGCACTACCGCAAATGGTAGGAAGGGACAAGGTGACTGACCGTGATGCGGCGTGCGGCTACGTCGAACCGCCCGCACTGAGATTTGTGCTGGCAAGCTACGGAACTCGAGGTGATGTCGAGCCGTCGGTTGTGGTCGGGTCCGAACTGCAGCGGCGAGGGCACCACGTGCGTATCGCGGTCCCGCCCGACTTGATTGGCTTCGCCGAATCGGCTGGGCTCACCGCGGTGCCCTACGGAGCCGAGACGCAGGCCTGGCTGGACATGTTCCGGAATTTTTTCACGTCCCGGTTCGGCACCTTCCGACGAGTTCGGGAGAGATCGAGGTGGGCGCGCGAACTGTGGGAGATCAGCACCCAGGCTTGGGTGCAGATGAACCAGACGCTGACGGCGCTGGCGGATGAGGCCGACCTGGTGCTCGCCGGCCAGACTTACCAGGAGATCGCCGCCAATGTGGCGGAATACCATGGTCTTCCGCTGGCCACGCTGCATCACTTCCCCTGGCGGACCAACGGGGCGATCGTGCCCTTCCTGCCCGCGCCCGTGGGT
>NZ_LZJI01000020.1 GCF_001667775.1 Mycobacterium sp. E1747
CGCCGGCGAGGGCAACCCCGGGACCGGCACGCCCGGCGCGGGCACCGCAGCCGGGGTCTGACCGGCCACGGGCGCCCCCGGTGAACCGGGCATGCCCGGCAGCGGCGGCCCGGTCTGCGGCAGGTGCTGGCCGCCCAGAGTCGACGACCCGTCCGGTGCACGCAGCAGCGCTTCGGGCCCGGACCGCGCCGGCACGGGCGCCGCGGGGTCGGGCTGCAGCCGGACCGGAACCTCGGCGGGCGGCGCGGGTGGTGCCGGCGGGCCTTGTTCGGGGAGCTTGGTGTTCAACGGCGGTGGCGGTACCCCGTCAGCGGGCTTGGGCGTCCCGACGACGACCCAGTTGCCCGACTGGTCCTGGACCAGGTGCGCGGTGTCCCGCGTCGGGATCATGCCTTGCTTGCGGGCCGCCTCCGCCAGCGCCGGTGCGGATTCCGCCTCGCGCACATCGCGTTCCAGTGCCTCTTTCTGCTGCTGCAGCAGCCGGGTCTTCTCGCGGGCGTGGCTCAATTTGTAGGAGCGCTCTGCGGAGTCAGTGGACAACCACAGCGTGAGACCCAGCCCGAGGCCCAGCGCGCCGATGACCAACACGACGAACGGCACCTTGCTCGCCAGGGTGCGGGGCCGCAGGTCGATCGATGCCAGCCGGGCCGCCAGGCGCTCACTCAGGCGGGGACGAACAACTTTGGGCGCCTTGGCTTTCCGGGCCTTGGCCCGGGCCTTGGCCTGACTTGTGCTCTTGGGTCGCGCCGGGCGCTCGACCGGTCTGGTGATCGGGCTGGTGTGCGGTCCGGATTTGGGCGCACGGCCCTCCCGGGTGGGCGCCGCGCTCCGCCCGGGCCGGGTGCGGCGAGCCGAGCCGGGCTCGGCGGCCGAACGCCTGCCGCGCCGGGCGGACCCGTCGCGCCCGCCACGGCGATTCGGCGTCTCCCGCTTTGCTTTCATGCGTCGCCCTTTCCGGTTGACTGCTGGACCCGTTGCACGGCGCGTAGCCGCACCGCGGCGCTGCGCGGATTGCGTTCGATTTCGGCGGCGTCCGCACGTTCGGCGCCGTGCGTGAGCGACCGGAATCGCGGCTCGTGGCCAGGAAGCTCGACCGGCAGATCCACCGGTGTGCGCGACGCGACCGCGTCGGCGAACAACCGCTTGACGATCCGGTCCTCCAAGGATTGGTAGGCGAGCACCACCATTCGCCCGCCGACGCCTAGCGCGTCCAGCCCCGCTGGGATCGCGCCGCGCAACGAATCCAGCTCGTCGTTGACCGCGATCCGCAGGGCCTGGAAGGTGCGCTTGGCCGGATGGCCCCCGGTCCGCCGGGCCGGGGCCGGAATCGCCTGGTAGAGCAGGGCTACCAGCTCCGCCGTCGACGTAAAGGGGGCGCGGGCGCGCCGGCGCACGATCTGCCCGGCGATGCGGCGCGCGAACCGCTCCTCGCCGTAGCGGTGCAGGATGTCCGCCAGCGCGGCTTCGTCGTAGGTGTTGAGGATGTCGGCCGCCGTCAACGGCGACTCCGGATCCATCCGCATGTCCAGCGGCGCGTCCTGGGCGTAGGCGAAGCCCCGCTCTGCGCGGTCGAGCTGCATGGAAGACACACCGAGGTCGAACAACATCCCGTCGACCGATCCGACTGTGCCGTAACCGGATTCGGCTAATGCCGCGGCCAGTCCGTCGTAGCGGCTGTGCACCAGCGTGACGCGGTCGGCGAATCGCGCCAGCCGGTCGCGGGCGATGTCCAGCGCGCTGGGGTCGCGGTCGAGGCCGATGAGCCGCAGCCCCGGCAGGTCGGTCAGGAACTGCTCGGCGTGCCCGCCCGCGCCCAGGGTGGCGTCGAGCAGGACGGCGCCCGACCCATCGGCGTGCCGGTGGGTCAGCGCCGGGGTCAGCAGTTCGACGCAGCGGTGCAGCAGGACGGGCACGTGCCCGAAGTCGCCTGAATCGTCAGCCATCGCAACACCTCCCCCGGGCCGGGCGAGACGCCCCTGCATCGAGGTCCCTGTCCGAAGGCACGAACCTGGCGTTGGGGAAGTACGCCAGGGTCGGTTCGGGCAGAGGCCACGTTGCACGGGCATGCGCCTTTGAGGTCGTGGTGATCGCAAGCCCGGCGGCGCCGGGCGCGGCGGGTCGCCACGCATTAGATGATGTCGCCGAGTGCTTCATCGCTGGCCGCGGAGAAGTTCTCTTCGTGGGTCTCCTGGTAGTCCTGCCAGGCTTGCGCATCCCAGATCTCGAGGTAGTCGACCGCTCCGATCACCACGCAATCCTTGGAGAGGTTCGCGTAGCGACGGTGGTCGGCCGACAGCGTGATGCGGCCCTGCGCGTCGGGATGCTGCTCGTCGGTGCCGGCGGCGAGGTTGCGCAGGAACGCCCGGGCGTCGGGATTGCTCCGCGACGCCTTGCTCGCCCGGCGCGCGAGCTGTTCGAATTCGCCCCGCGGGTAGACGGCGAGGCTGTGGTCCTGGCTCTTGGTGACCATCAACCCCCCTGACAGCGCGTCGCGAAACTTGGCGGGCAACGTGAGCCGCCCCTTGTCGTCGAGTTTGGGCGTGTAGGTGCCGAGAAACACCAGAATTCACCTCCCGCCGAAAGCGGCTCTGTGTCACCCAAACACTGCAGCCACCATACCCCACAATCCCCCACTCTGCCCCATTCCGAGAGTGTCGCGGCGGACTTTTCGGGGTTATCCGCCACCTTTGGGCGCACAGACCGTGCGACAGCGGTTCCCAGGGGCCCGCCGGGCACCGCAGCGGCCAGCAGGAAATCGCAGCTCAAGCCACCATGTAGCACGATGTGGGGCGAAGTGGGGCACGCGGTGGGGCGGGGTGGGGCTCAGCTCCTGCGCCGAAGCACGGTTGTGGCTCGATCCGGCGTCAAAACGGCATCGCCGGCCCGGCGATCCTCGGCCGCCCCGGGGGAATCTGTGACGATGACGGCGCGACCGCTACGGGCATGAAAAAGGGGGAGCCGAATGGCTTCCCCAGATTCGTCGGCGATACCTCCTAGTCGTCGAAGCGGCGGCGGAACCGGTCTTCCATCCGGCTGGTGAACGAACCCCCACCGCCCTTGTTGCGGCGCTGGCGCAGCGAGCCGGGCGCCGAGCCGGGGTGGTCGGGCCGGCCGGCCAACCGCGGACCCGTGATGGCGAACACCACGCCACCGAACATCACGATGAAGCCGAAGACGCTGAGAATCGGGAAATTTCCGATCATGGTGGCCTTGAACGCCACTCCGGAAACCAGCATCGCGAGGCCGATGACGAACAGTGCCGCGCCCTGCAGGCGGCGGCGCGCGGTGGGTGCGCGCAACCCTCCGCCGCGCACGCTCGACACGAACTTGGGATCTTCGGCGTAGAGAGCGCTCTCGATCTGATCGAGCATCCGCTGCTCATGATCGGAGAGTGGCATTCGTCCCTCCTTGCCGACAGTTGACGCGTAACTATCGATAGCACGCGGATGCCCATTGTGGGGGCAACTAATTGAAATGATACGAGGTCAATCTGCGCCTTACCACTGGTTCGGTTGCGATTCTATCCTGGCCCCGGCCGGGCACCCGTCGGAGCCGGAACGCCCGTGCGCTACAACCGGCTTGCCCAGCCGGGGTGGTTGGTCGGTTCGTTGCCGCGACCGCTCGCGGGACAACCGCCCCCGGGTCCGATAATGGCGATGGCGGCGCGGGCCGTGCGGCAAACGCGAATGCAAGCATGCGAGCACAGGATGAGGAGGGCACCGCGAGTGGCGATATTCCTCATCGATCTGCCGCCCACCGATATGGAGCGCCGGCTCGGCGAAGCCCTGAAGGTGTATGTCGACGCGATGCGGTATCCGCGCGGCACCGAGAACCAGCGCGCCGCCATGTGGCTCGAGCACATCCGCCGGCGGGGGTGGCAGGGGGTGGGCGTGGTGGACGTCGAGGTGGCAGAGGGCGCGGACGGGCCGATGCCGTCGGCGGCCGAACTGAGCGACGCCCCGCTGCTCGGCATCGCCTACGGGTACCCCGGGGCACCCGGCCAGTGGTGGCAACAGCAGGTGGTTCTCGGCCTGCAACGGGGCGGCCGGCCGGCCCAGGAGATCGCCGGCCTGATGAACAGCTACTTCGAGTTGACCGAGTTGCACATCCACCCGCGCGCACAGGGCCGCGGCCTAGGCGAGGCGCTGGCCCGGCGGCTGCTCGCCGGCCGCGCCGAGGAGAATGTCCTGCTGTCCACGCCCGAGACCAACGGCGAGCCGAACCGGGCCTGGCGGTTGTACCGGCGGCTGGGTTTCACCGACGTCATCCGCGGCTACCACTTCGCCGGTGACCCACGCGCATTCGCGATCCTGGGCCGCAAGCTACCGCTGTGATCGCCGGATCGCGGGCACACCCAGGCGGACTCGCTTTGGTGGCACGCCGCATCTGGCACGATGACCTGGTGCGCGCCAGCCTCTTCCCGCCCCGAACCCGCGGATTCACCGCTCGGCGCCGCCGCCTGGTGGCCCTCGCGATGCTGCTCATGCTGGTGCCGCTGGCCACCGGGTGCCTACGAGTCAGGGCGTCACTCACCATCTCCCCCGACGACCTGGTGTCCGGGGAGATCGTCGCCGCCGCTAAACCCAAGACGCCCAAGGACACCGGCCCCCAGCTCGACAGCAACAACCTGCCGTTCAGTCAGAAGGTGGCGGTGTCGAACTACGACAGCGACGGCTACGTGGGATCGCAGGCGGTGTTCTCGGACCTGACGTTCGCCGAGTTGCCGCAGCTGGCCAACATGAACTCCGACGCGCAGGGCGTGAATCTAACCCTGCGGCGCAATGGCAACCTGGTCATCCTGGAAGGCCGGGCGGACCTGACCTCGCTGACCGACTCCGAAGCCGACGTCGAGCTGACCGTCGCCTTCCCAGGTGTGGTGACGTCCACCAACGGCGACCGCGTCGAATCCACGGTGGTGTCCTGGAAGCTCAAGCCGGGCGTCGTGAGCACCATCGCCGCCCAGGCCCGCTACACCGACCCGAACACGCGGTCCTTCACCGGGGCGGGCGTGTGGCTGGGCATCGCGTCGTTCGCCGCGGCCGGCGTCGTCGCGCTGCTGGCCTGGATGAACCGCGACCGCTCCCCGCGGTTCAGCGCACCCCGCGACCAGCCCCCGGACTAGCCCTGCTGGCCGGGCGACCAGTACGCCAGCATCTCCGCGAAGGTCTGGAAGGCGGGCGCCGACACCCCGTAGGTGGCCTCGAGGTGGATGCTCAGCGGGAACCCGAGCTCGGCCACCCCGTCGATCACACGCTTGTAGAGGTCGGTCATGAGCTGGCGCTTCTGGGGCGGTTCGCTGGCGGCCAACCGCTTGACGAACTCCTGCTCGTCGGCCACTGCCGCGTTACCGGGATCCTGGATCAGCCAGTTGATCAGGCCGACCCGGCTCTCCATCTTGGGGACGAAGCCGAACGACAGCAGGATCTCCGGCCGGTGATCGGTGTTCTCGGCGAACTCGCGCAGGAAGCCGACGATGGCATCGGAGTACAGCAGTTGGGTCATCCCGTAGGTGGCGCCCTGGTCGCACTTGAAGTTGAACCGGCCGTGCTCCCCTTCGCGCGTGGGAATCAGGATGACGCCGCGGTTGGGCACCAGGTCGCGATAGATCGACAGCGCATCGGTGGGTGCGACGCCGGACCCTTCGCCGTCGTTCATCGTGCGCGGAACGCCCACGAAGACGACGCCCTCCATCCCGGCCGCGCGCAGGTCCGTCAGTCGCCGGCGCAGCGTCGGCTCGTCGGAGAAGGCGGTGACCTGGGTGCACAGGCCGTGGATTCCCGGCAGCTCGGGCTTGACGATCGACCAGAAGTCCAGCACGTCTAACTTGGGTTTCATCACGATGGGACGGTCGTCGTCCTCGGCGATGATGCCGGGGATCATCACGTGCCGCAGCCGGCCGGCCAGGCCGGTTTCCGCCGAGTACTGCAGCACCTTTCGCGCGTCCTCGAGCGCCCGCTCCCGGCCTTCGTCGGCGTTCGGCGGCACCAGTTCGAGCGCAATGGTGTTGAGTGTCACGCGGCTTCTCTCCATCCGACGACGAGTGGTTTGGGGCGTCTCCCGGCCGCACAGCGGGCAGCCCCGACACCCCCGTCAGCATAGGCGTGGGGGTCCCGCCCGATTGCGGGGGAATCGAAGCAATCCCCGCCACGCCTGGTTGGGCAGGTGCCCGATGCCGCGCCGAATACACTGGTCGGGCCTGCCACACCACGCACGTCGAGCAGAAAGGGGCGCGGCGCTGAGCGTCGAAGCAGCGGCAACCGTCGAGTTGACCGGCGCGATCACCGATCGGCTTCGGCGGTATCTGCGCGACCGGCGCGCGGACACCGCATACATCGGCGGTGACTACGAGGCGCTGGTCGCCGCCCTGGAAAGTTTTGTGCTCAACGGCGGCAAGCGGCTGCGCCCCGCGTTCGCCTACTGGGGCTGGCGCGCCGTGGCGAGCGGCGAACCGGATTCCGAAGTGCTGCTGCTGTTTTCCGCGCTGGAGTTGCTGCACGCCTGCGCGCTGGTGCACGACGACGTGATCGACGACTCCTCGACCCGTCGTGGCCGCCCGACCGCCCATGTCCAATTCGCCGACCTGCACCGCAGCCGGCGCTGGCGGGGTTCGCCGGAGCGGTTCGGCATGTCGGCCGCGATCCTGCTCGGCGACCTCGCGCTGTCCTGGGCCGACGACATCGTGCTCCGCGCGGATCTGCCGCCCGACGCGGTGCGGCGCGTTCAGCGGGTGTGGGCCGAAATCCGCACCGAGGTGCTGGGCGGTCAATACCTGGACATCGTGGCCGAAGCCAGCGCCGCCGAGTCGATCGCTTCGGCGATGAACGTCGACACCTACAAGACCGCCTGTTACACCGTGTCGCGCCCGCTGCAGCTGGGGGCGGCCGCCGCCGCGGACCGCCCCGACGTCCAGGATGTTTTCGGCCTGTTCGGAACGGACATCGGCGTGGCGTTCCAGCTCCGCGACGACGTGCTGGGTGTGTTCGGGGACCCGGCGGTGACCGGTAAGCCGTCGGGTGACGACCTGCGCTCGGGCAAGCGCACTGTGTTGCTGGCCGAGGCGCTGGAACTGGCCGATGGTTCGGATCCGTTGGCGGCCAAGCTGTTACGCGACTCGATCGGGGCGCAGTTGACCGACGCGGAGGTGGACCTGCTGCGCGGGATCATCGAGTCGGTGGGCGCCCTGGCAGCCGCGGAGCGACGCATCGCCGAGCTGACCCAACGGGCCCTGGCGGCGCTGGCGGCCGCGCCGATCAACGCCGCGGCCAAAGCGGGGCTCTCCGAGCTGGCCAGAATGGCCACCGACCGGTCCGCCTGAGCCGATGACGACTCCGACGCACACCCCGCCGTCCGACTCGCCGGAAGCCGAACCGGTTGGTGTCGGGTGGTTTTCGCGGCTACGCGCGTTCACCGGCGCCGCGGAGTCCGGGCCGGCGAAACAGGGCATGCTCGGTTCGGTGCTGATCCTCGTGGGCGGCCTCGGCGCGGGCAGCACCCGGCAACACGACCCGCTGCTGGAGTCGATCCACATGTCCTGGCTGCGTTTTGGCCATGGCCTGGTGCTGTCGTCGGTGCTGCTGTGGGCGGGCGTAGGCCTCATGCTGATCGCCTGGTTGCGCCTAGGCCGGCGTGTGCTGGACGGGCAAGTGACCGAGTTCATGATGAAGGCCACCACCGGCTTCTGGCTGGCGCCGCTGCTGCTGTCGGTACCGGTTTTCAGCCGGGACACCTACTCGTATCTGGCCCAGGGCGCGCTGCTGCGCGACGGCCTGGACCCCTACGCGGTTGGACCGGTCGCCAACCCGAACAGCTTGCTGGACAACGTAAGTCCCATCTGGACGATCACCACCGCCCCCTACGGCCCGGCATTCATCCTGGTGGCGAAGCTGGTCACCATGGCCGTCGGCAACAACGTGGTGGCCGGAACGGCGCTGCTGCGGCTGTGCATGCTGCCGGGCCTGGCCCTGCTGATCTGGGCTACCCCGCGGCTGGCCCGCCACCTGGACGCGGACGGATCGACGGCCCTGTGGATCTGCGTCCTCAACCCGCTGGTGCTCATCCACCTGATGGGTGGGGTGCACAACGAGATGCTGATGGTGGGCCTGATGGCCGCGGGTATCGCGCTCAGTTTCGCCGGGCGTCACGTCCTGGGCACGACGCTGATCACGGTGGCCATCGCGGTCAAGGCCACCGCCGGGATCGCGCTGCCGTTCATGGTGTGGGTGTGGACCCGCCACCTACGCGACCGCCGCGGATACCGGCCGGCCCGGGCGTTCGCCGCGGCGGCGGCGATGTCGCTGCTGATCTTCGCCGTCGTGTTCGGCATCCTGTCGGCCGTGGCCGGAGTGGGCCTGGGCTGGCTGACCGCGCTGGCCGGGTCGGTGAAGATCATCAACTGGCTCACGGTGCCTACCGCCGCGGCCAACATCATCCACGCCGCGTTCAGCGGGTTCTTCGCGGTGCACTTCTACCCGATGCTGCGCATCACGCGGCTGGTCGGAATCGCGGTCATCGCGGTGTCGCTGCCGCTGCTGTGGTGGCGGTTCCGGCGCGACGACCGCGCCGCCCTAACCGGCATCGCGCTCTCCATGCTCGTCGTGGTGCTGTTCGTGCCCGCCGCGCTGCCGTGGTACTACTCCTGGCCGCTGGCGGTGGTCGCCCCGCTGGCGCAATCGCGACGGGCGATCGCGGTCATCGCCGGCCTGTCGACGTGGGTGATGGTGATCTTCAAACCCGATGGCTCGCATGGGATGTACTCGTGGCTGCATTTCGCGCTGGCGACGGTCTGCGCGTTGATCGCCTGGTACAGCCTCGACCGGGCGCCCGACCGGCGCACCGAGACAGCGGATGAGGCGCTGGAAACGGCGTAATTCCCGCTCAGTAGGTCCGCTCAGTAGGCCATCGCCTGCGCCCGCCGCACGACCTCACGCGCCTGGTGCGCGTGCAGGGCGTCGACGGGGCGGGCATTGCTGACGGCATCCCGGCTGCCGTCGCGGGTGATCGTCAGCGACGGATCGGGGGTGAACAACCACCGCACGATCTCGGTGTCGTGGTAGCCGCCGTCGTGCAGGATCGTCAGCAGTCCCGGCAGGCTCTTGACCACCTCACCGGACTTGGTGAAGAACACCTGGGGCACCACCACGCCGCCGTCTCGCTTCACCGCGACCAGGTGGCCTTCCCGGAGTTGCTGCTGCACCTTGCTGACCGAGATCCGGAGCAATTCGGCGACCCGCGGCAGGTCGTAGGTGGGCTCGTCGGGATCCAGAACATCGTCGCCGGCAGGAACACTGCTCACGGCGCAAGTGTAGGCCCTGCCACACGGATTGAACCCACGTTCCGGCGTCCAATCAACCCGTCGCACCTACGATGGCCCCGTGGCCGAAGCTGAATCGCCCGGGTCATCGGGCCGTCCCGGCCCGCAGCGTCGCCGGGTTTACGCCGGCCTGGCAGACCCGCTGGACAACGCGTTGCTTGACGACCGCTATCTGGTGCAGTCCAAGATCGCCAGCGGCGGGACGTCGACGGTGTACCGCGGCCTCGACACCCGGCTCGACCGCCCGGTGGCGGTGAAGGTGATGGATTCGCGCTACGCGGGCGACGACCAGTTCCTGACCCGCTTCCAGCGCGAGGCCCGCTCGGTCGCTCGGCTCAAGGATCCCGGGCTCGTCGCGGTCTACGACCAGGGATTGGACTCCCGGCACCCGTTCTTGGTGATGGAGCTGATCGAGGGTGGCACGCTGCGCGAGCTGCTGGCCGAGCGCGGGCCGATGCCGCCGTACGCCGTGGCCGCGGTGCTGCGCCCGGTGCTCAGCGGGCTCGCCGCGGCGCACCGGTCCGGGCTGGTCCACCGCGACGTCAAGCCGGAGAACGTGCTGATCTCCGACGACGGTGAGGTCAAGATCGCGGATTTCGGCCTGGTCCGCGCCGTTGCGGCGGCCGGAATCACCTCCACGAGCGTCATTCTGGGGACCGCGGCGTATCTGTCACCCGAGCAGGTGCGCGACGGCGACGCCAGCCCGCGCAGCGACGTGTACGCCGCCGGAATTCTCACCTACGAGTTGCTCACGGGGCGCACCCCGTTCACCGGCGACTCGCCGTTGTCGATCGCCTACCAACGGTTGGACACCGATGTGCCGCCGCCCAGCGCGGCGATCGACGGCGTGCCCCCGCAGTTCGACGAGTTCGTCCGCCGCGCGACGGCGCGCAACCCCGCCGATCGGTACGCCGACGGGATCGAGATGGGTGCCAAGCTGGACGCGATCGCCGAAGAGCTTGCGCTGCCGAACTTCTCCGTGCCCGCGCCGCGCAACTCCGCGCAGCACCGGTCGGCGGCGGCGCACCACAGCCGCATGGGCCAACGCCCGATCACCGCGTCACAGCCCGCGGCGGCTCCGGTCCGCCACCCCACCCGCCAATTGACGCGCGGCCCCGAGGACTGGTCCGAGCCGCCGCGCGCACCGCAATCGGACGACGAGCCCGATGACTACGAATACCAGCCTGTCACAGGGGAATTCGCGGGCATCCCGGTCGGCGAATTCGCTTTTGCCCGTCAGCGCGGGCGGCGCATGGTGCTGATCTGGGTGGCCGTGGTGCTGGCGCTCACCGGCCTGGTCGCCACCGCGGCGTGGACGATCGGGAGCAACCTCAACGGACTGCTGGGCAGCTAGGAGTCCGCTGAATAAGGGTGGTTTGGGGCGGGGCGCCTCGAGCCGTCTTGCGGCGGTGTGAAGTCAGGCCCGA
>NZ_LZJI01000021.1 GCF_001667775.1 Mycobacterium sp. E1747
GATGCGTTGGCGGAGAAGGAAGCCCAGGAAGAAGCATCCGAGCCGAGCGAGCATCTGTACGACTGCGTGATGGCGTCCTGCATTTGCCACGACAGCCCGAACTACCTTCCGAATCCTTCTGCCGCGTGTGGCGCCGTGTCGGCAGAAGCTGGCTGCCCGGCACCTCTCCCCCCGACTGGTGCCGGGCAGCCCCCCCTCTCAAGTGTCGAGTTGGTTGATGCCGCTTATGCGGTGAGGGGTTTCGCGGAGACGTCTCCGGTTCCGGAGGTGTGGTTGCGGCTCGCGGAGAAACTCACCGCCGCGTCGGCAGCTCAGTTCAGTAAGTAAGAGATCCCGCCCGGTGTGCGCCGGGCGGGACCGACGCCCACAACAGAAAGGGACTGCCATGGGCACAACCGAAAATACAGCATTGAGGCGCAATTACTGCGCTGTGGCTGAGTATTACGACCCGGACGGCCTACCCACCGCGGTGGTGTATGAGGACGAACACGGGCCGCTGATCCGCACCTCACCGTTTGGGCATCACGGGCCGGTGTTGGGAATGACGTTCGACAGGTGGCGGCAGTTGTCGACAGCGGTGAACACGGCGGTGGATGCGCATTTCGCCACACGGTATTCGGCGGCACCGCAATGAGCGAGGGAGATGTGGCGCAGGACGCCATCCGCCGCGAACTCGCTTCGGTC
>NZ_LZJI01000022.1 GCF_001667775.1 Mycobacterium sp. E1747
GTGATGACCTATTGGAATCCCGTGCTGCGCTACGGGGTCGACGCCTTCGCGCGGGATCTCGCGGCGGCCGGCGGGCAAGGCTTGATCACTCCAGACCTCATCCCCGACGAGGCCGAGCGGTGGCTGACGGCAGCTGAGGAGCATCGGTTGGATCGCATTTTTCTCGTCGCGCCGTCGTCGACGCCGGAACGGTTAGCCATGACCGTCGAGGCGTCACGCGGATTCGTCTACGCCGCTTCCACAATGGGGGTCACCGGCGCGCGTGACGCGGTGTCGCTCGCCGCGCCCGAGCTGGTGCGGCGCGTGAAGGCGGTCTCGGACATACCCGTCGGCGTCGGCCTCGGGGTGCGGTCCCGGGAGCAGGCCGCCCAGATCGGCAGCTACGCCGACGGCGTCATCGTCGGCTCGGCGCTGGTGTCGGCGCTCGGCGAGGGAGGGCTGCCCGCCTTGCGCGAACTGACCGAGGAACTGGCCGCCGGCGTTCGGCAGAAGGCGTCCGCGTGATGACGACGTTGCCGACATACTTTCCCAGCCCGCCCCAGGGTGTCTGGCACCTTGGGCCCCTGCCCATTCGCGCGTACGCCCTGTTCATCATCACCGGCATCGTGGTGGCGCTGCTGATCGGCGACCGCCGCTGGGAGGCTCGCGGCGGACAGCGCGGCGTCATCTACGACATCGCGTTGTGGGTCGTGCCGTTCGGACTGGTGGGCGGGCGGCTCTATCACCTGGCCACCGACTGGCGGACCTACTGGGGGCCCGGCGGCGCCGGATTGGGTGCCGCCGTGCGCATTTGGGACGGAGGACTGGGCATTTGGGGCGCGGTGGCGCTCGGTTGTGTCGGCGGATGGATCGGGTGCCGGCGGCACGGCATCCCGCTGCCCGCCTTCACCGACGCGGTGGCGCCGGGGCTCGTCCTGGCGCAGGCCATCGGCCGGCTGGGTAACTATTTCAACCAGGAGCTCTACGGCCGCGAAACCACCCTGCCGTGGGGTCTGGAGATTTTCTACCGCCGCGACCCCTCGGGATACATCGACCCCCATTCGCTGGACGGCGTCTCGACGGGGCAGGTGGCACTCGTCGTGCAGCCGACGTTTCTGTACGAATTGATCTGGAACGTCGTAGTTTTCGTCATATTGATCTACGTGGACCGGCGATTCGCACTGGGCCACGGCCGGCTGTTCGCGCTGTATGTGGCCAGCTACTGCATCGGGCGGTTCGGCGTCGAGCTGCTGCGCGACGACACCGCCACCCACATCGCGGGCATCCGGATCAATTCGTTCACTTCGACTTTCGTGTTCATCGGGGCCGTGGTCTACATCATGGTGGCGCCGAGGGGGCGGGAGGCCCCCGAGAGCCTGCGCGGCAAGGAAGACGCGGCCGAGGAACCGGCGCGCGAGTTCGCGACCGTCGCCGCGGGCGAGGCGTCGACCGCGGCGGTCGCGGCGGGAAGCGACGCTGACCAGGGCGAGGCGGAAGACGCCGAAGTGGGCGAGGCGGAAGACGCCGAGGGCGCCGAAGCCGAAGAACCCGAAAAAGCCGGGGAGCCCGAAGCGCCCGGGGCCGAAGAGCCTGAAGCCGACGAGGCCGAGGCCGAAGAACCCCGAGCCGAAGCGCCCGAGGCCGACGAACCCGAGCCAACGCCGGCACAGGATTCGGCCGAACCGGCCTCGGCCGCCGAGCCGTCCAAGGCGCCACGCGGCCGCTGGAGGCTGCGAAGGAACCGGCCGTCGAACAGCTAGCGGCCGGCTCGGTCTGGCATGCTGAGAACGTGACGCAACCGTATTCCGCCGGCCAAGCGGTGGAACGGCGTCGCGGCCCGCGCCGCTACGTCGCCGCCGGCACCGCCGTGGTGCTGGGCGGCGCGCTCGGCTACGTCGGCCTGGTCGACCCGCACAACACGAATTCGTTGTATCCCCAATGCCCCTTCAAATGGCTCACGGGCTGGAACTGCCCGTTCTGTGGGGGCCTGCGGATGACCCACGACCTGTTGCACGGCCACTTGGCCGCCGCCGTCGACGACAATGTTTTCCTGCTCGTCGGCATTCCGATGCTGGCCGGATGGTTGTTGGTTCGCCGCGGCCGCGGCAGATCCGCGGTGTCCACGCCGGCCTGGATGACCATGGTGCTGGCCGTCATCGCGTGGACGGTGCTGCGTAACCTGCCCGGCTTCCCGTTGTTTCCGGCGATTCAGAGTGGTTAGCCGCTCGCAGCGCGACAGCCCGTTAAGTCGGACTGGGGGAGCCCACGCGACTATGCTGGGTCGCCGTGAGTAGACGCGGGAAGATCGTCTGCACCCTTGGCCCTGCGACCAATTCGGACGAGATGATTCTGGCGCTGGTCGAGGCGGGAATGGACGTCGCCCGGTTGAACTTCAGTCATGGCGACTACTCCGATCACAAGGCCGCCTACGAGCGGGTCCGCGCCGCTTCCGACACCACTGGCCGCGCGGTCGGTGTGCTCGCCGACCTGCAGGGCCCGAAGATCCGGCTGGGACGTTTCGCCACCGGGTCCACGTATTGGGCCGACGGGGAAACGGTGTGCATCACCGTCGCGGATTGCGAGGGCACCCACGACCGCGTGTCGACCACCTACAAGAGGCTGGCTGCGGACGCGGCGATCGGTGATCGGGTACTGGTCGACGACGGCAACATCGGACTGGTCGTTTCAGGCATCGATGGTGACGACGTGATCTGCACCGTCACCGAGGGCGGCCCGGTCAGCAACAACAAGGGCATGTCGCTGCCGGGGATGAATGTGACTGCGCCGGCCTTGTCCGACAAGGACCTCGAGGACCTCACGTTCGCGCTCGATCTCGGGGTCGACTTGGTCGCGCTGTCGTTCGTGCGTTCGCCGTCCGACGTCGAGCTGGTGCACGAGGTGATGGACCGGGTCGGTCGGCGGGTTCCGGTGATCGCCAAGCTCGAAAAGCCGGAAGCCGTCGACAATCTGGAAGCGATCGTGCTCGCGTTCGACGCCATCATGGTGGCGCGCGGCGACCTGGGCGTCGAGCTGCCGCTCGAGGAGGTGCCGCTGGTGCAGAAGCGGGCCATCCAAATGGCCCGCGAGAACGCCAAACCCGTCATCGTGGCGACCCAGATGCTCGAGTCGATGATCGAGAACTCGCGGCCGACGCGCGCCGAGGCCTCCGATGTCGCCAATGCCGTGCTCGACGGCGCCGACGCCGTGATGCTGTCCGGCGAGACCTCGGTGGGCAAGTACCCGCTGGCCGCCGTGCGGACCATGTCCCGGATCATCTGCGCTGTCGAGGACAACTCCACCGCCGCGCCGCCCTTGACGCACGTGCCGCGCACCAAGCGCGGGGTGATCTCGTACGCCGCCCGCGACATCGGCGAGCGCCTGGACGCCAAGGCGCTGGTCGCCTTCACCCAGTCCGGTGACACCGTCAAGCGGCTGGCGCGGCTGCACACCCCGCTGCCGCTGCTGGCCTTCACCGCGTGGCCCGAGGTGCGCAGCCAGCTCGCGATGACGTGGGGCACCGAGACGTTCATCGTCCCGATGATGACGTCCACCGACGGCATGATCCGCCAGGTCGACCAGTCGCTGCTGGAACTGGGCCGCTACAAGCGCGGGGACCTGGTGGTGATTGTGGCCGGCGCGCCACCTGGCACAGTAGGGTCGACCAACCTCATCCATGTGCACCGCATCGGGGAGGACGACGTCTAGCCCGACGACGATGCGGTCCGCGTAGCGGACTGAGGAGGAGTCGGGCAATGAAGCTAGCCCGACGACGATGCGGTCCGCGTAGCGGACTGAGGAGGAGTCGGGCAATGAAGCTAGCCCGTCCGGGCGACCGAGCCAAGGAGAGGCCGCGATCAGCACCGATTCCGATTTCAAGGAACTGCTTGCGACCCTCGACCTCACCCGGGTCGCCGACGACCGGTTCGTCGGGTCCCATCCCACCAAGAACCCGATGCGGACGTTCGGTGGCCAGCTGATGGCTCAGTCGTTCGTCGCGAGCGGCCGCACGCTGGTCCGCGACGACCTGCCGCCCAGCGCACTGTCCGTGCACTTCGTCAACGGGGGAGACACCGCCAAGGACATCGAGTTCCACGTCACCCGGCTGCGCGACGAGCGACGCTTCGCCAATCGGCGCGTGGACGCCGTGCAGGATGGCACGCTGCTGTCCTCGGCCATGATCTCCTACATGGCCGGCGGCCCCGGCCTCGAACACGGTGTGGACCCGCCGCAGGTCGGCGAGCCCGAAACCCAGCCGCCGATCAGCGAGTTGCTCCGCGGCTACGAGGAAACCGTCCCGCACTTCGTCAACGCCCTGCAGCCGATCGAGTGGCGCTACACCAACGACCCGGCATGGGTGATGCGCGAGAAGGGCGATCGGCTGCCGCACAACCGCGTCTGGATGAAGGCCGGCGGCAAGCTGCCGAACGATCCGGTGCTGCACACCGCGACCATGGTGTACTCCTCGGACACCACCGTGCTGGACTCGGTGATCACCAGACACGGGCTGTCCTGGGGGTTCGACCGCATCTTCGCCGCCTCCGCCAACCATTCGGTGTGGTTTCACCGGCAAGTCAACTTCGACGACTGGGTGCTGTATTCGACGTCGTCGCCGGTGGCCGCGGATTCGCGTGGACTCGGCACCGGCCACTTCTTCGATCGCTCCGGGCAGCTGCTCGCAACGGTGGTGCAAGAAGGCGTGCTGAAATATTTTCCGCCAACCCGCCGATAGACAGGGCGGAATACCCGCAGGACATCGCCGTGATTTGGGCCCGTCAGGGCCGGGACCGGGCGTAAGTTCACAGCAGCCGGGTATTCGGTGCAGAGGTGGCAGGCAGCCGCCCAGCTGGAATGTCAGCGCATCGGGAGGTGAGTGTGAGCGGGCCGTTGGTCGACGTCTCAGTGAAGGCTCGCGGGCGGGAACGCGTGGTCGTCTCGGTCGATTCAAGGGCCGCCCGGCTGATCGGAGCCCTTGCGCTGCTGAGCGCCACCTGCTGGTTGGCCGAAATCCTCGTTCGCCACCACCACCAGCCGGCGTGGCACTACACCGATCGGCTGGCCTGGTCGCTGACGGTGCTGGTCGCGGTGGCGTGGATCGCGCGGGGCATCTTCCTGGGCCGTCCCGTGACGGCCATGCACGCCGCAGCGGCCGCCGGGTTCGTGCTGGCGGGGCTGGGCCTGCACGTGCTGTCCTTCGATCTGCTCGGCGACCTGGTGATCGCCAGCTCCGGCCTGGTCCTGATGTGGCCGACGGCGTCGCACCCAAGTCCCGAGGATCTGCCCCGGATCTGGACCTTGATCCAGGCCACCAAGGACGACCCGCTGGCGCCGTTCGCGATGCAGACCGGCAAGAGCTACCACTTCACCGCCGACGGCAGCGCGGCGCTGGCCTACCGCACGCGCCTGGGCATCGCGGTGGTCGGCGGTGACCCGATCGGCGACGAGACCCGATTTTCCGAGCTGGTCGCCGACTTCGCCGCCATGTGCCACACCCACGGCTGGCGGATCGCGGTCGTGGGGTGCAGCGAGCGGCGGCTGGGCTTGTGGAGCGACGCCGCGCTGCTCGGACAGTCGTTGCGCGCCGTGCCGATCGGGCGCGACGTGGTCGTCGACGTCACCGCTTTCGACATGGTGGGCCGCAAGTTCCGCAACCTGCGCCAGGCGGTGAAGCGCTCGCACAACTGCGGCATCACCACCGAGATCGTCGGGGAGCAGAACCTCACCACTGAGCAACTGGCCGAGCTGACCGAGGTGGTGCGGGCCTCGAGCAAAGCGGCGCATACCGAACGCGGATTCCACATGAACCTCGACGGCGTGCTGGAGGGCAGGTTCCCCGGCATCCAGCTGATCCTCGCCAGGGACGCCGCGGGCAGGGTGCAGGGCTTCCACCGGTATGCGACGGCCGGCGGGGGCAGCGACATCACCCTCGACGTGCCGTGGCGCCGGCGCGGGGCCCCCAACGGCATCGACGAGCGGCTCAGCATCGACATGATCATGGCCGGCAAAGAGAATGGCGCTCAACGGCTCTCGCTTGCCTTTGCGGCGTTCCCGGAGATCTTCGATGAGAAGAACCGCAGCCGCGCCCAGCGTGTCTTCTATCGGCTGATCCACGTCCTCGACCCATTGATCGCGCTGGAGTCGCTTTACCGGTACGTGCGCAAGTTCCACGCGCTCGACGCCCGGCGCTACGCGCTGGTCTCGATGACGCAGATCGTCACGCTGTTGGTGGTGTTGCTGTCGCTGGAGTTCATGCCGCGCCGGCGACATCTCTGAGCGCCTCGACCTGCAGCTCCCGACACCCGAGGCCGTCGGGGAGGTGGTGGGTGGCCACCACCACCGTCCGATCCGCGGGGATCAGCTCGGCGCTTGGGCTCAACAGATCGCAGAGGACCCGTTCGGCGTCGGCCGCGTCGAGATGCTCGGTGGGCTCGTCCAGCAGGACCATCCGGGCGGGTGAGAGGACGGCGCGCGCCAGCAGCAGCCGTCGGCGCTGACCGCCCGACAGCGCCTGCACCCCACCGGTCAGCACTGTCGACAGGCCCTCGGACAGACCGGCGAGCCAGGCGCCGAGCCCGACCGCTTCCAGCGCGGCCACCAGTTCGTCGTCTCGGCAGTCGCCGCGGGCGACCAGCAAGTTGTCCCGGACGGTGGTGGCGAAGACGTGCGCGTCCTCGGCGAAAAAGCCAACGGAGCGCCGCAATTCCCCTTCGTCGAATTCGGAAAGATCGATACCATCCAGCGTCACCCGCCCCCGCAGCGGGGGAAGCAGCCCGGCGAGCGTCATCAACAGCGTCGTCTTGCCGGAGCCGCTGGCGCCGGTGACGGCCAGCCGGGTACCCGGCGGCAGGTCGAGCGTGATGCGGTTCGACCTGGTGGCTTCGGTGTGGCCGAAACGGATGTCGGCCGACAACACGGCCTCGATGGGCGGCGACGCCGTGGCTGTTTTGGGCTGTGGGTGGTCAGCGGCCGTCAGGTCGAGCAGTCGGCGCGCGGCGATGCGCGAGCGCGTCAGCTGGACCGCGGCGGCCGGTAACGGCGTCATGGCCTCGAAGGCGGATAGCGGCAACAACATCAGGACGGCCAGGGTGGTGGGCGCGACCGACGGCGCCAATCCGATGCCGGCCACCACCGCGCCGAGCACGCTGGCCCCGATCGCGGCGGTGGGCACGGCCTCGGCGACGGCGGCCGGCCTGGCGGCGGCATCGAGCGCTGCGCCCCACGCCCGTTGGCGGCGTTGCGATTCGGCGATGAAGCGGGTAAGTAGGCCGGCGACGCGAAGCTCGGGCGCGTGCTCAAGGGCAATCATGGCCGACGTGTCCCGCTCGGAATGATGCTGGCGGGCAACGCTTTCCTGGGTGGCCGCGGCCCTGGCGGCGAACCGCGGCGCGACGAAGCCGCAAAGCAGCAGGCAGATCGCCAGGATCGCCGCCGCCGGCGGCGAGATGGCCGCGACCACGGCGGTCGCCGCCAATCCCAGCACCGTCGCAACCCCGATCGGCACCACGGCACGCACCAGCACGTTGGCCAGTTCGTCGACGTCGGAGCCCACGCGCGCCACCAGCTCACCGCTGTGCAGACGGACCGCGGCCGCCGCGGGCCCGCGGGCCAGCCGATCGTAGATGCGCGCCCGGGCGGTGCCGGCCGCCCGCAGCGCGGCGTCGTGGGTGACCAGTCGCTCGCAGTAGTGCAACACGCCCCGCGAGATGGCGAACGCGCGCACCGCGACGGCCGCGACCGACAGGTCCAGCACCGGCGGCATCTGCCAGGCCCGCGTGATCAGCCACGCCGAGACGCCGGCCAGCGCCAGCGCACTGCCCAGCGACAGCACGCCCAGCGCGATCGCCGCCGCGATGCGGGGGAGCCTCGGGCGCAACAGCGGCGCGGCCGCCCGGAGCGGATCAGACCGCGGCATAACGGGCTCCACTGTCGGCGGTGACCTCCACCACCCGGTCACCGATGGCCAGCACCGGTTCGCGGTGCCCGACGACGACGACGGTGGCACCGGCGCGGGCGCGCTGCACGATGGCCCGCAGCACGCGTTGTTCGGCGCGGGCGTCCAGGTGGGCGGTGGGCTCGTCGAGCAGCAGCACGGGCGCGGCCGAGCCGAGCGCTCGGGTGAGGCCGAGGCGTTGCCGCTGCCCCAGCGACAGGCCGACACCGCCGCGGCCCAGCACGGTGTCCAGCCCGTCGGGCAGGTCGGCCAGCACCGCATCGAAACCCGAAGCCGCACAAGCCGTCTCCAGGTCGTCTAGGTCGCCGAACAGCGTCAGGTTGTCCCGGACCGTGCCCGGGACGAGCGCCGGGCGCTGCGGCAGCCAGGACAACTGCCGCCACCATGCGCCGGGCTCCAGGTCGGTGACCCCGATTCCGGCCACCGTGATGCGGCCCGACGTCGGTGCCGTGATCCCGGTGATCGCCTGCAGGGCCGTGCTTTTGCCGGCGCCGTTGCGTCCGGTCAGCACCGTCACCGAGCCCGGCTCGATGAGCGCGGTGAGGTCACGCGGGGCGTGACCGTCGCGGCCCGCCACGCTGAGCCCCTCGAGCCTTATCTGCGCCCCGCGGGCGGTGACGGTCCGATCCCGGGGCCTCGGGGGAACCGGCTCGCCGATGAGGGCGAAGGCCTTGTCGGCGGCGGTCCTGCCGTCCTGCGCGGCATGGAATTCGACGCCGATTCGGCGCAGCGGCCAGTAGACGTCGGGCGCCAGCAACAGCACCGTGAGGCCGGTCGCCAGCGTCATCTCACCGAACACCAGGCGTAGCCCGATTCCCACCGCGATCAGCGCCACGCCAAGCGTCGCCAGCAATTCCAGCACCAGCGCCGACAGGAACGCGATCCGGAGGGTGGCCATCGCCGAGCGGCGATGCGCCGCAGCGAGTTCGGCGATGCGCCGTTCGGGGCCCCGGGCGCGGCCCAGCGCCCGCAGCGTGGGGATGCCTGCGATGAGATCGAGCAGCCGCCCCTGCAGCGTCGTCATGGCGGCCAGCGCGGCCGCCGACCGGTCGGCGGTGGCCAGGCCGATCAGCACCATGAATATCGGTATGAGCGGCAGGGTGATCGCCACGATCGCCGCCGATTTCAGGTCGTAGACCGCGACGACGGCGACGGTCGCCGGGGTGAGGATTCCGGCCAGCACCAGCGTGGGCAGATACCCGGTGAAGTAGGGACGTAGACCGTCGAGACCCCGGGTGACCACCACGGCGGCGGCGTCCCGTTGGGCGGCGAGTTCGCCCGGCTGCCGTGCGGTCACCGCCGTCAGCACCTGACCGGACAGATCGGCGATCACCGCGCTGGCGCCGCGTTGACCCAACCGGGCCTGCAGCCACGCTGCCAGCGTGCGCACGGTCCACAGCAGCACGAGGACCGACAGCGGTCCCATCCAGGGCCGCAGGCCGTGCGCCGAGTGATCGGCGACGGCCCGGGCGACGACGTGGGCCAGCACGATCGCCGAGGCGATCGCACACCCGGAGGTCACCACGCCGCAGCACAGGGTTGCGGTCAGGTACCGGCGCAGGGCGAGCGATGCCCGCCACAGCCGCGGGTCCAACGGACCTCGCGAGTTCGCGCCGGGTGGCGGGTGCGTCGCGGTCAGGACACCCGCCTCGCCAGGCCGATGGACGGCGGGATTCGGTCCGCCGAGATGCGTTGCCGGAAGACCCAATACGTCCACGCCTGGTACACCACCGTCAACGGAGCCATGAAGGCCGTCACCCACGTCATGACCTTGAGGGTGTAGGGCGTCGACGAGGCGTTGTAGATCGTCAGGCTCCACTGCTTGTTCAGCGTCGAGGGCAGCAGGTTCGGATACAGCGCACCGAACAACAGGATCACCACCGCCAGAACGACGGTCGCCGTGCAGGCGAACGCCCAGCCGTCGGACACGCGCCGCCACACCAGCAGCACCGCCGCCGACTGCGCCACCACCGCGACCCCGAGCACCAGCCAGGTCCAATCCTTGCCGTACGCCAGTTGCGTCCAGATCCCAAATGCCGCAACCAGTCCGGTCACCGGTAGCGACAGCCACACCGCCAGCCGGTGGCCGTCGTCGCGGATGGCACCAGAGGTCTTCAGCGCGATGAACACCGCGCCGTAGAACCCGAACAGTCCGGCCGTGGCCAAACCGCCCAGCAACGTGTAGGCGTTCAGCACGTCGGTGATCGAGAGGTGGACCTGGCCGTCGGCGTCCACCGGCAGGCCGCGGACCAGGATGGCGAAGGCCACCCCCCACAGAATGGCCGGCAACCAAGACCCGGCCGCGATGCCGAAATCGGCCCAGCCCCGCCACCTCGTGTCGTCGATCTTGCCGCGCCATTCGATCGCCACGGCCCGCAGGATCATGCCGAACAGGATCGCCAGCAGCGGCAGGTACAGCGTCGAGAACACCGTCGCGTACCAGCCCGGGAAGGCGGCGAACATCGCCGCGCCGGCGACGATCAGCCAGACCTCGTTGCCGTCCCAAATCGGGCCGATGGTGTTGAGCGCCGTGCGGCGAATCGGTTCGGGCTCACCGATGCCGACGCGCGCGAGCGGTTCCATCAGCATGCCCACGCCGAAGTCGAAGCCCTCCAAGACGAAGAAGCCGAGGAACAGCAATCCGATGATGCCAAACCACAATTGCTGCAGTCCCATCGGTCAGCTCCCTTCCTTGGAGTACGTGCGTCCGGGGTCTAGTAGGCGAACGAAAGTGGCGCCACCTCGTCGTCGCCGGGCGCCGGCGGGGGAGCCGGTTCGGCGTCGTGTTCCCGCGGCCCTTCGGTGATGTAGCGCTTGAGCAGGAAGAACCAGATCACCGCCAGCACGGCGTAGACCAGGGTGAAGGTCACCAGCGACGTGATGACCATCCCGGGCACATGATTCGACACTGCCTCATGGACGGTGAACCGAACCTGTTGGTCACCGGTCGGATTCGGGGCGACGATCCAGGGCTGCCGGCCCATTTCGGTGAACACCCACCCCGAGATGTTCGCCAGGAACGGTGTGGGAATCGTCAGCAGCGCCAGCCAGGAGAACCAGCGTTGGCTGGGCACCCGGCCGCCGCGGGTGAGCCACAGCGCCGCGAGCGCGAACAGAATGGGTACCGCCAGGAAACCGATCATCGCGCGGAACGACCAGTAGGTGACGAACAGGTTGGGCCGGTAGTCGTTGGGGCCGAATCGATGCTCGAAGTCCTGCTGGATGTTGCGGACCCCCTGCAACGTCACGCCACTGGTCTTGCCCTCGGCGAGGAACGGCAGCACGTAGGGCACCTCGATCACCCGGGTGATGCTGTCGCAGTTGTTGTGCGTGCCGACGGTGAGGATCGAGAAGTCAGGGTCGGTTTCGGTGCCGCACAACGATTCCGCCGACGCCATCTTCATTGGTTGCTGGACGAACATCAGCTTGCCCTGGCGGTCGCCGGTGAAGAACAAGCCGACGGCGGCGAGCAGCACCACCCAGCAGCCCAGGACCGCCGCTGGCCGAAACATGGTGCGGGCGTTCGATTCGGCGGCCGGGGTGGGGGTTTCCGGGCGGCGGGACCGGACCAGGAACCACGCGCTCACGGCCGCGACGAAGGTCCCCGCGGTCAGCAACGCGCCGGTCACCGTGTGGGTAAACGCCCACCGCGCAGTGTTATTGCCCAGCAGCGCCGTGATGCTGTCGAGCTCGGCGCGGTGTGTCGCGGGGTTGTAGTGCGCGCCCACCGGATGCTGCATGAACGAGTTCGCCACGATGATGAAGAACGCGGACACGTTCACACCGATCGCCACGATCCAGATGCAGGCCAGGTGGATCAGTTTCGGCAGGCGGCCCCAGCCGAAGATCCACAACCCGATGAACGTGGACTCGAAGAAGAACGCGAACAATCCCTCCATGGCCAGGGGCGCGCCGAAGATGTCGCCGACGAACCGCGAATACTCCGACCAGTTCATCCCGAACTGAAACTCCTGCACGATTCCCGTCGCCACGCCGATGGCGAAGTTGATCAGGAACAACTTGCCGAAGAACTTGGTGAGCCGGTACCAAGCGACGTTGTCGGTGATCACCCACGCCGTCTGCATCACGGCGAGCAGGGGTGCCAGGCCGATCGTGAGCGGCACGAAGATGAAGTGGTAGACGGTGGTGATACCGAACTGCCACCGCGAGATATCGACGACATTCATCTGTCATCTCCCCAAAAGCGGAGCCGTGGGCACGGCTACTACGAAGTGTAGTAGAAGGGTGTGGCCGGCGTTAGCGGAGCCGCCGTTACCCGGTCAGTGTCTTGGAAGCCTTGCGGATGCCGAAGGACGCGACGATCTCGAAGATCCCGATCACCACGAACCACACCCCGACTACGAGGGCCAGCGTCACAATCGATTCCAGCGGCGACGCCAGGACGACGATGCCGGCGAGCAGGCTGATCACGCCGATGAAGATCGACCATCCCCGCCCCGGCAGAAGCGGGTCCTGGATGGCCGAGACTGTCGTGCCGACGCCGCGGAAGATGAATCCGATGCCAATCCAGATGGCCAGCAACAGGATTGCGTAGCCCTGACCGAAATGACGAAAAGCCAACAGCGCCAGGATGAGTGACGCGGCACCGCTGATGAACAGCAGGATCCGGCTGCCCGCCGAGACGTGCAGGCTGAATGCGAAGAACACTTGCGCGGCGCCGGTGATCAGGAGGTACGCGCCGAAGGCGGTTGCGGCGACCACGATGGATATGCCGGGCCAGGCGAGCACCACGACGCCGAGCGCCAGCGACAGAATTCCCGATAACAGGGCCGATTTCCACAGATGCGGCAACAGAGTTGGAGCAGGGGGAGATCCAGGTGTGGTTTGCATGGCCGAAGTCTGACACAAACCGCGGTCCCCGGTATAGGGCACTTTGTCTATACGTGGGCGGTGCGTGAATCCTCGGCCAACAGGTCGGAGGTTTCGCCGGTCTCCTTGCGCCCGATCAGATACCAGGTGCGCATGAGACCTTTGCCTTTCACGTCGATGCACCCACGCTCCTGCAAGACGAACTCGCCCTTGAGGCGCTCGTACATGGCCTGGGGCACCTGGATTCGGCCGACCGAGTCGGTGGACTCCATTCGGGACGCGACGTTGACCGCGTCCCCCCACACGTCGTAGAAGAAGCGGCGCGAACCCACGACGCCGGCGACGACCGGCCCGCACGCCATGCCCACCCGCAGCGGGACCTCGTTGCCGTGCGGATCCTTCAGCCCGGCTGCGGCATTCGCCATGTCGAGGGCGAAGTCCGCGAGCGCCTGGGCGTGATCGGTGCGTGCCCGCGGCACCCCGCTGACCACCATGTAGGAGTCACCGCTGGCTTTGATCTTCTCGAGTCCGTACTTGTCCACGAGCGCGTCGAAGGCGCCGTAGAGGCGGTCGAGGAAGAGCACCAGGTCGGCCGGGGCCGTGCTGCTGGCCCGTTCGGTGAATCCGACGATGTCGGCGAAGAGTACGGAGGCGACGTCGTACTTGTCGGCGATGACGCCGCGGTCCGGCTCCTTGAGCCGCTCGGCGATGCTGGCCGGCAACATGTTGGCCAGCAGCGCTTCGGAGCGCTCGTACTGCGCCTCCATCACGGCCTCGGCGCGCGCGGTGTCACGCAGGGCGAACCACACCGTCACGACGACCATCACGACGCTGGAGATCGCGGTGATGAGGAAACCCGCCGTCTGGGCCCAGGCCGGCTGCACGCCGGTGTCGCGGGGTATCAGGAACTCCACCGCGATGATCAGGCCGGCGGCGACGGCCGCGAGCGCGGACGCCAAGACGATGTGCTCGACTCCCAGCAGAAGCACGACGATGCAGGCGCCCACCAGGAAGAAGAACTGAGCGCCGGACCCGGTGCCGACGTCGACGCAGCTGGCGAAGACGGACACGTAGGCCGTGCCCAAAAACGTCAGTGGGGCGACGAGTCCACCGAATCGCTGTAGCCACGGAACCGTCGCGAAGACCATGGCGCCGAGGACGTTGATCGAGCTGACCTGCCACAACCAGGAGCCGCCCAGAATCTGGACCAGGACGAAGGTCACGCTCACCAGGACGGCCAGCCACGAGCTGATGGTCAAGATCCGGGCGCGGCGTGCGGCACTCGCGATGTAGTGCTGGTTGCGGTCACGGGTCTGCGCCCGCACCGCGGCTACGCAGTCCGGGCGTCCCGACTGGCCGTCTGACACCGGTGGGGCATCGCACTTCTTGGCCGCCACGTCCAAAGCGTAACCCGCTGAGCTCAGGTTTGTCGGCCCGTCAGCTCGCAAATTGGGGCTCCGGTGCCGCGACGAATGCCTGCCGTCGGATGGCGCCGGCATGACCAGAAAAAAATGTAAAAAAGAATTTTCTGACCGAAGGGTTTTACAAATTTTTCCGACGTGTTATTAAACATATGTCGGGCTGTGATGTGGGTCATAAGTTCCTCTAAATACCGGGGGTGCGGGATGGCAAGGCTGCGCAGCAGGATTGGGATTGCGCTAATACTGGCGTGCGTCGCGGCGGCAACGCCCGCCTGCGGGGTGGGGTGTGGTGGCGCGGCTTCGTTGTTGCGGGTGGCCACCGACTCGATGCAGAACGATCCGATGCAGGTCAACGTGGTGCACTCGGAGGAACAGGTGTGCATAAGCCACTGAAGCGGCAGGGCCCCGCGTCAGCGCCTGCGTCGCCGTAGGTTGCCCAACGCGCCCGTCGTGCGGGGTCGATGGTGCCGTCGTCATTTGTGTTTCGTCGGCTTGAGTTGCGGTTTCCGCAATTATGTGAATTCATCGTGAACCGCCGCCGCCGCATTCGAATGCGATGCCCGTACCAAATTGCGCCGGGTACTTAAATCGCCACTATTTCATACCTTTGGCACGTATTACCCGCGTTTCGCAAGCCGCAGGCTTGTGGGCTGGGGGCATAGCAGCAACATCGGTATCGGAGAGGCGCGATTGAGCCGCGACCGGTTTGCCGCGAAGCGCCCCGGGATGGCCCGCCCCGTGTGAGCCGCGCCGCTATCCCGCTGACGACCCCGATTCCCGGGAACGCACCCATGCCTCACGATCGGCTGAAGTGGTGCCCTCGGTGGTGTGTGGTGCCCTCGGTGGGATTCGAACCCACACTGGACGGGTTTTGAGTCCGTTTCCTCTGCCAGTTGGGATACGAGGGCATCCTCGGCCTCCTACGTTAGAGGCAGCCTCCCACCATAAAGGATTCGGTGCCGCCGCCCGTCTCACCGCCCCCGAGGTCGCTGGTTCCAGGCGTTCACGACACAATGTCCGTCATGACAGGCCCCACGACCGACACCGACGCCGCTGTGCCGCGCCGGGTCCTGATCGCCGAGGACGAAGCGCTCATCCGACTGGACCTCGCCGAGATGCTCCGAGAGGAGGGGTACGAGATCGTCGGGGAGGCCGGCGACGGCCAGGAAGCCGTCGAGTTGGCCGAGCGCCACCGGCCCGACCTGGTGATCATGGACGTGAAGATGCCGCGCCGCGACGGGATCGACGCGGCGTCGGAGATCGCCAGTAAGCGCATCGCCCCGATCGTGGTGCTGACCGCGTTCAGCCAGCGGGACTTGGTCGAACGCGCCCGCGACGCCGGCGCGATGGCCTACCTGGTGAAGCCCTTCACGATCAGCGACCTGATTCCGGCCATCGAGTTGGCCGTGAGCCGCTTCGCGGAGATCAGTGAGCTGGAACGCGAAGTGGCGACGCTGTCCGAGCGGCTGGAGACTCGCAAGGTCGTCGAACGCGCCAAGGGGTTGTTGCAGACCAAGCAGGGCATGACCGAGCCCGAGGCGTTCAAGTGGATTCAGCGCGCCGCGATGGACCGGCGGACCACCATGAAGCGGGTCGCCGAAGTCGTCCTGGAAACGCTGGGCACCGCCGACGAGTAGCGTCCGGCCGTCGGGCGTGCGTCGGCGGCTTTGTCCGTGCGTCCAGCGCGCTCAAGCCGCCAGAATCGCGCCCAGGGCGCACAACGAAAGCCGCCATCGCACAGTCGATCTCGTGAGCGGCGGCGAGGCGGCGCTCAGCGCGCGACGATCACCGAGGAGCCGTGGCCGAACAGGCCCTGGTTCGCCGTGACGCCCACCGTGGCGTTCTCCACCTGCCGGCCGGTGGCCTGACCGCGCAGCTGCCAGGTCAGCTCGCACACCTGCGCGATGGCCTGCGCGGGAATGGCCTCGCCGAAGCACGCCAGCCCGCCGGACGGGTTGACCGGGACCTTGCCACCGATGGTGGTCGCGCCGCTGCGCAGCAGCGCCTCGGCCTCGCCCTTGGCGCACAGCCCCAGGTGCTCGTACCAGTCGAGCTCGAGCGCGGTGGACAGGTCGTAGACCTCGGCCAGGCTGACGTCCTCGGGGTCGATGCCCGCCTCGGCGTAGGCGGCATCGAGGATCTGATCCTTGAACACCCGCTCCGGCGCGGCCACGACGGCGGTGGAATCCGTTGCGATGTCAGGCAATTCGGGCAAGTGCTGCGGGTAGCGCGGCGTGACCGTGCTGACCGCGCGCACCGAGGGCACGCCGTCGAGCGAGCCGAGGTGCTTGCGGGCGAACTCGGCGCTGGCCACGATCAACGCCGCGGCGCCGTCGGAGGTGGCGCAGATGTCGAGCTGCCGCAGCGGGTCGGCCACCACCGGGCTGGCGAAGACGTCATCGGCGGAAGCTTCCTTGCGGTAGCGGGCGTTCGGGTTCTGCAGGCCGTGCCGGGAGTTCTTCACCTTCACCTGCGCGAAGTCCTCGGACGTCGCGCCGTAGAGGTCCATCCGGCGGCGCGCCAACAGCGCGAAGTACACCGGGTTCATCGCCCCGATCAGGTGGAACCGCTGCCAGTCCGGATCGTTCTTGCGCTCCCCGCCGACCGGGGCGAACGCGCCCTTCGGCGTGGTGTCGGCGCCGATCACCAGCGCGACGTCGCAGAACCCGGCCAGGATCTGGGCGCGCGCACTCTGCAGCGCCTGGGAACCGCTGGCGCATGCGGCGTAGCTGGAGCTGACCGGCACGCCGTTCCAGCCGAGCTTCTGCGCGAACGTCGACCCGGCGATGAAGCCCGGGTAGCCGTTGCGGATGGTGTCGGCGCCGGCGACCAACTGGATCTGCCGCCAGTCCAGGCCGGCCTCGGCCAGCGCGGCGCGCGCGGCGACCACCCCGTACTCGGTGAAGTCGCGGCCCCACTTGCCCCACGGGTGCATGCCCGCGCCCAGGATATACAGCGGCTCGGGAGCGCTCATGACGGGATCCTCCACGCGTAGACGATGCGCTGCACGCCGTCGTCGTCGGTGAACAGCGGCATGGTGGTCAGCTCCATCTCCATGCCGACCTTGAGATCGGCGGCCAGCGTGCCCTCGACCACCTTGCCCAACACGATGAGCCCCTCGTCGGCCAGCTCGACCGCGGCAATGGCGAACGGCTCGAAGGGATCCGGGGCGGGATACGGCGGGGGCGGCGGATACCGGTTCTCGGTGTAGCTCCACAGCTTGCCCCGGGTCGACAACGCGACCGACTCGAGCGTGTCGCTGGTGCAGCCGGGGTTGGGGCAGTTGTTCTCCCGGGGCGGGAAGACGTAGGTGCCGCACTCCGGGCATTTGCTGCCGATCAGGTGCGGTTGGCCGGCTTCGTCGGTGGCGAACCATCCGTCGATCGCGGGTTCTTGGCTGGTGACCTCTGGCACTCGGCCAGACTACCCAGGCCCAACACAAAACTGAAACGTGTTGCAGTTCTGCGGCAGCGCCTGGCCCGTCGGTCGGGGTGCCTAGAGTGATAGCCGTGCCCGCTCCGCCCGCTCAGAAGACCGAGGAACACACCAAGCCGACACTGATGTTGCTCGACGGCAATTCGCTGGCGTTTCGGGCCTTCTACGCGCTGCCCGCCGAGAATTTCAAGACCCGCGGCGGCCTGACCACCAACGCGGTCTACGGCTTCACCGCGATGCTGATCAACCTGCTGCGCGACGAGGCGCCCACCCACGTCGCCGCGGCGTTCGACGTGTCCCGGCAGACCTTCCGCTCCGAGCGGTACCCCGAGTACAAGGCGAACCGCTCGTCGACGCCCGACGAGTTCCACGGCCAGATCGACATCACCAAGGAAGTGCTGAACGCGCTGGGCATCACGGTGCTCGCCGAGCCCGGCTTCGAGGCCGACGACCTGATCGCGACGCTGGCCACCCAGGCCGAAAACGAGGGCTTCCGCGTCCTGGTGGTCACCGGTGACCGCGACTCCCTGCAGCTGGTCAGCGACGACGTGACCGTCCTCTACCCACGCAAGGGCGTCAGCGAACTCACCCGGTTCACGCCGGAGGCCGTCGTCGAGAAGTACGGGCTGACCCCGACGCAGTACCCCGACTTCGCGGCCCTGCGCGGCGATCCCAGCGACAACCTGCCCGGCATCCCGGGGGTGGGGGAGAAGACCGCGTCCAAATGGATCGTCGAATACGGGTCGCTGCAGGGCCTGGTGGACAACGTCGACTCGGTGCGCGGCAAGGTCGGCGACGCGCTGCGGGCCAACCTGGCCGGGGTGATCCGCAACCGCGAGCTCACCGACCTGGTCAAGGACGTGCCGCTGGCGCAGACCCCGGACACGCTGCGCATGCTGCCCTGGGACCGCGACCAGATCCACCGCCTGTTTGACGACCTGGAGTTCCGGGTCCTGCGCGACCGGCTGTTCGACACCCTGGCCGCGGTGGAGCCCGAGGTCGACGCCGGGTTCGACGTCCGCGGCGGGGCGCTGCAGCCCGGCGAGCTGGCCGTCTGGCTGGCCGAACACAGCTCGGGCAAGCGGTTCGGCCTGGCCGTCGTCGGCACCCACCTGGCCTACGACGCCGATGCCACCGCGCTGGCCATCGTGTCTGCCGACGGGGAGGGCCGCTACATCGACACCTCGGCGCTCGATCCCGACGACGAGGCGGCACTGGCGTCCTGGCTGGCCGACCCGGGTCCGCCCAAGGCGCTGCACGAGGCCAAGCTGGCGATGCACGACCTCGCCGGTCGGGGCTGGACGCTGGCCGGCGTGACCTCCGATACCGCGCTGGCCGCCTACCTGGTGCGTCCCGGGCAGCGCAGCTTCTCCCTCGAGGATCTGTCCCTGCGCTATCTTCGGCGCGAGTTGCGCGCAGAAACCGCTGAGCAGCAACAGCTTTCGCTGCTCGATGATCCGGAGGGGACGGACGACCAGGCCGTACAGACCCTGATCCTGCGGGCCGTGGCGGTGCTGGATCTGGCCGATGCGCTCGACGAGGAGCTGGCCCGCATCAACTCCACGTCGCTGTTGGGCGGCATGGAGCTGCCGGTGCAGCGGGTGCTGGCCGGGATGGAACACACCGGCATCGCAGTCGATTTGGATCTGCTCGGCGAGCTGCAGAGCGATTTCGCCCACCAGATCCGCGACGCCGCCGAAGCGGCCTACGCCGTGATCGGCAAGCAGATCAATTTGGGTTCGCCCAAGCAGCTGCAGGCGGTGCTCTTCGACGAGCTGGAGATGCCGAAGACCAAGCGCACCAAGACCGGCTACACCACCGACGCCGACGCCCTGCAGTCGCTGTTCGACAAGACGGGACACCCGTTCCTGCAACACCTTCTGACGCACCGCGACGCCACCCGGCTCAAGGTGACGGTGGACGGGTTGCTGAATTCGGTTGCCTCCGACGGGCGCATCCACACCACGTTCAACCAGACCATCGCGGCGACGGGCCGGCTGTCGTCGACCGAGCCGAACCTGCAGAACATTCCGATCCGCACCGAGGCCGGCCGACGGATCCGGGACGCGTTCGTGGTCGGCGACGGCTACAGCGAGCTGATGACCGCCGACTACAGCCAGATCGAGATGCGGATCATGGCGCACCTGTCGCGCGACGACGGCCTGATCGAGGCCTTCAACACGGGGGAGGACCTGCATTCGTTCGTCGCCTCGCGGGCGTTCGGCGTGCCGATCGAGGAAGTCACCTCCGAGCTGCGCCGCCGCGTCAAGGCGATGTCGTACGGGTTGGCCTACGGGTTGAGCGCCTACGGGCTGTCGCAGCAGCTGAAGATCTCCACCGAGGAGGCCAAGGAGCAGATGGACGCCTACTTCGCCCGATTCGGCGGCGTGCGCGACTATCTGATGAACGTCGTGGAGCAGGCCCGCAAGGACGGTTACACCTCGACGGTGCTGGGCCGCCGCCGCTACCTGCCCGAGCTGGACAGCAGCAACCGCCAGGTCCGGGAGGCCGCCGAGCGCGCGGCGCTCAACGCCCCCATCCAGGGCAGCGCCGCCGACATCATCAAGGTGGCGATGATCGAGGTCGACACGGCGATCAAAGAGGCCGGACTGAAGTCCCGCATGCTGCTGCAGGTGCACGACGAACTCCTGTTCGAAATCGCGCCCGGTGAGCGGGACCGGGTCGAGGCCCTGGCCCGCGACAAGATGGGCGGCGCCTACCCGCTCGACGTCCCCCTGGAGGTGTCGGTGGGTTACGGCCGCTCCTGGGACGCGGCGGCGCATTAGTGCACCCCCGGCCCCGGAATTTCGCCCACCCGTCATGTTCTGGTCAGAAATCCCCAGGCTGGAACGCCCGAGTTTGGCCAGCGTGTATGCAGTCGAGTAGCCTCAATAGGTAAATCCCAGATTTGTCCCTACGACCCAACCTGTCCGGAGCAACCCACCACATGCCGAGTCCCACCGTCACCTCGCCTCAAGTAGCCGTCAACGACATTGGCTCCAGCGAGGATTTTCTTGCCGCAATAGACAAAACGATCAAGTACTTCAACGATGGCGACATCGTCGAGGGGACGATCGTCAAAGTGGACCGGGACGAGGTGCTCCTCGACATCGGCTACAAGACCGAGGGCGTCATCCCCGCCCGCGAGCTCTCCATCAAGCACGATGTCGACCCCAGCGAGGTCGTTTCCGTCGGCGATGAGGTCGAGGCTCTTGTTCTCACCAAGGAGGACAAAGAGGGCCGCCTGATCCTGTCCAAGAAGCGCGCGCAGTACGAGCGCGCCTGGGGCACCATCGAGGCGCTCAAGGAAAAGGACGAGGCCGTCAAGGGCACCGTCATCGAGGTGGTCAAGGGTGGCCTGATCCTCGACATCGGCCTGCGCGGCTTCCTGCCCGCGTCACTGGTCGAGATGCGCCGGGTCCGCGATCTGCAGCCGTACATCGGCAAGGAGATCGAGGCCAAGATCATCGAGCTGGACAAGAACCGCAACAACGTGGTGCTCTCGCGGCGGGCCTGGCTGGAGCAGACCCAGTCCGAGGTGCGCAGCGAGTTCCTCAACCAGCTGCAGAAGGGCGCCATCCGCAAGGGTGTGGTCTCCTCCATCGTCAACTTCGGCGCCTTCGTCGACCTCGGCGGTGTGGACGGCCTGGTGCACGTCTCCGAGCTGAGCTGGAAGCACATCGACCACCCGTCCGAGGTGGTCCAGGTGGGCGACGAGGTCACCGTCGAGGTGCTCGACGTCGACATGGACCGCGAGCGGGTTTCGTTGTCGCTCAAGGCGACTCAGGAAGACCCGTGGCGGCACTTCGCCCGCACCCACGCCATCGGCCAGATCGTGCCGGGCAAGGTCACCAAGCTGGTTCCGTTCGGTGCGTTCGTCCGCGTCGAGGAGGGCATCGAGGGCCTGGTGCACATCTCCGAGCTGGCCGAGCGCCACGTCGAGGTGCCCGACCAGGTGGTCGCCGTCGGCGACGACGCCATGGTCAAGGTCATCGACATCGACCTGGAGCGCCGCCGCATCTCGCTGTCGCTCAAGCAGGCCAACGAGGACTACACCGACGAGTTCGACCCGGCGAAGTACGGCATGGCCGACAGCTACGACGAGCAGGGCAACTACATCTTCCCCGAAGGCTTCGACGCCGACACCAACGAATGGCTCGAGGGATTCGACGCCCAGCGCCAGGAGTGGGAGGCGCGCTACGCCGAGGCGGAGCGCCGGCACAAGATGCACACGGCGCAGATGGAGAAGTTCGCCGCGGCCGAGGCCGCCGGTCACGGTGCCGAGCAGTCGTCGGGCAACGGCGCGCCGTCGGAGAAGGCGGCCGGTGGCTCCCTGGCCAGCGACGCCCAGTTGGCCGCTCTGCGGGAGAAGCTCGCCGGCAACGCCTAGCGTTCACGCATGCTGCGTATCGGGTTGACCGGTGGCATCGGCGCCGGCAAGTCGGCCCTGTCGTCCACCTTCGCGAAATGTGGTGCGGTCATCGTCGACGGCGACGTCATCGCGCGCGAGGTGGTCCAGCCGGGCACCGAGGGCCTGGCGGCGCTCGTGCAGGCGTTCGGTGACGACATCCTGCTGCCCGACGGATCGCTGGATCGTCCGGCGTTGGCCGCCAAGGCCTTCCGCGACGACGAGGCGCGCCAAAAGCTGAACGGCATCGTCCACCCGCTGGTCGGCAAGCGACGCGCCGAGATCATCGCCTCGGTGCCCGCGAATTCGGTTGTCGTGGAGGACATTCCGCTGCTGGTGGAATCGGGGATGGCGCCGCTGTTCCCGCTCGTGGTCATCGTGTACGCCGACGTCGCGGTGCGGCTGCGACGGCTGGTCGACCAGCGCGGCATGCCCGAAGACGACGCGCGCGCCCGGATCGCCGCGCAGGCCAGCGACGAGCAGCGCCGCGCCGTCGCCGACATCTGGGTGGACAACTCCGGCAGCCCGGACGACCTGGTTCAGCGGGCCCATGACGTGTGGAACAACCGGATACTGCCGTTCGCGCACAACCTGAGCCGGCGTCAGGCCGCCCGGGCGGCGGCGCGGTTGGTGCCGCCCGACCCCGGCTGGCCGGATCAGGCCCGCCGGATCGTCAACCGGCTGAAGACGGCCTGCGGCCACCGGGCGTTGCGTGTCGATCACATCGGTTCGACCGCCGTGCCGGATCTGCCGGGCAAGGACGTCATCGACGTGCAGATCACGGTCGCATCGCTGGATGTCGCCGACGAACTCGCCGAGCCCCTGCTCGCCGCCGGTTACCCCCGGATCGAGGGCATCACCTCCGACGTCACCAAATCCCCAGCGCGCAGCGCCGTCGACCGCTACGACCGCAATGACGATGCGGGGTTGTGGGGCAAGCGGATTCACGCCTCAGCCGACCCGGGCCGCCCGACCAATGTGCACATCCGGGTGGACGGCTGGCCCAATCAGCAGTTCGCCCTGCTGTTCGTCGCATGGCTGTCGGCCAACCCCGAGGCCCGCGACGAGTATCTGGCCGTCAAGCGGTCGGCCGAGGCCCGGGCGGGCGGCGACACCGCGTCCTACGTCGAGGCCAAGGAGCCGTGGTTCCTCGATGCTTACCGGCGCGCGTGGGCGTGGGCCGATTCAACCGGATGGCAGCCCTAGGGGTTGGGGTTTGCGCCGCACTGCAGCGTCCCGCCGTTCGGGTCGGCGTTTCCGGGTGCCGGTTTGACGAACTGATCCGCTTGGGTGAAAACGGCGTCGTCGACGTCGATCTCGCAGTGCACGTTCGCCGAGTACGGGAAACGCAGTACGATCCGCATCCCGGCCTGCTGGGGATCGGGCAGCACCGTGTTGGCCTCGAATACGTTGCCGGGCATGGACGGCAGGTTGGTGGTGTTGGTCTGGCCGCCGTTGATGACGAAGGTGGCCTGACTCCCGGTCGTCAGCGCATCAATGCGGGCGCGGTAGGTGATGTTGTGCAGGTCCGCCCGCGCGGTCGCCGGACTCAACTGGGAGCCAGCGGCGATGAGGGTCATCGCGGTGATCGGCAGGAGCCTGCGGCCGGTGCAGCTCATAGTCGCTGACATTACGCCCGGCGCGATCGGGAGACCAACGGCTCAGGCCCGCGGCCGCCTCTCGCACCACGTCAGCTCCATCCCGTGGCCGGCCAGCCAGCGTGACAGGTCATAGCCGTTGCGGGCCAATCCCGCAACGGCGTTCACGGCGTGCCGCACCGCCCGCTCGGCGACCTCGGGGGTCAACAGGCCGTGCCGGACGGCATCCAGCAACTCGTCGACGTCGACCAGGTTCGCGCCGTGACCCGTGCGGACCTCGATGTCGAGGTAGTGATCCTCCGAACGCCACACCTGCGGCCCGGGCGTGTATTCGCCGACGTCGAGGTAGTAGTCTTGGTCCCGTTCGTGGCCCGGATTGAAGTGAAACACCGTGGCGCGCAAGCCAAGTGCGGGCAGCAACCACGACTCGAGGTAATGGAATTGGGCGCGGCCGGGGGCGGGCCGGGCCACGTAGAGCCCCCACGGGTGGACCGCATAGTCGTCCACGTCCCGCACGATGCCCTTGGGATCGGTGTTGGTGCGGGCGATCAGGTCGAACGTCTCGTGCTTGGGCGGATGGATGGCCCCACTCTATCGCCGAAGCCGGATTCTGAAGCGCACGAAGCCGGCATAGAACAGCGACAACGCCGCCAGCATGCCCATGTCCAGCAGCCACACCTGCGACGTGTGCTGCCAGAACCGGTCCTGGGACAGCAGCGAATCGGGCACCAGGTGCCGCAGATCCACCGTCGAGGCCGCCGCGGCATAGCCCCAGCGGGCGGGCATCCCGAACGACAGCTGGTCCAGCCCGAGCCGGCCGGTCACGGGAACCATGCCGCCGCAGAGCACCAGCTGGGCCATCACCGTCACCACGAACAGCGGCATGATCTGCTCGCTGGAGCGGACCAGCGACGAGATCGCCAGGCCGAGAATCGCCGACGCGACACAGGTCGCCGCGACGGTGGCGAACAATTCGACCGTCGCCCCGACGGTCGAGTGGCCGAGCAGGACGCCACCACGGGTCGGCGCGCTCTTGCCGATCACCACGATCGCGGTGATGATGGCCGACTGCAGGATGGCGAACCCGCAGAACACCGCGGATTTCGCGAGCAGGTAGGCGGTCGTCGACAACCCGACCGCCTGCTCGCGCTGGAAGATGGCGCGCTCGCCGACCAGGTCGCGAATCGTCAGCGCGGTGCCCATGAACGCCGCGGCCGGCATCAGCAGCGCCAGGATCTGCGCCGCCTCGTCCGGCGTCCCGGCGTTCGGCCCGGGTAAATGGAATCCGTTGCCGCCCGGGACGGTCAGCGACAGCGAACCCAGGATGAACGGCAACAGCGCCAGGAAAATGAAGTAGGCGCGGTCAGCGACGACCAGCCGGATCTGCCGGCGGGCGACCGTCGAGATCTGCCGCCGCACGCTGGTGTGCACGGGTTGGCCCACGGCGCCCGGCTCGTCCGCCGTGTCCGGCGCCAGTTTCTGCGGCCGCTTCTCGGCGTCACGCCGCTCCAGGAAGCGCCGGTTGGCCTCCTCGGGGTCGGCGCCCACCTTGGTGAAGATCTTGGCCCAGTTGGTGGTGCCCATCGCCGCGCCGATCCGATCGGGCGGCCCGCAGTAGGCCGTCTTGCCCCCCGGGGCCACCAACAGCAGCTGGTCGCAGGTGTCGAGATAGGACAGCATGTGCGTCACCACGATCACCACGCGACCGGCGTCGGCCAGCTGCCGCAGCATCGTCATGACCTGGTGGTCGAGCGCCGGGTCCAGGCCGGACGTCGGCTCGTCGAGGATCAGCAGCGACGGGCCGGTGAGCAGCTCGAGCGCCACCGAGGCGCGCTTGCGCTGACCGCCGGACAGCTTGTCCACCCGGGTGTCGGCGTGTTTGGTCAGGTCGAGTTCGTCGAGGACCTGCGCGACGACCTTCGCCCGGTCGGATTTGCTGGTGTCGGGCGGTAGCCGCAGCTCGGCGGCGTAGCCGAGCGCCTGGTTGATGGTCAGCTGGCGGTGCACCACGTCGTCCTGCGGGACCATGCCGATCCGGCTGCGCAGCGACGCGTATTCGGCGTGAATGTCGTGGCCCTCGAACGTGACCGAGCCCGAGCTGGGAGTCGTGTAGCCGGCGATCAGCCTGGCCAGTGTGCTCTTGCCGGCGCCCGAGCCGCCGATCACGGCGGTCAGTGTTCCGGGCCGCGCGATCAGCGAGATGTCGTCCAGCAGTTGTTTGCCGTTGTCGACGACGTACGTGACGTTGCGCACCTCCAGCCCGCCCGTGCGGGTCTCGGCCTCGCTGCGTGCGGTCAGGGTGCCGTCGCGGAACACGAGGTCGACGTTGCCGATGGTGACGACGTCGTCGTCGGACAGGATCGCCGATCCGACCCGGGTGCCGTTGACGAAGGTCCCGTTAATGCTGTTGTCCCGGATCTCGGTGCCCAGCGGCGTCTGCACCAACGTTGCGTGCTGACGGGAGGCCAGGACGTCGGAGACCACGATGTCGTTCTCCGCGGCGCGCCCGATCGTCATGGCGCGGGTGCCCGCGGCCGCCGACGAACGCGGTGAGAGCAACTTCACGAAGCGCGTCGCCAGGTTGGTCACGTCGGCCGACTTCGCGTCGACCACGGTGAGTTCGGCGGGCGGTGTCGAACCCTGCGGCGCCGCCCCGGCGTGCACGTCGGTCCGCTCCTCGGGCGGTGTGCCGCGCGGCGGGGTGCCCGAGGGTGGCACGCGCCGGTTCGGGGGCGGTGGCGGCGCCTGCCGGAGAGGTGGAATGCGTTGGCGGACAGGAGAATTCGGTGGATTCGCCGGCGTCCTGGATGGCCCGGGCCGGGGCGGCCGGGTCGGATTCGTCTGCTCGGGCAGCGCCGACCAGGCCAGCGTCGGCGGGCCAGCCTCCGGCCCCGGCCGGGTCCGGCCCGGGCGGTCGGTGTAGCCCTGCTGCGGCCCGACGGCGAAGGTCAGCCGCGGGCCCCGCGGATTCCCGACGTTGATGCTCTGGCCGTCGTGGACATCGATCACCGGCATCCGGTAGCCGTTGAGATAGGTCCCGTTCAGCGAGCCGTTGTCGATGGCCAGCCACCGGCCCTGGTCGAAGCGCAGGATCAGGTGGGCGCGCGAGATCCGGGGATCGGGGATGCGCACGTCGGCCTGGTCGTCGCGGCCGACGACCACCTCGTGGCCCGCCGCGAAGGATCGTTGGGACCCGTCGTGCCGGATCGTCAGGAGGGGCGGAGCGGGTCGAGTCACCACTCAAGTATCGGTGCGCGCGGTGAGTGGTCTCTATTGGAATCGCCTGTGATTTCGCTATGTTTCGATGTCGGCCACTCATAGCTGGTTCATAGCTCGCTGAGAACAAGCCCCCACCGGCATCCGGCATGATCTCAACGGAAGGGGAGGGCTGTTCGCGTGCGCGCCGGGCACATCGTCGTGCCGTGTGTCGGGCTGCGGCAAGCCGGGGCTCAAACGTCGAGGGGGTGACGCGGTAGATGGGTGCCGACAAGGGGACCACCCGGCGCATCGGCGCCGGGCGGTGGGCGCTGAGCAACCCGCGCGAGGCCCGTGCGGCCCTGCGCGCGGGGTTTCATTCGTTGCCCGCGGTCACCATCGCCCATCTGTTCCGTCGCATCCCGCCGGTCAGCTCGACCCCGAACGCGGAGCCCGAGTCCGGCCGCGTGGATGCCGACGGCGCCCGCCTGTCGATATCCAGCGGGGCACCGTTCGCGGGCTACACGATCCTGCGCCAGCTGGGCGCCGGGGGCATGGCCGAGGTGTATCTGGCCCTGCATCCCCGGCTGCCGCGCCGCGACGTCATCAAGGTGCTGGCGGAAGCGGTCACGGCCGATCCCGAATTTCGCGAGCGGTTCAACCGCGAGGCCGATCTCGCCGCGACGTTGTGGCATCCCCACATCGTCGGCGTCCACGACCGCGGCGAATTCAACGGTCACCTCTGGATTTCCATGGACTACGTCGAGGGCACCGACGCCTCCCGGCTGGTGAAGGAGCGCCACCCCGACGGGATGCCGGTCGATGAGGTGTGCGCCATCGTCCACGCTGTGGCGGGGGCCCTCGACTACGCCCACGACCGCGGGCTGCTGCACCGCGACGTGAAACCGGCGAACATCCTGCTCACCCATCTGGACGACGGCGAACGCCGAATCCTGTTGGCAGACTTCGGTGTCGCGCGTCACCTGGGCGACATCAGCGGGATCACCGAGACCAACGTCGCGGTGGGAACGGTGGCCTATGCCGCGCCGGAACAGCTGACGGGATCCAACATCGACGGTCGGGCCGACCAATACGCCTTGGCCGCAACGGCTTTCCATCTGTTGACCGGAGCGCCGCCGTTTCAGCACTCGAATCCCATCGCGGTGATCAGCCAGCACCTGCACGAAGAGCCGCCCCGGCTCAGCGATTACCGCCCGGAGCTGGCGCATCTCGACGAGGCGTTCCGCAAGGCCCTCGCGAAACAACCCGAGGACCGCTTCGAGCGGTGCCGCGCCTTCGCCGCCGCCGTCAGCGGGCGGTGCGACGCCGCCGCGGGAGCCGGCCCGCGCGCCCGGGCCCGCACCGCGTCGAGCCACCGGTTCTCGGCGCGGACGCGGTGGGCGGTCGGGTTGGTGTGCGCGATGCTCGTCGCCGTGGCCGCCACCTGGTCGGTCCTGTACTCCTTCGAGCCGGACACTGCGCCGCCCAACCCTGCGCTCGCGTCGAAACCGTCCGTCCCGGCGCCCGCGCGCTCAGGGGGACCGACGCTTTCCGGCAGCTACCGGCTGGACTACGACCAGAGCAAGCGGACCACCAACGGCGTCGCGATCCGCCACGACGGCCCCGCCGCCGGCTGGTGGGCCTTCCGTTCCGTGTGCACCACGAACGGCTGCGCGGCGACCGGCGCCCGGCTGGACAACGCGACCCACCAGACCGCGAACGGCCGGACCGACGCGCTGCGGTTCGTCGGCGGCTACTGGCAGGGCGCGCCGCAACAGCGGCGGATGAACTGCGCGCCCGCCAACGGCGAGGCGAACGCGACCCAGCAGGAGACGCTGGCGTGGTCGCTGGCCCCGCAGGCCGACGGCACCCTGCGCGGCACCGTGACCGAGACGGTGCTGACCAACGAGTGTGGCGCGCAGGGTGCGGTGGTGCGGGTGCCCGTGGTGGCCACCCGGGTCGGCGACGTGCCAGCCGGGGTGAACCTCGGCGACCCCGCCCAGGCCGTCGCCGCGTCGACCGTCGCCGCCGCCCCGGCTCCGCCCGTGCTCGGCGCGGCGTGCGGCGACGTCGGCAAGCTGGCCTACGACCCGACCAACAGCGAGCAGATCGTCTGCGAGGGCAACAGCTGGGCCAAGGCCCCGATCACGATGGGCGTGCACGCCTCCGGCAGCTCGTGCGACCGGCCGGGCACCTCGGTGTTCGCCATGACCACCTCGAACGACGGCTACCTGCTGCAGTGCGACCCCGTCACGCGGACGTGGACGCGCCCGTAGACCGTGTCCGGACCATTAGGTGATGCTCGGATTTGATATCACCCGCGCTATCAGGTTCGGAGAATCGTGTGGTCCTTCCCAACCGGTACTTCTGTGAAGGTATGCGGCGCGTTCCCCGCGCGATGACTGACTTTTCCTGGTCAGGGCCACCCGATACCGGCTCCGCGACACTTGTCGGTCCGCGGTTCTAACCTGGTGGCATGGCTTTCGCCACGGAACATCCCGTACTCGCACATTCGGAGTACCGCGCGGTCGACGAGGTCGTGCGCGTCGGCGGCCGTTTCGAGGTCGTCAGCCCACATTCGCCCGCCGGCGACCAGCCGGCCGCCATCGACGAGCTGGAACGCCGCATCAAGGCGGGGGAGCGTGACGTGGTGTTGCTGGGCGCCACCGGCACCGGGAAGTCGGCCACCACCGCCTGGCTCATCGAGCGGCTGCAGCGTCCGACGCTGGTCATGGCGCCGAACAAGACGCTGGCCGCCCAGCTTGCCAACGAGCTGCGAGAAATGTTGCCGCACAACGCCGTTGAGTACTTCGTGTCGTACTACGACTATTACCAGCCGGAGGCGTACATCGCCCAGACCGACACCTACATCGAGAAGGACAGCTCGATCAACGACGACGTGGAGCGGCTGCGGCACTCCGCGACGTCGTCGCTGCTCTCGCGGCGCGACGTGGTCGTGGTGGCCTCGGTGTCGTGCATCTACGGCCTGGGCACCCCGCAGTCGTATCTGGACCGCTCCGTGGAACTCAGTGTGGGCACCGAGGTGCCCCGCGACGCGCTGCTGCGGCTGCTGGTCGACGTGCAATACACCCGCAACGACCTGTCCTTCACCCGCGGCTCCTTCCGGGTGCGCGGCGACACGGTCGAGATCATCCCGTCGTATGAGGAGTTGGCGGTGCGCATCGAGTTCTTCGGCGACGAGGTGGAGGCGCTGTACTACCTGCACCCGCTGACCGGCGATGTGATCCGCCAGGTCGACTCTCTGCGCATCTTCCCGGCCACCCACTACGTCGCCGGCCCGGAGCGGATGGCCCACGCGATCTCGACGATCGAGGAGGAACTGGCGGCGCGGCTGGCCGAGTTGGAGGGCCAGGGCAAGCTGCTCGAGGCGCAGCGGCTGCGGATGCGCACCAACTACGACATCGAGATGATGCGCCAGGTCGGCTTCTGCTCGGGCATCGAAAATTACTCAAGGCACATCGACGGCCGCGGCCCGGGCTCACCGCCGGCGACGCTGCTGGACTACTTCCCGGATGACTTCCTGCTGGTCATCGACGAGTCGCACGTCACGGTGCCGCAGATCGGCGGCATGTACGAGGGCGACATGTCCCGCAAGCGCAACCTGGTCGAGTACGGGTTCCGGCTGCCGTCCGCGTGCGACAACCGCCCACTGACCTGGGAGGAATTCGCCGAACGGATCGGGCAGACGGTGTACCTGTCGGCCACCCCGGGCCCCTACGAACTGAGCCAGGCCGGCGGCGAGTTCGTCGAGCAGGTGATCCGGCCGACCGGCCTGGTGGACCCGAAGGTGGTGGTCAAGCCCACCAAGGGCCAGATCGACGACCTGATCGGCGAGATCCGCAAGCGCACCGACGCCGACGAACGGGTACTGGTCACCACGCTGACCAAGAAGATGGCCGAGGACCTCACCGACTACCTGCTCGAGATGGGCATCCGGGTGCGCTACCTGCACTCCGAGGTCGACACGCTGCGCCGGGTGGAATTGCTGCGCCAGCTGCGGCTGGGCGAGTACGACGTGCTCGTCGGCATCAACCTGCTCCGCGAGGGCCTGGACCTCCCTGAGGTGTCGCTGGTGGCGATCCTGGACGCCGACAAGGAGGGCTTCCTGCGGTCCTCGCGCAGCCTGATCCAGACCATCGGCCGCGCCGCCCGCAACGTCTCCGGCGAAGTGCACATGTACGCGGACTCGATCACGGACTCGATGAAAGAGGCGATCGACGAGACCGAACGGCGGCGGGCCAAGCAGATCGCCTACAACGAGGCCCACGGCATCGACCCGCAGCCGCTGCGCAAGAAGATCGCCGACATCCTCGACCAGGTCTATCGCGAGGCCGACGACACCGAATCGGTCGGGATCGGCGGCTCAGGCCGCAACTCCTCCCGGGGCCGGCGCGCCCAGGGCGAACCGGGCCGGGCCGTCAGCGCCGGGGTCTTCGAGGGTCGCGACACGGCCAGCATGCCGCGTGCCGAACTGGCCGACCTGATCAAGGACCTCACCGAGCAGATGATGGCCGCCGCGCGGGACCTGCAATTCGAGCTGGCCGCGCGCTTCCGTGACGAGATCGCCGACCTGAAGAAGGAGCTGCGGGGGATGGACGCCGCCGGCCTGAAATGAGTTTGCTGGCAGCGCATCTCCGAGTTCCGCCGTCGGGACACCCCATACGGTAGAAGGGTGACCGACACCGCGACCGTGACTGGCGGCTGGCGCCAGCTGTTGGGTGCCAGGTATCTGAGAACCTCCATCCTGCTGGCCGGCGGGGTCGGTCTGTACGCCACTAACGAGTTCCTGACCACCAGCTTGTTGCCGAACACCATCGCCGAAATCGGCGGGAGTCGGCTCTACGCCTGGGTCACGACCCTGTACCTCGTCGGGTCGGTGGTGGCGGCCGCGATGGTCAATCCGATGCTGCTGCGCGTCGGGGCGCGCTCGTGCTACCTGACCGGTCTCGCGGTGTTCGGCGTCTCCAGCCTGATTTGCGCGGCGGCGCCGAACATGGAGGTGCTGATAGCTGGGCGCGCCCTGCAGGGCGTGGCCGGGGGCCTGCTCGCCGGCCTTGGCTACGCGTTGATCAATTCCGCTCTTCCGCGCATGCTGTGGACGCGCGGCTCGGCGCTGGTGTCGGCGATGTGGGGGGTGGCGACGGTGGTCGGCCCGACCACGGGCGGCCTGTTCGCCCAGCTGGGCCTGTGGCGATGGGCCTTCGTGACGATGGCGGTGCTGACCGCCCTGATGGCCCTGCTGGTGCCCGTGGCGCTGGCCCGCGTCGAGCGCGCGACCGTCCTGGTGCCGATGAAGGTCCCGGTGCGCTCGCTGCTGCTGATCGGTGCGGCCGCGCTGGCGGTCAGCGTGGCCCAGATCCCGAGCAACACGCTGGTGACCTTCGTCCTGCTCGCCGTTGGCATCGCCCTGGCGGGAGCGTTCGTGCTCGTCGACGGGCGGACGCACGCGGGGATCCTGCCGCCCAGCGTCTTCGGCCCCGGGCCACTGAAGTGGATCTACCTGACCATGGGCGCGCTGATGGGCGCCGCGATGGTGAACACCTACGTGCCGCTGTTCGGCCAGCGGCTGGCGCATCTGACCCCGATCGCCGCCGGCTTCCTGGGGGCCGCGCTGGCGCTGGGCTGGACGGTGAGCGAGATCCTCAGCGCATCCTTGGAGAGCCCCCGCACGGTCGCGCGGGTCATCGTGGCGGCGCCGATCGTGGCCGCCTCCGGCCTGGCCCTGGCCGCGGTCGCCCGCCGCGGGGACACGTCCCCGTGGACGGCGGCGCTGTGGGCGGTGGCGCTGCTGGTGGCGGGGACCGGGATCGGGATGGCCTGGCCGCATCTGTCGGCACGCGCGATGTCCTCGGTCGACGACCCGGCCGAGGGCGGCGCCGCCTCGGCGGCGATCAACACCGTCCAGCTGATCTCCGCGGCCATCGCGGCGGGTCTGGCCGGGGTGGTGGTCAACACCGCCAAGGGCGGCGACG
>NZ_LZJI01000023.1 GCF_001667775.1 Mycobacterium sp. E1747
GCACGCCGTTAGCGCCCTGGCCATCACGGGCGGCGACACCCCGCCCCCGGCCCGCATCGTGCTGCTGTCCGACGGCGCGGAGAATGTGCCGCTGGACGCCAACGCCCCGCAGGGGGCGTTCACCGCCGCCCGGGCCGCCAAGGCCGCGGGCGTGCAGATCTCGACCATCTCCTTCGGGACGCCGTACGGCACCGTCGAATACGAGGGCGCCACGATCCCGGTTCCCGTCGACGACCAGACGCTGCAGAAGATCTGCGAGATCACCGACGGCCAGGCGTTCCACGCCGACAGCCTGGAATCGCTGAAGAACGTCTACTCGACCCTGCAGCGCCAGATCGGCTACGAGACCGTCAAGGGCGACGCCAGCCTGGCCTGGATGCTGCTGGGCGCGGTCGCGTTGGCCGGTGCGATCCTGGCCGGGCTGTTCCTGAATCGCCGGCTGCCCTCCTGAGCGATCAGACCGGCAGCCGCCGGTTGATCAGCAGCGCCAGCGCCGTCGCGATCAAGGCGGTGATCACGCCCAGGCGCAGCCACCCGGCGCTGCCCGGCCCCGGCACGGTCCGATAACCGATGTCCTTCTCGATGGCGTTGTAGCTCTTGTTGAGCTCGGCGATGTTGCTGGCGGTGTAGGACTGCCCGCCGGACAGCTTGGCGATGGTCTTCATGTGGTCCGTCGAGACCGGGACGGCGACGCGCTGCCCGTCCATCTCGATCTCGCCGGTCTTGGTGCCGAACGAGATCGTCGAAATGGGCACGCCCTCGTCGCGGGCCAGCCGCGCCGCCGTGTACGCCCCGTCGTGCGGGTCGCTGGGATTGGACGGCTTGTTCTCG
>NZ_LZJI01000024.1 GCF_001667775.1 Mycobacterium sp. E1747
CTGCGGCTGCGTATGCGGCTGCGGCTGCGTATGCGTCTGCGGCTGCGGCTGCGGCTGCGTATGCGGCTGCGCGCGCCCGGACGGTGCTGTTGCTATTCGGCGTGTGGCGGCGCTGTGTGTTTGGGAGTCTCGTGGTGAGTGTGTTCCGAGCGCCGAGTGGAACGAGGCGCGCGCAGCCGCATACGCAGCCGCAGCCGCAGCCGCAGACGCATACGCAGCCGCAGCCGCATACGCAGCCGCAGACGCAGCCGCATACGCAGCCGCATACGCATACGCAGCCGCATACGCAGCCGCATACGCAGCCGCAGACGCAGCCGCATACGCATACGCAGCCGCATACGCAGCCGCAGCCGCATACGCAGCCGCAGCCGCAGCCGCACGGATCGAATACACCACCTGGGCTATCACGCGCTGGCGCGAGCTTGCAGGACTCGACGACGACACCGCCATTGACGCTGCCGCGGTCGACGCCGCGCTCGCACGCATCGAAGGTTGATTCCAGTGAGGATCTGTCGTCCAGTTTCCGCCCTGGTGGGTTTGGCTGTGGAGGCGATTGAGGCAGTCGCGTTCATGTTCGACTTCTCCGACCCGGCGGACAAACTGTATGCGGATGCGTTGGCGGAGAAGGAAGCCCAGGAAGAAGCATCCGAGCCGAGCGAGCATCTGTACGACTGCGTGATGGCGTC
>NZ_LZJI01000025.1 GCF_001667775.1 Mycobacterium sp. E1747
CCGGCCGGATCATCTGCGAACTGGACAACCCCATGCGCGACCCGGGCGACGGGAGTGTCTTGCCGTAGCCGGGCGGGGGCGGATAGCCCGGAGGGTTGTGCTCGCTGCCGTACGGGTCGGCCGGGGTGCCTGGATATTCGGGAGGCTGGCTCATGTCCGTCCTAGCTGTTGACTCAACCTGTGGGCACGCGCACACGGGAACTTAGCAAAGATGTCGAGGCGGCGCCCGAATTCGTTTTCGTGGTATGCCTGAAGCCGTGTCCGACGGTCTTTTCGACCTGCCCGGCGCGGCGCCGGCAAGCGATCACGGCCTGGGCGTGTCGGCCGGTGCGCCGCTGGCGGTGCGCATGCGCCCGGCCTCGCTGGACGAGGTGGTCGGCCAGGAGCACCTGCTGGCGCCCGGGTCGCCGCTGCGCCGCCTGGTCGAAGGATCCGGCGTGGCGTCGGCCATCCTGTACGGCCCGCCCGGCAGCGGCAAGACCACGCTCGCCGCGCTGATCTCCCAGGCGACCGGCCGCCGGTTCGAGGCCCTCTCGGCGCTGTCGGCCGGGGTCAAAGACGTGCGCGCCGTCATCGACAAGGCTCGGCACGCGCTGCTGCGCGGCGAGCAGACGGTGCTGTTCATCGACGAGGTGCACCGCTTCTCCAAGACCCAGCAGGACGCCCTGCTGTCCGCCGTGGAGAACCGGGTGGTGCTGCTGGTGGCGGCGACCACCGAGAACCCGTCGTTTTCGGTGGTGGCGCCGCTGCTGTCCCGCTCCCTCATCCTGCAACTGCGCCCGCTCAGCGCCGACGGCATCCGCGCCGTGGTGCAGCGGGCGATCGACGATCCCCGCGGGCTGGGCGGCCGCGTCGCGGTCACGCCCGACGCCGTCGAGCTGCTGGTGCGGCTGGCCGCCGGCGATGCCCGGCGCGCGCTGACCGCGCTGGAGGTCGCGGCCGAAGCCACCGAGTCGGTGACTGTCGAGACCATCGAGCAGTCGCTGGACAAGGCCGCGGTGCGTTACGACCGCGACGGCGACCAGCACTACGACGTCATCAGCGCCTTCATCAAGTCGGTGCGCGGCTCGGACGTCGACGCGGCGCTGCACTACCTGGCCCGCATGCTGGTGGCGGGGGAGGATCCGCGATTCCTCGCGCGCCGGCTGATGATCCTCGCCAGCGAGGACATCGGCATGGCCGACCCCAGCGCGCTGCAGATCGCGGTGGCGGCCGCGCAGACCGTCGCGCTGATCGGCATGCCCGAGGCACAGCTGACGCTGGCCCACGCCACCATCCACCTGGCCACCGCGCCCAAGTCGAACTCCGTGACCACCGCGCTGGCGGCCGCGATGGACGACATCAAGGCGGGCAAGGCCGGCCTGGTGCCCCCGCACCTTCGCGACGGGCATTACTCGGGCGCGGCGGCGCTGGGACACGCGCAGGGTTACCAGTACTCGCACAACGACCCCGACGGCGTCCTGGCCCAGCAATATCCGCCGGACGAGCTGGTGGGCGTCGACTACTACCGGCCGACCGGCCGCGGCGCCGAGCGGGAGATGGCCGGGCGGCTGGAGCGGTTGCGGGCGATCATCCGTGGGAAGCGGGGGCGGTCATGAAAACCTTCACCGACGAGGAGACGGAACGGCTGCTGGCCGCCACGCGGTCCTGCGGCGTCGTCATCCTCAGGCGGGCCGCACACGCGGCAGAAGGCCGGCGGCTAGACCAGCTCGGGCACCCGCAGGTGGGCGATCGCCAGCTCGAATTCGGCCACGTCGATCACCGCGGCGCCCAGGTCCCGCACCCGCCTGCTGCGCAACTCGTTCGCCCGGTCACTGTTGCGGGCCATCGCGTCCATCGAGTCGAACGTCGAGCATGACACCGCCCGCCGGCACGCCGGATGGTCGACCAGCAGGCTGGCGCTGCAGAACCCGTCGAGCTGCTCGAGCTCGGGCAGCACGGACGAGCGGTAGAAGTCCAGGGACCGGGTGAGCTGATCCGGCACCACTTTGAGCCAGGTGGCCCGCACGCAGGCCCCCTGCCGCGACGGATGGTCGCGGTGCAGCAAAGCGATGTCCCACTCTTCGACCCGCGCGCTGCCGTCGAACATCAACGCGGCCCGATCGCGAATCGGGGCGACCCGTTCGGCGCTGGCGCGCATGGCGTCGATGCTGTCCCACGAGCTGGTGGCGATGCAGGTCCCGGACTGCCGGTCGACCAACAGTGACAGCCCGACGCAGCCGTCGATCTCCGTGAGGGCGGGCATGACGACATCGCGAACGTGCGCGATTCCGATGTCGACGGACAAGGGTTGCGCCTGGATGGTGGTGGAGCGTGCGTACACGGCCGACCTCCTCTGTAGGGACTTGTATCCAAGGAGCCCGTGGCGCCACCGGCCCCACCAGTTACCTTCCTCCTGCCCGGTGCACCCCGCAATGGCCAAATGTGGTCGCGCTCACAAACGATTGGCTGGTCGCAACATGCGGGCCGTAGGCTGGTCGGGATGCATACCGACGTGCTGGACGTGGACACTTCCCGGCGCCGCATCGTCGATCTGACCGAGGCGGTGCGGGGCTTCTGCTGGTCGAGGGGCGACGGCCTGTGCAACGTCTTCGTGCCGCACGCGACGGCGGGCGTCGCCATCATCGAGACCGGGGCCGGCTCCGACGACGACCTGCTCGACACGCTGGAACGGCTGCTGCCGCGCGACGACCGGTATCGGCACTCGCACGGCTCGCCGGGCCACGGCGCGGACCACGTGATGCCGGCGCTGGTCGCCCCTTCGGTGACCGTGCCGGTCTCCGGCGGCGAGCCGATGCTGGGCACCTGGCAAAGCATCGTGCTGGTCGATCTGAACCGGGACAACCCACAACGCTCGGTGCGGCTGAGCTTTCTGGAGGGTTAGCGGCCCGGTAGCCGGCTTGTCCAGCGAATACGCTGGAATAGACGTTCACGCGCAAAAGCGACAGGAAGAAGCGGACTTCAAGTGCAGACACACGAGATCAGGAAGCGGTTTCTTGATCACTTCGTGAAGGCGGGCCACACCGAGGTGCCGAGCGCATCGGTGATCCTCGACGACCCCAACCTACTGTTCGTCAACGCGGGCATGGTCCAGTTCGTGCCGTACTTCCTGGGCGCGCGCACGCCGCCATACTCGACGGCGACCAGCATCCAGAAGTGCATCCGCACGCCCGACATCGACGAGGTCGGCATCACCACCCGGCACAACACCTTCTTCCAGATGGCCGGCAACTTCTCGTTCGGCGACTACTTCAAGCGCCGCGCCATCGAGCTGGCCTGGACCCTGCTCACCAACGGGCTGTCCGAGGGCGGTTACGGCCTGGACCCCGAAAGAATCTGGACGACGGTCTATTTCGACGACGACGAGGCCGTGCAACTGTGGCAGGAGATCGCCGGGCTGCCGGCCGAGCGGATCCAGCGCCGCGGCATGGAAGACAACTACTGGTCGATGGGGATCCCGGGCCCGTGCGGCCCGTCGTCGGAGATCTACTACGACCGGGGCGAAGAGTTCGGGGTCGGTGGCGGCCCGGTGGCCAACGAGGACCGCTACATCGAGATCTGGAACCTCGTGTTCATGCAGAACGAACGCGGCGAGGGCACCGGCAAGACCGACTTCGAAATCCTGGGCCCGTTGCCCCGCAAGAACATCGACACCGGCATGGGCGTCGAGCGGGTCGCGTTCATCCTGCAGGGCGTGCACAACGTGTACGAGACCGACCTGCTGCGGCCGGTCATAGACACAGTTGCCGCAGTCGCCGCGCGGCCGTACGACGTGGGCAACCACTTCGACGACGTGCGCTACCGGGTCATCGCCGACCACAGCCGCACCGCGGCGATCCTGATCGGCGACGGCGTCACGCCCGGCAACGACGGGCGCGGTTACGTGCTGCGCCGGCTGCTGCGCCGGGTGATCCGGTCGGCCAAGCTGCTCGACATAAACGGGCCCATCGTCGGCGAGTTGATGACCACCGTGCGCGACGCGATGGGGCCGTCGTATCCCGAACTGGTCACCGACTTCGCCCGGATCAAGCGCATCGCCGTCGCCGAGGAGACCGCGTTCAACCGCACGCTGGCCGCCGGCTCCAAGCTGTTCGACGAGGTCGCCGGCACCACGAAAGCCGCTGGGGCCAAAGCGATCTCGGGATCGGATGCCTTCACGCTGCACGACACCTACGGCTTCCCGATCGAGCTGACCCTGGAGATGGCCGCCGAGGCGGGCCTGCAGGTCGACGAGATCGGCTTCCGGGAACTGATGGCCGAGCAGCGCCGCCGCGCCAAAGCGGACGCCGCCGCCCGCAAGCACGCGCACGCCGACCTGAGCGCCTACCGCGAGCTGGTCGACGCCGGCCCTACCGAGTTCACCGGGTTCGACGAATTGTCCTCGGAAGCAAGGATTCTGGGCATCTTCGTGGACGGCAAGCGGGTCCCGGTCGTCACGCACGGCACCGAAGGTGCGCATCAAGTCGAATTGGTGCTCGACCGCACCCCGCTCTACGCCGAGTCCGGCGGGCAGATCGCCGACGAAGGCACCATCAGCGGGACGGGCGCCAGCGAGAGCGCCCGTGCGGCGGTCACCGACGTGCAGAAGATCGCGAAAACCCTGTGGGTGCACCGGGTCAACGTCGAGTCCGGGGAATTCGTCGAGGGCGACACCGTGGTCGCCGCGGTCGACCCGGAATGGCGCCGGGGCGCCACGCAGGGCCACTCGGGCACCCACATGGTGCACGCCGCGTTGCGACAGGTGCTGGGCCCCAACGCCGTTCAGGCCGGATCGCTGAACCGCCCCGGCTACCTGCGTTTCGACTTCAACTGGCAGGGTCCGCTGTCCGACGAGCAGCGCACCCAGCTCGAAGAGGTCACCAACCAGGCCGTGCAGGCCGACTTCGAGGTGCACACCTTTACCGAGCAGCTCGAGAAGGCCAAGGCGATGGGGGCAATGGCGATGTTCGGCGAGGCGTACCCGGATGAAGTGCGGGTGGTCGAGATCGGCGGGCCCTTCTCGCTCGAACTCTGCGGCGGCACCCACGTGCACAACTCCGCACAGATCGGGCCGGTGACCATCCTGGGCGAATCGTCGGTCGGGTCCGGCGTGCGCCGGGTGGAGGCCTACGTCGGGCTGGACTCGTTCCGCCACCTGGCCAAGGAGCGCGCGCTGATGGCGGGACTGGCCTCGTCGCTGAAGGTGCCGTCCGACGAGGTGCCCGCCCGGGTGGCCGGCCTGGTGGAGCGGCTCAAGGCCGCCGAGAAGGAACTCGAGCGGGTTCGGCTGGCCGGCGCGCGCGCCGCCGCGGCCAACGCGGCGGCCGGCGCGGAGCGTATCGGTAACGTCCGTGTGGTGGCGCAACGCATGTCCGCGGGGATGACCGCCGGCGACCTGCGCTCCCTGGTGGGCGACATCCGCGGCAAGCTGGGCAGCGACCCCGCCGTGGTGGCGCTGATCGCGGAGGGCGAAGGGGGCAGCGTGCCGTACGCGGTCGCGGCCAACCCGGCCGCCCAGGACCTCGGGCTCCGCGCCAACGACCTGATCAAGCCGCTCGCCGCGACCGTCGACGGCCGCGGCGGAGGCAAGCCGGACCTGGCGCAGGGTTCAGGAAAGGACCCCAGCCGTATCGACGCGGCGCTCGAGGCGGTCCGCTCCGAGATAGCACGGGTCGGTTGAGTGGGCCCAGGACAGCATCGCGTGCCCGACCGGCCCGGCGACCCCGACCAAGGTAATCCGGGCCGGGGTTCCCGGCCCGGGAGGAGCCTCGGCATCGACGTCGGCAGCGTCCGCATCGGCGTCGCCTGCAGCGACCCCGACGGCATCCTGGCCACCCCGGTGGAAACCGTGCGCCGCGACCGCTCCGGCAAGCACGTGCGGCGGCTGGCCGAGCTGGCCGCCGAACTCGGGGTGGTCGAGGTGGTCGTCGGACTGCCGCGCACGCTGGCCGACCGCACCGGCCCGTCGGCGATCGACGCGATGGAGCTGGCCGACACGCTGGCCCAGCGGATCGCCCCCACGCCCGTGCGGCTGGCCGACGAGCGCCTGACCACCGTCAGCGCGCAGCGGTCGCTGCGCGCGGCCGGCGTCCGCGCCCGCGAACAGCGGGCGGTGATCGACCAGGCCGCCGCGGTGGCCATCCTGCAGAGCTGGCTCGACCAGCGCCGCGCCACCCTGACGGCGGGGGAGCCCGCCGATGGTTGACAGCGCACGGCGGCAACGCGCCGAGCCCGAAACGGTCGGTCCGTCGCGCAAGCGGAGCCGCGTCGCCCGGAACCGCGCCGAGCGGGGGCACCGCAGACGGCGGTTCGCCGGCAAGATCGTGCTCGCGGTCGTCGCCGTCGTCGCGCTGGTGGGCGTCTTCGTCGGCGCCAAGCTGTGGCACACGGTCTTCGGGGCCGGCGACGACTACGCCGGAAATGGCAAGCAGGACATCGTGATTCAGATCAGGGACGGTGACTCGACCACCAACGTCGGCGAGACCCTGCAGCACGAGCAGGTGGTCAAGACCGTCCGGGCCTTCGTCAACGCCGCGCACGGCAACAGCAAGATCTCCTCGATCCAGCCCGGCTTCTACCGGATGCGCACCGAGATCCCGGCGGCCGACGCCGTCGCGCGGCTGGCCGACCCGAACAGCCGGGTGGGCCGGCTGGTCATCCCGGAGGGCCGTCAGCTCGACGACACCACCGACATGAAGACCAACGTGGTGACCCCGGGGATCCTGACGCTGATCTCCCGCGCCACCTGCGTGACCCTCGACGGCAACAAGCACTGCGTCGCGGTGGAGGAGCTGCGGGCGGCGGCGACCAACAGCACGCCGGCCGCCCTGGAGGTGCCGCCCTGGGCCGTCCAACCCTTCACCGAGCTCGGCAGGGACCATCGCCGGATCGAGGGGCTGATCGCGCCGGGAACCTTCAACGTCGATCCCTCCGCCTCCGCCGAGACCATACTGTCGAGCCTGATCAGCGCCGGGGCCGTCGAGTACGTGAAGTCCGGGTTGGTGGACACCGCCCAGTCCATGGGCCTGTCGCCGTACGACATCCTGGTGGTGGCGTCGCTGGTGGAACAGGAATCCAAGTCGCAGGACTTCGCGAAGGTTGCGCAGGTGATCTACAACCGCCTGCATGCCCACCACACGCTGGAATTCGATTCCACGGTCAACTATCCGCTGGACCGCCGGGAGGTGGCCACCACCGACGCCGACCGGGCCCAAAAGACGCCGTGGAACACCTACGTGTCGCAGGGGCTGCCCGCGACGGCGATCTGTTCGCCCGGCGTCGACGCGCTGCACGCCGCCGAGCATCCGGAGCCCGGCGACTGGTTGTACTTCGTCACCATCGACGCCCAGGGAACGACGCTGTTCACCAAGGATTATCAGCAGCATCTGGCCAACATCGAGCTGGCTAAGCGCAACGGTGTCCTCGATAGCGCGCGCTGACGGCGGACCCCGCAAAGCGGCGGTGCTCGGCAAGCCGATCGCCCACTCGAAGTCCCCCCGACTACACCTGGCCGCCTACCGGGCGCTGGGCCTGCTGGACTGGACCTACGAGCGCATCGAATGCGACGCCGAGCAGCTGCCCGCGATCGTCGGCGGGTTCGGCCCCCAATGGGTCGGGGTGTCGGTGACCATGCCGGGCAAATTCGCCGCGTTGCGCTTCGCCGACGAGCGCACCGACCGTGCCGAGCGGGTGGGATCGGCCAACACTCTGGTCCGCACGGCGGCCGGCTGGCGGGCCGACAACACCGACATCGACGGCGTCGCCGGGGCGCTGGCATCAGATGGGGAAGTGGCCGGCCCTGCGCTGGTGTGCGGGTCGGGCGGCACCGCGCCGGCGGCCGTCCTGGGGTTGGCCCAGCTGGGCGTCACCGCCATCACCGTCGTCGCTCGCAACCCCGACAAGGCCGGCCGGCTGGTGGACCTCGGGACCGGAATCGGGGTCTCGACGCGATTCGTGAACATCGACGACGAGGCCGCCCTGCGCGCGGCGGTGTCGTCGGCCGGGGTGCTGGTCAGCACGATCCCCGCGGACGTCGCCGGGCGGTACGCGCACACCCTCGCGGCCATCCCGGTCCTGCTCGACGCCGTCTACGACCCGTGGCCCACGCCGCTGGCCGCCGCGGTGGGCGCTGCCGGCGGCCGCGTGGTCAGCGGCGTGCAGATGCTGCTGCACCAGGCGTTCACCCAGGTCGAGTTATTCACAGGGCTGCCGGCGCCGCGGGACGCCATGGCCGCCGCCCTGGGCTAACGTCCCGCTCGTCGGATGCCCCAGACCAACCGCCGGGCGTGGGGCCTGTGGACGGATTCGCCCAGTTTTCGCGCTTAGCCCCCACACTCGCGGCGCGCACAGGAGAGGCCATGCGGCTTGGAGCGGTTGTGGCCGTGCTCGCGTGGCTCTTGCTGCTGAGCGGCTGCGACCTCCGCCGGCGGCGGTTGCCGAACGTGTTGACCCTGCCCGGGGCCGGGGTGATCCTGCTGGCGGCCGCGGTGGCCGGGCGCGGCTGGCCGGCACTGGCCGGGGCGACGGCGCTGACCGCGATCTATCTGCTGGTGCACTCGCTCGCCCCGGCGGGGATGGGCGCCGGGGATGTCAAGCTGGCGATCGGCCTGGGGGCGCTGGCCGGCTGTTTCGGGGCCGGGGTGTGGTTCCTGGCCGCGCTGGCGGCGCCGCTGCTGACGACGCTGCTCGCGGCGCTCTGCGGCGCGCGGACGGTGCCCCACGGTCCGTCGATGTGCCTGGCCACCGCCGCGGCGATCGGCCTGGTTCTCGGGATTTAAGCCCGCGCGCGACCCCATGGGAGAATGTTCGGGTGTTGCGTTGGATCACCGCCGGAGAGTCACACGGCCGTGCGCTGCTGGCCATGCTCGAGGGCATGGTCGCCGGCGTCGAGGTCACCTCCACCCATATCGCCGACCAATTGGCCCGGCGCCGGCTCGGTTACGGCCGCGGGGCGCGGATGAAGTTCGAGCGCGACGCGGTGACCGTCCTGTCCGGGGTCCGCCACGGCATCACGCTGGGCGGCCCGATCGCCATTGAGATCGGCAACACCGAGTGGCCCAAGTGGGAGACCGTGATGGCCGCCGACCCGGTCGACCCGGCGGAGCTGGCCAACATCGCGCGCAACGAACCGCTCACCCGGCCGCGGCCGGGCCACGCCGACTACGCGGGCATGCTCAAGTACGGCTTCGACGACGCCCGCCCGGTCCTGGAGCGGGCCAGCGCGCGGGAGACCGCCGCCCGCGTCGCGGTGGGCACCGTCGCGCGGTCCTTCCTGCGCCAGGCGCTCGGTGTGGACGTGCTTTCCCACGTCATCGCGATCGGTCCGTCGGTGCCCTACGAGGGTCCCCCGCCGCGCCCGGAAGACCTGCCCGCGATCGACGACAGTCCGGTGCGCGCCTTCGACAAGGGCGCCGAGGAAGCGATGATCGCCGAGATCGAGGCGGCCAAGAAGGACGGCGACACGCTCGGCGGCGTGGTCGAGGTGGTGGTGCTGGGCCTGCCGGTGGGCCTGGGTTCCTTCACCAGCGGTGACAACCGCCTGGACAGCCAACTCGCCGCCGCCGTGATGGGCATCCAGGCCATCAAGGGCGTGGAGATCGGCGACGGCTTCGAGACGGCGCGTCGCCGGGGCAGCCGCGCGCACGACGAGATGTATCCCGGCCCCGACGGCGTGGTCCGCTCGACGAACCGCGCCGGCGGGCTGGAGGGCGGCATGACCAACGGCCAGCCGCTGCGGGTGCGGGCCGCGATGAAACCCATCTCAACCGTGCCGCGGGCGCTGGCCACCGTCGACATGGCGACCGGCGACGAGGCCGTCGCCATCCATCAGCGCTCGGACGTGTGCGCGGTGCCCGCCGCCGGCGTGGTGGTCGAGGCCATGGTGGCGTTGGTGCTCGCCCGCGCGGCGTTGGAGAAGTTCGGCGGTGACTCGCTCACCGAAACCCGCCGCAACATCGAGGCGTATCAGCGCGCGGTCGCCGACCGGGAAGCGCCGGCCGCGCGGGGGACCGCTTGATGGCGCCCAAGGCGGTACTCGTCGGGCTGCCGGGCTCGGGCAAGTCCACCATCGGGCGGCGCCTGGCCAAGGCGCTCGGCGTCGAGTTCCTCGACACCGACGCGGCGATCGAACAGCGGACCGGGCGCAGCATCGCCGACATCTTCGCCACCGACGGCGAGCAGGAGTTCCGCCGCATCGAGGAGGCCGCGGTGCGTGCCGCGTTGGCCGACCACGACGGCGTCGTGTCGCTCGGCGGCGGCGCGGTCACCAGCCCGGGGGTCTGCGAGGCGCTCGCCGGCCACACCGTCATCTACTTGGAGATCAGCGCCAGCGAAGGCGTGCGGCGCACCGGCGGCGGCGCCGTGCGCCCGCTGCTCGCCGGCCCCGACCGCGCGGAGAAATTCCGCACGCTGATGGCCGCACGGGTCCCGTTGTACCGCCGGGTGTCGACGATCCGTGTCGACACCAACCGCCGCAATCCCGGGGCGGTGGTGCGCTACATCGTGTCTCGGCTGCAGACGCCGGAAAACGCTCACGCGGAGGCCGCCACATGACCATGCCAGTCACCGTCGAGGTGGCCGTCGATCCGCCCTACCCGGTCGTCATCGGCACCGACCTCGGCGACCAGCTGGTCGAGCTGCTCTGCGACCGGCACCGCGTGGCGGTCGTGCACCAACCGGTGCTGGCGCAGACCGCGGAAGCGATCCGAAGCCGCCTGGCGGACAAGGGTGTCGACGCGCATCGCATCGAAATCCCGGACGCCGAAGCGGGCAAGGACCTGCCGGTCGTCGGATTCCTCTGGGAGGTGTTCGGCCGCATCGGCATTGACCGCAAAGACGCGGTGATCAGCCTGGGCGGCGGCGCGGCCACCGACGTCGCCGGGTTCGCGGCGGCCACCTGGCTACGCGGCGTCGACGTGGTGCACATCCCCACCACGCTGCTGGGCATGGTCGACGCGGCCGTCGGCGGCAAGACCGGCATCAACACCGACGCGGGCAAGAACCTGGTGGGCGCGTTCCACCAGCCGCGGGCGGTGCTGGTCGACCTGGCGACCCTGGAAACGTTGCCGCGCAACGAACTCGTCGCCGGGATGGCAGAGGTCGTCAAGGCCGGGTTCATCGCCGACCCCGCGATCCTCGACCTCATCGAAGCCGACCCGCACGCCGCGGTGGACCCCGCCGGTGCCGTGCTGCCGGAACTGGTCCGGCGTTCGATCGCCGTCAAGGCGAGGGTGGTCGCCGCCGACGAGAAAGAGTCGGAGCTGCGCGAAATCCTCAACTACGGCCACACATTGGCGCATGCCATCGAGCGCAGGGAACGCTACGAGTGGCGCCACGGCGCCGCGGTGTCCGTGGGCCTGGTGTTCGCCGCGGAACTGGCCCGCCTTGCCGGCCGGCTCGACGACGCGACCGCGCAACGCCACCGCACCGTCCTGTCCGCGCTGGGACTGCCCGTCGCCTACGACGCCGCCGCGTTACCACAGTTGCTGGAATACATGGCCCAGGACAAGAAGTCGCGGGCCGGCGTGCTTCGGTTCGTGGTCCTCGACGGGCTGGCGAAGCCGGGACGGCTGGCCGGGCCCGACCCGTCGCTGCTGGCGGCGGCGTACGCCGGGCTGGCGGAGGACGAAGGGACCCGATGACCACCACCGTCAACGTCATCAATGGCCCCAACCTGGGCCGGCTGGGCCGCCGCGAGCCCGAGGTCTACGGCGACACCACGCACGACGAACTGGCCGCGCTCATCGAGCGGGAGGCCACCGCGCTCGGCCTGAAAGCCGTGGTGCGCCAGAGTGATAGCGAAGGCCAGCTGCTGGAGTGGATCCATGCGGCCGCCGATGCGGACCAACCGGTGATCCTGAACGCCGGCGGCCTCACCCACACATCGGTGGCGCTGCGCGACGCGTGCGCCGAGCTGCGCGCGCCCCTGATCGAGGTGCACATCTCCAATGTGCATGCCCGCGAGGAGTTTCGGCGCCACTCATACCTCAGCCCCGTCGCGACGGGAGTGATCGTCGGGTTGGGCATCCAGGGCTACCTGCTCGCCCTGCGTTACCTGGCCGAAGCCTCCGAGGGCTAGTCCTTCTTCGGTTCCGTACCCGGCTTCGTGGCGTCGTCGGCGGAGTCCGTGCGGATCACCTCGGTCTTCGGCTCGTGGTCGGCCGTGGTGTGGATCGTCTCGGTCGGCGCATCCCGCTCGGCGGTGGCGACCGAAGCGGTCCGCTCCTCGTGCTGGGCTCCCGCGGCGGGAATCTTGCCAGTCGGCGCGTCGTCACCGCGCACCGCGGAGAACACGTCGGTGTCGGCGCGCTCCTCGTCCGTCCCCTTCTGGCGGGGCGGGGGATTGCGGTCCACCCGCCAACGGCCGATGGTCCCGCCGATGATGCCCGGCAGGAACACGCACAGCGCGGTGAACGCCGCGAACGTCGTCACCTCGTTGATCAGCCCGCCCGTGTACAGGCCGTTGTAGACCAGCGCGATGAGCCAGGAGACGGCGCCGGACAGGACGCCCGCGACCAGGCCGGCCAGCAGCCACGTCATCGCCAAATCGCCGCGCCGGTCGGGGTCGGGGTTCGCGATCGCGTCGGCCCGGCCGTCGAGCACCCCCCACACGGCGACGCCGATGACGAACAGCAAGAGCAACACCACGCTGAAGAGCCCGGCCTGCGTCTGCCACGCGTTGATCAACGCGCCTTGTAACAACCGGACGACAACCATCGCCGTGGCGTATACCAATCCGCGCAGCATCCAGGACCTCATGGGCAATCAGCGTAGCGAGTACCGTCAAGGGTCGTGACACATTCTCAGCGTCGGGACAACCTGAAAGCGCAGATCAGTGCCAGCGGACTGGACGCGATGCTGGTCAGCGACCTGAACAATGTCCGCTATCTGTCCGGTTTCACCGGATCGAACGGCGCATTGCTGGTGTTCGCCGACGATCGCGACCCCGTGCTGGCCACCGACGGCCGGTACCGGACCCAAGCCGCCGAACAGGCGTCGGGGCTCGAGATCGCCATCGAACGCGCCCTCGGGCGCTATCTCGTCGGCCGCGCCGCCGACGACGGCGTTTCCAAACTGGGCTTCGAGAGCAACGTGGTGACCGTCGACGCCTTCGACGCCCTGACCAGCGAACTCGGCAAGCGCAAGGCGGCCACCGAACTGATGCGCGCCGCCGGGACCGTCGAGGCGCTGCGGGAGATCAAAGACGACGGCGAGGTGGCGCTGCTGCGGCTGGCCTGCGAGGCGGCCGACGCCGCGCTCGCCGATCTGGTGGCTGGCGGCGGCCTGCGGCCGGGCCGAACCGAACGCGAGGTGAGCCGGGATCTGGAGGCGCTGATGCTCGACCACGGCGCCGACGCGATCTCGTTCGAGACCATCGTGGCCGCCGGGCCGAATTCGGCGATCCCGCATCACCGCCCCACCGACGCGGTGCTGGCCACCGGCGACTTCGTCAAGATCGACTTCGGCGCGCTGGTGGCCGGCTACCACTCCGACATGACCCGCACGTTCGTGCTCGGCAAGGCGGCCGACTGGCAACTGGAGATCTACCAGCTGGTCGCCGACGCGCAGCGGGCCGGCCGGGAGGCGCTGCGGCCGGGCGCGAGCCTGCGCGACGTCGACGGCGCGGCGCGCCAGCTGATCGTCGACGCGGGCTACGGCGAGCAGTTCGGCCACGGCCTGGGGCATGGCGTGGGGCTGCAGATCCACGAGGCACCGGGTATCGGCGCCACCTCGACCGGCACCCTGCTGGCGGGTTCGGTGGTGACGGTCGAGCCCGGCGTCTACCTACCGGGCCGCGGCGGCGTGCGCATCGAGGACACCCTGGTCGTGCCCGACGACGCGGCGGCGGCCCGCGGGCACGCGCCGGAACTGCTGACCAGGTTCCCCAAGGAGCTGGCGGTCCTGAGCTAGTCACGAGCGCCGTGAGGCGGGCCGGCGTCGCGGGGTAAAGTCGGGTGGCGTGAACGGGGTGGAGCCAATCGGATGTGGCCTGGCGCGCCTGCGGGACTTTAGGTGGGAATTGAGTACCCAGCCGTTGCGGGAGCTGCGGCTCGAGGTCGACATCGTCTATTTCACCGTCCCGGTGCCGTTCTCCGGCGGCAGGAAGCTCAGCGTCCCCTTCTTGACGATGATCAAGCGGGTGCCGCCTTCGCCCACCGGGCCGGCCGAGACCGGCCCGTAGCGCGGGAGTGGAAGGCGGGCTTCCCGCCGGTCACCGGCCACCCGATGCGCGGGCACCGGCCACCCCTCGCTCTAGACTGACCAACAAGTTGCAGACAGATCCGCTGACGGACTGTCCATCCCCGAGGAGATATACCGAACCGTGGCAAGCACTGCCGATTTCAAGAACGGACTGGTGCTGGTGATCGACGGCCAGCTCTGGCAGATCGTCGAATTCCAGCACGTCAAACCCGGCAAGGGCCCGGCCTTCGTGCGGACCAAGCTGAAGAACGTGCTCTCCGGCAAGGTCGTCGACAAGACGTACAACGCCGGGGTGAAGGTGGAGACCGCCACCGTCGACCGGCGCGACGCCACCTACCTGTACCGCGACGGCAGCGACTTCGTGTTCATGGACAGCCAGGACTACGAGCAGCACCCGCTGCCCGAGTCGCTGGTCGGCGACGCCGCCCGGTTCCTGCTGGAGGGCCTGCCGGTGCAGGTGGCGTTCCACAACGGGTCACCCCTGTACCTCGAGCTGCCGGTGTCGGTCGAGATGGAGGTCACCCACACCGAGCCCGGCCTGCAGGGCGACCGGTCCAGCGCCGGCACCAAGCCGGCCACCGTGGAGACCGGCGCCGAGATCCAGGTGCCGCTGTTCATCAACACCGGCGACAAGCTCAAGGTGGACACCCGCGACGGCAGCTACCTGGGGCGCATCAACGCGTGAGTAGACCCGTGAGGGGACGCCATCAGGCCCGCAAACGCGCCGTCGACCTGTTGTTCGAAGCCGAGGCCCGCGGACTGGGCCCGGCCGAGGTCGTCGACGTGCGCACCGCGCTGGCCGAAACCAACCCCGACGTGGCGCAGCTGCAGCCCTACACGGTTGCGGCGGCCCGCGGGGTCGGCGAGCACGCGGCCCACATCGACGACCTGATCAGCTCGCACCTGCAGGGCTGGACGCTGGACCGGCTGCCCGCCGTGGACCGCGCCATTTTGCGGGTCGCGGTGTGGGAGCTGCTCTACGCCGACGACGTGCCGGAGCCGGTCGCCGTGGACGAGGCCGTGCAGCTGGCCAAGGAGCTGTCCACCGACGACTCGCCGGCGTTCGTCAACGGCGTGCTGGGCCAGGTCATGCTGGTGACGCCGCAGATCCGGGCGGCCGCCGCGGCGGTCCGTTCCAGCACGCCCGGCGCGCCGGAGAACGAGGAACCGCAGGGGTGACCCGGCTGGAACTGCGCGCCGTCATCGCGGGCTTGCTGGCCGCGGCCGTGGTGCGATCGCTGTCCGACGTCAGCGAGCTGCCGGCCCGACGCTGAGACCTTCCGGTGCCGCGCTGGGTGGACGGCACGCGCGCCAACCGGCGCGTGATGGACGCCGACGACGGGATCGCTGAATCGACCTGAGGCGAAACGATCACGGGGGCCGCGCGGCGGGGTGAGAATACAAGTCGCTCAGAAGAACAGGTGAGATCATGACTCGATACACCACCCAGCCGCGACGACTCCGGGTCTCCGCGCTCGCGGCGGTGGCCAACCCGTCCTACGCCCGCGTCGACACCTGGAACCTGCTCGACGACGCGTGTCGCCACCTCGCCGAGGTCGACCTGGCCGGGCACGACAAGGCCCACGATGTGGCCCGGGTGAAACGGTTGATGGACCGCATCGCGGCCTACGAGCGGTACTGGCTGTACCCCGGCGCGGCGAACCTGGCGACGTTCCGCGCGCACCTGGAGAGCCTGTCCACGGTGCGGCTCACCGAAGAGGTCTCCATGGCCGTGCGGCTGTTGAGCGAATACGGCGACCGCGCGGGGCTGTTCGACACCTCCGCCCCGTTGGCCGACCAGGAGCTGGTGGCCCAAGCCAAGCAGCAGCAGTTCTACACCGTGTTGCTCGCCGACGACGCGCCCGCGACGGCGCCCGACTGCCTGGCCGAATGCCTGCGGGCGCTGCGCAACCCGTCGGACGACGTGCAGTTCGAGATCCTCGTGGTGCCCAGCGTCGAAGACGCCATCGCCGCGGTCGCCCTGAACGGCGAGATCCAGGCCGCGATCATCCGCGACGACCTGCCGCTGCGTTCCCGGGACCGGCTGCCACTGATGAACACGCTGTTGGGCGCCAACGAGGACGTGGAGATCCCCGATCGGGCCAACGACTGGGTGGAATGCGGCGAATGGATTCGCGAGCTGCGGCCCCACATCGACCTGTATCTGCTCACCGACGAGTCGATCGCGGCCGGCGACGACACCGAGCCCGACGTCTACGACCGGACGTTCTACCGGCTCAACGACGTCACCGATCTGCACAGCACGGTGCTCGCTGGTCTCCGAAACCGTTATGCCACCCCATTTTTCGATGCCCTGCGGGCATACGCGGCGGCGCCGGTGGGCCAGTTTCACGCGCTGCCCGTCGCGCGTGGTGCCAGCATCTTCAACTCGAAGTCGTTGCAGGACATGGGCGAGTTCTACGGCCGTAACATCTTCATGGCCGAGACCTCGACCACGTCCGGCGGTCTCGACTCGTTGCTCGACCCGCACGGCAACATCAAGAAGGCGATGGACAAGGCCGCGGACACGTGGAATTCCAACCACACCTATTTCGTCACCAACGGCACCTCGACCGCCAACAAGATCGTCGTGCAGTCGCTGACCCGGCCGGGCGACATCGTGCTGATCGACCGCAACTGTCACAAGTCGCACCACTACGGGCTGGTCCTGGCCGGTGCGTACCCGCTGTACCTGGACGCGTATCCGTTGCCGCAGTTCGCGATCTACGGGGCGGTGTCGCTGCGCACGATCAAGCAGACGCTGCTCGACCTCGAGGCGGCCGGTCAGTTGTCCCGGGTGCGCATGCTGCTGCTGACCAACTGCACCTTCGACGGGGTGGTCTACAACCCGTTGCAGGTCATGCAGGAGGTGCTGGCGATCAAGCCGGACATCTGCTTCCTGTGGGACGAGGCGTGGTACGCCTTCGCCACCGCGGTGCCCTGGGCCCGGCAACGCACCGCCATGGTGTCGGCCGAACGCCTCGAGCAGATGCTCGCCTCCCCGGAATACGCCGTCGAGTACCGGGAGTGGACGGCGGAGCTGGAACGGGTGCAAAGCGGGGGGGACCGGTCGGACTGGGTGGACCGCCCGCTGCTGCCCGACCCCGCCAAGGCCCGGGTGCGCGTCTACGCGACCCACTCGACGCACAAGTCGCTGTCGGCGCTGCGGCAGGCGTCGATGATCCACGTGCGCGACCAGGACTTCAACGCGCTGACCCGGGATGCCTTCGGTGAGGCGTTCCTGACCCACACGTCGACCTCGCCGAACCAGCAGCTGCTGGCGTCGCTGGACCTGGCGCGCCGGCAGGTCGACATCGAGGGTTTCCAGCTGGTCCGGCAGACCTACGACATGGCGCTCGTCTTCCGGCATCGGGTGCGCCGAGACCGGTTGATCAGCAAGTGGTTCCGCATCCTCGACGAGTCCGACCTGGTGCCCGAGGAATTCCGGGCGTCGTCGGTCAGCTCGTATCGTGAGGTCAGGCAGGGCGCGCTGGCCGAGTGGAACGAGGCGTGGCGGTCCGACCAGTTCGTGCTGGACGCGACGCGGGTGACCCTGTTCGTCGGCAAGACCGGGATGAACGGGTATGACTTCCGCGAAAAGATCCTGATGGAGCGGTTCGGCATCCAGATCAACAAGACGTCGATCAATAGCGTTCTGTTGATTTTCACCATCGGCGTCACGTGGTCCAGCGTGCATTACTTGCTAGACGTATTACGCAGGGTCGCAATCGATTTCGACCGCGCCGAGAATGCGGGCAGCGTCGCGGACCGGGCGTTGCACGAGCGCCATGTCGAGGAGATCACCCAGGACCTGCCGCACCTGCCCGACTTCAGCGAATTCGACGTCGCCTTCCGGCCCGTCGACGCGTGCGTCTTCGGTGACATGCGGTCGGCCTTCTATGCCGGCTACGAGGAGTCCGATCGCGAGCATGTCCTCATCGGCATGGCGGGGCGGCGGTTGGCCGAGGGCAAGACGCTGGTGTCGACCACGTTCGTCGTGCCCTACCCGCCGGGCTTCCCGGTGCTGGTGCCCGGGCAGGTGGTCTCCAAGGAGATCGTCTACTTCCTGGCCCAGCTCGACGTGAAGGAGATCCACGGGTACAACCCGGACCTCGGGCTGTCGGTGTTCACCGAGGCGGCGCTGGCGCGGATGGAGGCGCAGCGCAACGCGGCGCTGGCCGCGGTCGGTACCGCCTACCCCTCGTTCGAGTTGCCGTCGGACGCCGCCGGCATGAACGGGGCCCGCAACGGTGACCGTGCCGCCGTGAGCGAAGACGCCTGAGCCCGGCCGGTCGTTCATGCATTCCCACGGTAGCCGCGCCGAGGCCCGGTGACGGTTCCGCTCACGGGGATTGGAAAGAGGGCAACGCGTCGTGGGTGGCGCAATAGCGCCGGCGGCCGTCGTTCGCGCTGGTCGTCGTCGAACGCGGACCGGCGCAATGTGCCGAGGCGCCGGTGGGGGCCCTCGCCGCCCGACCGAAAAGCGCCCGTGAGCTGCGTTAGCGTGGCCGCGTGGCGCAACCGATCAGCAGCGAGCCCCGGGCCGACCGCGCCCGCCGGGTGGCCGACGTGTTGCGCCAGCAGATCCACGCCGACGCCTACCCCGACGGGTTGCCGGCCGAGCAGCACTTAGCCACCGAATTCCTGGTGTCGCGCAACACGATTCGCGAGGCGCTGGCGGTGCTGAAGCACGAAGGGTTGATCGACCGCGGACCCAAGGTCGGTACGCACGTCGCCCAGCGCAAATACGCACACGGGCTGGACGCGTTGCTGGGGCTGAAAGAGACGTTCAAGAACCTCGGTGAGGTGCGCAACGAGGTGCGCGCCGCGATGCTTGTCACCGCCCCGCCGTCGGTGGCCCGCCGGTTGGGGTTGGTACCCGGCGGGCAGGCCGTCTTCATCGAGCGCTTGCGTTACCTCGGCGACCTGCCGCTCAGCCTCGACCTGACCTACCTGGCCCCGGACATCGGTGAGCAGGTGCTGCGTCACCCGCTGGAGACCAACGACGTGTTCGCGCTCATCGAAGAGGTCAGCGGGCAGCGGCTCGGCTCGGCGTCGCTCGCGCTCGAGGCCATCCCCGCCGACGCGCATTCGGCGGCCACCCTGCAGGTGCCCGATGGGGCGGCGCTGCTCATGCTGGAGCGGCTCACCAGTCTCGCCGACGGCACACCCGTTGACTTGGAATACATCCGGATGCGTGGCGATCGAATCACCATGCGCGGCAGCCTGACAAGGAGCGACACATGACGCTGGTCAACAATACCCGGGCCGATGTGCCGGTGACCATCGACGAGTCGTTGTGTATCGATGGCTGCACCCTGTGCGTCGAGGTCTGCCCGCTGGACGCGCTGGCGATCAACCCCGAGACCGGCAAGGCGTTCATGCACGTGGACGAGTGCTGGTACTGCGGCCCCTGCGCGGCTCGCTGTCCGACCGGCGCCGTCACCGTGAACATGCCGTATCTCCTCCGTTGAAACCGGGAGCCTCATGAAAAAGCAAGCCCTGCGGCTGCTTTCGGTGGCGGTTACGCTCGCCGTATTCGCCACCGGGTGCTCGCTGGAATCGCTCTCGCAATCCTCCGGCGTGGTCAACGTCGTGGTGGGATACCAGTCCAAAACCATCAACACCGTCACCGCCGGCACGCTGCTGCGCGCGCAGGGCTACCTCGAGCGCCGGCTCGCCGACATCACCACCCGCACCGGCACCAAGTACGCGGTGCGCTGGCAGGATTACGACACCGGCGCCCCGATCACCGCCCAGATGCTTGCCGAGAAGATCGACATCGGCTCGATGGGCGATTACCCGATGCTGATCAACGGGTCCAAGACCCAGGCCAACCCGCTGGCCCGCACGGAGATGGTCTCGATCACCGGCTACAACCCCAAGGGTGCGCTGAACATGGTTGTGGTGGCACCGGATTCGTCGGCGACCGTGCTCGCGGACCTGGCCGGCGCGAAGGTGTCGGCCAGTGTGGGCTCCGCGGGCCACGGCACGCTGGTGCGCGCACTGGGTAGGGCCGGCATCACCGGCGTCGAGGTGCTCAACCAGCAGCCCCAGGTCGGCGCGTCCGCGCTGGAATCGGGTCAGGTGAACGGGCTTTCGCAGTTCGTCGCGTGGCCCGGGCTGCTGGTGTACCAGGGCAAGGCCAAACTGCTGTACGACGGGGCCGAGCTGAACCTGCCCACGTTGCACGGCGTGGTGGTGCGGCGCTCGTATGCGTCCGCACACCCCGAGGTGCTGGCGGCGTTCCTGCAAGCGCAACTGGACGCCACCGACTTCCTCAACGACAAGCCACTGGAGGCGGCGCGCATCGTCGCCCAGGCCAGCGGGCTGCCCCAGGAGGTGGTGTACCTCTACAACGGCCCCGGCGGGACGTCGTTCGACGCCACGCACAAGCCGTCGCTGATCGACGCGTTGAAAAGCGATGTGCCCTACCTGAAATCGATCGGTGACTTCTCCGACCTCGACGTCGGGAAGTTCGCGGTGGACGACCCGCTGCGCGCGGTGTTCGCCGCCCGCGGGCTGGACTACGTCGCCACCCGGGCGCGGGCGGCGAACCCGTCCCTGCTCGCCGGCGACCCGGCGCTGGCCAGCGAGCTGTGGCTGGACGGGGCCGACACGACGCAGACGGTCGCCAGCCCCACCGGCTTGCTGCGCGCGGTCGCCGACGCCACCGCCCGCGGCCAAAAAGTCCGCGCGGCCTACGTTCCCGACGCCGAGCTCGGCACCCGGTGGTTCGCCGACAAGGCGGTCTGGGTGAAAGACGGCCAGAACTATCTGCCGTTCGGCACGCAGGCCGGCGCGCGCCGGTACCTGGTGGCCCACCCGGGCGGCGTCGTCATGAATTACCAGCAGGCACTGGGAGGTTCGGTATGACCGTCGAAGCACTGGCCGACCAGGTCCCCGGCGTGATCGCGACGCCCGCGCTCACGCAAAAGCGGCGACGCGCCTCGCCCTGGGGTTCGCGCCTGCTGCGGCTCGCGTCGGTGCTCGCCGCAATCGGGTTGTGGCAGTTGCTCACCGCGGGCAAGGTGCGGCTGCTGTTGCGGTTCGACACGTTGCCCACCGTCACGCAGATCGTGCACGCGCTGCAGCGCCGGCTCGGCTCCTACGAGTACTGGCTTGACCTGGCACAGTCGTTGATCCGCATCCTGACCGGCTTTGGGCTCGCGGCCGTGATCGGCGTGGCGACCGGTGTGCTGCTGGGCCGTTCGCGCCTGTTCGCCGACCTGTTCGGTCCGCTGGCCGAGTTGGCGCGACCCATCCCCGCGATCGCGATCGTGCCGGTGGCGATCCTGCTGTTCCCGACCGACGAGGCGGGCATCGTGTTCATCACCTTCCTGGCCGCCTACTTCCCGATCATGGTGAGCACCCGGCACGCCGTGCGAGCGCTGCCCACCCTGTGGGAGGACTCGGTGCGCACGCTGGGCGGCGGCCGCCGGGAGGTGCTGACCCAGGTGGTGCTGCCCGGCATCCTGCCGGGCGTGTTCGGGGGGCTGTCGGTCGGCATGGGAGTGGCCTGGATCTGCGTGATCTCCGCCGAGATGATCTCGGGCCGTCTCGGCGTCGGCTACCGCACCTGGCAGGACTACACGGTGCTGGCCTACCCGCAAGTGTTCGTCGGCATCATCACCATCGGCGTCCTCGGGTTCGCCACATCGGCGGCCGTCGAGCTGGTGGGCCGTCGGGTGACTCGCTGGTTGCCCCGCGCACAGGAAGGTTTGCGATGACCACTGCGACACAAATCGGAACCAGCCTTGAGCTCGAAGCGGTTCGGTTGTCCTACACCGGAACTCCGGTGATCGACGACCTGAGCTTGACGGTGCGCCCGGGGGAGATCCTGGTCGTGACCGGGCCGTCGGGTTGCGGCAAGTCGACCCTGCTGCGTGCCCTGGCGGGGCTGCTGCGCCCCGACGAGGGCCGGGTGCTGGCCGACGGCGTCGAGGTCACCACCACGTCGGGTGACCGGGGCATGGTGTTCCAGGACAACGCGCTGCTGCCGTGGCGAACCGTGCGGTCCAACATCGAGCTGGCGCTGAGGCTGCGCGGCGAGCCCCGCGCCACCCGGCGCGCACAGGCCGAGCGCTGGATCGACGAGCTCGGGCTCGCCGGTTTCGGCCACTTCCTGCCCAAGAGCCTGTCCGGCGGGATGCGGCAGCGGGTGCAGCTGGCCCGCGGCCTGGCGGGGGCTCCCCGCGCGGTGATGATGGACGAGCCGTTCGGCGCGCTGGACACCCAGACCCGGGCGGCCATGCAGCGGTTGTTGATCGACACCTGGCGCACCCACCCCACGACGATCGTCTTCGTCACCCACGACGTCGACGAAGCGCTCGCGCTGGGCGACCGGATCGTCGTGCTCGGTCGCGCCGGCGAGCCGCTCCGCGCGTCGATCGACGTGCCCGATCCGCGCGGCGACCTGCCAAGGGACGGGTTGCGCGCCGAAATCATTGCCGCCCTTGGTCATGTGGTGGCGGCATGATGGAGATCCCGGACCCGGCGACCCCCGTCCGCCTCGACTGCGACGTGCTGGTCATCGGCGGCGGCACCGCCGGCACGATGGCCGCACTGTCCGCGGCCGAGAATGGCGCCCAGGTGCTGCTGTTGGAGAAGGCCCACGTGCGCCACTCCGGCGCGCTGGCGATGGGGATGGACGGCGTGAACAACGCCGTCATCCCGGGCAAGGCCGAACCCGAGGACTACGTCGCCGAGATCACCCGCGCCAACGACGGAATCGTCAACCAGCGCACCATCTATCAGACCGCCACCCGCGGATTCGCGATGGTGCAGCGGCTGGAACGCTACGGCGTGAAATTCGAGAAGGACGAACACGGCGAGTACGCGGTGCGCCGGGTGCACCGTTCCGGCTCCTACGTGCTGCCCATGCCGGAAGGCAAGGACGTCAAGAAGGCGCTGTACCGGGTGCTGCGGCAACGGTCGATGCGCGAGAAGATCCGCATCGAGAACCGGCTGATGCCGGTGCGGGTGCTGACCTCCGGTGGCCGGGCCGTCGGCGCGGCCGCTTTGCACACCCGCACCGGCGAATTCGTCGCGATCGGGGCGAAGGCGGTGATCCTGGCCACCGGCGCCTGCGGCCGGCTGGGGCTGCCCGCATCGGGCTACCTGTACGGCACCTACGAGAACCCGACGAACGCCGGCGACGGGTACGCGATGGCCTTCCACGCCGGCGCGGAGCTGTCGGGAATCGAATGTTTCCAGGTCAATCCGTTGATCAAGGACTACAACGGCCCGGCGTGCGCGTACGTGGCCAACCCGTTCGGCGGCTACCAGGTCAACGCCCACGGTGAGCGCTTCGTGGACTCCGACTACTGGTCGGGTCAGATGATGTCGGAGGTGAAGAGCGAGATCGACTCCGCCCGCGGGCCCATCTACCTCAAGGTCTCCCACCTGCCCGACGAGACGCTGACCGCGCTGGAGAACATCCTGCACACCACCGAACGGCCGACGCGGGGCACCTTCCACGCCAACCGCGGCCACGACTACCGCACCCACGACATCGAGATGCACATCTCCGAAATCGGCCTGTGCAGCGGGCATTCGGCCTCCGGGGTCTGGGTCGATGAACACGCCCGCACCACGGTGCCCGGGCTGTACGCCGCCGGCGACCTGGCCTGCGTCCCGCACAACTACATGATCGGGGCGTTCGTCTTCGGCGACCTCGCCGGCGCAGACGCGGCGGCCGCCTGCGCGGAAACCGCTGCGCCGCAAGACCTCCCGAATGACCAGCTGCGCGAGGCGCACGAGCTGATCTACCGGCCCCTGCGGCATCCCGACGGGCCGCCCCAGCCGCAGGTCGAGTACAAGCTGCGCCGGTTCGTCAACGACTACGTGGCGCCGCCCAAGACGGCGGCCAAGCTGTCCATCGCCGTGCGCACCTTCGAGCGCATGCGGGCCGAGATCGCCGAGATGGGGGCGCGAAACCCCCACGAGTTGATGCGCGCCGTCGAGGTGTCCTTCATCCGCGACTGTGCCGAGATGGCCGCCCGCTCCTCGCTCACTAGGACCGAATCGCGCTGGGGCCTCTACCACGACCGCGCCGACCTGCCCAGCCGCGACGACGCTCAATGGGGCTATCACCTCAACCTGCGCAAGGGCGCCGACGGTGCGATGGTGTTCCTGAAACGGCCGGTCGCCCCGTATTTCGTGCCGGTCCCGGAGCTGGACGGCCTGCCGCCGACGGACCAGACCGTGCGGGCGGTGGAGCAGCCGCCGCTGGTCGGCGGGCAGGCCCCGGCCACCGCCCGGTCCCGGATCGCCCCGGCCGCAGCGTCATTCGAACCGCCGTCGCCGCGCATCGCCGAGGTCCTGGCCCTCGAGGAGCCGACGATTGCCGGGCTGCGACCCTATCTGATCGACCCCGACCCCGGCGTGCGCCGCACGGCGGTGGCCACGCTCACCGAACACATCCCCGACGGATACGCTTCCGCCCTGCTCGCCGCGCTGGACGACACCGACGCCGCCGTGCGGCGCGCGGGCGCCGAGGGGATCCGCGAGCTGGTCGAGGTGTTACCCGAGCCCGCCGGCGTCCAGCCGCGCTTGAGCTCGCGGGACGTGATGGTGCGGGCGGCCGCGCTCTACGTGCTGGCCGCGCGGCGGGTCGGCGACCCGGAGGACTACCGCCGCGCGCTCGCCGATCCCGACCATCGGATGCGCATCGAGGCCGTGCGTGCGCTGGTGTCGGTCGACGACGTGGCCGGTGTGGTCGCCGCGACTGGCGACGAGAGCCGTGAGGTCCGGATCACCGCGGCGGCCGGCCTGGCCACGCTGCGCGGCGGCGGCGAGGCGGTCAGCGCGCTGATCGTGGACCCGGACCCGCTGGTGCGCGCGGCCGCGCTGGCCGCACTAGGCGAGCTCGGTTGCCGCCCAGCGGATTTCGCTAACGTGAAAGCGGCGCTGCGGGCCCCGGCGTGGCAGGTGCGGGAGGGCGCGGCGCGTGCGCTGGCGGGCGCGCCGGCCGACGTCGCGGTGCCGGCGCTGGCCGAGGCGCTCGCCGACGCGCACCTCGACGTGCGCAAGGCGGCCGTGCTGAGCCTGACGCGTTGGGCCGGTGAACCCGCCGCGCGCGACGCGCTGAGCATCGCCCTCAAGGACGGTGACGCCGACGTGCGGGCCTACGCCCGCCGCGCGCTGGACCGCGCGCGATCGGCTGTGCGCTGACGGCTTCGCGGGTGCGTCCACGGGGGCGACACGCCGATGAGTCCCGTCCTGGACGCACTGGCGCTCAGCGCAGAATCCGGGCGTACTGCAGGCTGTCCTGCGGCTCGACGCGCAGGTCGGGGTAGACGGCGCGGAGGGCGGCTGTGGTGTTCGTAATCCGAACACCACAGCTAGGCCAATACGTGGCACTCTCATTATTGAATCGACGGCTCAGCTGCTAGCCACAGGTCGTTGTAAGTCGCGTCGCACAGTACCGACCCCGGTGGCGTGATGCCTCGACCGGCGGCAAGCAGGCGAAAGGAGTGCGCGGTGAGCATCCCGGAGTTTCCGACCTTCGAGCTTGTCGATCACGATGGACGCGCCGTCACGGATGCTGACTACCGTGGCATGTATGCGCTGATATTCTTCGGCTTCACTCATTGTGAAATGGTCTGTCCGCGTGCCCTAGCACGCCTCACACAGGTCTTGCGCCTGCTCGACTCAGCGGCCGAGAAGATCCAACCCCTTTACGTCACCGTGGATCCCGCACGCGACACGCCAGAACAAATGCGTCATTACCTAGCGGAGACCGCGCCCAATTTCACCGGTCTGTCCGGGACCCCCGCACAGATCGAGTCGGCTCGCAGGGCGTTTCACGTCTACGTCAGGCATACCGTGGATCCCTCCGTGCCTGGCGGATACCGGACACCGCATACGGCCTTTACCTACTTCCTGGGGCCCGACGGCAGATTCATCACACATTTCGGCGATGCGATATCCGCTGAAGCCGTTGCGAGCCAGATCAAGACGATAATGGACGACCGCGACACGGTGCGCCCAGATTCGTCCGCTGCTGACCACCAAAAGGTCTAGCGCGGCCAAAGCGCCAGCGGGTGCGCAGATCAAGGTCCGCGTTTTCGCGGTGGCGGGTCCCGGCTGCCCGCCGCGTATCCAGCTACACCGCTGCCGATCAGACGTGCAAATCGATTACCGCACAACCGCTTCGGCGGTCGAAGCGCCAAATATCCGAGGTCGGCGGTTGTGCACCTCGTCGGAATTAGTTAAAGTCTTTACTAACGGTTCGATGTGGTGTCGCGATGACAGCGGCTCTGCAGGCTGGCAAGGAGGCGCGGTGCCCTATTACCGACAGGTCGGCTCTGTCTCGCCCAAGCGGCACACCCAGCACAGGGCTGATGATGGCCAGCTCCTCTACGAGGAGCTGATGGGGGCGGACGGGTTCTCTTCGGACTCCTCGCTGCTATACCACCGCCATATCCCCTCAGGGATTGTGGCGGCGGATGAGTGGCGGATGCTCGACCAGACGACGGTGCCCAATCATCCGCTCAAGCCACGGCATTTGCAGCCGCATCAGCTGTTTCCACCTGCTGCCATTCGGTCCAGCGACGCGGTAACCGGCCGCCGATTGCTGCTCGGGAATGCCGATCTGCGTATCTCGTATGTGGCTGCGGCAGAGGTTTCGCCTCTTTATCGCAACGCGATTGGCGACGAGGTCGTGTTTATCGAGAGCGGCACCGCGCTGATTGAGAGCGTATTCGGCGAATTGCCGGCGCAGGCCGGCGACTATGTGGTGGTCCCTCGCGGCACCACCCACCGCTGGATGCCAGAAGGGATCGAACCGCTGCGTGCCTATGTCATCGAAGCAAACAGTCACGTCAGTCCTCCAAAGCGATTCCTTGCCAGACTAGGCCAGTTCCTCGAGCATGCGCCCTACTGCGAGCGGGATCTGCATGGGCCGGTCGCTCCGCTGTGCATCGAGGGACACGACGTTGAAGTGTTGGTCAAGCATCGTGGAACGGGCGGCATCTTGGGCACCCGATTGGTCTATGAACACCATCCGTTCGACGTCGTGGGGTGGGACGGCTGCCTTTACCCATTTACCTTCAATATTGCCGACTACGAGCCGATCACGGGTCGAGTTCACCAGCCGCCTCCCGCTCATCAAGTCTTCGAGGGGCACAACTTCGTCATCTGTAACTTCGTGCCGCGCAAGGTCGATTACCATCCTCAGGCGATCCCTGCACCCTATTACCACTCGAATGTCGACTCCGACGAGGTCATGTTCTACGTCAAAGGCGACTATGCGGCGCGGCACGGGTCGGGCATCGGCGCCGGTTCCATCTCGCTGCACCCCGGAGGGCACGCACATGGGCCTCAGCCGGGTGCGTATGGGGCCAGCATTGGAGTCGAGCAATTCGATGAGATCGCTGTCATGGTGGACACATTCCGGCCATTCGAGCTGGGTGAGGCTGCGTTGGCCTGTGATGACCCCGGCTACGCGTGGACTTGGAGTGAGCCGAAGGGAAGGCAGACCGGTGTCGCTGTTTGATGGCTTTTTTGACGACGCGGCGGTATTTCCCCCGGGCAACGCGCCGCTATCACGGGCGCTGTGCGAACACCACGAACATGGCCGACTTCCGCGGAGCCGTTATGTGGGTCCACTGGTACTCCCGGTAGCCGCTGTTCCGGAACTTAATAACGATCGCCCTGCGATGCCCGACAGCCGACCTCTGACCGTCGCGCTGACTTTCGGTGACGGGCCCTCGGCGGTGGAGGCCGCGCTGTCGAGACCAATTCCCGGGTTGCGGATTGTCGCCGTCGAAGTCGCCCTCCCACCGAATATTTCGGCGGCGCGCACATTGTCGATGCTCGAAAAGACCGTACCCCCCGACGTCGGGGTTTTTGTCGAACTGCCCCGTGATTCTCGGCGCTACGACCTGATTGATGCCTTGCGCGCCACAGGATACTGCGCAAAGATCCGCACCGGCGGTGTCACGGCGGGGGAGTATCCCGACGAGCTCGGGCTGGGCGCTACGATCATCGACCTGGTCGCTGTGGGTGTGTCGTTCAAGGCAACCGCGGGATTGCATCGGGCGATCCGTAATACGGATCCGCGGAACGGGTTCGAGCAACACGGCTTTCTGAACATAATGCTCGCCGTCAGTGCGGCCGTGGATGGGGCCGACACCGCCGACGTGGTTGAGATTCTCGGCGCACGCGACGCAAATGCATTGGCGAGGCAACTCATCGGAGCTGTCGATGAGCAAGTCGTTCTGACGCGCAGAGTCTTTCGATCGCTGGGGACATGCAGTGTAATCGAGCCGCTCGAAGACTTGGTCGCACTGGGGTTACTTCCTGCCGATGCCCTTGATGATGTGGTGGCTGTTTCTGGAAGTATCAATGACTAGCTCGGAGGGCCCGAGCGAATCCCTTTTCGGCCTCGATAACCTTCCTTACGGGGTGTTTTCGGTATCAGGAGCCAGCCCGCGGGTAGGGGTCCGAATCAATGACTCCGTGATCGACCTTGCCTCGGCGCTCGATGAACCCGTATTCGCCAACGCGACCCTCAACCCCTTTATGGCGCAGGGGCGGCGGCGCTGGGTCAGTGTCCGCCGCAGGATCGTGGAGTTGGTGTGCAACGGCGCTATGCCGAGAAGCTGTTTGGTGCCCGTTTCTGAGGTGCGTATGCACATGCCGTTCGACGTGGCCGACTACGTCGACTTCTATGCTTCAGAACATCACGCCACCAACCTAGGCCGATTATTCCGACCAGACGGTGATCCGTTGACGCCCAACTGGAGACATCTTCCGATCGGCTACCATGGCCGCTCCGGTTCGGTCGTGGTGTCGGGTACCGACGTCATGCGCCCCTGCGGTCAGAGCAAAGGGAGCGACGGCCACGGGCCCGGCTTCGGGCCCAGCATTCGTCTGGACATCGAGGCCGAGATCGGCTTTGTCGTAGGCGTCGGGTCTCCTGTGGGCGTACCGATCAGTACCGACAGCTTCGCCGAGCATGTCTTCGGGGCGGTCATCGTCAATGATTGGTCGGCACGGGACATTCAGTCCTGGGAGTATGTTCCCTTGGGCCCCTTTCTGGGCAAAAGCTTCGCGACATCGATCTCGCCGTGGGTCGTTCCTCTAGACGCGCTGCAATCCGCACGCCTGGCAACACCTCCCCACGACCATTCACCGCTGGCCTATCTGCAGGAGGCCCAGGGTTGGGGACTGGATATCGATCTCAGCATCGTGTGGAATGGCACGGAGATCTCGCGGCCGCCTTATGCCGCGATGTACTGGTCGCCTGCGCAGATGCTTGCGCATTGCACCGTCAACGGTTCTGGTGCGCGCACCGGTGATCTATTCGCTTCCGGGACGGTATCAGGAGATCGAGCTCATCAACTGGGTTCGTTCATCGAGTTGACCCGAAATGGCGCCGAACCAGTAACCGTGGGCGGGCAGAAGCGCACGTTTCTCGAAGACGGCGACGAAGTGGTCATCAGCGCGTCAGCGCCCGGGCAATATGGCGGCCGCATCGGATTTGGCGAGGTACGTGGGCGCATAACGCCAGCCCGAGAGATGACGCGATGACCCTCGACAAGGTGTGGCCCTCCGCCGCGGACGCCGTCGCCGACATTCCCCACCACGCGTCTTTAGCGGTGGGCGGGTTTGGAGTCTGCGGAGTGCCCGACGGGCTGATCGCCGCCCTTTGCGACCGCGACGTTGCTGATTTGCACATCATTTCGAATAACTGCGGGGTAGACGACTATGGCCTCGGGGTCCTCTTGTCGGCTGGACGCATATCCCGCATTACGGCCTCATACGTGGGGGAGAACTCCGAGTTCGCCCGCCGATACCTATCAGGTCAACTCGAGGTCGAGCTGATCCCGCAGGGCACCTTGGCCGAACGGTTGCGCGCCGGTGGCGTCGGTATTCCGGGCTTTTACACCCCAGCAGGGGTCGGCACACCGGTCGGTGACGGCGGCCTGCCGTGGCGCTACGGGCCGGAGGGATCTGTCCTGAAAGCCTCGCCCCCCAAGGAGGTGCGTGTCTTCAATGGACGACCTCACCTGCTGGAAACAGCCATTCGCGCCGACTATGCCCTGGTTCATGCCGAGATTTCCGATAGGCACGGAAATCTCGTGTTCAACAAGACGGCGATGAACTTCAATCCGCTTGCTGCGATGGCAGGACGTACCACCATTGTCGAAGCCGAGCGGCTCGTCGAGCCGGGCGCGCTGGACCCGGCGCAGGTGCACCTGGCGGGCATCTTCGTGCAGAGGGTCGTGCTGACCGGACCCCAGGCAAAACGCATCGAGAAGCGAACTGTGCGCGCGTCCGAGGGTTTCACATCATGACGTCGAGTCCACCGCAACGCGCCCAACGGGGTTGGACGCGTGAACAGATCGCGGCGCGCGCCGCCCAGGAGCTTCGCGGCGGCCAATACGTGAACCTTGGAATCGGTGTTCCTACAATGATTCCCAATTTCTTGCCACCTACCAGGCAGGTAATATTGCACTCCGAGAATGGGCTGTTGGGCACTGGGCCCTACCCGGATCCGGACTCAGTCGACGCTGATCTCATCAACGCCGGCAAGGAGACCGTGACCGTCAATCCGGGTGCCGCCTATTTTGATTCGGCGCTGTCGTTCGGAATGATCCGCGGCGGCCACATCGACGTCGCCGTCTTGGGCGGACTGCAGGTATCCCGCACGGGCGATCTCGCCAATTGGGCCGTGCCCGGCAAGATGGTCAAAGGGATGGGTGGGGCGATGGACCTCGTACACGGAGCCCGCCGCGTAATCGTCTGTATGCAGCACACCGATCCCGACGGCGCACCAAAGATCGTGAATACCTGCACGCTCCCGCTGACCGGGGTGGCTGTCGTGCAGCGTGTCATCACCGACCTCGGAGTCGTCGACGTCACACCGGATGGTCTGGTGCTGCGCGAATTGGCTCCCGGGGTCGACCGCGACTACATACGTCAGCGCACCGAACCCGAGTTGACCACGCTCTCATGACAATCCGACGGCCATCCGAAGTTCCCAACGCGTGGCGAGGGATCAGAATTCGGCGACGCACCAATCGGCGGGCAACGTACTCATCTCGAACCATCGTCCGATCGACCGCTGATGCGGTCACAAGAGTCCCAATATTCATCGAGGAGTAGACCATGGCGACCCGCTTATACATCGACGGTCAATGGGTGCCGGCGCACGCCGGCGTGCTGACAAGCACCGATCCTGCCACCGGTAAACCCATTACAGATGTCGGCATCGCATCGGCCGGTGACGTCGATGACGCCGTGGCCGCCGCCCGCCGGGCATTGGCTGACCCAAGCTGGTCTGCCCTACTGCCCGGCCAGCGAGCGGCGATGCTGTTTAGGCTCGCTGAGGAGATAGACCGGCACAGTGAGGAATTGGCCAATCTGGAGACACGGGATCAGGGCCAGTCGATCGCCGTCGCACGCAACGTGACAGTCGCCGGCGCGGCCGAGCACTTCAGATATTTCGCGGGGTGGGTGACCAAACTGCACGGCAGCACCAATCCGGTGTCGTTCCCCGCCACGCTAAATTTCACCCGCCGCGAGCCCGTCGGGGTGACCGCTCTCATCACGCCGTGGAACTTCCCGTTGATGATTTTGGCGTGGAAGCTGGCCCCGGCCCTGGCTACCGGCAACACGGTGGTCATCAAGCCCAGCGAGTTCACGACGCTCAGTTCTATTCGTCTGGTCGAGCTCGTCGAGGACGCCGGATTCCCGCGCGGTGTGGTCAATCTGGTGAGTGGTGATTCCTCGGTAGGGGAGTGTTTGAGCGGACACCCCGACATCGACCACCTCTCCTACACAGGGTCGACCGAAGTCGGCCGCTTGATCACCCAGGCCAGCGCCCGTTCCAACCTCAAGCGCTTGACGCTGGAACTCGGCGGCAAGGCGCCCAGCATCATCGCCAACGACGCCGATATCGACGCCGCCGTCGCCGCCCACCTGGCCAGCACCGTCATGATGAATGCCGGCCAAGTGTGCGCGGCATACACCCGCCTCTACGTCGACAACCGCCGCGAGGATGAGTTCGTCGGCAAGCTTGCCGCAGCAATGTCGACACTCAGGATCGGTCCCGGAGTCGACGCGGCATCGCAGGTAACCCCGTTGGCCTCCTCGCGGCATCTCAATCACGTCGCCAAACTGGTCGCCAACGGGCGCAACGAAGGCGCTGAGGTGGTTGCCGGCGGCAAAATTGTCGAAGGCCGTGGCCACTTCTATCAGCCGACGTTGTTCACCAACGTCAAGGACGATATGACGATCATGCGAGAAGAGATATTCGGCCCGGTGCTGGCCGTTACCGGCTACGACGGTGGCGAGGACGTCGAGGCGATCATCCGACGCGCCAACGACTCTCAGTACGGACTCGCTGCGTCGGTGTGGACCAAAGACCTAGCGATGGCACACCGAATCTCCAACGGGCTCCGGGCCGGCGCGGTGTTCGTCAACATGGCGCCCTACCCGGACATGGCTGCCCCGTGGGGCGGATACAAGTCGTCTGGCTGGGGACGCGAGATGGGGCCGTGGGCACTGGAGGCCTACACCGAGACCAAGGCGATCTGGATGCATTACGGAGACTGAAAGAGGGTGGCCGAGACACCACGCTGGTTGCGGCAGCACGATTACCCGGCTCTTGTTCCTGTCGCGGTCAGGACCGACGCCTCACATTGGCCGCTGCCGTCCCCCGGATCAGCTTGTTGAGCAGTTTCTGAAGAGTCTGCCGCTCGGCGGGTGTCAACGATTCGACCCACGCCTGCTCGCGCTTGTTGTGTTCGACGAATGCAGCCCGAATGGCTTTGCGGCCCGCCGGGGTGAGGGCCACCACCACGCCCCTGCGATCATCTGCTGCCGTCTCTCGCGATACCAGACCATCGCGCACGAGCGTGTTCAGCAGCGACGAAACGGCCGCGCGGCTCATTCCGGACAACTCGGCAATTCGCTTGGCCCCTAAAGGCCCGACGACCCACAACGTGAACAACACCCTAAACCCAGCCCACGTCCAGCCGCGGGGGCGGTGCACCCGCGACTCCCAATCGTAGATCAACGAGCTGGTAAGTCGATGCAACGAAAGCCCTAACCGCATGGCGCCGACATCGATGTACTCGAGGCGCTCGCCGACAACGTCGACGGCGTAGTCGACGAACGACAAGTAATCAAGTTCTTGAACTTCGCCCGGCCTGGATGACTTGGATGGCATTTGCCCAGGGTAAACCGAAACAGCGCGGGATTGCCGAATTTCGTTGCGCCCTGCCTCTTCCGTCGTAGACGAGGCGACGGTATGGTCAAGGCTTAAGTAATCAAAGCTTTGACTAAATGGAGAGGCCTAGTCATGGGTCAACGCGCTTTTGCATCATCAGCTGACCTGTCGGAGAAACAGCAGACACTCAATGTGCTCGCCGACGGTATCTACGCGCTTACCGGCGAGGGTGATCCCAATGTCGGTGCGATTGAGGGTGAGGACTTCGTCGTCTGTTTTGAAGCACTGGCGACCCCCGAGGTCGCCAGTGAATGGCTGGCCAAACTGCGTGAGCACACCGACAAGCCCATCCGTTACCTGATCTTGTCTCACTACCACGCGGTTCGTGTGCTTGGTGCGTCGGCGTTCGACGCCGAAGTGATTGTGTCACATGACATTACGCGCGCGTTGATCGCCGAGCGTGGCAAGCAGGATTGGGCCAGTGAGTTTGCCCGCATGCCGCGGCTGGCCCGCGGGGCCGACACTGTGCCGGGCCTTACCTGGCCCACCCTGACATTTTCCGACCGCCTCACCATCCACTTGGGTGGCGAGCGTGGCGAATTGGTGCTGCAATACTGCGGTCGCGGTCATACCGAGGGTGACATCGTCGCCTGGCTGCCGAACCAACGCATCCTATTCGCCGGCGATCTGGTCGAATCTCAGGCTGCGCTCTACACTGGCGACGCCTTTCACCGCGACTGGTCGGGCGCGACGCTGGACCGGGTGGCGCAACTCGGAGCGACCACGCTCGTTGGCGGGCGCGGAGATGTCGCATTCGGCGAGCAGGCCGTCCACGATTCCATCGAACAGACGCGCCATTTCCTTAACGTTCTGATTCGCGAAGTTGGCGACACCCAACGCGAGGGCGGTACGTTGAAGGATGCTTTCGACCGATGCCATGCAGCTCTGGCCGAGCGCTATGGGCGCTGGCCCATCTTCGAGCACTGCTTGCCCTTCGACGTATCGCGCGTCTGGGACGAGTTGTCGGGCGTCGAACGGCCCCGAATCTGGACAACCGATCGCGACCGTGACGTCTGGGCGCAGTTACAAGGATGAGGGAACCGAAGGCGGTTGCCGCCAAAGTCGAGAAGCCCTCGGTGTTGGTGCTCGGCAATGGGCCGGTGGGTCAGACGTGCGCACTGCTGCTCGCCCGCTGGGGCGTATCGGTAACCCTGCTAGACGCCCGACCACGGCGCGACCCGATCGGCTCAAAAGCCATCTGTCAGCAGCGCGATGTGCTCGACATTTGGGAATCGGTTGGGGTGGGTCATCGGCTCAGTCATGAAGGGCTGACCTGGGATTCGGCCCGCACCTTCTATCGAGGCGCAGAACTGTTCGTGCAGACGTTGGGCTCGACGAGTGGGGCGGAGTTCCCGCCGTTCATCAACATCTCCCAAGCGCGCACCGAACAAATTCTCGACGAGGCAATCGCCGACGAACCTTTCATCGCGGTGCATTGGGACCATCAAGTCACAGCCATCGACCAGGAGGCTCGACATGTGGTGGTGCGATGTCATACGTCAGCGGGGCAGGTCGAGCTTCGCGCTGACTACAGCGTGGTGTGCACGGGATCGCGTAGCGACGCTATTCGACGCATCCTCGACGTATCGTTTTCCGGACAGTCCTTCGATGACCGCTTCTTGATTTGCGATATCCGGATGCAGCGTCCCGGCTGGGCGCACGAGAGACGGTTCTACTTCGACCCGCCATGGAATCCGGGCCGCCAAGTGCTCATCCACCCGTGTCCGGACTCGGTGTTCCGTGTTGACTGGCAGGTCCCGGGTGACTACGACCTCGACTCAGAAGCCGCCGACGGCCGATTGGACGCGCGCATTCGCGCGATTATCGGCGATGAGCCCTACGAGATCGTCTGGAAGTCGGTGTACCGCTTTCAGTCCCGAGTTGTCGACCATATGCGGAGGGGGCGGGTGCTGCTCGCGGGGGATTGCGCCCATGTCGTCTCGCCGTTCGGTGCGAGGGGCCTCAATTCCGGTGTGGCAGATGCCGAGAACGCCGCATGGAAACTGGCCTATGTGCTCCATGGGTGGGCCGACGAGAGTCTCTTGGATACCTACCACGCCGAACGACATGCGGCCGCGCTGGAAAATCTGGACGTGACCACGGCAACTATGCGGTTTCTCGTTCCACAAACCGCGGAGCAGCGGTTGGCGCGTGAACGAATCCTCGAGCGCGCTCTGACCGACGCCAGCGCCCGCACACTGGTGGACTCCGGGCGGTTGTCTGAACCGTTTTGGTATGTCGACTCACCGTTGGTTCGTGCGGATCCAAGCCGGCCGTTCACAGGTCGTCCCGAAGTCGGCCGGCAACCTCCGCCGGGCCCCGGCAGGCTTATGCCTGATGCGTCGATAACCCTGCCGGGCGGAGGTGCGACGCGGCTGCGCCGACTGGCCCGCGGCGGTCTCCTGGTGTTGACCGGCTTCCGGACCGACATCGACCAGATCGCCGCCGGCGTAGCGGAGGCGACGTCATCCCCGGCCCGTGTCCTGGCAGTATCTGCGCTCGATCCTTCGGGCACGCTCGCCGAACGACTCGGGATGCACGCCGACGAAGTGTGGATCGTGCGCCCCGACGCCTACGTTGCCGCCGTGCTCTCACGCCCGGCGGCAACGACGATCGCCGATACTGTCCGCCAGGCGATTGGCGTCGGGTGGCGAACCCAGTCGATGGCGGGCGTCCGACCGGCCGGCGATGTCCGTAATTGACATTAAATCGTCATTGCGGACAGCGCGAACACTGGCGATGCTGGAACTGTGAATGCGAAGCCGTCCCACCTCGTTGTCGTCACGGTGTTTTCCGGCATCGACGCAGTGGATGTCGCGGGCCCAGCCGAGGTGTTCGCCATGGCCAATCTCGCTCTGCCGGCGGGCGCTCCGCGTTACGACGTGCGGGTGGTAGCCAGTCGCCGCGAGGCGGTGCCGACGTTTTCCGGGCTGCGCTTGCACGTCGATCAGTCGTTCAGGGACCTGCGCGAGCGGCCTGACACCATCGTGGTCACCGGCCGCGTCGACGTATGCCCCGAAGGCCGTCCGGTCTCCGTCGTCGACGAAGCCGTGGTCGACTGGCTGCGCGAGCGCGGTTCAGCGGCCGGTCGCGTCGCGGCCGTGTGCGCCGGCGCCCATATCGCGGCGGCAGCCGGCTTGCTCGACGGGCATCGCGCGACCACACATTGGGGCACGGCCGCCCAGCTCGCCGCCGAGTACCCACTGGTCGAGGTAGACGATGACCCGATCTTTATCCGGTCGGGCCGGATGTGGACAAGCGCCGGCATCACCGCATCGATGGACCTGGCGCTGGCGCTGGTCAGCGAGGACCACGGCGATGACATCGCTTTGAAGGTGGCGCAATTGATGGTGATGTACGTGCAACGGCCGGGCGGGCAGAGTCAGTTCAGTGCCGCGTTGTCTGTGCCGGCCGGAAGCCGCACGGACCTCGCCGAGTTACGCCGGTGGATCTGTAGCCATCTCAACGAGGACCTGTCGGTGTCTGCCCTGGCACGCCGGATGGCGGTGACACCGCGCCATCTTGCCCGCGTGTTCCACGCCGATGTGGGTTTGACCCCGGGCGAATTCGTCGAGCGGATGCGGATCGAGTATGCACGCCGCCTACTCGAACGCACCGACTTGACGCCTGAACGCGTCGCATCCGAAAGCGGGTTGGGCTCGGTGGAGACCCTCTACCGTCTGTTCCGCAGCCGCCTGGGGACCACCCCGCGCGAGTACCGCCAACGGTTCGCCCCGTCACCCGCCTAGACCTACTTCCCAGTACCGCCGCGGCCAACCAGGCCAACTAACCGCAACACGAAAGGTCTTGCTGTGCAACAAATTTTTGTCGAGCTATATAAGTACCGACAAGCGTGGATCGATCTCAGTCCGGCCCAGCGCGAGTCGTTCGTCGGCCAGCTTGCGGGAGCCCTGGTCGGCCTTCAAGCCCAGGGGGTGGAGGTCTTGGGCTACGGGGTGAACGACCCGGACACTGACCGCCGCGCAGCGTATGACTTCTTCAGTGTGTATCGCGTTCCGGATGTGCAATTACAACGCCTCTTCGAAGCGGGAATCGCCGCTTCGGGCTGGTACGACTATTTCGACCAAGTCAACGTCAGTGGCGCGGCGTTGACGCCGGCTGGCGCGTTGATGAAAAACGTTCTGCTCGAGCCGGCGCGACGACAGGGCCCTCCGATCCCCCGACGCTCGAACTACTTGAAGAAGTCAGCCTCCGTCGGTGGCCGGACCATGACCTACATCGAAGAAGGACAAGGCACGCCAGTTGTCTTCATCCACGGTGACATCATGTCAGCATTCCTGTGGCACAACGTTATCCCCTACGTCGCCGAAAACCACCGAGTGATCGCGGTGGATTTGATCGGCGCCGGAGACTCCGACAAGCTGCCCCCCGGCGGTGAGGGAACGTACAGCTTCGGTACGCATGCCCATTACCTCGGCGAGCTCCTGGACACCTTGGCCGTCGGTGACGGCGTCGTCTTGGTGGGTCATGATTGGGGCTCCAACCTGGCCTTCGACTGGGCGATGAAACATCCACAGCGCGTGCGGGGAATCGCGTTCGGCGAGGCGCTGCTGCCGCCATTCGACTGGTCGGACTGGCCGGCGATGGTGCAGGACGGGTTCAAGCACCTGCGCACCCCCGAAGGTGGCCAAGACGTCTTGGACAACAATTTCTTCGTCAACGCCGCACGCCCCAACATGCTGCGTGTCCTAGCCCCCGAGGAGTGGGACGAAATCGTACGGCCCTACGCGAATCCCGGCGAGGACCGTCGCCCCACGCTGGACTGGCCACGATCGGTGCCTTTCGGGGACGATGACACCGAAATGCGTCGCGTCCTTGAGCAACAGGCACACTGGCTGGCCAGTACATCCATCCCCAAGCTGCACCTGGCCGGCACACCAGGCGGAATCGAGATGGTGGGTGGCCGCCGTCGCGACACTATCAGCACCTTCCCGAACCTGACGGTGGCCGAGGTGCAGGGGTTGCACTGGACACCGCTGGACGACCCGCACGGCTTCGGTGCCGGCCTGGCCGCCTGGCTCAAGACAGCTGAGGCCGCCGAACTCGAAGACGCCAGCCGACCGGGTTGACGTCAAGCATGTCGGGAGGCGTCGTGCGAAACCATCTCACATCGCGGCCTATAACGGCGAGCAACGCCGTACGCCCGGACGTGAAATCCTTACCGGGCTTGCGAGTTCGGACCGCCATCGCGCTGGGCTGGCGTCGCGCGGCGCTGGCCGGCCTCGACCCCGGGATGCCAACCAATCCCGAAATCGTGCCCGACTGGGACCGTCGTAGCCGACTGGCGCGGGCAGCAGCACCGGTACTCGATGACCTCGGCGCAGAATTAGCGGAAAGCCGGTTCTGTGTCCTGACCGCCGATCGATCGGCGGCGATCATCGATCGCCGGGTCGGACAGCGCGGTCTGGGAACAGCTTTAGACCGTGTGCTAGCCGTACCCGGCGCGCGGTTCGTCGAGGAGCGTACCGGCACCAACGCGTTAGCGACAGCGCACGAACTGCACGCCCCGGTTTCCGTGATCGGCGGTGAACATTTCCTCGAGTCGCTACGCGATTTCTGTTGTTACGCCGCACCGATTCGCAACCCGGTGACCCGGCGGCTCGAGGGCGTGTTGGATATCACCGGCCGCACCGAGGACGCCACACCGCTCCTGGGACCGTTGGTCCAACGCGCGGTGCACGACATCGAACAACGCCTGCTGCAGTCATCCACACAGGCCGAACAGCGCCTGCTCGCCGAATTCCAAGCACACCCCCACGCCAAGAGCCGCGCGGTGATGGCTCTTGGTGAAAACGTGGTGCTCAGCAATCGCCACGCTGTCGAGATCGTCCGCAGTTGCGATCACGCGACACTTCGAGCCATCGCCGAAGACCTCACCGACGGTGAGAGCCGTCAGACGACCGTCACGCTCGCCTCGGGAGCACAGGTACTGCTTCAGGTGCGGAGCATTCCCGAGGCCCGGGGCGCGCTGTTCGGCATCACGTCGTGCAGCCACAAGGCTTCTCACGCAGCGGCTTCCGCCACGGGCGGTTCGACCTCCCGGGTGGCAGTCGTCGTGGGCGAGCCAGGAACGGGACGAACGACCGCGGGCCGACGGCGGGCGGGCCCGCAAGCGGTGGTGCTAGACGCCGCGGAGGGCGGCGACTGGATTGAACGTGCCCGCGCGGCATTAGCCGGAACCCCCGCCGTCCTCGTCGACAACATCGACCTATTGCCAGATCGCACCGCGGCTCTGCTCGCACAGCTCGTGGTCCGCTCGGCCGCCCACGTGGTGCTGACCACTTCTCCGCTGGATTCCGCTGATACCGGGCACCTGGCTCTAACCGCTACCGCACTTGAGCGCATGACGCTGCCGCCGCTGCGCGAAAGACGCGACGACTTCCCCTGGTTGGTGCACGAGTGTCTCGCCCGAGTCGTGCCCGGCACCTCCTTGACCATCTCGGCCTCCGCGCTGCAGCTACTGGCCGCTTATAGCTGGCCCGGAAACCTTCGCGAACTGCACGGGGTGCTCACATCTGCCGCGCGCGACAGATTGCGCGGAGACATCATCGACTCCGACTTGCCGGCAACGATCCGGCAGGGCCCTCCGCGCGGCCTGTCGGGCATCGAGGTGGCCGAACACGACGCGATCGTTGCCGCTTTGCGGGCCACCCGCGGCAACAAGGTTGCCGCGGCGGCGCGCCTCGGCATCGGGCGTACCACCCTGTATCAACGGCTGCGGCGGTATCACGTGACCTAGGGGCGCCGGTCGCGTCCGCAATCGGAGTAGCACGCGCACCCACCCGTCCACTCACAACGAAAGCACCTATCCCCACAGCTGTTTCGGACTCAAGGAGGAGTTGCACAGAAAATGGACGCCAGAACCAATCCGACCGCGCGCGTGGAGGAGGACTTTAGGCTGACGATCGGGGGCCGGTCAGTCGACACAGCCGATTCGGCACCCGTTCATAACCCGGCGACGCGTTCGGTGATCGCTCGCGTTCCCGTCGCCGCCCGCCTGGACCTTGATCGTGCCGTCGCCACGGCGCGAGACGCCTTCCCCGCGTGGTCCGCTCTGGGTTACTCGGAACGACAAGCGGCGGTTGCCGGCATGGGTGATCGGCTCGAGGCGCATGCCGAAGCGTTCATGAAACTGCTGACCGCAGAACAGGGTAAGCCACGAGCAATGGCTGAATGGGAAGTCTTCGGGTCCATCATGTGGTTGCGGGAAGTCGCCAAACAATCTCTTCCAGAAGAGGTTATCGAAGACAGCCCACGCCGCCGAGTGATCAGCCGACACACACCATTGGGAGTGGTCGCCGCAATCGTGCCGTGGAACTTCCCGATTCTGCTGGCAGTGTGGAAGATAGCGCCCGCCTTGGTGTCCGGTAATACGGTCATCGTCAAGCCGTCGCCGTTCACGCCGCTGTGCGATCTCAAGTTTGTCGAACTCGTGCAAGACCTCGTGCCGCCGGGTGTCCTCAATGCGCTCAGCGGAAAAGACGAGCTGGGCCAATGGATGACCAGCCACCCGGCGATCGACAAGATCGCATTTACCGGCAGCACCGAAACCGGAAAACACGTGATGCGTTCAGCAGCAGGCACACTCAAGCGGATTACCCTGGAGCTTGGCGGTAACGACCCCGCGATCGTGCTCGATGACGTCGATCCGGTCATCGTTGCCCCCAAGATCTTTTGGGCGGCGTTTCAGAACAATGGGCAGTTCTGCAACGCCGCCAAGCGGATCTATATCCACGACCGTGTCTATGACGATGTGCGCGACGCCCTGGTCTCCTTCGCCAAGACAGTCGTGGTGGGCGACGGCGCTGATCCCCGCACTCAGCTCGGGCCGATCCAAAACGAAGCGCAATACAACAAGGTGCGGGATTACTTCGCCGATTGCCGGTCCCACGGCTATACATTCGCTCTGGGCGGCACCGTCGATCCCTCCGCTAAGGGATGGTTCATACCAGTCACGTTGGTAGACAACCCACCCGAGGATTCGCGGCTGGTCACCGAAGAACCTTTCGGTCCCATCGTCCCTCTGCTGCGCTGGACCGACGAGGAAGATGTGATCGCGCGGGCAAACGACACGCCCTTTGGGCTGGGCGCCTCGGTTTGGGGGACTGATCTCAGTCGTGTCGAAAGGATCGGCCGGCGACTGGAAGCCGGAACTGTGTGGATGAACGAAGTCCACCAGTATTCGCCTCATCAAGTCTTCAGTGGGCACAAAGAGTCTGGCATCGGTGCTGAAAACTCGGTCTACGGACTCGCCGAGTACACCAATCATCAGACCATCACCCTCGACAGATCCGAAAGCCTAAGCAGATGAGAACCACTGCTGCAGTTCTACGTTCTCCGCGATCACCATTGACCCACGAAGAGTTGACCATTGGTCAGCCACGTGAGAACGAGGTGGTGGTTCGGATGTCTTGCGCTGGCATATGTCATACCGACCTCGGGGTCATCGCCTCTGCCTCGGCAGAACAGACGCCGATAGTGCTGGGCCACGAAGGTGCTGGTGTCGTCGAACACGTCGGCAGCCACGTCACCACCCTGGCCGTCGGCGACCACGTCGTCTTGTCGTACAACTCCTGCGGTGCTTGCGACAACTGCCTCTCGCAATTGCCGATGCACTGCAGGAGTTTTGTCGAGCTGAATTTCACCGGGACTCGCCGCGACGGATCGACCCCCCTGACCGGCAACGATGGCCCTGTCCGCGGCGCCTTCTTCGGCCAGTCATCATGGGCCACTCGGGCCGTCGCCAGCGAGCGCAGCTGCGTGCGGGTCGACAAGGACCTGCCGCTGCAGGTCCTGGGACCACTGGGGTGTGGCATCCAGACCGGGGCAGGCGCCGTCCTCAATACACTGCAGCCCAGACCCGGATCGTCAATCGCGATCTTCGGTGCCGGTTCGGTTGGCCTATCAGCGTTGTTGGCGGCCGTTGTCGCGCAATGCTCACCGATCATCGCCGTCGACATCAGCGACGCGTCGCTAGCCAGGGCAAAGCAGCTAGGGGCAACGCACACAATCAACTCGTCGCACGGAGGCGTGGCAGCCCGGATCCGCGCTCTCACTGGGGGAGTAGGGGCCTGCTACACCGTCGATTGCATCGGCTATCCCGATGTCGTCCGCACTGCGGTGGAATCGCTCCAAGCGCCGGGCGTATGCGCCACTCTGGGATACCAGGGTGCGCCTAACGACATCACCCTCGATCAAGGCCAACTACTTTTCGGCCGCAGCCTGGTAGGAGTTATCGAGGGCGATGCTGTGGCGGCCGAGTTCATCCCCGAACTGCTCGCCCTGTATCGGGCCGGGCGCTTCCCGTTCGACCACCTCGTCCAGACGTTCGCGTTCGCCGACATCAACGACGCTATTGGCGCAGTGCACCGGGGTGAGGTCAGCAAGGCGGTCGTCGTCTTCGAGCCGGTTCGGCATTCGAACTGTACACATGCGTAGTTCCCGATTTCGGCCGCCGCTGCGGCCCGCCGACCTACTGCCGTGTGCGGCCGATCGTGACGCGGACTCGGTCGCCCTAGTCACCGCGACCGCCGTTCTGACCTATGGCGAGCTCGAACGGCTCTCGCGTCGGTTGGCCGCCGCATTGCAGCGCCGCGGGATCGGGCCGGGCGACGTCGTTTCGCTGATCGGCCAGAATGGTTGGGAATGGATCGTCGCCTACCACGGTGCGCTGCGCTGCGGGGCCATCGTCAATCCGATCAACGTGATGCTGAGCGCACCAGAACTGGCGCACGTGCTCAACGACTGCGGCTCGCGAGCATTGATTGCCAGCGCCGAACAGACCGAGGTTGCCGCTGCGGCATTGGCTTTGGCACCTGGCGTCGCCTTGCACGCCGAATACGGCGGTGACGGAACTGGCGCGGCGATTCCGATGGAGGTCCTGCTGGAAGATGGCACCGGATCGCCGTTGACCCGCGTGGGCAGCGCCGAAGATGGCCTGTGCGCCATCGTTTACACGTCCGGCACCACCGGTCATCCCAAGGGGGCGATGCAGTCCCACCGAGCTGTCCTGCTCAACTGGGCGCTCACGGCCACAATGCATGCCCGCACGGCCGCCGACACCCTTGTCACGGCGCTGCCGGCCGCTCATGTGTACGGCAACGTGGCGATCAACAGCATCTTCCTGGTCGGGGGCGAAGTTGTGCTGATGCGGCGTTTCGAAGCCCGGAAGGCCCTGAACCTAATCGCAGCGAGGCGGGCAACGATGTTCGAGGGCGTTCCCGCGATGTACGCGATGATGCTCGCCGACAACGCACTCGGTGGCGCGGACCTGAATTCGCTTCGTGTGGCTACCGTCGGCGGCCAGACGCTGTCGGCCGACATGGTCGAAGCGTGGCGACGAGTAACCGGCGTCCCGATGATCCAACTGTGGGGTATGACCGAAATTGCCGGTCTAGGCGCGACTCACAGCCCATGGTGTCCGGCGGATCCCAATTCCGTAGGAGTGGCGTTGCCCGGCGTCGACGTGCGTATCGCCGCCCTGGACGGCTCCCGGAACGAATTGCCGGCGGGCGAACGCGGCGAACTGCAAATACGAGGACCGATCGTGATGCTCGGCTACGTCGGGCAGCCCGAGGCATCTCGCGCGGCCCTCGACGGCGATGGTTGGTTGCGTACTGGCGACATCGCCTATCAAGACGGCGCCGGCCGCCTCCACGTGGTGGACCGTGCCAAGGACATGATCATCACCGGGGGATACAACGTCTATCCCGCCGAAATCGAACGTGTGCTTGCCACCCACCCCCAGGTGTCGCAGGTGGCCGTGGTCGGCCGCCCGGATCCTGTCCGAGGGGAGATCGCCGTGGCTTACGTGGTCGCAAAGCCAGGATCAATGCCGACGGCCGAGTCCATCATCGACTTTTGTCGCGGCAGCCTGGCCGCGTACAAGCGTCCCCGCGAGGTGATGTTCCTCGCGGGCTTACCGATGACATCTTCGGGAAAGATCTCCCGACGCAACCTCAAGGAGCTTGCAACAGCTCGTGATCGCGATTCCGCAAAGGACAAGCCATGACGCACCGGTTACTGACCGCCGAGCAGGTCGGTCACCTTCGCCACTTTGACAATCTGTCGCGCCAGCAGGTCAACGACTGGTCTTTGATGCAAGGCAAAGGGGTCGGCCAAGAAGACTTTGGCGGATATCGATTCCAACTTGCCTACATGACCTATGCGCTCGCCCTTACTCATCTGCACCGACTACCCGCTGCGCCGGGGTTGTTTCAGCCGATCATCAAGCGCCTCATCGACAAGATCTTGCAGCCCGAGGTCTGGCTCTACTGGCGTGATGTCAGTCGCGGTGGGGCCGTGTTCAACGCCCACATCACCGACCGGCTCGAGGAGGAGTGGAACCCCGTCGTGCGCGACAACATCATGTACAGCGCTTACGTGCAGAGCATGTCGCTGCTGCACGACTATTTGTTCAACAGGAGCGACTACGCTGCGCCAGGCTCGCTCACCTTTCGTCACTGGTCATATTTCTGGGGCGGCGAAGAAAAGCGATTCGAATACGATCGTCAATCGCTGTCCGATCACATCTACTGGCAGATGGTGCAAAACGGCTACCTTGGCGTAGCGTGCGAACCCAATTGCATCTTCCAAATCTGTAATCAACCGGCAATACTGGGCTTTCGGCTCAGTGATCTACTCACGGGCACCCATCGTGCTGATGAAGTGATCAACGGATATCTTCAGGCGTGGAGCGACTTTGGGCTGCTCGACGATGACGGACACTACAACGTATTCGTCATGCGCGATCAAGGCACCGTCGTCCGCAATGAGCATGGCTGGCCGTGGACTGACGCCTGGCTGGGCACGTTGCTCAACATGTGGCACCGCGATTTCGTTCATCAGCATTACGCGGACCAGATTGCAGACTGGCTCAAGTGCGGGCCCGGCCGCACGTTGTACGTGCCGTCCGCAGAGCCTCGTGAAGTGATGGGCCAAGCCGTGGTCGCCGATTCGACCGACTTCGGTTGGGTCTCGGCTTGGGCGTCAGAGATGGGTGATCACGCCACGCTGGATGGCTTACTCGACTATGCCGACACTTTCCTTTCGCCGACCTGGCGCGACGGAGGACTCTATTACCCGCGAAACGACGAACTGGTCGACAATGAAGGCAACAGAGTGGAACTTGAACCGATGACCGGGAATGTGCTGCTCGGCTATGCGAGGCTGAACGTCGAAGACGGGCTATGGAAGTTGTTCAACCAGCCCTGGAGTCAAGGGCATTTCACGGAGCCGGCGCTGACCGCGGTGGCTCGTGATGTCGATGTCCTGCAAGCCGAAGTCATCGACGGAACACTCGTCACCCGGCTGCACCGGCGCAGCGACCTGTCAGGCGGCGACGGGTGTGTGACGATCGACCGGGTGCTCCACCGCGGCGCATGGTTGCTGCGCATCGACGGATCAACGCTGGCACGCATCGATGCTGATGGTCACGTGCATGCCGAGGACCACATCATATACGCGGATAACGGGAGCCTGACGCTGCGTACACCGCGGGTACCGACAACCTTTGTTGTACAACCGCTTACCGAGCAATCGACCCGCTGCCCATAGCGCGTGCAGCCGGGTGATCCGCGGACAGCAACTATTCAGATCGAAATAGCTATCTAGTCAAGCGATTTCACTCAGAACCATCCAGGGCGATGCGTGTCGAAGCTGCAATGCGTGTCAAGAAATGAGAGCCCACCCGATGAAAAAATCTCCGGCCGCGAAATTGCGGGCCGCGGTCGCGCCGCACGATGCGGCCCGCGACCTCCCCGCGGCGGGCTACCGGGCTGTGCGGGGCGGTGGTAGCCAACCGTGCTCCATGCGCGAATCAATGCAGTCGCCAGGACGGCTTTCACGCAATCCCCACAGTTGCGGCGAGATCGCGTTGTGCCTCGACCGCCGCCAAACGCTCGGTAAGCGCCTGTCGGATCGCGCCGTACGCATCGCTGCCCAGGACCAGGCGCAACGGGGGTGGGTCCACATCGACACTGTCAATCATGGCATTCGCCATCTTCACCGGATCACCGGTCGGTGGCGGAAGGGCGGGATCTTTGATGCCGCGAGTCAGCGTGGCGGGACTGATGTCGTAGGCCGGCAATTGGTTGGCGCCCAATCGGGAAGAGCTGGTTCGGAATTCGGTGCGGGCCCCGCCTGGCTCGACGATGGTGATACCCACCCCGAACGGGGCCACGTCCTTGGCGGTCGACTCCATGAAGCCCTCAATGCCCCACTTGCTCGCGTGATACAAAGACGCGCCCGGGTTGGAGGCTTGCCCGCCGTAGCTCGACAGCTGCAGGATGCGACCCCCACCCTGGGCGCGCAGATGCGGTAGCGCCGCCTTGACCACTTGGATGGAGCCGACGAGGTTGGTGTTGAGCTGGTGGGCGATCTGCTCATCGGTCAGCTCCTCTACAGCCCCGAACAGCCCGTATCCGGCGTTGTTGATGACCACGTCGATGCGCCCCAAGTCGCTGAATGCGCGATTGACGACATCGCGGACGGCGACGGAATCGGTGACCTCGAGGTGAGCCACCCAGAACCGATCACCGTAGCGGTCCTGCAGGTCGCGCACCGAACCTGCCCGACGGACGGTGCCGGCGACCCGTTCGCCCCGCGCGAGCAGCAATTCGCTGAGGTGCCGACCGAACCCACTGTTCACACCGGTGATAAACCAGCTGCGTTGACCCATAGCGCAACGTCCCCTCATGCCTTATCGACTAACGCGGTCGCCTAGCAGTCAAGCCGCTCTGTCGACTCGTCCGCGGCTAGAAGCCCCTAGCGTGCAGGTCCAACAGGCCGAGTTGGCGGAGGTCGTTGGCGTATTTGTCGATCAGCTCCACCGTGATATGCGGGATGTCATGGTCCGTCCCGACTTTGGCTGCACGTACCGCGGCTTGGAACGCATCGGTGGGTGCGGCTGCGCCCCGGATGGGTTTTTCCGGAGCGCGGAATGCGTGCAATAAGGGTAGAACGGAGTGGTTACGTTGCCGCTCAGGCAAACCGGTCAGCGCGATCTGGAATCGGCGCAGCCACTCGTCGTAGTCATCGATGCGTTGAATGCGGTGGCCCCCCCGAATCAGCCAGTCCACGAACACGTCCAGGGAGACCCCGTCGTCGTGCGGGTTCAGCATGTCGAAGGATCGGTGGCCGCAGGGGACCGAAGCGCCGATCGTGGTGATGGCCTCGGCCACGAAGTCGACCGGGAGGCCGTCATAGTGTGCTCGCGCGCGGTCACCGGTGCCGGGGTCTTCGTAGAACGAGTGCGGTGCAATGCCTGTCGCCAGCAGGCTGAAGATCAGTCTGGTGAACATGTCGGGCCCGTTGAGCTGTCCGCGGTAGCGGGTGTGCGCCAGGATCATGTCGGACCGGAACACCGTCACCGGCACGCCGCACCGGTCGTGGGCCTCCCGGAGCAACACCTCGCCGGCCCACTTGCTGTTGGCGTAGCCGTTGGCGTAGTCGTCGTTGAGCGGCCGTGACGAGCTGGTCCGCCGGATATCGCCGTCTTCCTCGAACTGGCCGGGCGGCACGGTCATCGCCACCGCGGCGGTGGAGAGGTAGGTGAGCGGCTTGATCTGGGTGGTCATGGCTAGCCGGATAAGCTCGGCGGTCCCAACAACGTTGGGTCCGAACAGCTGCTCGTAGGGCAGCACGTGGTTGACCAGCGCGGCCGGGTGCACGATCAGATCGACGCTCTCGGCCAGTCGCTTCCAGGCCGCAGCGTCCAGCCCCAGATCACGCTCCGCGATGTCACCCGCTAATACCTCCAGGTGTTTGCCGGCCAAGGTGTGGAATCTGTTCAGTAGATCGCGATCGCCGCTATCGAATGCCTTGTCCAATCGCGCCCTGGCTTCCTGAGGGTCACGCGCGCGCACGATGGCGATCAGCTTGCCGCCCCGCCCGGCCAGTCGCTCCAGCCACTCCAGCGCCAGGAACCGTCCCAGCCAACCGCTGGCACCGGTCAGCAAGACGGTGCCGGGCTCACCGGTGGCGCGCGGCAATGCCGATGCGTTCGACAACGTCTCGCCATCGATGAACTTGTCCAGCGACAACTCGTCGGCCGAGACGGAGGTCGCGCCTCGACCATGGACGGTGGCAAAGGTCGGACGCGGCGCGGCGGCGACGCGCTGCGCCTGAACGTAGTTCGCGAGCTCTTCAAGGGTGTTAGCCGGACTGAGGATCACCCCGACCGGCACGTGTACCCCGAAGATCTCCTCGAGCAGATTCGAGAACGTCAACCCGGACAACGAATCCCCGCCCAAGTCGGTGAAACGGGCTCCGGAAATGGGGTCCGCGGCCGCGGTGCCGAGCAGCGCGCGAGCGGCTCGGGCGAGCGTTTCCACGACGGGACGATCCGCCGCGGTCTGACGCAGTTCTCGCATCTCGTCGGCTACTGCACCGGCGATGTCGGCATACATCTGCTCGAGCCGCTGGCCGTAACGCTCCTTGAGCCGCGGTCGCAGCTGCTTACCCAACGCGGAGAGCAACTCGTTCTCGACCGTGAACGGTTCTGTCTCGATCAGGAAGTCAACGGGCACCTCATAGGACTGCAGCCCTGCCGCCGCCGCGGCCCGCTGCAACGACTCACGCAACGCAGCTTTCAGCGCCGGACCGTTGCCGTATTCGGCCAGCGCTGGCGGGGCGGGCACAATCACGGCCAACAGGCTTGACCGTTCACTGTTGCCGTACACGAAGATCTGTCGCACCAGCGGTGTCCCGGCATACACGGCTTCGAGGTTGGTCACGGCGACGAACTCGCCCTGAGCCAGCTTGAGCACATTGTTACGGCGATCGACGTAAGTCAGGCGATCCGGCTCGATCTCGGCCATCACGTCACCGGTCCGGTAGAAGCCGTCCTCGTCGAAGACCTGAGCGGTCAGCTGCGGGCGCTTGTAGTAACCCGGCGTCATCGTGGCGGTCTTGACCAGCAATTCCCCACGCGGGTAAGGCAGATCGGTGAGGAAGTAACCGAGCTCGGGGACGTCGATCAGCTTGTAGTCGAGTACCCGCTTGCGGCTGACCACGCCATCTCTGCTGATGACCCCCGTCTCCGTCAGGCCGTACCCGTCGATAATGTGCACGCCCAGCGTCGCGTCCAGGAACGCCTTCATCTCCGCGGTAAGCGGTGCGGCACCGACGAATCCGCCCAGCACCCGCCCGCCGAGCACCTTGTCGCGCAACTCGCTCGCCGCCGCCTGCTCAGCGGATGTGGAGTCGGCTCCCTGAGCGATCCGGCGCTCCGCGAGGCCGCGGCAATGTTGGAACAGCATCTCGACCACCCGCGGAACGACACCAATTTCGGTGGGCCGCACCAGCGCCCAGTCATCGAACAGCGTCGAGAGATCGGATTTGGGAACAAAGTAGCTCGTACCGCCGGCGATGAACGCCGACGCCAGCGGCAGCCGCCCACCCAGATGATTCAGCGGCATGAAGTTCACGTTGATCACCGGCATGCCCGGTGTTAAGAAAAACCCGGAGGTCCACACATCGGCGACCATCCGCTCGGTGTAGATTGCGCCCTTGGGCATGCCGGTGCTGCCCGAGGTGTACATGATCATCGCCAACCGCTGGTCGCTGGAACCGGTGAATGCCGGTCCGGCGGGCAGCCGGCCGCCGCGCGCGACGACTTCGTCTACGGTCGTCACGACAACCTGGGCGCGTGCCTCCTGCAGGCGAGCGCTGGCTCGGGCGAGGTTCTGCCGCTGGTCGTCAACCTCGGGCTGATAGTCGAACACCATCAGCTGCCGCACCGACGAAAACCCCGTCACTGCCTCAACGGCCAGGTCGAGGTACTGCACGCTCACTGTCACGATCCTCGGTTCGCACTCCTCGATGATCGATCGCAGTGTCGACACCGCGGCACTGTGCTGCAACGGCACCGTCACCAAACCCAGGTACGCACAGACCATGTCGACGACCAAATAATCGGCGCTGGAGAACCCGACGGTTGCCACCACATCGCCGGCGGCCACCGCACCCGCGGGATCGTGGCGCCAGGCGCTGGCGATCGCACGCACCCGGTCCCAGACCTCGCGATAAGTGATGGTCTCAAACGCATTCTGCAGCTGCACCGACGTTCGGCCGGCGGCGTCGGTCACCAGCTCCCGGACCCGCTGTCCGAGCGCCGGGCGACCGGCGTAGCCCTCGACAATCGTCTCGAAAATCTCGGTCAGCCGCATACCGGGCATGCAGGCCGCCTCAATCACCTCAACACGGGGATCAGCTGAACGGATCTGTGGATCAACGTCATACAATTCGGCCAACCTGCGAGCAAGCCGCTCGTCTTGGTTGCCGCCATCGTGCAGCCGTTGCGTGTCGTGCAGTGAACCACTTGTCATGATTCGCCCTTCCGCCCGTACCCGTTCTTCGAACCAGCATGGAGCCGTAGCTCGTCAATGCCACCACCGTGCACTCACGATGGACAGGCTTGACGCTAGAAGCACTGCCAGCCAACGGCGACCCACTGTCCATTGACCGGACAGTTTCCCAAGAACGCAGGCGCCCAGAGCCGTTCGCACCAACGCGAGTGGCACGCTGAGGCACGTGGGGCATCGACGCGACGCCTGCGGATCTGTCCACTGATCGGACAACGTGTGGTTCCTGCGGATGTCGGACGCCTACTCTTGACCACGAACCACCGATGAATGCTTCAAAATCATCACTCCCGCAACAGATTAGCCAGCCGAGGCAGGTGGTTGCAGGGCCGCCGCCAACATCGTCGCCGCCGAGGGCCGGTATGTCCCGCACGGGTTGAACCAGATTGCTTCAACCCAAAGTCTGCATTCACAGAGGAATAGTGGAGATAGTCATGAAATTATGGCCCGACTTTGCTGCGGTGGTGCCGGAGCATGAAGGCGAGAAAACGCTTGCTGCATCGTTGTGGTGGGCTACTCGGCGTTACAACTGCGCGCCGGCGCCCAACGGCCTGGCGCTCGTACAGGATTTTCTCAACACGCGCCCGAGCGCTGTACATGGACCGGATCTGCTTCGCGACGGGACCCACGCGCAGGCCTGGGCCAACACCGCTGTGTGGGGCTGGTCGCACCTGCGGGGCGCGGAATGTCGCGCTCCCGAACTGACCGATGCTGACGCGGGACGGCTCAGGCAACTGCGGGACACGCTGGATAGCTGGTTCGGACCAAGATTGCCGACTGAGGCCCGCTTGCCCAAATCAGACGCGAGTGTGAACCTTGCGTGGCGCGAGGGAGAGGTGTCGTGGACGCCCTCAGGTGACGGTTGGCGGTGGTTTCATTCGGCGATCATGGGCGAAGTTTTTATCAGCCAGCGTACCGGAGTATGGGTCCGCTTCAAGCAGTGCCGCAACCTGGAGTGCCGAGCGACCTTCTTCGACCGGACATGGGACATGCGCGAAATCTGGCATGACGCTCGAACCGGAACCTAGTCCGCCTGTCGGCGATCCGGGGTGCGCTGACGACTTTCAGGGTGCGGCCACGGCGGCGACGCGCCAGCGTGTTCCGCCCTGGACGCACGCCGAAGAATTCGCGACCTGGATGATGCCCCTGCGAACGATCCCTAGCGTCCCGCGCTCTGGCCGCCGTCGATGTGGAGAACCTCGCCGGTGACGAACGGCGCAGTCTCCAGATATTGGACGCCCCGGACGATGTCGGCGATCGTGCCGACCCGACCCTGTGGATGCATGTGGGCGAAGACACCGGTGACGTCAAGTCCCCCGTGCATCGGGGTGTCGATCACGCCCGGGGAGATCGCGTTAGCGCGGACGCCGCTTCGGGCGTACTCGATGGCCAGCGCTTTGGTTACTGCGTCCAAGCCACCCTTGGAGAGGGCGGTCAGAGCCGCCGGAATACGGGCATCGGGCCGCTCCACCAGGGTGGTCGTCACGTTGATGACGTGGCCGCCCGGCCCCTGAAAGAGCATCTGCGCGATCACCCGTTGGCACAAGTGAAAGAAGCCGGCGACATTCGTGCCCATGACACGGCCGAAGTCCTCGAGCGTGTACTCGGTGAACGACTTGGCCAAGAAGACTCCGGCGTTGTTGACGAGGGTGTCGATTCGCCCGAAGCGGGCAACGGTTTCATTGACGATCCGTTCGGCTGTCGAGGGATCCGCAACATCACCGGAAACCGTGAGCAAATCGGGCCGCGCAGACGCACCGATGTTGCGGGAGTTCGCGGTCACGGAGTAGCCCATCGCGCAGTAGGTTTCGACCAAAGCCGCACCGATTCCGCTGGAAGCGCCGGTGATGACTGCGACCTTCTTGAGCTGAGGCATCTATGTCCGTCTCCTGTCGTTCGTCATGGCATCAGATCGGCCAGAATGGCGTTGGCTGAGCCGGATTTCGCTTCGTCGAAGGCGGTGCCGGCCCACAGGCTCGTCCCGTGCGGATCCGCGATCGTCACGGCGGCGGCCTGGATCGGCAAGGTCAGGTGCGCGACCTCTGGGAACCCGAATACCGCGTGGTGGTCGTGATCCTTGATGAAACGGTTGTTGAGCGATCGGGCGTAGCGCCCGGTAAACGCCCGTGTGAGGACCGTTTCGGTGAATTGCGGATCACGCAGTGCCGCACGGTGCACGGGGTTGGTCCCGGCTTCATCGGCCAGCAGCAGCGCCGTTCCGAACTGGGCCGCGGTGGCGCCAAGCTCAAGGATTCGGGCGACGTCGGTGGCTCTCGCCAGCCCACCCGCGGCCACGACGTGGCAATCGACCGCGGCCGACACTTCGCGCAGAAGGCGATCTAGGGGCAGGGAACTCGGGATGCTGCGCGCGTCGAATGTCGCCCGGTGGCCGCCGGCGTTCGGCCCCTGCGCCACCACGGCGTCGACACCGCAAGCAACGGCCAGCGACGCCTCGTCAACGCTGGTAACCGTGCCGAGCACCAAGATGCCGGCTTGGCGGAGCCTGCGGCACACGTCAGGGCCCGGTAGACCGAACGTGAACGACACCGCCTCCGGCCGCAGGTCACATAGCAGGTCCAACTTCGCCTGCCAACCGAAATCGTCGTGGCGCGGGACGCCGAGATGCGTGGCATAGCGTCCGACCTCCGGCGACAGTCGGCGGGCGTATGCGGCCACCCGGTCGCGATCGCAACAGGCCTGTTGCGGCACAAAGACATTGATGCCCAGGGCACCGGACGTCCGGCGCCGCGCCGCGGTGAACGCCTGCTCCAGAGCAGTCGCCGAAACCATGCCGCCGGCCAGGAATCCGAGGCCGCCGCTGTTGGAGACCGCAGCGGCCAGCGCCGGTGTCGAAGGACCGCCTGCCATCGGCGCCGAGACGGCGGGAATCCGCAGATCGGTCAGAGCGAAACGATTTGTCACGGGTGTGTCCCTTCGGCGCCCAGCACGATCGCCGCGGCGCGTTCGGCGATGGCCAGAACGGTTGCGTTGGTGTTGGCCGGAACGATGGCCGGCATGACCGATGCGTCCGCGATGCGCAACCCCTCCATGCCGCGGACGCGCAGCGCGCTGTCTACCACGGCGAGATCGTCGCTGCCCATGCGGCAGGTGCCGACGGGATGGAAATACGTGGTCGCGCAGCGGCGGACAAAGTCGCGGAGAGCGCAGTTGTCGGAAACCCTTGCGCCCGGGCTTACTTCTGCATCACGCCACGGGTCGAGCGCCGCATTGTCACCGATCTCGCGGGCCAGGCGAAGCGCTGCCACCATGCGGCCGGTGTCGCGTTCGTCGGTCAGGAAGCCGGGATCGATCAGCGGTGGTGAGGCCGGATCTCCAGACCTGATCCGTACCGTACCTCGGCTTGCCGGCGACATGAGCGCGAACATGATGGAGTAGCCGGTGACGGCTGACGACGCCCAACGCGGTCCCCAAGGGCCAGGATTGAGGATGAGCTGAATGTCGGGATCGGAATCCGCTGCGCTCCGGCACAGCGCGTAGGGCAGCGGACCTGGCGGTCCCACTACCGGCTTCTTGAGCCGATAGACGACGCCGGCGATGATGTGGTCGTGCAGGTTCAGTCCGACCCCGGGCAAGTGGTGGGCGGTGGGAATTCCCGCATCGCGCAGGACGCCCTCGTCGCCTACCCCGGACCTCATGAGCAGCACAGGCGATCCGATCGCGCCCGCGGCGATCAGCACTTCGCGATCGGCCCGCAGAACCCGGACCCCCGCGTCTGTCACGTATTCCGCACCAGTGCAGCGTGTTCCGTCCATGAGGAGGCGCGTGACGAACGCGCGTGTGATTACCGTTAGGTTCGGACGGCCCGAGTTTGGCCGCAAGTACGCGTCGGCGGCGCTCTGGCGCCGGCCCTCGACTACGTTCATGTCCGCCCACGAAACGGCGCCGACGCGTGCGCGGGCCTGGTCATCGCTCGCCGTATAGCCGGCCTCGGTCGCGGCTTCCGCCCACGCTTGGGCTAATGGACTTGGTGGGTAGGGCGGTTCGATGGTCATCGGGCCGGTCATGCCGCGGATCCAGGGGTCGCGCCCTTCGGCGCGTTCACAGCGGCGCAGATACGGCAGCAGGGAACGGTGATTCCAGCCGTGCGCGCCGAGCGTCTGCCATGCGTCATAGCCGGCGGGGTGGCCCCGCAGGTGAAGCATTGCGTTGATACTGCTCGAACCGCCGAGCACTCGTCCAAGCGGATACGGGTGTGCGGCACCGTAAGTGCCAGGCTGGGGTTCGGTCGAATAACCCCAATCGACGTCAGATCCCCATAACGTGAACGCCGCGGTGGGGTCCGACATGCGTGCGGGGCCCTCGCCGGGGCCCGCCTCCAGCAGCGCGACCCGTGTTCCGCAATCCTCCGACAAGCGGGCGGCGAGCACACAGCCCGCCGTGCCGCCGCCGACGATCACATAGTCGAAGCGGTCCATCTCTACTCCAGGTGCGAAGTGCTTGCGGGTCGGCAGTCTGGTCCGGCGGCTAGACCCGATGCTCGGATCTCAGCAATTGAGCGGCACGTTCGCCGATGATCACGCACGGCGCCATGGTGTTCCCCGTCGTGATGCGAGGCATGACGGAGGCGTCGGCGATGCGCAGGCCCTCAACGCCGTGCACCTTCAGTTCGCCGTCGACCACCGACATCGGATCGCGCCCCATCTTCGCGGTGCCGCATTGATGCCAGAAGGTCCGGGTTGCGTTGCGCACGAACGCTTCCAGCTGATCGCCGTGCAGGTCGCCCGGCATGATCTCGCGCTTGACATAAGGCCTCAATTCCGCGGAGTTGCCGATCTCGCGGGACAGCGCGATGCAGGCCAGTGCCGCGTCGACGTCGGCGCGTTCGGCCAGCGCGTTGGTGTGGATGCGCGGCGGGGACAGGGGATCGGCGCCCGACAGCCGGACCTGCCCGCGGCTGTGGGGGTGCGCGATCGCGGAGAACAACGTCCACCCGGATTCCGGAAGTCCGTATTGCGCGATGTTCTCCGGGGTGGACAGCGGCGCCTCTGCCTGCCAGATGAAAATGTCCGGGCCGTCGCTCGAGGGAGTGATCCGCTCGAACACCACCACTTCCGAGCCGTTATTGCGCAGGGGCAGTGCGCCATCGGGGTATTCCCAGACGCAATCGAACGCGGTGTGATCCTGAAGATTCTTCCCGACTCCGGGCAAATGATGCTCGACGTCGACGCCGAATTCGCGGAGTTCATCACGGTCGCCCAGACCCGACAACATGAGAACCTTCGGCGTGTTGATCGCGCCCAGCGAGAGCACGACCTCCGCGGCCGCCAAGATTCGGTGGCTCTGCCCGCGGTAGATGATCTCTACGCCGCGTGTCTGGCGTCCGTCGACGATGACGCGGGTCACCATCGCACCGGGCAGCACGGTCAGGTTCGGGCGATCCATCAGCGGGTAGGTGTACGTCCGGAACGCTGACAGCCGCTGGCCGCCGCTGAGCCGCAAATCGCCCAGCGCCACACCGCGACCGGACTCCATCATCCGGCCGTTCGCGTTCTCGTAGTGTGGTACACCAATAGCCTTGGCTCCGTGCAGCATTGCCAGAGCGACTGGATGAGGATCGGGTGCCGGTTGAACGAATACCTCACCGCCGGTGCCCCGAAAAGCGGGATCGGGATCGCCGTGCCAGTCTTCGATCCGGCGATAGATGTCCAGAATCGACTGGTAGCTCCATCCCGGGTCACCGGACTCGGCCGCGAATAGATCCCAGTCTCGGGCGTGTCCGCGCGACCACACCATCGCGTTGATGCTGGACCCTCCGCCGAGCACCTTGCCCATTGACATCTGCAGGCGTCGGCCATCGAGGGCCGGTTCGGGCTCGCTGGTATAGCACCAGTCTCTGTCGGTGCCGATGTTCGTCGGCCAGGCGGTGGGGTCCACGACTGGCGGCACGCTGTCCGCCCCGCCGGCTTCCACGAGAAGTACCTGAACAGCCGGGTTTTCGGCCAATCTGCGAGCAACCACCGAACCCGATGAACCCGAGCCGCACACCACGAAGTCGTAGACGCCGCGCAACGCGGCGCGCAGCTTGCGCTGGTTGGCCTGCACCTTGCGATCGAATTCGCGATCGGTATAGCGAGCGACACTTTCGGCGTCTGTCTTCGGGACACTGAAACGTGTTGTCATCAAACGACTCCGTTCGTCGCGGCGACGCCGCGTCATACCACTGCACTCGGTGGGCCGGTCGGTCCTTGAGTACCTTGCGAATCCGAAGCTAGGCATGCCGAAGACCTCCGTCACGCGTCTGTCCGCTCAGCGGACAGCGACCGCCCAACAGGCCAAGGTTTGCCTAAACGCGGCTGGTCCGACGCCCGACACGGCGCGAAACAGACTCCCGCCGTTGGCTATCCGGTAACAGCTGATAGCTGTTCGGCGACGCGGTCGGCGGCTCGGCGGATGAGGGTCGCGAACCGGCTGGAAGGCCGGTCGACCGGTGTCGAGATCTGCAGTGCGGCCTCGGTACGTCCGCCGACCCGAATGGCCGACGCATAGCACGTCAATCCCGAATGCACCCGCGCGTCGTCGTGGGCCCACCCGTCGACCGGGTTGACGCGTTCGGGCGCGGGGCTGGGGTCAAAGACCAGGGCGGCCGCGGATGTGCTCGGCATCGCGATGCCGGAGTAGATCGGCGTGGGCAGAGCCAGTCGGCCCGGCACCACTTCGAGCGCTGTGCTGCCCTGTGCGGTGGGGACGACGAGCGAGATCGTTGCGCCGGTACGGTTGCGCAGCGCGTGCATTATCTGCAGGCCCTTCGCGCGCAGCGCGGCGTGTGGGTCCCCGCGGCGCGCGATGTCCGACAGTAAGGGGGCGGGCACGTAGTGTCCGTCGGGCAGGCGTTCGACCGCGCCGACGGCCTCAAGCTGGGACAGCAGGCGGTAGACGGTCGATCGCGGAATCCCGGTGATGCGTGCCAGGTCGCTGTGTTGGTGGCCGCGGCCGGTCTGCGGCAACGCCTGCAGAAGTCGGAAGGCGCCGTCCAGGACCCCGCGGCCAGCGCTCCAAGCTTCCCGGGGCTGTGCATCTGGCTCGCCGCCGCGCCGCGACGACGATCGCTCGCAATCCGTCACTTCACCTCACTAGGGGCCGGTCACTTTGAGTGAACGCCACCAAGCCCCCGAATAGTTCAACTTGCGCCGCGCCGCACAACCGATCAGCGCAAGATCCTCGCGTAGAGCAGGCTATCCTGCGGCTCGAACCCCAGGTTGGGGTAGACGGCGTGGCGGGCAAGTCGCCCCTCCAACACGAAACCGGCGCGCTCCAGCAACCGGGCCGAGCGCTCGTTGTCGACGTTGCACGTGGCCCACACCCGATACACGGCCCGGTCGCTGTCGAGCGCGGTCAGCAGCATATCGAGCACCTCGCCCATCAGGCCCTTGCCCCACCAGCGGCGGCCCAGGCAGTAACCGATCTCGACCGAGTGCGGCACCGGGCGCCGGCAGCTGGTCAGCCCGACCACCTCGCCGCTGTGCCGCAATTCGATCGCCCACGTCCGTTCGTCGGGGGTGGCGTTGAGCTTCTCGGTGATCACCCGGCGCGTCGCCGCTACGTCGGAATGCGGCGCCCACATCAGGTACTTGGTCACCTCGGGATCGCGGGCGACCCGCTGGTACAGCGCGCCGGCGTCGTCGAGCACGGGGCGGCGCAGGACGAGGCGGGGTCCGGTGATGCGGTCGGGCGGGTAATTGACCACGTCACAGGCCGAGCGCTTGATAGGTCCGGCGGACGAATTTCGGTTGCGCCGACTGCAGTTTCGCCAGCGACGTGTTGCCGGCGATGGCCGCCGCCACGTCCGCGGACATGTCTGGCAGGTTCTGCACCAGGTACAGCAGCACCAGATCGGCCGTCGGGTCGGCCTGCCACCAGGTCCCATAGGCGCCCGGCCAGCTGAACGTTCCGAGCCCACCCGGACCGAACAGCGGTCCGCTCCTGGCGGGGTCGGTCACCACCGACAGGTTCAGGCCGAAGCCGCGGCCGACCCAGTAGGGCGCCCCGAGGAAGTCGTGGCGCTTCTGTTCGTCGGTGAGCCGGTCGGTCCGCATCAGCCGGGCCGACCCGGGGGAGAGCACCCGCACGCCGTCGATCGTCCCGTCGCCGAGCAGCATCCGCACGAACCGCAGGTAGTCGTCGGCGGTCGACCACAACCCGCCACCGGCATTGCAGAAGGAGGGCGGCTTGATGTGCGGCGGCCCCATCGCGTCATGGTGCAGCTGGCCTTGCCCGTCGAGCCGGTACATGGTCGCCGCGCGGCGCCGCCCGTCGGGGGACACGAAGAATCCGGTGTCGGGCATGCCGACCGGGCCCAGGACCCGCTCGTCGAGCACCTGGTTGAACGGCTTGCCCTCGATGCGCGACGCGATGACGCCCACCAGGTCGATGGAGTGGCTGTAGGTGAGCCGGTCGCCGGGCTGATGCACCAGCGGCAGCTTGGCCAGCTCGGTGAGCCAGGCGTCCGGGCCTTGGTTGAACGGCAGCCGCACGTAGGCCTTGGCGATCGGTCCGGACACCGAGAAGCCGTAGGCCAGGCCGCTGGTGTGGGTGAGCAGGTCCTCGATCAGGATGGCCCGCTGGGCGGGGTGGGTTTGGTCGAGCGGGCCGTGTGGGTCGTCGAGGACCCGGACGTCGGCCAGCTCCGGCACCCAGCGCACGACCGGGTCCTTCAGCGTCAGCTTGCCCTCGTCGACCAGGCTCATCACCGCCGCGACGGTGACCGGCTTGGTCATCGACGCGATCCGGAACAGCGTGTCGCGTTGCATCGGCAGGCCGGCTTCCACGTCGCGGTAACCGATTTCGTTGACCTGCAGGACTTCTCCCCGCCGCCAGACCATCGTCAGCGCGCCGGCGAGCAGGCCCGCGTCGCACACTTCACGAACGGAGGCCGCATTGACGTCGAGATTCACCCGGTCAGGTTAGCTCCGGACCGCGCGGAGCCCCGGTCAAGGCCTCGTCCACGGTGGGGTAGAGGTTGATGAACTGGTCGAGGCCGACGATGCGCAGCGGCCGGCTGGTGGCCGAGCCGTCGGCCGCCACCCGCAGCGAGGTCGGGCTGTTCTCGGTCAGGCGGTGGACCTCGACCAGCACGGTGATGCCCGCCGAGGACAGGAAGTCGACCTCGCTGAGGTCGATGACCAGCACGGCGGGCGTGCCGGCCAGGGCAACGTCGATGTGGGTGGCGAGTGACGGTGCGGTGATGATGTCCACCACGCCGCTGACCTGCAACACCACCGCTTCCCCGACATCGCGGCGGGTAACCCAGAACTCCTCGCTCACCAATCGAACGTACTTTCTTCTCCGCGCCGGCCGATTACCCGGGCCGAAATCCCGCGGTCGCGGCGAGCGGGGGTTCGGTCAACGCCGCTGCGCGCGGACGTACCAGAACGCCATCTCGACGTCCTCGCCGTCCACTTCCCGGCGCATCGTCGCGGGCTCGAGCGACTCGATGTCCCACCCCGCGCCGCTGAGGATGTCCCGCAGCGTCTGCTCCGAGACGGCCGGCCGCGGCCATCGCTCGTCGGGGGCGTTGGCGTCCGAGAAGCAGCTGATGAGCAACGTGGCACCGGGCGTGGTCGCCCGGTGCACCGCGGCGGCGTAGCTGCGTTTGCCGTCGTCGTCGAGGCAGTGGAACATGCCGCTGTCGACGACGGTGTCGAAGGCGTCGGAGTAGCCCTCCAGCTTGGTGGAGTCGGCCACCGCGAACCTCACGTCGACTCCGGCGTCGCGGGCGCGGCACCGGGCGGTGGCCAGCGCGGCGGGTGAGATGTCCAGCCCGGTGACGCCGAATCCGTTTCGAGCCAGATAGATGGCGTTGTCGCCTAGCCCGCACCCGATATCCAGGACCTCGCCGTGCACCCAGCCGCCGCTATGCCAAGCGACGACACTGTCTTTGGGCGCCTTGGTATCCCACGGGGGCGTCGGCATGGGCGGAATGCCTTCGCCGGGGCTCTCGCCGCGGTAGAGCGCGTCGAAGTCCATGTGCTGCATTCGGGAGAATCCGGTCACTTGCGCCAGGGTAGCGTGACGCGTGCCCCCACTGGGGCGGGTGCGACGCGTGCCCGTTCCCAGGTAGGCGGCGTCGTGTCGGGGCGCAAAATTTCATCACGGTTTCGGTTGGGCAAAGGTACTGCAGCGTGCCGCGATGCGCGGGTCGATGACGCCCGTGTGGCTCTACTGTTGGCTGCATGGCCGGACTGAACAAATACGTGAAGCGCTGGCGCACAGCCCTTCACGTATCCGTGTCGGCAGTGCTGGTCGCCACCCTCGGACTCGCCGTCACCCCGGCGGCTCGTGCGGCTGCGCCCGCCGCGGCGACGTTGTCGGTGGAACATGCGTGGCAGACCGGCTTCATCGCCAACTTCACCGTCACCAACTTGAGCATGGTGCCACTCACCGATTGGCGGATCGACTTCGACATGCCGGCGGGGCAATCCGTCCTGCACACGTGGAATAGCAACGTCACCCAATCGGGCACCCATTTCACGCTCACCCCCGCGAACTGGAATCGCAGCATTGCGCCCGGCGGTTCGGCCACGGGCGGCATGAGGGGCGCGCTGATCGGTTCCTTCACGCCACCGTCGAATTGCGTGCTCGACGGGCAACTTCCCTGCACCTAGGGGCCGTTCGCACCGAGGCTCGCCGGCTCCCACGGTGCGGCCGGGGCTGCCTAGGGTCCCTGGTTACCTGCCTCGGTGTCGAGGTGCCGGCTCCCGGAGAGACGCCTGGGGGACCCGTGGGTCGCGGCGGCGACCCCGGCACGGCGCACTCGTGCCCCGCGGCGCCCGCCCCACCTACAAGTGCTACGCTGCCGTGCAGTCGACATCCTTTAACGATCCGTCCGGCGAGGCGGAGAAGGAGGTCAAGTCTCGCATGGGTGCTGTGGACGAGGGCGGCTTGAGCCGTGGGTCCCGGGAACTGATGTCGGCGGCCGACGTGGGTCGCACCATTTCCCGTATCGCGCATCAGATCATCGAAAAGACCGCGTTAGATGACGCGAGCCGGTCCGCGCCGCGGGTGGTGCTGTTGGGCATCCCGACCCGCGGGGTGATCCTCGCCGAGCGGCTGGCCACCCACATCGCCGAATTCAGCGGCGTCGAAGTCGGCCACGGCGGGCTCGACATCACCTTGTACCGAGACGATCTGATGCAAAAGCCGCCGCGGCCGCTGGAGGCCACCTCGATCCCGGCCGGCGGCATCGACGACGCGCTGGTGATCCTCGTCGACGACGTCCTGTACTCCGGTCGCTCGGTGCGCTCCGCCCTGGACGCGCTGCGCGACGTCGGCCGCCCCCGGGCGGTGCAGCTCGCGGTGCTGGTCGACCGCGGCCACCGCGAGTTGCCGCTGCGCGCCGACTATGTCGGCAAGAACGTTCCGACCTCCCGCAGCGAGAGCGTGCACGTGCTGCTCAGCGAGCAGGACGGGCGCGACGGGGTGGTGATCTCCCGATGACCCGTCACCTGCTGGCCGCCGGCGACCTGACCCGCGACGAGGCCACCGCCATCCTCGACGACGCCGACCGCTTCGCCCAGGCGCTGGTGGGCCGCGAGATCAAGAAGCTGCCCACCCTGCGCGGGCGCACCGTCATCACGATGTTCTACGAGAATTCCACCCGCACCCGGGTGTCGTTCGAGGTGGCCGGCAAGTGGATGAGCGCCGACGTGATCAACGTCAGCGCGGCGGGATCGTCGGTGGGCAAGGGTGAGTCGCTGCGCGACACGGCGTTGACGCTGCGCGCGGCCGGCGCCGACGCGCTCATCATCCGCCACCCGGCGTCCGGCGCGGCCCACCTGCTCGCCGACTGGACGTGCGCCGACAACAACGCCGGCCCCTCGGTGATCAACGCCGGGGACGGCACCCACGAACACCCGACGCAGGCGCTGCTGGACGCGCTGACCATCCGCCAGCGCCTCGGCGGCATCGAGGGCCGGCGCATCGTGATCGTCGGCGACATCCTGCACAGCCGGGTCGCCCGCTCCAATGTCATGCTGCTGAACACCCTGGGCGCCGAGGTGGTGCTGGTGGCGCCGCCGACACTGTTGCCGGTCGGGGTCGACGGCTGGCCCGTCACCGTCACGGGCGACTTCGACGCCGAGCTGCCCGCTGCCGACGCGGTGCTGATGCTGCGGGTTCAGGCCGAGCGCATGAACGGCGGCTTCTTTCCGTCGGTGCGCGAATACTCTTCGCGCTACGGCCTTTCCGATCGCCGCCAGGCGATGCTGCCCGACCACGCCGTGGTGCTGCACCCCGGTCCGATGCTGCGCGGCATGGAGATCGCCTCTTCGGTGGCCGACTCGTCGCAATCGGCCGTGCTGCAACAGGTTTCCAATGGTGTGCACGTGCGCATGGCGGTGCTGTTCCATGTCCTGGTGGGGGCGGAGGAGATCGCAGCATGAGCGTGCTTATTCGCGGGGTCCGGTTGTACGGCGAGGGCGACCGGGTGGACGTGCTGGTCGATGACGGCCAGATCGCCGCCATCGGCGCCGGGCTCGCCGAGGCCGGAGGGCTCGAAAAAGACCTGGACGTCATCGACGCCACCGGGCAGGTGTTGCTGCCCGGGTTCGTCGACCTGCACACCCACCTGCGCGAGCCGGGCCGCGAATACGCCGAGGACATCGAAACCGGTTCGGCCGCAGCGGCCCTGGGCGGTTACACGGCGGTGTTCGCGATGGCCAACACCAATCCCGTCGCCGATAGCCCGGTGGTCACCGACCACGTGTGGCACCGCGGGCAGCAGGTCGGCCTCGTCGACGTCCACCCCGTCGGCGCCGTCACGGTCGGGCTGGCCGGCGCCGAGCTCACCGAAATGGGCATGATGGCGGCCGGCGCCGCGCAGGTGCGGATGTTCTCCGACGACGGCGTTTGCGTGCACGACCCGCTGGTGATGCGCCGCGCCCTGGAGTACGCCACCGGCCTGGGCGTACTGATTGCCCAGCACGCCGAGGAACCCCGGCTGACCGTGGGCGCCGTCGCCCACGAGGGCCCCACCGCCGCCCGGCTCGGGCTTTCGGGATGGCCGCGGGCCGCCGAGGAATCGATCGTCGCCCGCGACGCGCTGCTGGCGCGCGACGCCGGCGCCCGCGTGCACATCTGCCACGCGTCCACCGCTGGCACCGTCGAGCTGTTGAAATGGGCCAAGGACCAAGGCATCTCGATCACCGCCGAGGTCACCCCGCATCACCTACTGCTCGACGACAGCAGGCTGGCCAGCTACGACGGGCGCAACCGCGTCAACCCGCCGCTGCGCGAGGCCGCCGACGCGGTGGCGCTGCGCCAGGCCCTGGCGGACGGGATCATCGACTGTGTGGCCACCGATCACGCGCCGCACGCCGAGCACGAGAAGTGTGTGGAGTTCTCCGCGGCGCGCCCGGGCATGCTGGGCCTGCAGACGGCGCTGTCGGTCGTGGTGCACACGATGGTGACGCCGGGGCTGTTGACGTGGCGCGACGTGGCGCGGGTGATGAGCGAAAACCCCGCGCGCATCGTCGGGCTGCCCGATCACGGCCGCCCGCTGGAGGTCGGGGAACCGGCCAACGTGACCGTGGTGGACCCCGAGGCCACCTGGACCGTCGCCGGCTCCGATCTGGCCAGCCGGTCGGCCAACACACCATTCGAGTCGATGGCCCTGCCGGCGACCGTGACGGCGACACTGCTGCGGGGCAAGGTCACCGCTCGAGACGGGAAGTGCCCGGCATGAATTCAGGCACGCTGGTGGGGTCGCTGATCTTCGCGGCCGTGCTGGTGGTGGTGATCGCGGTGGTGATCCAGCTGATGATGCGCAGCTGGCGGCGTCGCTCGGAGCGGCAGGATGGGCTGATCGGTGACCTGCCCGATGTGCCCGACGAGGTGGGTGCGGCGCTCATCACCACCAGCGGCCACTATTGCGGTTCCATGATGGCGCCGGGCTGGCACGAACGGATCGCCGCCGGTGATCTGGGTTTCCGCAGCAGGGCGGTGCTGACCCGCTATGTCGGCGGGATCATGGTGGAACGGCAACGGGCCCAACCGATCTGGATTCCGCAAGACTCGGTCACCGGTATCCGCATCGAGCGCAGCATGGGCGGCCGGGCCGTGGCTCGGATCGGGATATTGGCGATTCGGTGGCGGCTGCCGTCGGGGGTCGAGATCGACACCGGCTTTCGGGCGAATCACCGCGATGATTACACCGGGTGGCTGGAGTCCCGGCAGGAGGGAGCGGCGTGAGTCGCGCGACGACGATGCAGTGGGGTACCGCCCGCTTGCGGGGCACGAAGCGATGTGGGGGCACTCACCAGCTCCGCGGGGACCCCACCCGCTCGCGGGGGAGAGGAGCGCGCTCGTGAGTAAAGCACTGCTCGTGCTCGAGGACGGGCGCGTCTTCACGGGCACGCCGTTCGGCAAGATCGGCCAAACGCTCGGCGAGGTCGTCTTTTCCACCGGCATGTCCGGCTACCAGGAGACGCTGACCGACCCCAGCTATCACCGACAGATCGTGGTCGCCACCGCTCCGCAGATCGGCAACACAGGCTGGAACACCGAGGACGCGGAGAGCCGCGGCGACAAGATCTGGGTCGCCGGCTACGCGGTGCGCGACCCGTCGCCGCGGGCGTCCAACTGGCGCGCCAGCGGCACCCTGGAGGACGAGCTGGTGCGCCAGCACATCGTCGGGATCGCCGGCATCGACACCCGCGCGGTGGTGCGACACCTGCGCACCCGCGGATCGATGAAGGCGGGGGTGTTCTCGGGTGAAGCGCTCGCCGACCCCGCCGAGCTGGTGGAGCGGGTGCGGGGACAGCAGTCCATGCTCGGCGCCGATCTCGCCGGGGAGGTCAGCACGCCGGAGCGCTACATCGTGGAACCGGAAGGCCCGCAACGGTTCACGGTGGTCGCGCTGGACCTGGGGATCAAGACCAACACGCCCCGCAACTTCGCCCGCCGCGGGGTCCGCAGCCATGTGCTGCCGTCGTCAACCACCTTCGAGCAGATCGCCGACATTGCACCCGACGGCGTGTTCCTGTCCAACGGCCCCGGCGACCCGGCCACCGCCGACCACGTCGTCGCCCTCACCCGCGAGGTGCTGGGCGCCGGAATCCCGCTGTTCGGCATCTGCTTCGGCAACCAGATCCTGGGCCGCGCGCTCGGCCTGTCCACCTACAAGATGGTCTTCGGCCACCGCGGCATCAACATCCCGGTGATGGACCACGCCACCGGGCGGGTGGCGGTCACCGCGCAGAACCACGGCTTCGCGCTGGAAGGTGAGGCCGGCCAGTCCTTCGACACCCCGTTCGGCCCGGCGGTCGTCAGCCACACCTGCGCCAACGACGGGGTGGTCGAGGGCGTCAAACTCGCTGACGGCCGCGCGTTCTCGGTGCAGTACCACCCCGAGGCCGCCGCCGGACCACACGACGCGGAATACCTGTTCGACCAATTCATCGACCTGATGGCCGCCCAACAGAGCGAAAGGGGGCGCTAGTGCCGCGTCGCACCGACCTACACCACGTGCTGGTGATCGGCTCGGGGCCGATCGTCATCGGCCAGGCGGCCGAATTCGACTACTCCGGCACTCAGGCCTGCCGGGTGCTGCGGGCCGAGGGGCTGCAGGTCAGCCTGATCAACTCCAACCCGGCCACCATCATGACCGACCCGGAGTACGCCGACCACACCTACGTCGAGCCGATCACCCCGGCGTTCGTGGAGCGGGTAATCGCCCAGCAGGCCGAGCGTGGCAACAAGATCGACGCGCTGCTGGCCACCCTCGGCGGGCAGACCGCGCTCAACACCGCGGTCGCGCTGCACGAGAACGGGGCGCTGGAGCGGCACGGCGTCGAGCTCATCGGGGCCGACATCGACGCCATCCAGCGCGGCGAGGACCGGCAGATGTTCAAGGACATCGTCGCCAAGGTCGGCGGCGAATCCGCCCGCAGCCGCGTGTGTTTCACCATGGAAGAGGTCCGCGAGACGGTCTCCGAGCTCGGGCTGCCCGTCGTGGTGCGGCCCAGCTTCACCATGGGCGGGCTGGGGTCGGGCATGGCGCGGTCCGTCGAAGAGGTCGACCGGATGGCCGGCGCCGGCCTGGCCGAAAGCCCCAGCGCCAACGTGCTGATCGAGGAATCGATCTACGGCTGGAAGGAATTCGAGCTCGAGCTGATGCGCGACGGCAACGACAACGTCGTCGTGGTCTGCTCGATCGAGAACTTCGACCCGATGGGCGTGCACACCGGCGACTCGGTCACCGTCGCGCCGGCCATGACGCTGACCGACCGGGAATACCAGCGGATGCGCGACCTGGGCATCGCGATCCTGCGCGAGGTCGGGGTGGACACCGGCGGCTGCAACATCCAGTTCGCGATCAACCCGGTCGACGGCCGGTTGATCGTCATCGAGATGAATCCGCGGGTGTCGCGGTCCAGCGCGCTGGCTTCCAAGGCCACCGGCTTCCCGATCGCCAAGATCGCCGCGAAGCTGGCCATCGGGTACACCCTCGACGAGATCGTCAACGACATCACCAAGGAAACGCCGGCCTGCTTCGAACCCACACTCGACTATGTCGTCGTCAAGGCGCCGCGGTTCGCGTTCGAGAAGTTCCCCGGGGCCGACCCGACCCTGACCACCACGATGAAGTCCGTCGGCGAAGCAATGTCGTTGGGCCGCAACTTCATCGAGGCGCTCGGCAAGGTGATGCGGTCGCTAGAAACCACCCGCGCCGGTTTCTGGACCAAGCCGGATCCGGATGGGAACGTTCACGAGGTGCTCGACCGGCTGCGGACCCCGACCGAGGGCCGGCTCTACGACATCGAACTGGCGCTGCGGCTGGGTGCGTCGATCGAGCAGGTCGCCGAGGCCAGCGGCGTCGATCCGTGGTTCGTGGCCCAGATCGGCGAGCTGGGTAAGCTGCGCGCCGAGCTGGTGGACTCCCCGGTGCTCGACACCGACCTGCTGCGGCGGGCCAAACACAGCGGGCTGTCGGACCGCCAGATCGCCGCGCTGCGGCCGGAACTGGCGGGGGAGAACGGGGTGCGCTCGCTGCGCGAGCGCCTCGGTATCCACCCGGTGTACAAGACCGTCGACACCTGCGCGGCGGAGTTCGAGGCCAAGACGCCCTACCACTACAGCAGCTACGAACTCGACCCCGCCGCCGAGACGGAGGTGGCCCCGCAGGCCGAGCGGCCCAAGGTGCTGATCCTGGGGTCCGGGCCCAACCGCATCGGCCAGGGCATTGAATTCGACTATAGCTGCGTGCACGCGGCAACCACGTTGAGTCAGGCCGGTTTTGAGACCGTGATGGTCAACTGCAACCCCGAGACGGTGTCCACCGACTACGACACCGCAGACCGGTTGTACTTCGAGCCGCTGACGTTCGAGGACGTCCTCGAGGTGTACCGCGCCGAACAGCAGTCGGCCGGTGCGGGGCCCGGCGTGGTGGGCGTCATCGTGCAACTTGGCGGCCAGACCCCGCTCGGGTTGGCGCAGCGCCTGGCCGACGCCGGGGCCCCGATCGTGGGTACCCCGCCGGAGGCGATCGACCTGGCCGAGGACCGCGGCGCGTTCGGCGACGTGCTCGCCGGCGCCGGCTTGCCCGCGCCGAAATACGGCATGGCAACGACTTTCGCGCAGGCTCGCCGGATCGCCGACGAGATCGGTTATCCGGTGCTGGTGCGGCCGTCGTACGTGTTGGGCGGCCGCGGGATGGAGATCGTCTACGACGACGAGACGCTGGAGGGCTACATCACCCGCGCCACCGCGCTGTCGCCCGAGCACCCGGTGCTGGTCGACCGCTTCCTCGAGGACGCGGTGGAGATCGACGTCGACGCGCTGTGCGACGGCGCGGAGGTCTACATCGGCGGCATCATGGAGCACATCGAGGAGGCCGGCATTCACTCCGGCGACTCCGCGTGCGCGCTGCCCCCGGTCACGTTGGGCCGCAGCGACATCGAGAAGGTGCGCCGCGCGACGGAGGCCATCGCCCACGGCATCGGCGTGATCGGGCTGCTCAACGTGCAATACGCCCTCAAGGACGATGTGCTCTACGTCCTGGAGGCCAACCCGAGGGCCAGCCGCACGGTTCCGTTCGTCTCGAAGGCCACTGCCGTCCCGCTCGCCAAGGCGTGCGCGCGGATCATGTTGGGCGCCAGCATCGCCCAGCTGCGTGACGAAGGCATGCTGGCGGCGGCCGGGGACGGCGCCCACGCGGCCTGGAACGCCCCGATCGCGGTCAAGGAGGCGGTCCTGCCGTTCCACCGGTTCCGCCGGATCGACGGGGCAGCCATCGATTCCCTGCTGGGCCCGGAGATGAAATCCACCGGCGAGGTGATGGGGATCGACCGCGACTTCGGCACGGCCTTCGCCAAGAGTCAGACGGCCGCCTACGGGTCGCTGCCGGCCGAGGGCACCGTGTTCGTCTCCGTCGCCAACCGGGACAAACGCTCCCTGGTGTTCCCGGTCAAGCGCCTGGCCGACCTGGGCTTCCGCGTCCTGGCCACGGAGGGCACCGCGGAGATGTTGCGGCGCAATGGGATTCCGTGTGACGAGGTGCGCAAGCACTTCGAGCCGGCGCAGCCGGGCCGCCCGGCCGCGTCGGCCGTCGACGCGATCAAGGCCGGCGATGTCGACATGGTGATCAACACGCCGTACGGCAACTCCGGACCGCGCATCGACGGTTATGAGATCCGTTCGGCCGCGGTGTCGGTGAACATCCCCTGCGTCACCACGGTGCAGGGCGCGTCGGCCGCCATCCAGGGCATCGAGGCGGGCATCCGCGGCGACATCGGCGTGCGGTCGCTGCAGGAACTGCACAGCCTGATCGGCCACGGCGCCGGGCCTGACGCAGGCGCCCGATGACGGGTTTCGGCGTCCGCCTCGCCGAGGCGAAAGCGCGACGGGGCCCGCTGTGCGTGGGCATCGACCCGCATCCCGAGCTGCTACGCGCCTGGGATTTGCCGACCACCGCCGACGGGCTGGCCGCGTTCTGCGACATCTGCATCGAGGCGTTCGCCGGCTTCGCCGTCGTCAAGCCGCAGGTGGCGTTCTTCGAGTCCTATGGCGCCGCCGGTTTCGCTGTGCTGGAACGCACGATCGCGGCCCTGCGTTCGGTCGGAGTGCTGGTGCTGGCCGACGCCAAGCGCGGCGACATCGGCACCACGATGGCCGCCTACGCCGCCGCCTGGGCGGGCGACTCGCCGCTGGCGGCCGACGCCGTCACGGCCTCGCCGTACCTGGGGTTCGGGTCACTGCGGCCGCTGCTGGAAGCCGCCGCCGCGCACGACCGCGGCGTGTTCGTGCTGGCGGCGACCTCCAACCCGGAGGGTGCCACCGTGCAGCGTGCCGCGTTCGACGGCCGCACGGTGGCCCAGCTGGTGGTCGACCAGGCGGCGGTGGTGAACAAGTCCGCGACCCCGTCAGGGCCCGGGTACGTCGGCGTCGTGGTGGGCGCGACCGTGCTCGAGGCGCCCGACCTCAGCGCGCTCGGCGGGCCGGTGCTGGTCCCCGGCCTCGGCGTGCAGGGCGGACGGCCCGACGCGCTCGCCGGGCTGGGCGGGGCGGCCGCCGGTCAGCTGCTGCCCGCGGTGGCCCGCGAGGTGCTGCGGGCCGGGCCGGGCGTGGCCGAACTGCGGGCGTCGGGCGAGCGGATGCTGGACGCCGTCGCCTATCTGGGCGCACCGTAGGCCCGCGCCGGCCCTCAGTCGGACGCTATGGCCGCGCTGGGCCGCGCGGTCTCCACGATCACCGTGGTCGCCTTGACGACCGCCACGGCGACGCTGCCGGGCCGCAACTGCAGTTCCTCGGCGGCTTCGGTGCTCATCAGCGACACGACGGTGAATGGGCCGCACTGCATCTCGACCTGCGACATCACCTTGTCGCTGGTGACCCTGGTGACCAGCCCGACGAAGCGGTTCCGGGCCGAGCTGCCGATGCTGAGCGGGTCCGGCGGCGGGGCGGGGGCGTTGTTCCGGGAGAACCGGGCCAGGTCTTCGCTGGCGATGACCTTGCGGCCCGCCGCGTCGTGGCTGACCGTGAGCGATCCTTGGTTGATCCAGCGCCGGACGGTGTCGTCGCTGACTCCGAGCAGCTCAGCGGCCTGACGGATCCGCAGGTTCGACACCGCTAGATGGTAACCCGCAGGTTATTAGCTGGCGGCCGTACCAGCGAAGGGCGCGTGCTCACGCCGCGACAGGCGACGCGACCGCGACACGCGCGACACGCGACGAAAAATGCGTGATCCCCGGCACGGGCGTTTCTCCGTGCCGTCCCCGCCGTTCACCACCGTTCGCCGCCGCCCAGGCGGCCGCGCGGGCGCCCGGCCCGGTGGGTAAAGCCGCAGTTCAGAGCCGATGTTTCGGCTGTCGCCGAGGCGCTCGCGCCGGGCTGGCGGCGCGCGGCGGGGCGGGCAGCGCGCAGGCCGGGTGGATGGCTTTTTCGGACCACACGCCGGGCGCATGCTGGGAGTTTGTTCCCCGAACCAGGGGGTCGGGTTAGATTTCGTCAGGAGGCCTGAGTACGGTCGTCTCCGCTGGCAGAAGAACCGGCGAGGCAAAATGAGATCGATTGAAATTGATTGATCAGATACGGAGGAATCGTGGCCCTTCCCCAGTTGACCGACGAGCAGCGCGCGGCCGCGTTGGAGAAGGCGGCTGCCGCACGTCGAGCACGAGCAGAGCTCAAGGACCGGCTGAAGCGCGGCGGCACCAACCTCACCCAGGTGCTCAAGGACGCCGAGACCGACGAAGTCCTGGGCAAGATGAAGGTCTCTGCGCTTCTCGAGGCGTTGCCGAAGGTGGGCAAGGTCAAGGCGCAAGAGATCATGACTGAGCTGGAGATCGCCCCCACCCGCCGCCTGCGCGGCCTCGGCGACCGCCAGCGCAAGGCCCTGCTGGAAAAGTTCGGCTCCTAGCCCGGCCTCGGCCAACCCGCGCGATGGGCGCACCGGCCCAGGAGCGCCAGTGAGCGCGAGCGGGGGACCGGACGTCGAGCACGGCACGCGTCCCGCACCACCAGGTAGGGGGCGTGTGGTCGTGCTGTCCGGTCCCTCCGCGGTCGGCAAGTCGACGGTGGTCCGGTGCCTGCGCGAGCAAATCCCGGACCTGCTTTTTTCCGTCTCGGCCACGACGCGCGCACCCCGGCCAGGCGAGGTCGACGGCGTCGACTACCACTTCGTCAGCCCGGCCCGCTTCCAGCAGCTCATCGACGACGGCGCGCTGCTGGAGTGGGCCGAGATCCACGGCGGGCTGCACCGCTCGGGCACTCTGGCCGAGCCGGTGCGGACTGCCACCGCGGCCGGGATCCCGGTGCTCATCGAGGTCGATCTGGCCGGCGCCAGGGCGGTCAAAAAGGCGATGCCCGAGGCCATCACCGTGTTCCTCGCGCCGCCCAGTTGGCAGGACCTGGAGGCCAGGCTCGTCGGTCGCGGCACCGAAACGCCGGAGGCCATGCAGCGCCGCCTGGAGACCGCCCGCGTCGAAATGGCGGCCCAGGATGACTTCGACGAGGTCGTGGTCAACAGTCAATTGGAGTCTGCGTGCGCGGAATTGGTATCCTTGCTGCTAGGAACTGCGCCGAGTCCGCATGACCCGCCTGGCCAGACCAGGAGCCAGACCAGATCCAATCGAGATTGAGCATTCGAATCATCAGCGGTAGCCAATCCGTTTCGGGGCTCTGACCGCCAAGGAGTTTGACCTAAGTGACTATTCCGCAGTCCGACGCGGCGCTGGCCGCCGTCCCCGACCGGTTCGACCCATCGGCTGGCGGGCAGGGCGCCTACGACACCCCGCTGGGCATCACCAACCCGCCCATCGACGAGCTGGTTGTAGTAGTCGTTGATCTGACGGGCCCGCTTGGCGGCGTAGATCACCAGGGCGTACTTGCTCGACACGCGGTCCAGCAGCTCGTCGATGGGCGGGTTGGTGATGCCCAGCGGGGTGTCGTAGGCGCCCTGCCCGCCAGCCGATGGGTGGTGCG
>NZ_LZJI01000026.1 GCF_001667775.1 Mycobacterium sp. E1747
CGGTTGCCGGCCTATATGGTGCCCTCGGCGATCGTGGTCGTCGATGCTATGCCGTTGACCGTCAACGGCAAACTCGACCAGCGCGCCCTGCCCGCCCCGCAGTATCGCGGCCGCGGCCCCTACCGCCCTCCCGCGACCGCCGTCGAGAACATTCTGGCCGGTATCTATGCCGGGGTGTTGGGGCTGGAACGGGTCGGGGTCGATGATTCGTTCTTCGAACTGGGCGGCGACAGCATCCTGTCGATGCAGGTGGTGTCACGTGCGCGGGCGGCTGGTGTGTCGTGTCGGCCGCGGGATGTGTTCGTCGAGCAGACGGTGGCCCGGTTGGCGCGGGTGGCGGCGTTCACCGGGGGCGAATCGCCTGTCGTCGATGCGGGGGTCGGGCCGGTGGCGACCACCCCGATCATCGGATGGCTGCACGACGTCGACGGTGCGGTCGATGAGTTCAACCAGACGATGGTGATGTGGGCCCCCGTGGGCGTGGCCGAGGCCGACGTCGTCGCCCTGCTGCAGGCCCTTGTCGATCACCATGCGGCACTGCGGCTGCGGCTCGATGACGACGGTGCCGGTGGCTGGTCACTGACGGTGCCCGAGGCCGGATCGGTGCGGGCGCGGGACTGCCTGCAGTTAGTGGATGCGCTGTCCGATGAGGCGCTGGTGACGGCCCGATCCCGGCTCAACCCGGCGGCCGGGGTGATGCTCAGCGCGTTGTGGGTCCCAGGCCCGCGGCAGCTGGTCTTGCTCGCCCACCATTTGGTCATCGATGGGGTGTCCTGGCGAATCCTCTTGGAGGACCTCAATATTGCTTGGGCCCAGCGTCGAGCCGGGCACAATATCCGGCTGCCCCATGGCGAAACGTCGTATGCCACCTGGGCGACACTGCTGCGGGAGTACGCACTCAGCGACTCGGTTGTGGAACACGAGGACTCATGGCGTCGGGTCTTGGCCGACCCGGCGGCGTTACCCGGACCGGGGATGGACACCTATGCCACCGCGGGGCGGCTATCGGCGGTATTGGATGTCGAAACGACGCAACAGCTGCTCGGCGCGGTGCCCGCGGCGTTTCACGCTGGGGTGCAAGACATTCTGTTGATCGCCTTCGGCTTAGCCTGCAACGAATTCCTCTCCTTCGGGGGCCGGCCGGTCGGTATCGACGTCGAGAGCCACGGCCGTAACGAAGAACTGGCCGCCAATGTCGACCTGTCCCGCACGGTGGGGTGGTTCACCGCCAAGTACCCGATATCGCTGGCCACCGGCGAACTGTCCTGGCCCCAGGTGTGCGCCGGGGATGCGGCGTTGGGAGCGGTGATCAAGACCGCCAAAGAGCAACTGCGCGCTCTGCCCGATGGTCTGAGCTACGGCCTGCTGCGCTACGTCAACCCCCAGGTGCACCTGTCCGGGGCGGACCCGGTGATCGGATTCAATTATCTGGGCCGCCTCGGCACGGGCACCGGCGAGCTCTCCGACGAACTCTGGCGCGTCGACCAAGACGGTTTGTGGGCGGCCGCCGTGGCCTCGGCCACACCGATGCCGCTGGTGCACACGGTTGAACTCAACGTCGCCACGGTGGACACCGGCTCGGGGCCACGCCTGCAGGCCAACTGGCTATGGGCCACTTCGGTTCTCAACCACGAGCAAACAGACCGGCTGAATCGGCTGTGGTTCGAGGCGCTGGCCGGCGTCTGCCGCCATGTCCGCCAAGGCGGAGGCGGGCTTAGCCCCTCCGACATCGCACCGGCACGGCTGAGCCAGCAGCAGATCGACGAGTTGGCGCGGGAATACCGGATCGCCGACGTGCTCGCCCTAACCCCGCTGCAGCAGGGACTGTTGTTCCATGCCACCCTCACGCGCGACTCGAGCGACGATGTCTATGCGGTGCAACTGCAAACCACGCTCTCCGGCCCCCTGGAGCCGACCCGGCTGCGCGACTCGCTGCACGACGTCCTCAAACGCCACCCCCACCTTTGTGGGTACTTCTGCACCCGGTTCGGGGAGCCGGTGCAGATCATCCCCGCCGATCCCGAAATCGCCTGGCAATACGTGGACCTCGCGGCCAGATCGGACGTCGACGAGGGAATCGAGCGGTTGTGCGCCGCTGAGCGCGCCACCGTCAGCGACCTCACCGGCCAACCTCCATTCCGGGCCGCGTTGATCCGCACCGCACCAGATCAGCACCGGTTGGTGTTGACCAATCACCACATCGTGCTGGACGGCTGGTCACTACCGATCCTCCTGCAGGAGATCTTCGCCGGCTATCAGGGACACCGGCTGCCCGAGCCCGTACCCTATCGAAGGCTTATCACCTGGCTGGCCAGCCAAGACCATTGCGCGGCCAGATCCGTATGGAGCACGGTGCTGGACGGGTTCGAGGTGCCCACCTTGGTGGCCCCGTCAACACGGTTGACGCTCGGTCGGCGGGGCGTCGAATCGTTTCGAATCTCGGCCGATACCACCGGGGCCCTTCGCGAGCTGGCGCGTTCGAGGGCCACCACACTCAGCACGGTGCTACACGCCGCTTGGGCACAGATGCTCGTGCTCCTCACCGGCCAACACGACGTCGCGTTCGGGACGGTGACGTCGGGGCGGTCCGCCGACGTGCATGGCGCCGAATCGATGGTCGGTTTGCTTATCAACACCACGCCGGTGCGCGCGCGTATCGCGCCAGCTACCACCGTCGCCGACCTGCTGGACCAACTGCGAGGCTTCTACAACAACACCGTCGAACACCAGCACATGGCGCTCAGCGATATTCAGCAGATCACCGGTCACACAACACTATTCGATACCCTGTTCGTCTACGAGAACTATCCCGTCGACGCCGCCGCATGGCTCGACACGCACGGCATCACGATCACGGAGATCACCGGCCGCGAATTCAACCACTATCCGCTGACCGTACAGGCGACGCCAGGCCAAGAGCTGGGCTTCCGGGTCGAATACGACACCGACGCGATCAGCACGGCCACCGTCGATGCCCTTATCGATCACTTACCGCGATTCCTGGCGGCCATGGCGACCGGCCCCGACCAACGAGTGTCGTCGATTGGCGTCCTCGACGGTATTGAGCGCGACTTGCTGGATGGCTGGAGCAATCGGGCGGTGTTGACCGCGCCCGCGCCCAGGTCTGTGTCGATCCCAGAGGCATTCTCCGCGCAGGTCGCACGGACACCGCATGCCGTAGCCATAACTTTCGAGAACCAGAGCATGAGCTACCGGGAGCTCGACGAGGCATCTAACCGGTTGGCGCAGCTGCTGATTGGGCGGGGAGCGGGCAGCGGTAAACGGGTGGCCCTGCTGATTGGGCACGCCGCCCGTTCTGTGACGGCGATTCTCGCGGTGCTGAAGACCGGTGCGGCGTATGTGCCGATCGACCCGGCCCACCCCGACCCGCGGATCGCGTTCATGGTCGCTGACGCCGCACCGGTCGCGGTCCTGGCCGGTGCTGGGTTGGCCGACCGGCTGGACCCGTACGACGTGCCAGTGATCGACCTGGACGATCCCGCCATCGACTCCCACCCCGCAACCGCGCCGCCCGCCCCGCCGCCGGAGGACATCGCGTATCTGATTTACACCTCGGGTACCACCGGTGTTCCCAAAGGCGTCGCGGTGACCCATCACAACGTCACCCAACTCCTGACCACACTGGATCCCGCACTGCCGCCGGGTCCCGACTCCGTATGGTCACAGTGGCATTCGCTGGCGTTCGATGTCTCGGTGTGGGAGATCTGGGGTGCGCTGCTGCGTGGCGGTCGGCTGGTGGTGGTGCCCGACGACGTGGTGCGGTCGCCGCAGGACTTGCATGCCTTGTTGGTTGGTGAGCGGGTCACCGTCTTGAGTCAGACGCCGTCGGCGTTTTATGCGCTGCAAACCGCCGACGCCCTCGCCCCCGAGCCTGGAGAACAACTGTCGCTGCAGGCGGTGGTGTTCGGCGGGGAAGCCCTTGAACCGCAGCGCCTTCGGACCTGGCTGGACCATCATCCGGCTCGGCCGCGCTTGATCAACATGTACGGCACGACTGAAACCACGGTGCACGCGTCGTATCGGGAGATCGGCGCCGGCGATCTGGAGGGCGCGGTCAGTCCGATCGGTGGGCCGTTGGAGCACCTTGCGTTTTTTGTGTTGGATTCCTGGTTGCGTCCGGTGCCGGTTGGTGTGGTGGGTGAGTTGTATGTGGCCGGTGCTGGTGTGGG
>NZ_LZJI01000027.1 GCF_001667775.1 Mycobacterium sp. E1747
GCAGCGCCGCCGCGTAGCTCTCCCCTTCGTCGCGCAGCGGGTCGAACCCGGCGACCGCAATCAGGGCCGGCGCCAGCCCGGCCAGCGACTCGGCCAGCAGCGGCGATACCCGGGGATCCGCCCGGTCAATGCCCGAGCCGCGCAGGTACTGGGACTCGAACCAATCGATGTCGCGTTTGGTCAGCAGGAAGCCGCGGGCGAACAGGCCCAGGGAACGGGTCTGCGAGGTGAAATCGGTCCGGGGGTAGATCAGCCATTGCAGCACCGGGGCGGGCGCGCCCTCGTCGCGCGCCTGTTGGCAGACGACGGCCGCCACGTTGCCTCCCGCGCTGTCCCCGCCGACCGCGACCCGACCTGGCGCGGCACCGAGTTCCTCGGCGTGGTCGTACGCCCACCTGAAGGCGGCATACGCGTCCTCGACCGCGGCCGGGGCCGGATGCTCGGGGGCCAACCGGTAATCGACGGACAAGACGTGGATGCCGGCGTCGCGGCAGGTCAACCGGCACAGGGCGTCGTAGGAGTCCAGGTCGCCGATCGACCACCCCCCGCCGTGGTAGAACACCAGCAGGGGTGCGGACGCGCCGTTGGCGGGCCGGTAGTGCCGCGCCGGGATTGCGCCCGCGGGTCCCGGCAGCGACAGGTCACTGACGTCGACGTGGATTTGCGGCCCGGGAAGCTCCAGCAACATCTGGCGGAACTGGGCGCGGGACGCGCTCGCGTCGTCGTCGACCACCAGGCCGTCGATGCCGACGGCGCGCAGCCCGGAGAGCGTCAGCTGCAGCGTGGCGTCCAGCGTGTGGCCGTCGATGGTCACCGCGCGGCCACCGAACAGCGCGCGCTTGGCGGGGGTCGGGATCCACGGAATGACCTTGGCGCCGATCGTGGAGACAGCGCCCTGCATGCGGCTGGTCAGACGCATCGGCGCGTGTTTGGCGCCAAGGTGGAGGTCCGGCGCAGGCACGCTTTTGGTCATGGGCACTCCCTGTACATCCAACGTGGCGACGCTCGACGACGGACGGTTATTCGTCCCGCCCCGTCGTCTCGGACTCTTCATAATGTTCGGCAGCCACCGAGCGGGTGCGGCCGGTGCCGCGCTGCGCGTCCGGTGCCGGCTGGACGGTGGCCCGCCCCGGTTGTGCCGTGTGGCCAACACTACGTCCTGACCAGTATCCCAAAAAAGAAGACGGGGTCTGTATCACCGCGCCCCTGCCCGGCGTTGCTGAGGTGGTATTTTCCAGCCCAGTAATATCGTGATCCCCAAGCCGGTAACCGCCTCACGGATTGCGAGCAGCTTCGACGTATTCGATTTCGAACTCAGCGCCTTGAATTCTGCGCCGATGGGATGGCGTCAATCTTCTCGCTCTTCTCGCTCGAGACGGCCCCCGGTTGGACCCACGAACCTTCAACCTCACAGGCAGGTGAATGACATTGGCTGGCGAATCGGGCGCTGCCGTGCCCTCGATAGCTCTTAATGACGAAAACACGATGCCGGTGCTGGGCTTGGGTGTCGCGGAATTGTCCGAGGACGAGACGGAACGCGCGGTCTCCGCGGCGCTGGAGATGGGCTGTCGGCTGATCGACACCGCCTCGTCCTACGGCAACGAGGCCGCAGTCGGCCGTGCCATCGCGGCCTCGGGGATCCCGCGCGCCGAACTGTTCGTCACCACCAAGCTGGCCGTCGCCGACCACGGGTTCCTGCGGTCCGAGGAGGCCTGCAAGGAGAGCCTGGAGCGGCTCGGCCTGGACTACGTCGACCTCTACCTGATCCACTGGCCCGTGCCGTCGCGCGGTGAATACGTGAACTCCTTCGGCGGGCTGATCCAGTGCCGCGGAAACGGGCTCGCACGCTCGATCGGCGTCTCGAACTTCACCGAGCAGCACGTCACCGACGTCATCGACCTGACCTTCGTCACCCCGGCGGTCAACCAGATCGAGCTGCACCCGCTGCTCAACCAAGCCGACGTGCGCAAGACCAACACGGAGCACAACGTCGTCACCCAGGCCTACACGCCGCTGGCGCTCGGCAAGCTGACGGACAACCCGACGGTGACCTCGGTCGCCGGCGAATACGGCAAGACGCCGGCTCAGGTGTTGCTCCGGTGGAACCTGCAGCTGGGCAACGCGGTGGTCTTCCGGTCCGCCAACCCCGAACACATCTCCGGCAACCTCGACGTGTTCGACTTCGAGCTGGCCGCCGAGCACATGGATGCGATCAACGGGCTCAACGACGGCACCCGGCTGCGCCCGGATCCCAACACCTTCGAGGGCGTCTGAGCTAACCCACCGGGCAGGTGGCCGCCGCCTGGCGGAGCACGCCGGTCGACGGCTGATCGACCGGCAGCGCGTAGCCACGCAGCACGGCGATGAACTGCATGGCGTATTGGCAGGCGAACGCGGCGTTCTGCGGCATCCACTGCGCCGGCGGCGCATCGCCCTTGTCTTGATTCGCCTGCCCGTCGACGGCCAGCAGATTGGCCGGATCGTTGGCGAAGCGCAGCCGCTCCCCGGCCGGCCAGTTGTAGGCGCCCATGTCCCAGGCGTAGGCCAACGGGACGATGTGGTCGATCTGCACCGCCTCGCCGACCTTGGCGCCGCGCTGGAACGCAATCGTCTTGTTGGTGTACGGGTCGTGCAGGGTGCCGGTGGCCACCGCGTCCGGACACCGTTTGGTCGACACGTAGGTCTTGTCGACGAGATCGCGGTTGAGGATGTCGTCGCGGGTGTCGCATCCGTTGTGCCCCTGCGGGGCGTCGTTGTCGTCGTCCCACGCGTCACCGAACGCCGCGCGGCGGTAGTCGTACCGGTGCGCCCGCAGCGGCAGCACCGCGATGCCCGCGAGCACGTCGGTGCCCGGCTGCACCGTCGGAACGTCGGCGCGCGCGGCGTATTCGTCGGCATGCCTGGCCGTCGAGGATCCGACCGTCTGGTAGGCCACCAGCAGGGCGATCGCCGCGGCCGCGGACAACCACAGCAGCACCTTGCGATTCACCAGCGCCGCTCCTCCTCATCGCTTCGCTCTGCATCGTCGCTGGCGGTCACGACTTGTCCAGGTATTCGATCCGGTCGGTGGTGACGAAAGGCGCTGCCAGCAAAGCCAATTCGGGACTGGCCGGATTCTCATCGTAGCTTCGGACACAGAAGGCGCGTGCGGCCTCGATGACGTCGCGGTGGTCGGCCAGCGAGAGCAGGCGCAGGTTGATCGCGCGGCCGGACTGGTTGCGGCCCAAGACATCTCCCTCCCGGCGTTCTTTGAGGTCCAGGTCGGCGAGCGCGAATCCGTCCTGGGTCGCGGCCACGGCGGCGAGCCGACGCCCCGCCGGCGACCCCGGCGAGACCCAGGTGGCCAGCAGGCACAAGCTCGGGTGCCGACCGCGGCCGATGCGGCCGCGCAGCTGATGCAGCTGGCTGATGCCGAAGCGGTCGGCATCCATCACCAGCATCACCGTGGCGTTGGGGACGTCCACTCCCACCTCGATCACCGTGGTGCACACCAGCACGTCGGTCTCACCGGCGCGAAACGCCGCCATCGCGGCGTCCTTGTCCTCGGCGGACAACCGACCGTGCATCAGTCCCAGTCGCACGTTCGCCAGCTCGCCTGCGCGCAGCCGCGCGTACAGCCCCTCGGCGGTCTCCGTCGGCCTGGCGTCCTGCTCCGGTTTCTCCGGCTCGTCGGTCTCGTCGATCCGGGGCGCCACGACATAGGCCTGCCGGCCCGCGGCGACCTCTTCGGTGATGCGCCGCCAGGCGCGCTCGAGCCACGCGGGCTTGTCCCTGACGAAGATGACGTTGCTGGTGATCGGCTGGCGTCCGCGCGGCAGTTCGCGCAGCGTGGAGGTTTCCAGGTCGCCGTATACGGTCAGCGCGACGGTGCGCGGGATCGGCGTCGCCGTCATCACCAGCAGGTGCGGGGTGACACCGGGACGAGCCTTGGCCCGCAACTGATCTCGCTGTTCGACCCCGAACCGGTGTTGCTCGTCGACCACCACCATGCCCAGGTTGTGGAATTCCACCGCGTCCTGCAGCAGCGCGTGGGTGCCCACGACGATCCCGGCCTGGCCGCTCGCCACCTCGTCGCGGACTTGCTTCTTCTGCGCCGCCGTCATGGAACCGGTGAGCAGGGCCACCCGGGTGGCCACCCCGCCTTCGCTGTCCGCCCCACCGAGCTGACCGGCCATCCCCAAGGGGCCGAGCACGTCGTTGATGGATCTAAGATGTTGGGCGGCAAGGACTTCCGTTGGAGCCAGCAGCGCACACTGGTAACCCGCGTCCACCAGTTGCAGCATCGCCAGCACCGCGATGATCGTCTTGCCGGAACCGACCTCACCCTGGAGCAGGCGGTTCATCGGCCGGGTGGCCGAGAGCTCCTCGGCGAACACGTCGAGCACCTCGCGCTGCCCGGCGGTCAGCTCGAACGGCAGGCGCCGCAACAGTTCCGCGGACAGGCCGTCGGTGCGCGGCGGCGCCGGAGGCCCCGATTCCGACAGCTCGCTGTGCCGCCGAGTGACCAGCGCCCACTGCAGCCCCACGGCCTCGTCGAACGTCAGCCGCTCCCGCGCTCGCCGCCGCGCCGCCTGGTCTTCGGCCAGGTGGATGTCGCGCAACGCCCGGTCCTCGGAGACCAGGCCGTGGCGAGCGCACAGGTCGGCGGGCAACGGGTCGTCCACCGGATCCAGGACGTCGAGCACCAGGCGCACGCACCTGAAGATGTCCCAGCTCTGCACCTTGGTGGTCGCCGGATAGATCGGGAAGAAGGCCCGCTCGAACGCCGCCATCTGCACCTCGCCGGTGGTGGCCTGCGAGGCGATCGCGATGTTCTTCAGCGAGCTGGTGCCGCGGTTCTTGCCGTCGGGGGAATCGAGGATGAGGAAGGCCGGGTGCGTCAGCTGCATGACGTTCTTGAAGAACCCGACCTCCCCGGACAGCATCACCTTGGTGCCCTCGGTCAGGTCCTTTTTCAGATAGTTCGCGTTGAAGAACGTCGCGGTCACCTTGTTGCGGCCGGCGCCGAGGGTGATGCGGTGGCAGAGCTTCTTCGGGGTCTTCTTCATCGGCCACGTCTTGGTTTCGGTGATCGTGTCGACGATGGTGATGTGCTCGCCGGCCGTTGGGCGCTGGTCGTCGGTATCCCACCGGGTCGCACCCTCGGTGTAGCTGCGCGGGTAATGGCGCAGCAGGTCGTCGACGGTACGGATGCCCAATTCCTCGTCGAGCTGATCAGCGGCCTTGGCCCCCACCACAAAATCCAGCCGGTCGCCCAGCGACGCCACGGCTACTCGACCCCGATCAACAGCGCGTCACCGCGATGGCCTGTGCGGTAGGTAACCAGCTCGGTGCCGGGGTGATGGTCGTGCATGTGCTTTTGCAGGACGTCGTCCACGGCCGCGACGTCGTCGTCCGATTCGATGCCGGCGCCGACCAGCACCGTCACCAGGTCCCCGCCGGAGGCCAGCAACAGATCCAGCAGGCCGATGGCCGCCGCGATCGCGTCCGCCGCGACGATGAGCACCTCGTCGCCCGCGATGCCCAGCCCGTCGCCCGGCTGGCAGCGGCCGGCCCAGGTCAACGCGCTTTCGGTCGCGATGCGCACCGACGCGTGCCGGGCCGCACCGGCGGCGCGGGCCATGGTGTAGCCGTCGTCCACCGCCTGCCGCCCCGTTTCGTGCACGGCCAGCGCGGCCAGCCCCTGCACCATCGACGCCGTCGGGATCGGCACCACGTCGATCCCCCAGCCGATGGCCGCGGTGCACCCCGCGACCAACTCCTCGGCGGGCACGTAGCCATTGGGCAGCACCATCACCTGTGCGGCGCCGGTGTCGATCACCGCGCGCATCAGCTGGTGGGCGCTGATGTTCACCGGGTCGCCCGCGGCCGGATCGCGCTGCAGCACGCAGGCCCCCTCGCCGCCGAACAGCTCCGCGGCGCCGTCGCCGTCGACGACCGCCAGCACTGCCCGCTCCCGCGTCCAGCCGCCGACCGGCTGGCCGGCGGCGCCCGAGCTCAACGCCGAAATCACGATGCGGCTCAATCGCCCCGCCGCGATCCCCGCCTCGACCGCGGCGCCCGCGTCGTCGGTGTGCACATGGACCGAGTATGTGCGCCCGGCCGACGCCGTCGCGGCCGCGATGCCCACGGAATCGCCCAGCTCCCCGAGCCGGTCCCGCAGCGCGTCGGCGGCGGCCGCATCGCAGCCGTCCAAGCGGTACATCACCTCGAATTGCGGCGCGGGGCGCTCGGCGGCGCCGTCCGGTTGCGGCGCCCGCGGCGACAGCTCGTACACGGTTCGGGCGGGCGTCTGACCGGTGACGGTGGTGCGCAGGGCGTCCAGCAGCACCAGCAGGCCCCGGCCGCCCGCGTCCACGGCGCCGGCGTCGGCCAGCACGTCGAGCTGCTCGGTCGTCTTCTCCAGCGCGACGACCGCCGCGTCGCCGGCGGCGGTGATCGCCGCGGTGAGCCCCTCCCCGGCCCGGGCGCACTCCCCGACGGCGTCGGCCGCCGCCCGCAGCACCGAGACAATGGTCCCCGGGATCTCCTGCCCGCCCATCGACGCGATGACCAGGTCGACGCCGCGCCGCAACGACTCCCCGAGGATGGCGGCATCGATATGGGGCAGCTCACCGCCGGAATCGGCCGCCGCAGCGGCGGTGACGTCGGCGATTCCGCGCAGAATCTGCGACAGGATCACGCCGGAATTTCCGCGCGCGCCGTTGAGCGCACCGGCCGACATCGCGGCCGCGGCCCGGGCAACGCAGGCCGAGCCACCCTCGGCATTCACCCCGGCATTGGCCTCGGCCAGTGCCGAACGCATGGTGAACAGCATGTTGGCGCCGGTATCGGAGTCGGCGACCGGGAACACGTTGAGCCGGTTGATCTCGTCGATGTGGGTGATGAGATCGCTGACGGCGGTGTGCGCCCAGTCCCGCAGGGTGATCGCGTCGAGCAGACGTTCCGACGTTCCCAGTGCCAGTCACCTCCTCCACAACCAGGCCCCCGGTGGGCGCCAGCGTAGCCCGGCGACCCCGGCGCCGGCTGCCCGTGACCACCACCCGTCCGGCGGGGCGATCCGGCCCATTGAGCCTAGCCAGACGGGGCGACAGCGGCGGTGATCGTTTTGGTGGTTGCCACCGGAGTCGGTATCCTGGTTGGGCCCGGGTCGGCCCGGGCTTTCCCGGCCCCGTGTCAGACCGCCGAGCCGGACCCCCGAGATTTGAGGAGCTTGAACAATGGCCGCTGTGTGCGACATCTGCGGGAAAGGCCCCGGCTTCGGCAAGTCGGTGTCGCACTCCCACCGCCGCACCAGCCGCCGGTGGGACCCCAACGTCCAGACCGTGCACGTTGTCACCCGCCCGGGCGGCAACAAGCAGCGCCTCAACGCCTGCACGTCCTGCATCAAGGCCGGCAAGGTCGCCCGGGGCTAGGGGCGATCGCAAGCGCGGCGTTGCGGGTACCCCCGCGAAGCTGGGGGACCGGGCGCCGCGGGTCGGCCCCGTCGGGCTAGTCCGGGGCTACATCACGGTGTGCCCGGCGTCGACGGGTATCGACACGCCCGTCACGTAGCGGGCACGGGGACCGACCAGCCACAGCACCGCTTCGGTCACGTCCTGCGCTTCGACCAGCGGCACGTCGGGTAGCAGCATCTGCGAGACGGCCGGGTTGGGGTTCTCCAGCATCCGGTTGACCACGAAGTCGTTGAGGATCATCGGCGTCATGACGCCGCTCGGGTGTACCGAGTTGACCCGGATCTTGTGTGGCGCGTAGGCGTTGGCCGCTGACCGCATCAACCCCACCACGCCGTGCTTGGACGCGGCGTAGGCGAACATCGCCGCGCTGCCGTCGCCGCCCCGGCCGGTCAGCCCCTGCGACGAGCTGACCAGCACGATCGACCCGCCCTGGCCCTTGCGGACGATCGATGGCACCGTCGCCAGCAACGTGTGCCACACCCCCTTGAGGTTGGTGTCGACGATCGTGTTGAACACCGGTTGGGAGTGGGCTTCCGGGTCACCGATCGCCACCACCCCGGCGTTGGCGACGACGATGTCCACCTCCCCGAGGTCGTCGATTCCGGTTTGCACCGCGGCCTCCAGTTGCGGCAGGTCGCGAACGTCGGCGACGACGGGCGCCACCCGGCGGCCGGCGGCTTCAACCAGCCGCGCGGTCTCGTCGAGATCCGATTTGGTGCCCAGCGGGTAGGGAATCGCGGCGATGTCGGTGCAGATGTCCACGGCGATGATGTCGGCGCCCTGTTCGGCGAAGGCCACCGCGTGACTGCGGCCCTGACCGCGCGCGGCGCCGGTGATGACGGCGACCTTGTTGTCGAGTTCCCCCATCGCTACACCTCCAGCTTCGTGCCGGTCTCGTGCTCGGCGAACGCCACCAGGCTGCGGCGGTCGGTCAGGGCGCCGGCGTGGTTGATCGGGATGTCGATGTCGTCGGCGATCGAACCGGCGAAGGCGCGCACCGAGGACTGGTCGGCCAGGTCGACCCTGGCCACCGTGGTCGAGCCGCCCATTGCGGAAATTTCGGTTGCGCGGCGCTCGCCCAGCTCGGTGTTGCGCACCGCCAGGATCACGTGTGCGCCGGCCTTGGCCAGTGCGCGGGCGGTGCCAAGCCCGACGCCGTTGGTCGCTCCGGTCACGACGACTCGCTTGCCGGTCAGGTTGCCGAGCCGGCTCGGCGTCCAAGGTTGGGTCACGGCGATCAAGAGTAATGGTCGGTTCTATGTAAATTCGACCGGTTCTGCCACCATTGTTCGCGGAAGCGGAGGCAATGGGTGCGGCGGGTGGTCCACATGAGTGACAGCGCAACAGAAATCACGAACCTGATCTACACGTACGCCGAGCTTCTCGACGGTGGTGACCTGGACGGGGTCGCCCGGCTCTTCGAGCACGGCCGCATCTGCGGCGTGGAGAACGGCCCGCCGCAGACGGTGTTCGCCGGTGCCGCCCGGGTGCGCGAGATGTATGAGATGACCACGCGCATCTACGAAGACGGCACGCCCAAGACCAAGCACAACACCACCAATGTGCAGCTGCACATCGACGAGGCCGCGGGGACCGCCCACAGCACGTCGTACTACTGCATCACCCAGGCCACGCCCGACCTGCCGCTGCAGGTGATCGTGACCGGGCACTACAAGGACACCTTCCAGCGGGTCGAGGGCGCCTGGCGGTTCGACAGCCGCACCATGTTCGTCGACCAGGTCGGCGACGTCAGCCGGCATTTGAAGTTCTGACCGCGTGAACGCCGCTGGCTCGACGGGCGTCCCGCGAGGCGTCGCGCCCGCCTTACAGCTTGCGTCCTGAACAAATCTACGAACGATTTACCTTGTACCACAATCACTTTGGGAAGCATGTCGGAACAGCAGCGCATGCCCTGGCGACCCCGTTGAGACAGCGTCGCAGAACGAACAGGAACTCTCCGCGCTCGACCTGATCGAGCACCCGGTCGTCAGGGCTGCCGAGCGATCGGTGGTCGAGACCTGGCCGCGGTTCGACGACACGTGCGTCAAGGTGAGGTTCTCGGCGGCGGTGTGGTCGTCCAACCAGGACAAGCTGCGGCCCCGCTCTCGGATGGTGTCTTCCCAGTCATACATACGTTCATGCTGTCAGCGGCGCCAGCGGCGATCGTGAACCCAGGGCTGGCGGGGCGAAACGGGTCGTTATGTCAGCCGGGTTCGTCGTCGTCGGTGTCGCGGAGGAATCGTTCGGGGTGGTGGTAGGTGTTGGTACGAGGCTGGCCGCGGTCGAGGTGGGGCGGGGGGATCCATTCGGTTTCGCCGCGGGCGTTGGTGCGGGTGGTCCAGCCGGTTTCGGCGAGCCGGTTGTCGGGCCCGCAGGCCAAGGTGAGGTCGTCGATGTCGGTGCGGCCGGTGGTTTGCCAGCCGCGCACGTGGTGGACTTGGCTGTGGTAGGCCGGCGCATCGCACCCCGGTCGCGTGCAACCGCGGTCCTTGGCATACAACATGATTCGCTGCGCCGGGGAAGCCAGTCGCTTGGTGTGATACAGCGCCAGCGACCTGCCCTTGTCGAAGATCGCCAAATAGTGGTGGGCGTGGGCGGCCCAACGGATCACATCCGACATCGGCACCAGCGTGCCGCCGGCGGTCAACGCCTTACCGGCGGCGGCCTCCAAATCCTGCAACGTGGTCGTCACCACGATCGACACCGGTAGCCCGTTGTGCTGGCCCAGATCGCCGCAGGCCAACAGGCCGCGCAGCCCGGCGAGGAAGGCGTCATGGTTGCGCTGGGCCTGGCTGCGGGTGTCGCGGCGCACCGCATCCTCATCGGGGGCCGCGTCGACCACCGGGGTCTCGTCGTCGGGATTGCACACTCCCGGGGCGGCCAGCTTGGCCAGCATGGCCTCGATGGCAGCCCGCAGCTCCGGGGTGACCAGGCCACTCAGGCGCGCCATGCCGTCACCGTCCTGAGCCCCCAACATGATGCCGCGCTTGCGGGCCCGCTCAGCATCGCTGAAGTCGCCGTCGGGGTGCAACCAATCCATGAGCCGCCTTGCGTAGGTGGCTAATTCATCGGGGCGATATCCGGTGGCCTTACCGGCCAGGTCGGCCTCGGCGGCCTGCCGCGTCAACACATCCACCCCGACCGGCAGCTGAGCAAAAAAGCCGCGAATCACCTTGACGTGCCCATCACCGATCAACCCCGCGCGCTGACCGGCCGCGGTCGCACTCAACACCGGCGCCAACGGCTCACCGGTCAACGCCCGCCGCGGCCCAAGCTCGGCGGCGTCCCCGATGCGCCGGCCGGCCTCGGCCTTGGTGATCCGCAACCGCTCGGCCAACCCCACCCGCAACGAACCGCCCAACTCTTGGGCACTGGCCTGCGCCGACAACTGGTTGATCAACGCGTGCTGCGGGGTGCGCAACATGCGTGCCACGCGTTCCACCCGCTCCAAGGCGCGCAGCCGCTCCGGGATGGTCAGGACGTCAAAAGACAACTCACACAAGCTTTCAGCGTCGTCGTCGAGCGCGTCGATGACCCCGACGATCTCCTCACGACTACTGACACCCATGCCCCAAACCCTAGAAACACCCACCGACAGAAAACCCCACATTGTGACCACTGAAACCAAAGTGACACAAGATATTCAAAGCAGCCGTGAGTTTGGAAACAGGAACCGCGCTAATCGCGGACGACGATGACCGTCTTGCCGGGGCGATGGCCCGGGCGCCGGCCGCTTTCGAACGCCTCGCGACCCCGCTCAAGCGGGAAGGTCTCGGCGATGTCGACGCGCAACCGCCCGCCGTCGACCAGCGAGGCGAGTTCCCTGAGCTGGTCGCGGTTCGGTGTGACGATGAAAAAGGTTGCCGTGACACCGTATTCGTCGGCCCTGCCCGGCGGCGGGGGCGCCGAAAGGGTGACCAGCCGGCCGCCCCGGCGCAGCACCGGAAACGACCGGTCCAACGTCTCACCGCCGACGGTGTCGATCACGACGTCGTAGACCGCGTCGTCGAATGTCTCGGTGCGGACGTCGATCACGCGGGTGGCGCCATGCCCGCGGACGAGGTCGCCGGCACCGCTGCGGACCGTGGCGGTGACGCGCGCGCCCAGCATCGCGGCCAGCTGAACCGTCAGGGTGCCCACGCCGCCCGCGCCGCCGTGCACCAGCACGTTCTCGCCGGCCTGCACGCCCGCGTGGTCGACCAGCGCCTGCAGGGCGGTCAGGCCGGCCAGCGGCAGCGCGGCGGCAACGACGTGCGGCACCGTCGACGGCTTGGTGGCGAGATCGCCCGCGGGGACACAGACGAATTCGGCCGCGGCGCCATCGCGGTCGAACGGGATCAGTCCGTACACTTCGTCGCCGGGCGCGAAATCCGCCACGTCGGCGGCCACCTCGCGGACGACACCCGACGCTTCGTGCGACGGGATCACCGGTGTGCGGCTGACGCCGTCTCGGGTCCAGGTCTCGTCCCAGGTCAACTCGTCGAATGTGATCGCCGCGGCGTGGACGGCCACCAGGATTTCGCCCGCGGCGGGAACCGGTACGGGCGCCGGCTCGACGACCAACTGCTCGGGGCCACCCCGGCGGTGCGCCCTCAATGCCGTCATCTCGGTCACGGCAGCCTCCAATCGATGGGGTCGGCACCCATTCCCGTCAACAGTTCGTTGGCACGGCTGAACGGACGCGACCCGAAGAACCCCCGAGAAGCCGAGAGCGGTGACGGATGCGGGGACTCGATGGCCACGCAATTCCCTTCGGCCAGAATCGGTTTGAGCGTGGCGGCGTCGCGCCCCCACAGGATCGCCACCAACGGCTGCGAGCGTGCGGCCAGCGCGCGGATCGCGCACTCGGTCACCGCTTCCCAGCCCTTGCCCCGGTGCGAGGCCGGATTGCTCGGCCGCACGGTGAGCACCCTGTTCAGCAGCATCACCCCGCGCTGAGCCCACGGCGTCAGGTCACCGCACACCGGCTGCGGATGACCGAGGTCGGCGGAGTATTCGTCGAAGATATTGGCCAGGCTGCGCGGCAGCGGACGCACGTCGGGGGCCACCGAAAAGCTCAGTCCCACGGCGTGTCCCGGCGTCGGGTACGGGTCTTGCCCGACGATCAGCACTCGGACCTCGTCGAACGGAAAGGTGAAGGCGCGCAGCACATTCTGACCCGCTGGGAGGTACCTGCGCCCGGCGGCGATCTCGGCGCGCAGGAACTGACCCATGGCGGCCACCTGATCCGCCACCGGTTCCAGCGCGGCGGCCCAGCCCCGCTCGACGAGTTCGCTCAACGGCCGCGCCGTCATTGCGGGTCCTTTCGTAGCATCGACGCTCACCGCGTCACCCTAACCGTCATATGACTGCCAGCCCGCGTAGCCGGTCCAGGGTTGTCCGTCGACGAGCACGTCGGCCTTGCCGTCGAGAACCCGCCCGATGATTCGCCACCCGGCCGGCGCCGGCCCGGCGAAACAGGCCACCAGGGCGTGGTCTTCACCGCCGCCCAGCACCCACGACCACGGATCGGCGCCCACCGCGCTGCCCGCGGCGGTCAGCGCGTCGTGATCCGCAGCCAGCGCCGCGGTCGACAGATCCATCGCCACGCCGGACGCCTCGGCGACGTGCCGGAGGTCGGCGACCAGGCCGTCGGAGACGTCGATCATCGCCTGCGCTCCCCCGGCCGCCGCCGCCACACCCTGACCGTAGGGCGGCTGGGGCACCAGGTGCTGGCGGCGCAGCGAGTCGAAACCCTCAATCCCCTTGCCGAACAACGCAAGCCCGGCCGCCGAGCGGCCCAGCTCTCCAGCGACCGCGATCACCGATCCCGCCTTGGCGCCAGACCGCAACACCGGCGCGCGGCCGTCCAGGTCCCCCAGCACGGTCACGGAGACCACCCACTGCGGGCAGCCGACGAGATCGCCGCCGGCGATGCCCGCGCCGATCCGGTGCGCCTCGTCCCACATCCCGCCGACGAGCGCGTCGACGCTGGCGGTCGGCGTGTCGCCCGGGGCGCCGAAGGCGACCACGAAGGCCGTGGGCCGCGCGCCCATCGCCTCGATGTCCGCGGCGTTCTGTGCGATGGCCTTGCGGCCGACGTCGTGCGGGGTCGACCAGTCCAGCCGAAAGTGCCGGTCTTGCACCAGCATGTCGGTCGACACCGTGATGCGGCCGTCCCTGGCTTGGATCACCGCCGCGTCGTCGCCCGGCCCGACCGCCACCGCGGCCGGCTGCCGGCGACCACGCACCAACCGATCGATGACCGCGAACTCACCGAGCTGCTGCAGTGTGGAATTCGATCCGTCGTCGCCCACGCCACCTCCTCCGGGGACGTCCCCACCCCTGCGGGCCGCTATCCGGCCGCCGACCTGCGGTAAGTTGGGTTACTGCCCGCGCGAGCGGCCCGCGCCAGTTTAAAGCCCCGTCACGATGCGGACCGCTCGCGGCCCGAGATAGGAGGTGCGCGGGCGGTGACGACCCACCCCGATACCCGACCCGCCGTCGATGAGGGGCCCCCGCGGGCGCTGATCATCGCCGCGGTCGCCCTGGCCGTCGTCGCGATCGGGGTGATCCTGGCGATCGCGGCCAACCGCGAGGCGCCGCCGCAACCGGTAGCCGTGCCCGCGGCCCCGGCGCCCCAGGCCGACAGCGCCGCATGCCGGGCGCTGGCCGGGGCGCTACCGCAGCGGCTCGGCGAGTATCAACGCGCGCCCCTGGCGCAGCCGGCGCCCCAGGGCGCGGCCGCGTGGCGCGCCGGACCGGACAGCGAGCCCGTGGTGCTGCGCTGCGGGCTCGACCGCCCCGCCGAGTTTGTGGTGGGCTCGCCGATCCAGGTCGTCGACCGGGTGCAGTGGTTCGAGGTGCATCCCGAACAGCAGTCCGCCGGCGACGCGGGCAGGTCGACCTGGTACACGGTGGACCGGCCGGTGTACGTCGCGCTCACGCTAGCGTCCGGATCGGGACCGACGCCGATCCAGCAGCTCTCGGAACTGATCGACCGCACCGTTGCGGCGGTGCCGATCAACCCGGCGCCCGCCCGCTAGCTGGCTGGTGGCGACCCGCCGCGCCCGGCTAGCGCAAACCCACGCCCCGGGCCAACGCCGTTTCCACCATGGTCGCGAGCAGGGTGGCATAGTCCACGCCGCAGGCCGCCCACATCCTCGGGTACATCGAGATGGTGGTGAACCCGGGCATCGTATTGATCTCGTTGAGCACGGGCCCGTCGTCGGTGAGGAAGAAATCGACCCGGGCCAGCCCCTGACAGTCGATGGCCTTGAACGCCCGAACCGCCAGATTCCTTATGGCGTCGGCGATGTCGTCATCCACCTTGGCCGGCACGTCCAATTCGGCCGCATCGTCAAGATATTTCGTGGCGAAGTCGTAGAACGAATCCTCGCGTCCACGCACCCCCGCCACGCGGATCTCCCCCACCGTGCTGGCTTCGATTGTGCCGTCGGGCATTTCGAGCACACCGCACTCCAGCTCGCGGCCGGTGATCGCCGCCTCCACAATCACCTTCGGGTCGTGCCGGCGCGCGGCCGCGACGGCGGCGGACAGGTCGTCCCAGCTCGACACCCGGGTGACCCCGATCGACGAGCCGCCCCGCGCGGGTTTGACGAACACCGGCAGGCCGAGCCGCTCGCGCTCCTCGGGCCGCAGGGTCGACCGCGACGGGCGCAGCACCACGTAGGCGCCGACCGGCAGGCCTTCGGCGGCGAACAACTTTTTGGTGAACTCCTTGTCCATGCCCGCCGCGCTGGCCAGCACGCCGGCCCCGACATAGGGCACCCCGGCCAGTTCCAGCAGGCCCTGCAGCGTGCCGTCCTCCCCGTATGGCCCGTGTAGCACCGGAAACACCACGTCGACGGACGCCAGGACCTCGCCGGCGCCGGGCGAAAGGGCGACCAGTTGGCCGCGGCGGCGCGGATCGGCCGGCAGGGCCAGTTCGGTGCCCGACTGCGAGGTCACCTCGGGCAGCTGCCGGTTGCTGATGGCCAGCGCGTCCGGATCGCCGTCGGTGAGCACCCACGACCCCTCCGGGGTGATGCCGATCGCCAGCACTTCGAACCGCTGGGGGTCCAGGTTGCGCAGGATGCTGCCCGCGGACACGCACGAGATGGCGTGCTCGTTGCTGCGCCCCCCGAAGACGACAGCGACGCGCACGCGGTTTCCGCTGGCACTCACAACCTAAAGAGGCTACCGGTTGCGCGGCGTTCGGGCCGGGCGGCGCCGCTGGCCGCGGTTTCCATCGCGGTCACTCGGGCTTGGTCCGGCGGCCGAGCAGCAGCGCCATCGCCTCGTCCACCGACAGCCCCTTGTGGCAGACCCGGTGCACCGCATCAGTAAGCGGCATCTCGACGTCGTAACTGGACGCGAGCGCCAGCACCGACTCGCACGACGTCACACCCTCGACGACGTGGCCGCCGCCGGCCTGCATGGCCGACTCCATCGTCCCGCCGCGCCCCAGGCGTTCGCCGAAGGACCGGTTGCGCGACTGCGGCGACGTGCACGTCGCCACCAGGTCGCCCACCCCGGCCAGCCCTGCCAGCGTGGCGCCCTTGGCGCCGAGCGCGATCCCCAACCGGATGATCTCGGCCAGGCCGCGGGTGATGATCGCCGCCGCTGTGTTCTCCCCCAGCCCGACGCCGGCCGCCATGCCGCACGCGAGCGCGATGACGTTCTTGCACGCCCCGCCTATCTCGGTGCCGACGACATCACTATTGGTGTAGGGGCGGAAGTACCCGGTGTTGAGCATGCGCTGCAGCGCGACGGCGCGACCGGAGTCGCTGCACGCGACGACCGTGGCGGCGGGCTGACAGTCGGCGATCTCGCTGGCCAGGTTCGGCCCCGAAACCACCGCGACCTGAGCCGGGTCCACCCCCGTCACCGACACGATGACCTGACTCATCCGCATCAGGGTGCCCAGCTCGATGCCCTTGGCGAGGCTGACCAGGGTGGCGCCGTCGGGCACCAGCGGCGCCCATCCTTCGAGGTTGGCGCGCATCGTTTGCGCGGGCACTCCCAACAGCACCGTCGAAGCACCGGCGAGCGCCTCGGCCGCGTCGGCGGTCGCACGGAGGCCCGCCGGCAACTCGGTGCCCGGCAGGTAGTCGGGGTTGGACCGGATGGCGTTGATCTGGTCGGCGACGTCAGACCGGCGCGCCCACAGCGTGACCTCGGATCCCGGCTCCCCGGCCTCGACGAGCACCTTGGCCAACGCCGTGCCCCACGCCCCAGCACCCATGACCGCGACGGCGCCCTTCGAGCCGGTCATCCACCACCCCCGTCTGTCCTCTCAGCGTGTTGCAGCCGCTACACCCTAGATCAGCGGACGTCACGCGAGCTAGCGCGTCCGCCGTCGACGGTCGCTGGCAGGATGAGATCTCATGAGCGGCATACAAGCCGACGACGCGGGCAAGGACGTTGCCCTGATTGTCGCCGTCAAGCGGTTGGCCGCGGCCAAGACCAGGCTGGCCCCGGTTTTTTCGGCGCGCACCCGGGAAGGCGTGGTGCTCGCCATGCTGATCGACACCCTGACCGCCGCGGGACGCGTTGACGCGATGGGCTCCATCACCGTCGTCACGCCCGACGAAGCTGCGGCCGCGGCGGCGACGGAGCTGGGGGCGCAGGTGCTTGCCGACCCGACCCCCGAGGGCCACGGCGACCCGCTGAACAACGCGATCGCCACCGCGGAACGGGCGGTGGGCGGATTCTTCCCCAATATCGTTGTGCTGCAAGGCGATTTGCCGGCACTTCAGACGCAAGAGCTCGCCGAGGCCATCGCCGTCGCGCGGCAGCACCGCCGCAGCTTCGTCGCCGACCGGCTGGCGACGGGAACCGCCGCCCTGTTCGCCTTCGGCGCGCGGCTCGACCCGCAGTTCGGCGCCGATTCGTCGGCGCGGCATCGACGTTCGGGCGCGATCGAACTGACCGGGGCGTGGCCGGGGTTGCGTTGCGACGTCGACACCCCCGACGACCTCGCCGCCGCGCGCCGCCTCGGCGTGGGCGCGGCGACCGCCCGGGCCCTCGCCCACCAGTGACATCGGCCGCGACCCGGCGAACCTGTCGTCGCGGTGAACGTCGTCCCAACGGGGAATGGATGTCCGTCGAGCGCTAGCAGCATCGGCGAGTGATGAGCAATGATCGCAGGGTGACTGAAACCGAAGCTGAGGCACGCCCCGACCAGAACTTGTGGCATCAAGGCGACTCGGCCGTGGCAGCGCCGCCCGCCGCGACGCCGTCCGCCATCACCGACCTGCCGGAGGACCGCTACCTCAACCGCGAGCTGAGCTGGCTCGACTTCAACGCGCGTGTGCTGGCGCTGGCCGACGACAACTCGTTGCCATTGTTGGAGCGGGCCAAGTTCCTGGCCATCTTCGCGTCCAACCTCGATGAGTTCTACATGGTCCGCGTCGCCGGCCTCAAGCGCCGCGACGAGATGGGGCTGTCGGTTCGCTCCGCAGACGGACTCACGCCGCGCGAGCAACTGGCGCTCATCGGTGAGCAGACTCAACGGATCGCGACCCGGCACGCGCGGGTGTTCCTCGATTCGGTGCGACCGGCGCTCGCCGAGGAAGGCATACATATAGTCACGTGGGCCGATTTGGATCAGGGTGAGCGCGACGAACTGTCGACCTATTTCCACGAACAAGTCTTTCCCGTGCTGACTCCGCTCGCGGTCGACCCCGCGCACCCCTTCCCCTTCGTCAGTGGATTGAGCCTGAACCTGGCGGTCATGGTGCGCCAACCCGAGGAGGGCGGCCAGCATTTCGCGCGGGTGAAGGTGCCCAACAACGTGGATCGATTCGTCGAACTGCGCGGCCCCGGACATCCAGACGATGGCGAAGGGGCGACCGTAATCCGCTATCTGCCAATGGAAGAGCTGATCGCGGCCTTCCTGCCGGTGCTGTTCCCGGGCATGGATATCGTTCAGCATCACGCGTTCCGCATCACCCGCAACGCCGACTACGAGGTTGAGGAGGACCGCGACGAGGACCTCCTGCAGGCGCTGGAGCGGGAGTTGGCCCGCAGGCGGTTCGGGTCGCCGGTGCGTCTCGAGGTCGCCAACGACATGACCGAGAGCATGCTGGAATTGCTGCTGCGCGAACTCGACGTCAACCCGGGTGACGTCATCGAGGTGCCTGGCCTTCTCGACCTGTCGTCGTTGTGGCAGATCTACAGCGTCGACCGGCCGGCGCTCAAGGACCCGGCTTTCGTCCCCGCCACCAGCCCCGCCTTCGTCGACCGCGAGACGCCGAGAAGCATTTTCGCGACGCTGCGCGAAGGCGATGTGCTGCTTCATCATCCGTATGAGTCGTTCTCGACCAGCGTGCAGCGATTCATCGAGCTGGCGGCCGCCGACCCGAATGTGCTGGCGATCAAGCAGACGCTGTACCGCACAAGCGGTGATTCGCCGATCGTTCGGGCGCTCATCGCTGCGGCCGAGGCCGGCAAGCAAGTGGTGGCGCTGGTCGAGATCAAGGCGCGTTTCGACGAGCAGGCCAACATCCGCTGGGCGCGAACGCTGGAGCAGGCGGGCGTGCACGTCGTCTACGGGTACGTCGGACTCAAGACACACTGCAAGACCTGCCTCGTCGTCCGTCGCGAGGGTTCGGCGATCCGGCGTTACTGCCACATCGGCACCGGCAACTACAACGGAAAGACGGCGCGACTCTACGAGGACGTCGGACTGCTGACGGCGTCTCCCGAAATCGGGGCCGACCTGACCGACCTCTTCAATTCGCTGACCGGCTACTCGCGCAAGGTCTCCTACCGCAACCTGTTGGTCGCCCCGCACGGCATCCGCACGGGCATCATCGAACGCGTCGAGCGCGAGATCGCCGCGCACCGCGAACACGGTGGTGGCCGAATCCGGCTCAAGATGAACGCGCTTGTCGACGAACAGGTCATCGACGCGCTTTACCGGGCGTCGCGGGCCGACGTTCGGGTGGAGGTGGTGGTGCGCGGCATCTGCGCGCTGCGGCCCGGCGCCGAAGGATTCTCGGAGAACATCGCGGTCCGCTCGATCCTCGGTC
>NZ_LZJI01000028.1 GCF_001667775.1 Mycobacterium sp. E1747
TCGTCGCGGTCGGCGAAGTCTTTGAGGGCGCGACCGAGGATCTCCTCGCTGCTGCCCAGCGAGTATCCGTTGGCGGTGTCAAAAAAGTTGATGCCTGTCTCGACGGCGTGCTTGATGAGCGGCCTACTGGTTTCCTCGTCCAGTGACCAGACGGGATACCCGCGATTGGGCTGGCCGTATGTCATCGCGCCGATGGCGATCGGTGAGACATCCAAACCGGTAGTTCCAAGCTTTATGTAGCGCATAGGGATTCCTGTTGTTGGGGGTCGGGTGGCGGCAGGCGCGGATCAGCGCCTAGTCAGGCCAGCAAAGCCAGTTTGGGGATCACCTCGTCGCCGAGGCGGCCGACGAACCCGATCGGATCGGGATTTCCCGGCAGGGCAGCAATATTGATCAATTCAATGCCTGCCTCGGCGAAGCCCTGCATTGCATTCATAAATGCGGTGGGATCGCCGAACGGGTCGAACTGTGGACCGAGCATGAGGGTCTTGCGGATCTCGCGGGGGTCTCGTCCGATCTCCTCGCAATGCCGTTTCAGGACCTCGACTTTGTGCTTCACCTCATCGGGTGTTGCGGCGTTGCTGTTCCAGATGTCGGCGTACTGCGCGACCAGGCGCAGCGTCTTCTTTTCGCCGTCCCCGCCGATCAGCACGGGCGGACGGTTGATGGGTTGTGGTTGACAGATCGTCTCGGCCAGCTGGTAGTGCCGGCCCTGGTACGGGCCGTCATTGTCGCTCCACATCTGCTGGCAGATCTGCACCGTCTCTTCGAGCATTTCGAATCGTTGTCGCAGCGGCGGATAGGTGACACCTAGCGCCAGGTGCTCCCGCTCGTACCACGCCGCGCCGATGGCAAACATTGATCTACCACGGGAGAGTACGTCGAGGGTGGCGATTGTCTTGGCGAGCAGGCCGGGGTAGCGATAGGTCACCCCGGTCACCATCAAGGTCAACGTGATCGTCTCGGTCTGCCCGGCCAGGAAACCCAGCGAGGTGTAGCCCTCCAGGAACGGGTCCTCGGCCTTGCCGACCTGTTCCATTTGAAAGAAGTGGTCGGCCAGGGTGAACAT
>NZ_LZJI01000029.1 GCF_001667775.1 Mycobacterium sp. E1747
GGAGCAACAGCGCCGCCGGGTTCAGCAGGTCGGCGACCCGGGTCGCGGGCCGCTTCATCATCGCGGACGACGCCATGCTTTCGAGTGAACCACGACCCGGACGTTACAACCGGCCCAAAACGGGCACGCCTAGCCCATGAGCACCCAATTCGGTGTCCCGGCCTCCGGGCCGGCGCGCCACGCGGCGAGCGCACCGACGAGCGCGTTCGACTCGCCCCTGCTGATGTGGTGGGTGATCGTCGTGCTGATCGCCGCGGTGGTCGTCGCGGGCATCTTCGCCATGGCGTCGTCCGCGATGATGAAGCGGCCCGCGACCCGGGTCGCCGACCTGCTGAACCCGGCGGCGCTGTTGCTCCCCGCGGCGAACGTGATCATGCAGTTGTCCTTGCCGGGCGTCGGGTATGGGGTGCTGGAAAGCCCGGTGGACAGCGGCAACGTCTACAAGCACCCGTTCAAGCGGGCCCGCACCACCGGCACCTACCTGGCGGTCGCCACCATCGGGACCGATTCCGACCGCGCGTTGATCCGCGGCGCCGTCGACATCGCGCACCGGCAGGTTCGCTCGAAGTCGTCAAGCCCGGTGTCCTACAACGCATTCGACCCCAAGTTGCAGCTGTGGGTGGCCGCGTGCCTGTACCGCTATTTCGTGGACCAACACGAATTTCTGCACGGCCCGCTCGATGACACCACCGCCGAGGCCGTGTATCTCGACGGCGCGCGGCTGGGCACCACTCTGCAGGTGCCCGAGGGCATGTGGCCGCCCGACCGGGCGGCGTTCGACGCGTACTGGAAGCGCTCGCTCGACGAGCTGCGCATCGACCCTCCGGTGCGGGAGCATCTGCGCGGCGTGGCGTCGCTGGCTTTCCTGCCGTGGCCGTTGCGCATCTTGGCCGGCCCGTTGAATCTCTTTGCGACGAAGGGGTTTCTGGCTCCGGAATTTCGCGCACTGATGCAGTTGGACTGGTCGCGGCGCCAGCAGCGGCGGTTCGAGTGGCTGCTGTCCGCGCTGCGGCTGGCAGATCTCTTCCTACCGCGCGGGATCTGGATCCTCGGCTATCAGATCTACCTGTGGGACATGCGGTTTCGTGCGCGACGGGGTTGGCCGATCGTCTAGCCCCGCACCGTCGCGAAGAATGTGCGCACGTCGTCGACGAACAGGGCCGGTTGCTCGAATGCGGCGAAGTGCCCGCCGCGCTCCATCGTCGTCCAATGCGTGATGTTGTAGACCGGCTCACACCAGCTTCTTGGCGCCTTCAGCAGCTCGTGCGGGAAAGCCGCTACGCCCGTGGGCAATTCAACACGGTCCAACTGCCCAAACACCTTGAAGCTCTCCCAGTACAGGCGGGCCGAGGACGCGCCGGTGTCGCTCACCCAATAGACCATCACGTTGTCGAGGAGCTCGTCACGGGTGAACACGTTTTCCGGGTGGCCGTCGCAATCGGCCCACGCCCAGAACTTCTCGACGATCCACGCCAGCTGCCCCACCGGCGAATCGGCCAGCCCGTAGCCCAACGTCTGAGGGCGGGTGGACTGCTGCTTGGAATAGCCGGTGCCCCACTTGCGGTGCTCGGTCAGCGCGGCCATCGCCCGCTGCTCTTCTTCGGTCGGGTTCTTCAGGGACTCCGGGGTCGGCCGCCCGATCGGCATGTTGAGGTGGATCGCCGCGCAGTGGCCCCCGTTTCGCCCGATCTGAGTGGTCACCGCGGCGCCCCAGTTGCCGCCCTGTGCCCCGTAGCGGTCGTAGCCCAGGCGCAGCATCAGCGTCTCCCATGCCTCGGCGATCTTCTCCACGCCCCAGCCCGTGCGCGTCGGTTTGCCGGAGAACCCGTATCCCGGCAGCGACGGGCAGACCACGTGGAAGGCGTCTTGCGCGCTGCCGGACACCGGGTTGGTCAGCGGCTCGATCACCTTGTGGAACTCCACGATCGAGCCGGGCCAGCCGTGAGTGATCAGCAGCGGGAACGCGTCGTCGTGCGGCGAGCGGTGGTGGATGAAATGGATATCCAGGCCGTCGATTTGGGTGGTGAACTGGTCGAAGCGGTTCAGCGCCGCCTCGCGCGACCGCCAGTCGTATTCGTCGGCCCAGTAGCCGGCCAGCTCGCGGGTGTAGGCCAGCGGCATGCCCTGGCTCCAGTCGTCCACGCATTCGGCGTCCGGCCATCGCGTGCGCGTCAGCCGCGACCGCAGGTCGTCCAGGACCGCGTCGGGGACGTCGATGCGAAACGGTTCCACGGATTCGCCATTCACGGCGCGAGCGTAACGCCAGCGCGACAATCGAGGCCGACGGCCGCCCTGGCGTGACGCTCGCGCAGACCGGAAAGCTATGAGTGGGCGCGGACGGTATCGAACCGCCGACCGCTGGTGTGTAAATGGTTTTTTGACGTATTTCTGGCGTCTCGTCTGATGTGTTGGATGCGGATCAACGCAGGTCAGCGCGTCGCAGCCGTTTCACGGCGTCGACGGCCTATCGCCTGTTTTTGCGCGTCTTGGCACACTCTCGGCACAACGGGGGGTCGGGGTCGTTGCCCCCCGTTGGACGCGATCCCTTCCCCTAAGTAGCCGATGCTTTCGCTTTCTTCAGTCGTTGCCGTCGAACGCCTCGCGGATCTCATCGTCGGTCACATCGTTATCGTCACCGACGATGACGCCAGTACCGTCCGACAGCGTCACCGTCCGCAATTCTCGGTCAACGAAGCCCGTGATTTCTCGCGCAAGAGCTAGCGCCGACTCGGCGCCGTCTGGGACAAGCTCGCGCAAACGCTCAGCATTCGCGAGCATCGAAAGGGCGACAAGGCGTTTGAACTGCTCGTCGGTCAACGATTCCAGATGGTCACGGTCCGCACCCCCGGCAACCATGTCTTCGATCAAAGCCCGACGCTGGCTTGCTTGGTCCGGTTGTCCCAAGCCCGCGACGCTCGCCTTCGCATCTTTGATCAGCAACATCAGATGGAGGGGGTCCGTGGGTGTCGGCTCGAATTGGTAGCGGAGGTAGAACCGCTTTGCTTCGTCGTGAAGCGCGTGGACGAGAATCGCTCGGACGCCGATCTGGTCGGCGACTTCAACGCAACGCGCAATTGCGTCGCGCAGCAGGTTCTCGCCTAGCCCACAGCCTTGGTGTTTACGATCAATCGCAAGGCGGGACAACAGGATCACAGGTATCGGGTCGGGCATATTTCGGCGGAACTTGCCGCTGGATCCGGAATGAGACACCGACCCCGAGGCGATGGCGTAGTAGCCGACAACTCGACCATCTAGGCAGGTGACGAAACACCGGGACGCTCCACCGATGTGGTTAGCTAACGCCCTTTTCCGCAGGTAATCGTCGAGGCTGGATTCGCCGCTGTCGAAGCCCTCGGTGTCGTCGTCGGCGCTGATCGGCCTTGGAAGGGTGTAAGCGCTCACGCTTCGGGATCGAATAACGACGGCTTGGCGAATAGCTTTGCCAACGCGGGTTTGTACTGGACCGGCCGGTCAAGTAAGGCGTTGAACTCGGACCATGCGGCGTCGTCGACCAGGAAGTGCCGGCGGTCCGCCAGCACGTCACGCGCGTGCGCAATGGTCGCGGTCACCGTGAAAGTGGTGAGGTCTGTCCCCTCGACCTCGGCAGCATGGCGAATTAGCGCATCCTGCTCAGGGGTCAGGCGCACCGCGAAACGTTCAGACTTCGTAGCCATGCCTCCATTGTGTGCCTGATAGGCGTACACGTCAATCAGGCGCCTGCGTGCTGCCGGATTTCCACCCCATCCGAATCTGACGTTTAGAAAGATTATTTGCCTTCGGGAGCATCATGAAGCTCCGCGGGACGCACAATGACTAGATGACAGCTGAGATAACGCCAACCGCATCGTCGGCAGCCCGGTTCGCTCAGCTGCAAGCAGCCGAAGCGATGGAAGAATCCGCCTTGAACCACGACCGCCTCGCGATCCTCAGTGAAATCATCGCAGTCTCCAGCCGCAAACCGGATGTCCACATGGAGAGGGCGCGCGACTACAGGAAACAAGCCGCTGATGACCGCAAGTTGGCGACGACGTTCCTTCGGCTAGCCAAGCTGACGCCTAGGCCTGACGAGTCCTCGTCGGAACCAACGCCAAGCTGCGACGAGCTTGACACTCAACGACCGGTCCACTTCGACGTAAACGACGGATGGCACGAGGTCGCCGCGAAGGCCGACCGCCTAGCGTCCTCGGTCCGCAGCGAGCGCCTCGAGATCAAGCTCACCGGTTATCGGAGCGACATGCTCTCAAACGCTGCGACAGCTGCCAGCCTCCGCGCAAAATTCTTGGTCGACCAATCCGAGGCCCTACTGGTAGCCCGCCGAAACGCACGGCAGTTGCTGTCTTTGGAAGACATAGACCCCAGCACATCGCGGGATCTAGAGCTAGAACACGGATAACCCACTAACCTGCCTGCCAGTGCTCCGCGTTCCTTCGTCCGCTTCAGAATTGTCCCCCAGTAGACCCCGGCATTGCCGCCAGCACGCTATCCCAATCCGGCTCGGGACAACGGCGAAATGGCGCGGGGTACACGAAGTGGTCAATTCATCTTGAGATGAGCTTGACTGCAACGCCGTTCGCATCATCGCACTTGGGGTTTATCACCTGCACCTGCCGGGGACAGCCACCCTTTTCTGATCGCCGGCGGACGGGCGGGGTGATGGCTTCGAAGTACTACGTGGTGTGAAAAGCCGACGCAAAGTGCGCGCGGGCGATCCAGTGGCACCGTCACGACGACCTACAGAAGCGACGGCCGACCTTCGACGTCCGTGAGAAGCGGTTGGCCAACGGAGCCGGGGGCACGAAACGATTGGTTCGCTGCACGTTCGGTCATAGTTCAATTCCGTAGTCCGTGCTGCGGTGCTGGCTTCTGCTGAGGTGCCGGTCTCGGGCCTGGGCGATGTCGCGGTCACGCGCTCGTTGCTCGGCCTGCCGGGTCTGGTAGCTCTCGTGGCGTCTGTGGTAGGCCGAAGCCCGCCTGTTGAGGAGGTTGTGGACACGTTCAGGTAGTGCGTGATGGAGTCCGCGTGCCGCGTAGTCGTGGGCGCTGACCGCCGATTCGTCGTTGGCGAGAATGCGGTGGACGAGCGTGGTCGCTTCGCGGCTGTCACCCCGCCGGGCGATGTGAGCACCAGCAGATGATTCATGGCCGAATTCGGTTGCCTCGGCTATGTGTTCGTAGATGTAGGAGTGGTTGACGATGCGTCCGCGGGTCATGGCGACGTAGAACAGGTTACGGCTGGTGTCCTCGCGTAAGACGGCGATACTGGCATCGGCGGTGACTCCTTGCGCAGAGTGCACGGTCACGGCGTAGCCGAGGTTGACATACTCGCGGAAATACTCGTGGCCGAAGACGACACGGGCTTTGTCGTCGAGGCGTTCGGCACCAATGAGATTGCGTTCGGTGTCGATGGCGGCCACCCGCCATCGGTTTCCGTTGCGCACTGTCGCCTGCTGCTCAGCGTTTTGGGACCCAGGACGAATGCCGATCGTGCTGTCGTTGCGGCGGCTGATGATCACATCACCGACCGAGACCCTCTGCCCGCGGGCTACCACGACTGCGGTCGAACTGGGGTCGATACGGCTGCGGTGGATACGAAGATTGAGAGCGTCAGCCATCTCGGTTGAGCCACACACCAGCAGCGCGTCACGCCCCAACATGGTCTGGGCGCTGTAGGCACCGAGAGCGTCCTCCGCCATCGTTATCACCTCGCCGCAGTGCAGCCGGTCGTGGGTGCGATACCACTCCAGCGCGTCGCGAACCGCTTTCGATTCACCGTCGCGAAGCGCTAGAGACGCACGGCGTTCGTCGGGGTCGGACATCCGCCACACTTCGGACAGCTTCTGCGTCCAGGGCAGATCACTGCAGAGTTGAGCGAACATGCCACCGCGCGCTTTGACTGGCGCCAACTGGTAGGCATCACCGACCAGAACAGTTTTGGCCCCCGCCTGCGTGGTGGCGGTCAGAAGCTGGCGCAGGTCGTCAGTGCCGATCATGCCTGCCTCATCAACCACCACGAGGGTGCTGTGCTTGAGTTCCAACGTGCCGGCGCGCAGCGCGTGCAGGGATTTCGCGATGGTCATGCCGTCGTCGCCAGCGCCCTCGCGTATCGCGACGTCGACCGCTTGACCGGTCGGTGCCAACACCAGAACGTTCGCGCCGAATCGTTTGCGCACCGCCCCAGCCAGAGCCCGCAGAGAGGTGGTTTTGCCGGCGCCCGCCGGAGCGCACAAGGGCTGGACCAACCACGGCGAACGGCCGATATTCTCCACCGCGGCCTTCTGCTCCGGCGACAATCCCGCGGTGTCCTCCTCGTTCACCCACAGCATGGCACGCGGGTTCTGCGCGTCGACCATGTCGAGCAGCGCGGCTTCTTCGGCCAGGATCCGCGCCAGGGTGAACCGCTCATGGCCCTCGCGTTCATGCGCGGCGCGTGGCGCGGTTAACCGCATTCCAACCTCGTCGACCGCGACCTCCACCGCGGCACGCGGTGGCTGCTCGCCGTCGACCGGGAGTTGCGCGCCGACGATCTCGACAAGATCCGCGCGGGTGAACACCGCTTTCTCGATTTTCTCCGCCGCCGCGGCCAGCTGCGCCTTACTCAGCGAGGCCCGCGGCGCGGCGCGCCGCGCCGCAAGCGCTTCCAGAAATGCCGCGGGGTCAACGGCCAGCCCCCGCGCATCGGCGCGCCACTGCTGCTGCAGCTGGCTCCACGCCAGCTCCTCCGGCTTGGCGGGGCGCGTTGCCTTCTGCGCCGCCGCGAGCTGCACCGCGCTCAATTTCTCGTCCACCGCGGCCAGGTTGTGGGCGGCCCACTCGCGCAACTGCGAGGAGCGGCGCGACCACGCATTGATGGTGTCGCGACTAATCCCTGCGATCTCCGCCATCCCGGTTGCGGGATCGACCGGCGCCCACTCAATCCCCAGCGAATGGTGCAGTTCCCGCCGCAACGTGGCCTGATAGATCACCCCGGCGGCGCGGGCCTCGTGGTACAACGACGTCCCATCCAACGACACCATGCGGCCATCCGCACGGGCCTGTCGGTTCGGCACGATCACATGGGTATGCAAGTGCGGGTCCCCGCACCGCGACGTCTCATGCTGATACGCCACCGCCACCAATCCCGGCAACCGCACGAGATCCTTCTCCCCAGTGGCGGGGTTGTGCACCCTGGTGTAGCCGGCATGCGCGCCCAGGTACTCCATCGCCTCACCCAGCGCGGCGGTGTGCGCCGTGGCGATCGCTTTCTGCGCGATGTCATCTCCGCGCAGCGCCCGCACCAGTGACACACTCTTGGGAGCGGCGAACGTCAAATCAAAGCCGTGCACTCCGCGGGCACCGAATGCGCGGCCCCGCGTACCGTTGGGTGCGACCCCGTCATCAAGCCAACGCGCCACGACTCTCGCGTCTGCCTCTCCGCCTGCGCGCTGCACATCACTCAAACCCACCAGCCGCGCGGCCGTGTGCTCATCTCCAGCACACACCCACACCGGCGTACGAGTCTCATGCTCGGAGTAGTACTCCCCCAGCCCGCCATTCGCGCGTTGCAGATCCGAATTTGCGCGCGAAGCCGTTGTGGCGGTGTCGATGTAGTAGTTGATCGACCACCGCTTGAGCTTCGAGATTGTCAACACCAGCGAGCCCACTCACAGACCGGAGATTCGGCGCTTACTGCGCCACAACCATTCTCGCACCCTTGTGCAAATGTGCCAGCAGGACTTGGGGAGGTGAGACAGATGAGATGAATTGATGTAAGTGTAATGGGGACAGAGGATTTGGGACGTAGTGGTATGTAATGATGTGGCAGCATGGGCGGACGCTGACGTCGGAGAACATTGGGTAGAGGACATGAGGGTAGGAGCGGAAGCCGCTGCCTCAACGCGGAACGTATTCGCAGCCGTGGCATTGGATGGTGCCGATGATGCCCGGCGCAAAAATCTGTGCATGAAGCGTCAGTGGAGCGACTTACAGTTGTGTTAGTCGGCTCGATGGATGCCACACCGGGGCGATCATCCCGCCCGTTGCGGTCCACACCCTCTGGGCATCAATCGCATAAAGCACCTGCTGCGACACCTGGTCGGTCAGCAGGGCCTCCCGAAGGGTGATGATGAGATGCAAGACAGCGTATTTAACAACTTGCCGCTGCTACTGCCCGTGCCTCAAGCAGCCGCACTACTGGGAGTGAGCCGCGCCGCGGCGTACCGGCTGGCAGCTTCTGGTGAACTGCCAACCCGCCGGCTCGGCGGCCGGGTGTACATCGTGACATCCGGCCTGCGCGACCTGGTTGCGCTGCATGGCGAATCGGCATAAGTAGCCGCGTCCGCGCGGACGCGAGGTCTCACGAACCTCATGGAGCACGAGGGCTGTCGCTTTGGCGGCTGTGAAGAATTCACGAACGAGCTGGAGATCCGATGACCAACAACCCTGACGAGGCGTCATCGAAGCGAGCCCGTCGCGCGGAGCCGATCACGCGGCGCACCGCTAAGAACGGCAGTGTCGCTTATACGTTCCAGCTCGACATCGGTGTCCGGCCTGACGGGTCTCGCGAACGACAGCGGTTCACCTTCCCGACGCTGGCTCAGGCTCGCCGCGAGTACCGGCGCATCTCGACTGAGGTCGCCGCCGGCGCATTCGTGAAGCGGAATCCAACGACGGTGGCCGAGTTCCTGATGGGTTGGCTGGATGGCCGACGTGACATCAGGCCCAACACCCTTCAGGGATACCGAAATCACCTCAAACCTGTCATCGAGCATCTTGGCGAGATGCCCCTGCAGCAGCTTCGTATCGCAGACGTCGACGCATTGGTGATTCTGCGGCTCGAAGGGCAGCCAGTCCCCCAACGCGACAGACGGGGTAGGCGTGCAGCGGAGGTGCTCGCATTCCTCCGCGCTCAACCCGATGGCGCGCAGTACTCGGATATCTATGCCGCTCTTGGTAACTCGGGTATCAAGGCGCTGGATCGGCTTGTAACAGCCGGTGACGTACTGCGGCCAACGCGGGGCCGTTACGTGGCGGCCGAGCCCGCAGATCCAAAGCGTCCGAAGGTCCCCGGCGGAGTCACCGCGCGAACAGTTGTGAGCATGCTCGTAGTCCTGTCGGCAGCGCTCGATGATGCGATGAGACAGGGCTTGGTGACCCGCAACGTCGCACGCATGGTCAAGCGTCCAGCGATCAAGCACTACGAGATGGCCACATGGACACCTCAGCAAGCGACGCAGTTTCGGGACCACATCCGTAATGATCGACTTGCAGCGTGCTGGCTGCTCACGCTCGCGGGGCTGCGGCGATCAGAGATCCTGGGGCTGCGGTGCTCCGATGTGGACTTCGACGCGGGCACAGTGTCCGTGGCCCAGGGCCGCGTCGTGGTCCAAGGAGTTGGAACGGTGACAGGTGATCCGAAGTCGAAGCGATCACGACGCGTTTTGCCCATGCCTCCCGAGATTCTCGCCGCGCTACGCACATTCAAGGTTCAGCAGGCCGCAGAGCGGCTCGCGTTGGGGAACGGTTACCAAGAGAGCGCACTGGTGGCCGTCAACGAGGACGGATCGCCGATTCGGCCAGAAACTTACTCGGCTGAATTCGCACGCCAGTCGAAAGCTGCTGGTGTGCCGCCAATTCGGCTACACGATGTGCGCCACACTGCTGCGACGATGCTACTGGATGGTGGAACCACTTCGATCGCGACCGCGAAGTGGTTGGGCCATGATCCCGCCATAACGCTGCGGGTATACGGGCATGTCTATGACGACGCGCTGGCAGCAGCCGGCAACGCTCTGATGGGCCGGACTCGTGCGGGCGACCTCGCGTAGATCCAAAGGGTGCCGCTCAGTTCGGAAGAGAACGCAGTCGGCATAGCCAGCGGCTCATTCTCTGTTGTGAGGGCCGGTTGGGGGCCGCTGCCGAGCTGCATGGCGCACCGTGGACGGTTGGCTGCGTACCTACTACGGCGGCGGCTCGGCGTGAAAACCAATACGCAGCGATGTCGGTGGAACGTCGTAAGCTGGCGCGGCCTGGACTTCGGTCGAGCTCACCGAGTCTCGTCCAAATAAAGCGAGCCATGTATGGAGGCGTTGTGGTAGCGGAATGGGCCATCTCCTTGGCGAAGACTGTAGGACCATCCGCAGGGAAATTGGCCGCGAAGCCGCTCAAGGGCATATACCTGCCCTGGCTGGTTGCTTTTACCGCCCGAAGACAAGCGAAGAAAAAACAACTTGGCGTAATGCCGTACTGGAAGCTGCGCAAATACCTCAGTACTGGTCACGCCCTTGCGGCGTTTAGGACCGGCGATCCAGCGCGATTCGAAGAAGTCGGGCAAGCGTTACAACTCCTCTCCCAGCGCTCAGATGCCAAGAATAAAGTGGAGGCAGAGGGATCCCTTGCAGCGATCTTGCTGGAGGCGTACACCGCATCACTCGACCCAAACATAAACGTCGCCATGTACAGCGCCATCACGGTCGAAAAGATCGGATCAAAACTCGATGAACGGGATTCCACACGCCACATTGCAGACACGGCGTTCGAGCGGAACCTCGACCTCATCCCGCCTCATCGGGTACAGGAGGCCCGCGAGCTCAGAGGCGGCTGGCCTGCTGTAACACAATTCGTCCATGAATTTGTACATTCGAGCGACCGAAGGTCGGCGCTAATTTCTTGGCATCACAATCCTCCGACTTGGTTTCAATCGCTCCCTTCCCAGGCCATCGTATGGTTTGCAAGTCTGGCGATTGACTATGGCCTTCGCGAGATAGCGTCCGCAGCATTTGAGGCGGCAATCGATGCCGGTGCGACACCGGAGGCGCGATTGCGGACTCGTCAAATCCTGTCAACTACCGAAGACATCGCGGAATTAGGGCCGTTACTCGCAGCGTATGCAGACGACGACCCGATCGCATCCGCGATATGTAGGGCCACCGCCGAAAGCTACTCCGCGGCGGCAACAGAACTTCGGAACTGGGAGCCTGAGTCCCAGTCCGACAACGCCCGAAAAATCGTGCTGCTGTCCCAGCTAGTCTCAGCCGACGACATAACCGAGGCGATTGCCCTTTGCCAGCATGGTGCGACTCAATACCGGAGCGCCACCTGCTACGCCCTTCTCGCAAGATTCCTTGTAATCCGTGGCGGAGCGAGAACGACCCCGTTAGATTTTGCGGATCTTGAACGAGCTCTCGAAGCGGCCCTCACCGCACGTGACGCAATTCGGGCATGGGACGGCCCGAGTGAAGAGGCGGTAGGAATCGCCATCGTTGCTGCTCGACTCCTCGGTCGAACGCAGCAAGCCTGGCGCCTAGCGTCTCGACCACCGGAGGGGACGGCTACATCGCGCGAAGCTGCGAGTATCGAAGTTCGTCGAGAGGCGGCGACGATGGCGGCGCAAGTAAAGACACCCCAAGTCGCTCGCGAACTGGCGGTCGGAACGGGACCAAGGACAGAACACGAAGTTGAGGCGCTCATCGCCCTTTTCGGCCGGGACGACGATACCGCGCTCGCTCAGTTCCGTGCGGCGATTGAGCACGTAGTCGAACCACGTGAAATTGAACAGCTGAGCCTGCAAATTGCTCTGCTCGGCGCCCGCTCACCGAAGATCGAACAACTGCCGGCGGAGAAGCAGGAGGAGCTCAATCTTATTGCTGACGCCCGCAACGGCAGTGACGAAGCGATCTCCATTCTTCGCACGCGTGCCAGGTCTAGCCGCTTACTAGCGCGGGTGCTGATCAGCCTTGCGATTGATACCGAGAATGCCCGAGGGGTGGCGGAACAAGCCGAGCAGTCGGGCCGGAGGTGGTCAGACCCTGACTTTTTACTCATGGCGGCTGAGGTGTATATCGATCTCCAGGAGTTCGACTCGGCCGTGCAATGCGCTCAGGAAGCACTGCGTCTCGGCGGCCCGGCCTGGGAAGGGGCGCTGCGCGCTCACAACGTAAAGGTACAGGCATTTACCGTACGTGGCATGTGGGCGCCAGCAGTCAACGTCGCGATGGACGTCCTTTCCAGCGATCCCGAAAACCGCAGTGCTGCATGGGCTTTGACCCTGTGTCAGTATCATCTAGGGCGGTTTGAGCAAGCTTGGAAGTCATACACCGAAGTAGGTAACCGGCCCGCACCTCGCGATGAGCAGGAAGCACTAATTCGGTTAGACCTGTGGCGTCGGTTCGAGCGCAACGCATCCAACATCGACACGCTTAGCTCCATCCTTGAACAGTTTAGTAATAGCCGAGCAGTCAAAGCGTCGGTGGTTAGTTCACTTTTTGGCATTCCGCTTGACGACGACGACTCCGAAACGGCTGAACGCATCCGTCGGATGATCGCGCCTCTACTTGAAGAACTACCAGATGTCTTCGTCCAGCAGGAGATTGATCCAGACAACCCCCTGCAATCGTTTCGTGACCTCCTCCGCGATGAGCCAGATACATCCGAGCAAGACGCAAGGCTCGAAGAAGGCCGATTCCCAGTCGGCATGTCAGCGACACTGCACCGGCGAACCTTGACCGAAGTTCTGGCCATCCGATCCCGTGCACCTCTCTTCGCGGGTGACGCCGAAACCTTCGAGACAGAAGTCTCCACGGCCTCAGCGGCTATGGGATCGCAGGTACTCGTCGACCTGACGGCTCTGTATGCAATCTCAGTGGTGAACGAGCCGTTGTCGGACCTGCTCCTTGGATGCTTTCTCGAGCCTACGGCCGCTCGCGCGCAACTCATCGACTCCATTCAAGGCTGCGATCGATTGGCCACGCTCTCAACGTTGCAGATTGGACTGGCTTCGGATGGCTCTGCCGTCCCAATTTCCATTTCGACCGAGGAGGCGGAAGCTCGATATCAACGAGCTCAACGTATCCGAGCGCAGTTCGAAAAGCTCACGACGAACGACACGCTCGACATTGCGAACTTCCCTGAGATTAGTTCAGCTGGCGCCAGCGCCGCCTTCGCGTGGATCTCCGCGCTTGATGCCGCGATAGAAGGCGGCCACCCGCTCTGGTGCGACGACCGCATGACCAGAAGGTTAGCTGCAGAGAAGGGAGTAAATTCATTCGGCACAGAGGCGCTAATCGAGGCACTCAGGCGAGGCGGCACGCTCGCTGACGATGTGGCGGTTGCGCACCAAGCTGAGCTCGTCGCGCATTATTTTGTCGGCCTGAGCTTCAGAAGCGATGTCCTAACCCACGCTGCAAATATCGACGGATGGAACCCCCGTGGATGCGCCGCCTTCATTGCTCACAGTGCTCCGATTCCTGACGCGGATCCGCTGATCGCGTTCGTGATCGACGCAGTCAGACGCAACATCGGCGACCCAGACTCGATGCGCGGTTGGATTGCGGCTGCTGCTTCTTGGCTCGTCGGCATTGCCCCGTCGGCTGCAGCCGCGCAGGCGAATCTCGAAATCCTGCTATCGATACTGCTGCAGCAGCCTTGGCTGGAATCAAGCAAGCTTCCCTTCGTTCTCCAAGGAATACGGGATGGGATCGGCACCAAAGATGTGCCTGACCCACTGAAGGACGTGATGGAGAAGCACTACCGCCTGTTGGCTCAGCAATCCAGCTGGGCCCAGGCGGCACAGTGGATCCGAGAATTATTCGCGTTGGCCAGCACGGAGGATCGCATCATCGCGGCCGGTGTCGTTCTCGGCGTCCGTTGACTCGTGCGATCTGGATGAGTCAACGCTTCAAGAACGTTGGCACACTCTCGGCACAACGGGGGGTTCGGGACTCTGACGAAAAGCCGGGGCGAAAGCCCTTGAACTGCAATTTTCTTGGTGGGCGCGGACGGTATCGAACCGCCGACCGCTGGTGTGTAAAACCAGAGCTCTACCACTGAGCTACGCGCCCGTGCCCGAGGCAGGCTACACGCACAACGCCCGAGTACCCAAAACTCTCAGCCCCGCAAAGCGCCCAGCGCGTCGGTCCACAGCCGCTGGTTGCGGGATTCGCCAGGTTGTTTCATCTCCGCGAAGCGGATGATGCCGGACCGGTCGATGACGAACGTGCCGCGATTGGGGTAGCCGGCCTCGTCGTTGAACACCCCGTAGGCCTGGCTGACCTCGCCGTGCGGCCAGAAGTCCGACAACACCGGGAAGGTGAACCCGCTTTCCAGCGACCAAATGCGGTGCGTGGGCGGCGGTCCCACCGAGATGGCCAGCGTCGCGCTGTCGTCGTTCTCATAGTCGGGCAGGTGATCGCGCAGTTGGTCCAGCTCGCCCTGGCAGATGCCGGTGAAGGCCAGCGGGAAGAACACCAGCAGCACATTCTTGGCGCCGCGGTAGGAGCTCAGGGTGACACGCTGTTGGTTCTGGTCGCGCAGTGTGAAGTCCGGGGCGGTGGCGCCGACGGGCAGCATCAACGCTTCCCGGTTCGGGACTTCGGCTGCACCAGTCGGCTGGCGCTCCAGTCACCCAGGTTGACCGACGACGTCGGCATCAGGCCGGCGGTCGGGGCCGCCTCAGCGATTTCGGCCGGCAGGACGTGGCCGGGCTTGCCGGTCTTGGGCGTCAGCACCCAGATCACGCCGTCCTCGGCCAGCGGCCCGATCGCGTCCATCAGGGTGTCCACCAGGTCGCCATCGCCGTCACGCCACCACAGCATCACGACGTCGACCACCTCGTCGGTGTCCTCGTCGAGCAGCTCAGCGCCACACGCTTCCTCGACGTCGGCCCGGATCTCGTCGTCGGTGTCCTCGTCCCAGCCCCATTCCTGGACAACTTGGTCTCGTTGGATGCCCAGTTTGCGAGCGTAGCTCGGGGCGTGATCCGCCGCGACCACCGTGGAGCCTCCTTATGCCGTTCCGCGCCGTGCGATGGGGATTATCGTCGCACAGCCGCAACCGCGTCGACACCCGCGCCTTTAGAAGGATGCCAGGCACAGTTTCAGCGCCTTCGTCTTGGCGTCGTTGAGCTGGTCCACGCGCCGATTGAACTCCCCCGTCGCGGCGTGGGTGCCGATCGCGTTGGCCACCCCGCGGGCCGCGTCGATATAGGTGTTGAACGCGTCCTTCAGCTGCTGGGACAGCGCATCGCTGAAGCTGTTGCCCACTGTGTCGGCGCTGTTGTTCAGCGCGTCGATGGCCGGGCCCTCCGTGGGGCCGGTGTTGCGACCCGCGTTGAACGCGCCGACAAAGATGTTGACCTTGTCGATCGCGTCCTTACTGGTGGTCGCCAGGTTGTCGCACGAGGTGCGCACCGCGCGCGTGGTCAGCGACTGCTGACGTTGGGACTCGCGGACGCGCGACGTCGCCGACGACGCGGACGCCGACGCGGAGACCGACTGCCGATACGCCGGCGCGACCTGGGTGTCGGGGGTGGCGGTGCCGTTGGTGACGGTGGTACACCCCACGATCCCCATCAGCGTCGTCGCGATACATCCGAGCGCCAAAGCGCCTCGCCTGGGGGAGCCCCCCGCAAGGACGGCACGCCATCCACTGAGCACAGCTGCTGACGTTACCGGGTGACCTCTTCGATCGTTCCGCCACGCACGGGTTCGTGTCCGCCGAGTGAACCCGCGTCAGCTACCCGATGTCGGCTAGCCGCGCGAATCGCCGGTGCGGCACGATAGAGGGAGACGGTGCACGGCACCCCGAGGGCACAAGCCCCGCCAACTACAGGAGAGTGCGTTGACAACCGAGTTCGCGCGCCACGATCTGGCCAAAACCTCTAGCAGCGCAAGCGAACCCGACCGCGTTCGGGTGATTCGCGAAGGCGTGGCGTCATACCTGCCCGACATCGACCCCGAAGAGACGTCGGAGTGGCTGGAGTCCTTCGACGAGTTGCTGGAGCGCTCCGGGCCGGCACGGGCCCGGTATTTGATGTTGCGGCTGCTGGAACGGGCCGGCGAGCAGCGCGTCGCCATTCCGGCGCTGACGTCAACCGATTATGTCAACACGATCCCCACCGAACTGGAGCCGTGGTTCCCCGGCGACGAGGACGTCGAGCGGCGCTTCCGGGCCTGGATCCGCTGGAACGCCGCCATCATGGTGCACCGCGCCCAGCGGCCGGGAGTCGGCGTCGGCGGCCACATTTCGACGTACGCGTCGTCGGCGGCGCTGTACGAGGTCGGCTTCAACCACTTCTTCCGGGGCAAATCGCATCCCGGCGGCGGCGACCAGGTGTTCATCCAGGGCCACGCGTCGCCCGGGATTTATGCGCGCGCCTTCCTCGAAGGCCGGCTCAGCGAGGACCGCCTCGACGGCTTCCGCCAGGAACACAGCCACGCCGCCGGCGGGCTGCCGTCCTACCCGCACCCACGGCTGATGCCCGACTTCTGGGAGTTCCCCACCGTGTCGATGGGCCTGGGCCCGCTCAACGCCATCTACCAGGCCCGGTTCAACCACTACCTGCACGACCGGGGCATCAAGGACACCTCCGACCAGCACGTGTGGTGCTTCCTGGGCGACGGCGAGATGGACGAGCCGGAGAGCCGCGGGCTGGCGCACGTCGGCGCGCTCGAGGGCCTGGACAACCTGACGTTCGTGATCAACTGCAACCTGCAGCGCCTCGACGGTCCGGTGCGCGGCAACGGCAAGATCATCCAGGAGCTGGAGTCGTTCTTCCGCGGGGCCGGCTGGAACGTCATCAAGGTGGTCTGGGGCCGCGAGTGGGACGCCCTGCTGCACGCCGATCGCGACGGCGCGTTGGTGAACCTGATGAACACCACCCCCGACGGTGACTACCAGACGTACAAGGCCAACGACGGCGCCTACGTGCGCGACCACTTCTTTGGCCGCGACCCGCGCACCAAGGCGCTCGTCGAGACCATGACCGACGCCGAGATCTGGAATCTCAAGCGCGGCGGCCACGACTACCGCAAGGTGTACGCCGCCTACCGGGCCGCCCTTGACCACAAGGGCCAGCCGACGGTGATCCTGGCCAAGACCATCAAGGGCTACTCGCTGGGCGCACACTTCCAGGGCCGCAACGCCACCCATCAGATGAAAAAGCTTGCGCTGGACGACCTTAAGCACTTCCGGGACTCCATGCGGATCCCGATCAGCGACGCCCAGCTGGACGAGAATCCCTACCTGCCGCCCTATTACCACCCCGGGCCGGACGCCCCGGAGATCCGCTACCTGCTCGACCGCCGGCGCACCCTCGGCGGCTTCCTGCCCGAGCGCCGCACTAAGGCCAAGGCGCTCAAGCTGCCGGGGCGCGAGATCTACGCCGCGCTGAAGAAGGGATCCGGCACCCAGGAGGTCGCCACCACCATGGCGACCGTGCGCACCTTCAAGGAAGTGTTGCGCGACAAGGAAGTTGGGCCGCGCATCGTGCCGATCATTCCCGACGAGGCGCGCACGTTCGGGATGGACTCGTGGTTCCCGTCGCTGAAGATCTACAACCGCCTCGGCCAGCTCTACACCGCCGTCGACGCCGAGCTGATGCTGGCGTACAAGGAGAGCGAAGTCGGGCAGATCCTGCACGAGGGCATCAACGAGGCGGGGTCGGTGGGCTCGTTCATCGCGGCCGGCACGTCGTACGCGACGCACAACGAGCCGATGATCCCGATCTACATCTTCTATTCGATGTTCGGATTCCAGCGCACCGGCGACGGGCTGTGGGCCGCCGCCGACCAGATGGCCCGCGGCTTCCTGCTCGGGGCCACCGCGGGGCGCACCACGCTGACCGGCGAGGGGTTGCAGCACGCCGACGGCCATTCGCTGCTGCTGGCCAGCACGAACCCCGCCGTCGTGGCCTACGACCCGGCGTTCGCCTACGAGATCGCCTACATCGTGGAAAGCGGGCTGGCGCGGATGTTCGGGGAGAACCCCGAGGACGTGTATTTCTACATGACGGTCTACAACGAGCCGTACGTGCAGCCGCCGGAGCCGGAGAACTTCGATCCCGAAGGCGTGCTGCGGGGCATCTACCGCTACCGCGCCGCCACCGAACAGCGCGCCAACACGGCGCACATCCTGGCCTCGGGGGTGGCGATGCCGTCGGCGCTGCAGGCGGCCGAGATGCTGGCCGAGTGGGATGTCGCCGCCGACGTGTGGTCGGTGACCAGCTGGGGCGAACTGAACCGCGACGGCCTGTCGGTCGAAAAGGCGAAGCTGCGCCACCCGGACCGGCCCGCCGGGACCGCCTACGTGACCGAGGCCTTGTCGAACGTCCGCGGGCCGGTGATCGCGGTGTCCGACTGGATGCGCGCCGTGCCCGAGCAGATCCGGCCGTGGGTGCCGGGCACCTTCGTCACGCTGGGCACCGACGGCTTCGGCTTCTCCGACACCCGGCCCGCCGCGCGGCGCTACTTCAACACCGACGCCGAGTCGCAGGTGGTGGCGGTGCTCGAGGCGTTGGCGCGCGACGGTGAGATCGACCCGTCGGTGCCGGTCGCGGCCGCCCGCCAGTACAAGATCGACGACGTCCAGGCCGCGCCCGAGCAGACGTCCGATCCCGGGGTGGCCTGAGCCCCCGCCCCCGCCCCGCCTCCCACCTCCTGCTCCGCTGTCGAGTGCGCGGCCAGCCGCACACTGGGCGACTGTGCGGCCAGCCCCACACTCGGCCGACCGTCCGCCGCCGAACTTCACGCCCGCGCCCCGGTTCCAGGGCCGGTGCGACGCAAAACGACCCCCTCTTTGGGGGATCCTTCCAAAATGTGGCGTAGGTTTTAGGGGTGAATGACAACCCGTTCGCTGGCCCATTCGCCAAGCAGCCTCGGTCCCCGCTGGAGCTGCTGGACACGGTGCCCGATTCCGTGTTGCGCCGGCTGAAGCAGCACTCCGGCCGGCTGGCCACCGAGGCCGTCTCGGTCATGCAGGACCGGCTGCCGTTCTTCGCCGACCTGGAAGCCTCGCAGCGGGCCAGCGTCGCGTTGGTGGTGCAGACGGCCATCAACAACTTCGTCGAGTGGATGCAGGACCCGCACAGCAACGTCAGCTACACCGCCGAGGCCTTCGAGCTGGTGCCGCAGGACCTCGCCCGCCGGATCGCGTTGCGGCACAGCGTCGACATGGTGCGCGTCACCATGGAGTTCTTCGAAGAGGTGCTGCCGCTGGTCGCCCGCTCCGAGGACCAGTTGACCGCCCTGACCGTGGGCGTCTTGAAGTACAGCCGCGACCTGGCGTTCACCTCCGCCTCGGCCTACGCGAACGCGGCCGAGGCGCGCGGCACCTGGGACAGCCGGATGGAGGCCAGCGTCGTCGACGCGGTGGTCCGCGGCGACACCGGCCCCGAGCTGTTGTCCCGCGCGGCGGCGCTGAACTGGGACACCACCGCCCCGGCGACCGTGGTGGTCGGAGTGCCCGCGCCCGGCCCCGACGGGTCGACCGGGCCGGGTGACGACCAGCGGGCCAGTCAGCACGTCCGCGACATCGCCGCCCGCCACGGCCGCGCGGCCCTCACCGACGTGCACGGCACCTGGCTGGTCGCCATCGTGTCCGGCCCACTGTCGCCAACTGACAAATTCCTCGGCGACCTGCTGGACGCCTTCTCCGACGGCCCGGTGGTCATCGGGCCCACCGCGCCGATGCTGACCGCCGCCTATCACAGCGCCAGCGAAGCGATTTCCGGGATGAACGCCGTCGGCGGCTGGCGCGGGGCGCCGAGGCCCGTCCAGGCCCGGGAACTCCTGCCCGAACGCGCCCTGATGGGCGACGCGTCGGCGATCGTCGCGCTGCACACCGACGTGATGGGACCGCTGGCCGACGCGGGGCCCACGCTCATCGAGACTCTTGACGCTTATTTAGATTGTGGCGGCGCGATTGAGGCTTGTGCCAGAAAGTTGTTCGTTCATCCAAATACGGTGCGCTACCGGCTCAAGCGGATCACCGACTTCACCGGACGCGATCCCACGCAGCCCCGCGATGCATACGTGCTGCGAGTGGCGGCGACAGTCGGCCAGCTCAACTACCCCACCCCAACCGCTAGCGTCGGCGCCAACCCCCTGCCCCCCGTTCCGCTGCCGGTCAGGGCCGCTGTCGTGGGTCAATCCGAGTAATAGTGACCCAGGCAACAGATAGCGGGACGGTATCGAACACGTAGCTTACGGAGCGGTTTTGTGGGGAGCACACAAAAACCTAAGACGAGGTTCATAATCTGTTACACCCGCCAAAACCGTTTCCACAGTGTTCTCTTAAACACGTGATTGCATTGCTTGCGCCTGGACAGGGTTCGCAGACCGAGGGGATGCTGTTGCCGTGGCTCGATCTGCCGGGTGCCGCGGACCAGCTCGAGCTGTGGTCGAAGGCCAGCGGCCTCGACCTGGTTCGGCTGGGCACGACCGCGTCGACCGAAGAGATCACCGACACCGCGGTCACTCAGCCCCTGGTCGTCGCCGCCACCTTGCTGGCCCACCTGGAGCTCACCAAGCGCGGCCTGCTGGCCGACCAGGACCTCATTGTCGCCGGTCACTCCGTCGGCGAGATCGCGGCGTACGCGATCGCCGGTGTGATGGCCGCCGATGACGCCGTCGCCCTGGCCGCCACCCGTGGCGCCGAAATGGCCAAGGCGTGCGCCATCGAGCCGACCGGCATGTCCGCGGTGCTCGGCGGCGACGAGGCCGAGGTGCTGGCCCGTCTCGAGCAGCTCGACCTGTTCCCCGCCAATCGCAACGCCGCCGGCCAGATCGTCGCGGCCGGTCCGCTGACGGCGCTGGAGAAGCTGGCCGAGGACCCGCCGGCCAAGGCCCGGGTGCGCGCCCTCGGCGTCGCCGGCGCGTTCCACACCAAGTACATGGCTCCGGCCCTCGACCGCTACGCCGCCGCGGCGGCCGCGGTCGCCACCGCCGAGCCCACCGCCACGCTGCTGTCCAATCGCGACGGCCAGCCCGTCGCCTCTGCGGCGGCGGCGATGGAGGCGCTGGTCGCCCAGCTCACCCAGCCGGTGCGCTGGGACCTGTGCACGGCGACCATGCGTGACCGGGAGATCACGGCCGCGGTGGAGTTCCCCCCTGCGGGCACTCTGACCGGCATCGCCAAACGCGAACTTCGGGGGGTTACGACCCGCGCCGTCAAGGCACCCGCAGACCTGGACGCACTGGCTGAACTGTAGAAAGCCGCATCCAGTACAACCACATAACGGTGGAATAAGAACGCTCTGTTCGATTAACACAACACATCACGAAGGGAAGACGCTGTGGCCGTCAGCCAGGAAGAAATCATCGCCGGTATCGCGGAGATCATCGAAGAGGTCACCGGTATCGAGCCGTCCGAGGTCACCCCGGAGAAGTCGTTCGTCGACGACCTGGACATCGACTCGCTGTCGATGGTTGAGATCGCGGTTCAGACCGAGGACAAGTACGGCGTGAAGATCCCGGACGAGGACCTCGCCGGTCTGCGCACCGTCGGTGACGTCGTCTCCTACATCCAGAAGCTCGAGGAAGAGAACCCCGAGGCTGCCGAGGCCCTGCGCGCCAAGCTGGAGACGGACAACCCCGACGCCGTCGCCAACGTCAAGGCGAGGATGGAAGCGGACAAGTGAGCAAGCCTTCCACTGCTAATGGCGGTTACCCCAGCGTTGTGGTAACCGCTGTCGCGGCGACGACGTCGATCGCGCCGGACATCGAGAGCACGTGGAAGGGTTTGTTGGCCGGCGAAAGCGGCATCCGCGTACTCGAGGACGAGTTCGTCAGCAAGTGGGACCTGCCCGTCAGGATCGGTGGTCACCTCAAGGAGCCCATCGACGAGCACATGAGCAGGCTCGATCTGCGGCGTATGTCGTACGTCCAGCGGCTGGCCAAGCTGCTCAGCACTCAGCTGTGGGAGTCCGCCGGAAGCCCGGAGGTCGACCCCGACCGGTTCTCGGTCGTGGTCGGCACCGGGCTCGGTGGCGCCGAGCGAATCGTCGAGAGCTACGACCTGATGAACGAGGGCGGGCCCCGCAAGGTGTCGCCGCTCGCCGTCCAGATGATCATGCCCAACGGCGCCGCGGCGGTGGTGGGTCTGCAGCTGGGCGCCCGGGCCGGGGTCATTACCCCGGTGTCGGCATGCTCGTCGGGCTCGGAGGCGATCGCGCACGCGTGGCGTCAGATCGCAATGGGTGACGCCGACTTCGCCGTCTGCGGCGGTGTCGAGGGTCCCATCGAGGCGCTGCCCATCGCGGCGTTCTCGATGATGCGGGCCATGTCCACCCGCAACGATGAGCCCGAACGCGCCTCGCGGCCGTTCGACAAGGACCGCGACGGCTTCGTGTTCGGCGAGGCCGGGGCCCTGATGATCATCGAGACCGAGGAGCACGCCAAGGCTCGCGGCGCCAAGCCGCTGGCCCGGTTGATGGGTGCGGGCATCACCTCGGACGCGTTCCACATGGTTGCGCCGGCCGCGGACGGCGTGCGTGCCGGCCGAGCCATGCAACGGTCGCTCGAGTTGGCTGGCTTGTCCCCCAAGGACATTGACCACGTCAACGCCCACGGCACGGCGACACCGATCGGCGACACGGCTGAGGCCAACGCCATCCGGGTCGCGGGCTGCGAGCAGGCGGCGGTGTACGCACCGAAGTCGGCGCTTGGCCACTCCATCGGCGCGGTCGGCGCGCTGGAATCTGCCCTCACGGTATTGAGCCTTCGGGACGGCGTGATACCGCCAACGTTGAACTACGAAACCCCAGATCCCGAGATCGAGCTTGATGTTGTCGCGGGCGAACCTCGCTACGGCGATTTCCGTTACGCCATCAACAACTCGTTCGGATTCGGTGGCCACAACGTAGCGCTCGCCTTCGGGCGGTACTGAGCACGACGTCCGGCGACGACGCGGGCTTCAGCAAGCGGCCCAAGGAGAAGCGGGACAAGTACGGAAGGAACGTTCGCAAGACCCATGACAGAGCTGGTTACCGGGAAAACGCTCCCGAACGTGGTCGTCACCGGCATCGCCATGACGACCGCTCTGGCCACTGACGCCGAGAACACCTGGAAGCTGTTGCAGGACGGCCAAAGTGGTATCCGTCCACTCGAGGACCCGTTCGTCGAGGAGTTCGACCTGCCGGTCAAGATCGGTGGGCACCTGTTGGAGGAATTCGACAGCCAGCTGACCCGTGTCGAGCTGCGCCGCACGGGCTACCTGCAGCGGATGTCGACCATCTTGAGCCGCCGGGTCTGGGAGAACGCCGGCTCGCCCGAGGTCGACTCCGACCGGCTGATGGTGTCCATCGGCACCGGCCTGGGCTCGTCGGAGGAGATGGTCTTCAGCTACGACGACATGCGCACCCGTGGCATGAAGGCGGTTTCGCCGCTCGGTGTGCAGAAGTACATGCCCAACGGCGCCGCGGCGGCGGTGGGCCTGGAACGGCACGCCAAGGCCGGCGTGATCACGCCAGTGTCGGCGTGCGCGTCCGGCTCCGAGGGTGTCGCCCAGGCGTGGCGCAACATCGTCTTCGGCGAGGCCGACATCGCCATCTGTGGTGGTGTCGAGACCAAGATCGAGGCGGTGCCGATCGCGGCGTTCGCCCAGATGCGCATCGTGATGTCGACCAAGAACGACGACCCGGCGGGTGCTTGCCGCCCGTTCGACCGGGATCGCACCGGCTTCGTGTTCGGCGAGGCGGGCGCGCTCATGGTGATCGAGACCGAGGAGCACGCCAAGGCTCGTGGGGCCAACATCCTGGCCCGCATCATGGGGGCCAGCATCACCTCGGACGGCTACCACATGGTCGCGCCGGACCCCAACGGGTTGCGGGCCGGGCATGCGATGAGCCGGGCGATCCAGCTGGCCGGCCTGAGCCCGAGCGACATCGACCACGTGAACGCACATGCCACCGGAACGTCGGTGGGTGACGTGGCGGAGAGCAAGGCGATCAACAACGCGCTGGGCCCCCACGGCGGCAACGCGGCCGTCTACGCACCGAAGGCGGCCCTGGGCCACTCGGTGGGCGCGGTGGGTGCGGTCGAGTCGATCCTGACCGTCCTCGCGCTGCGGGACCAGGTCGTTCCACCGACACTGAACCTGGAAAACCTCGATCCAGAAGTCGATTTGGACGTGGTGTCGGGCAAACCGCGGCCGGGCAAGTACGAGTACGCAATCAACAACTCGTTCGGTTTTGGCGGCCACAACGTAGCGATCGCCTTCGGGCGGTACTGATCCGCTTTCCCTACCCGGAGAGCACACCGGAGAACAGGAGACCTGCGATGACAATCATGGCCCCCGCGTCGGTCGGCGAATCGCTCGACCCCAGGGACCCGTTGCTGCGTCTGAGCAACTTCTTCGACGAGGGCAGCATCAAGCTGCTCCACGAGCGTGACCGCTCGGGTGTGCTTTCCGCGTCGGGCACCGTGAACGGTGTGCGCACCATCGCCTTCTGCACCGACGGCACCGTGATGGGCGGTGCCATGGGTATTGAGGGCTGTGCGCACATCGTCAACGCCTACGACACCGCCATCGAGGAGCAGAGCCCGATCGTGGGGATCTGGCACTCCGGCGGTGCGCGCTTGGCCGAGGGCGTGAAGGCGTTGCACGCGGTGGGGACAGTCTTCGAGGCGATGATCCGTGCGTCGGGCTACATCCCGCAGATCTCGGTGGTCGTCGGTTTCGCCGCCGGCGGCGCCGCCTACGGGCCGGCCCTGACCGACGTCATCGTGATGGCGCCGGAGAGCCGGGTGTTCGTCACCGGGCCCGACGTGGTGCGCAGCGTGACCGGCGAGGACGTCGACATGGCGTCCCTGGGCGGCCCGGAGACCCACCACAAGAAGTCCGGTGTGTGCCACATCGTCGCCGACGACGAGCTCGACGCCTACGAGCGCGGCCGTCGCCTGGTCGGATTGTTCTGCCAGCAGGGCCATTTCGACCGCACCAAGGCCGAGGCCGGTGACACCGACATCCACGCGTTGCTGCCGGAGTCGGCTCGGCGGGCCTACGATGTGCGTCCGATCGTGACGGCGATCCTGGACGCCGAGACCCCGTTCGACGAGTTCCAGGCCAACTGGGCACCGTCGATGGTGATCGGGCTCGGCCGGCTGTCGGGCCGCACGGTGGGTGTCCTGGCGAACAACCCGCTGCGCCTGGGCGGCTGCCTGAACTCCGAAAGCGCCGAGAAGGCCGCGCGTTTCGTGCGCCTCTGCGACGCGTTCGGCATCCCGCTCGTGGTGATCGTCGATGTGCCGGGCTACCTGCCAGGTGTCGACCAGGAGTGGGGCGGCGTGGTGCGCCGCGGCGCGAAGCTGCTGCACGCGTTCGGCGAGTGCACGGTTCCGCGGGTCACGCTGGTCACCCGAAAGACCTACGGCGGAGCCTACATTGCGATGAACTCCCGCTCGCTGAACGCGACCAAGGTGTACGCCTGGCCGGACGCCGAGGTGGCGGTGATGGGCGCCAAGGCCGCGGTCGGCATCCTGCACAAGAAGAAGCTGGCCGCCGCGGCCGATCACGAGCGCGAGGCGCTGCACGACCAGCTCGCCGCCGAGCACGAGAAGATCGCGGGTGGCGTGGACAGCGCCATCGAGATCGGCGTGGTCGACGAGAAGATCGACCCGTCGCACACCCGCAGCAAGCTCACCGAGGCGCTGGCCCAGGCGCCGGCGCGCCGCGGTCGACACAAGAACATCCCGCTGTAGGTCGCGGCGGCACCTTATAGCGCGAGCAGACGCAAAATCGCACTCGCGGTGGCCGCGTTGTGCGATTTTGCGTCTGCTCGGCGAGTTAATCCCCAGGGGTGACTGGTCGATTGAGCCGGGTCTCCGCATGCTTCCGCGGTGCACACCGATGCGCTAAAGCTCATGCAGGCAGGGGTCGCCTCGCCACGGCACCCGGATGGACTGCAGTAGAGGTCGCAAGGCAACTGCGCCGGCCGCGGGCGCTGGCGACGCTCGACGCGGCGTTGCGATCAATGCAATGCACTCGCAATGAAATTGGTAGAGCCATTATCGAGCAGCGAGGACGTCGAGACATAGTTGCCGTGCGCGCACTGTTGCCCTTCGCGGATGGCCGTGCGGAATCGCCCATGGAAAGCGAGGCGCGGCTAGTGATGATCGATCGGGGGCTACCGCTTCCTGAGCTCCAGCATCCGATCGTTGGGCGCGATGGCCAGTTGTGGCGCGTCGACTTCGCCTGGCCGTATATGCGTTTGGCCGCAGAATACGAGAGCATCGATTGGCATGTTGGTCGCGAGGAAATGCTCCGCGACAAGACGCGGTGGGCCAAGATCCAGGAGCTTGGGTGGACGATCATTCCAATCGTCGTCGACGACGGGCGACGAGAACCTGACCGCCTCGTGGACCGCATCGCGACGCACCTAAACCGTCCACTGATGGCCGGTTAGCGCCGCCGAGCAGACACATAATCGCACTCAGGACGCTTTGGGCATGCGATTTTGTGTCTGCTCACGGATCACGGTCATGGTCTGCCTAGGATCTTCGTAAGCGCTTGGCGCAGCTCGCCTTCGGCATCTGTGGGCAGCGCGTCACAGCGCCAACCGACGAAATCGTCGGGGCGCACCAGCAGTGCGCCCGACGGGCCGAGCCCGGTGACCGCCGCCCACTCGTCGCTATTGATGCGATGCGCGGCCACCGAGGTCGACGCCACGGCGGCGCACCAGCGTTCGTCGCCGGTGAGCACGGTGAATCCCGGCGCCAGCAGGTCGAGCGTCGAAACCCCGTCGCACACCCAAACGTGCGGAACCCGAGTGCCCGGTTGCGCACGCAGCTCCCCAACCAGCTTCACCGCGTCGGGGTCTGCCGAGGGCCCATCCGGGCTCACCACGGCCGTCGAGTCGTAGCGATATCCGATGAGCAGATCGAACATCGAGCGCTCTTCGTCGGCCGGCAACTGCGGGCCGCCGTCGCTCATGGGAAGCACGGCCAGCGTCGGGCCGGTCAGCGACTGCCGGGCGGCGAACCGGCCCACCGGGTGCCGCTCGGCGTGGTAGGTGTCCAGCAGCGCCGGTCCGGCGGTCCCGTCCAAAACGGCGGCCAGCTTCCAGGCCAGGTTGTGCGCACTCTGGATCGCGGTGTTGGCCCCGCCGGCCTTGAACGGCGGCATGGTGTGCGCCGAGTCCCCGACGAGGAAGGTTCGGCCGCAAAGAAATTGATCGGCCACCTGCTCGTACGGTTGCCAGGCCGCGACCTCGATGACGTCGACGTCGATGGGCTCGCCGAACGCCTTGAGCAGCAGCTCGCGGCACCGCTGCGGCGTGAACTCCTCGGCCGACTCGCCCTTGCTGGGGAAATACATGGTGATGAACATCCCCAGCTCGCCTTGGACCAGCAGGAAAATGCCGTCCACATCGGCGTTCTTGACTTGCACGGCGTCGCCGTCGGCCAGGTGTGCGACGTACTTCGTCCAAGGCGCCCGGAAGTAGATGAAGACGACAAAAATCGGCAGCGCGCCGTAACCAGAGGTGCTGATACCCAACCAGTTTCGGATCGGGCTGTGCACACCATCGGCGGCGACGAGGTAGTCGGCACGGACGGTCTCGCGCTCCCCGGTGTCCCGGTCGCATACCACCGCGGTAACACCCGCTTCGTCCTGCTCGAGCGACGAAAGCTCCGTCCCGTAGCTCACCTCGCTGCCCCGTCGGCGCGCGTCGCCGAGCAGGATGGGCTCGAGCCTGCTCTGCGGGCAGTACTGCGCCGCCGGCTCGGGGCTCAGATTGTCGAGACCCGCAAAGAGCGCGCTGATGTCGATGGCCAATTGCTCCTCGGCGCTGTTGAGTGCCGGTTTGACCATCAAGGCCGAAAGACGGTCGGCGACCGCGTGTACCTCGTCGCCGAGCCCCAGACCGCGCAGGATTTCCAGGCTGCGGAAGCTCAGGTTGCGCGCCTTCGGATAGATGAAGACCTCGCGCCGCTTCTCGACCAGCAGCGAGCGGATCCCGTGTTTCGCCAGCAATGCCGACGTCACGAGGCCGGCGACGCCGGCGCCGACGATGAGGACGGGAACGCGTGAGGTCGCCATGCCATAAAATGATAGTCTCTATCATTAGATATTCTCATTCAGAATGGGTATGCGATGCGCTGGGTGGAAGATGGGCCCCTGGCTCTCCCCATGCTCGACGACGACCGCTGCGCGCCGATGATGTCGGCGTTCATCGCCGAGCATTCCGACCTGTGGCACCAGGACATCGGCCTGGCGCCCTAGCCCAAGCGCGCCAGGAACTCCTCGGCCGCCGGCAGTACCCGCTCGCGATCGGCTTCCACCAAGCCGATGCGGGTCCGCCGGTCCACGATGTCGCAGACGTCCAGGGCGCCCTCATGGGTGATCGCGTACTCGAATTCCGCCCGCGTGACGTCGATGCCCTCGGCGATCGGCTCCGACGGCCGCTTGCACGTGGCGGTGGCCACGACCTTGGCGGCCTCGGCGCCGTATCGCCGCACCAGCGAGGCCGGCAACCCGGCGACCGGGCCGGAGCCCGGCGGCCCGGGGTTGGCGGGCGCCCCGATCAGCGGCAGGTCGTGCGTTCGGCACTTCGCGGCGCGCAGGTGCCGCAGGCTAACGGCGCGGTCCAGCACGTCTTGCGCCATGTAGCGGTATTCGGTCAGCTTGCCGCCGATCACGCTGATGATCCCGGACGCCGACTCCACCACCGCGTGTTCGCGCGAGACGTCGGCGGTGCGGCCCTCGCCCGTGTCGATCAACGGCCGGAGCCCCGCGTACGCGCCGACGACGTCGGCCGAGCCCAGGGCCACCCCCAACGCGGTGTTGACGGTCTCGAGCAGGAAGGTGACCTCGTCGGGCGACGGTGTGGGCACATCCGGGATCGGACCGGGGGCGGCCTCGTCGGTCAGCCCCAGATAGACCCGGCCCAGCTGCTCGGGCATGGCGAACACGAACCGGTTGAGCTCGCCGGGGATCGGAATCGTCAGTGCCGCAGTGGGATTCCCGAACGCCTCGGCGTCGAACACCAGATGGGTCCCACGGCTGGGGCGCAGCCGCAGCAGGCCGTCGATCTCCGCGGCCCACACCCCGGCGGCGTTGATGATCGCCCGGGCTGCCACGTCGAACGACTGCCCCGAGCGCCGGTCGGTCAGCCGCACCGAGGTGCCGGTGGCCTTCGACGCCGCCACGTAGGTCAGGACCCGCGCGCCGTGCTGCGCCGCGGTGCGCGCGACCGCGGTGACCAGGCGGGCGTCGTCGATCAGCTGCCCGTCGTAGGCCAGCAGGCCCCCGTCCAGGCCCGCGCGCCGAACCGTGGGCGCCAACTGCACGACGCGCTCCGCTGGGATCCGGCGCGACCGCGGCAGTATCGACGACGACGTGCCCGCGAGCATCCGCAGCGCGTCACCGGCCAGGAATCCCGCGCGCACCAGCGCGCGCTTGCCCCGGCTCATGGAGGGCAGCAGCGGGACCACCTGCGGCATCGCGTGAACCAGGTGAGGGGCGTTGCGGCTCATCAGGATTCCGCGCTCGAGCGCGCTGCGGCGGGCGATCCCCACGTTGCCGGTCGCCAGGTAACGCAGCCCGCCGTGCACCAATTTGGAGCTCCACCGGCTGGTGCCGAAGGCCAGGTCGTGCTTTTCCACCAGGGCCACCCGCAGCCCCCGCGCCGCGGCGTCCAGCGCGATGCCGGCGCCGGTGATGCCGCCGCCGATCACGACGACATCCAACGGCTCGCCGTCGGCCAGGGCCGTGAGGTCGGCCTCGCGACGGGCGGCGTTCAACGCGGTGGGGTCGGGGATCACGACAGGTATCCGTTCAGCGAGTAGGCGAGTTCGACGGCCAGCGTGTCGGCGTCCAGGAGCGGTTCGACGATCTGCGCCGACTGGATGGTCGATTGGACAATCAGCAACACCATGGTGGCCAGCTGAACGGGGTCGCCGGCGCGCACGCTGCCGGTGCGCTGGGCGACGCGCAGCCGGGCGGCCAGGGCGTCGATCAGCATGTGCTGGCTGGTTCCGAGCCGTTCGGTGATGTAGATCGGCGCGAGTTCGGAGTGCAGCACCGACATGACGAGCCGGTCGCGGCGCAGCAGGTTGGCGACCGTAACGATCTGCCGCACCAGGGATTCGCGGTCGTCGCCGAGCAGCGGCGCGTCCCGCATCACCTCGGTGATGTGGCGGGTCAGCAGCGCCGCCACGATCGACGGCGTGTCCGGCCAGCGCCGATACACCGTCGGCCTGCTGACGCCGGCGCGTCGGGCGATCTCGGCCAGGGTCACCCGGTCGACGCCGAAGTCGACCACACAACTGGCCGCCGCCGCGAGGATTCGTTCCCCCGTGTCCGCCGGAGCGCGCGCGTTACTGATTGACAGCATGTGTAATACTGTAACGCATGACGCAACCCGAGGGCCTCCTCCCCCCGATGAAATGGAACGCGTGGGGGGATCCCGCCGCGGCCAAGCCGCTCTCCGAGGGGATCCGAGCGGTGCTGAAACAGGCCGTCGGTGTGGACGATTCCGGCGCCGCCGAGCTGCAACCCGATCAGGTGCGCCTCCGTCCGTCGGCCTTGTCGCAGGCGCACCGCGACGCGCTGGCCGAGCTCCTCGGCGCGGAGTACTGCCGCACCGACGACCGGGACCGGCTGCTGCACGCCGGCGGCAAGTCCACGCTCGACCTGCTGCGCCGCAAGGACGCCGGGGTGCAGGCTGCGCCCGACGCCATCCTGCTGCCCGGCGACGAGGACGCCGTCGCCACAGTCCTGCGCTACTGCTCCCACCACGGCATCGCCGTGGTTCCGTTCGGCGGCGGCACCAGCGTGGTCGGTGGCTTGGATCCTATTCGCGGCGCATTCCCCGCGGTGGTGTCCCTCGACCTGCGCCGCCTCGACCGACTGTTCTCCCTCGACGAGGTGTCCGGCCAGGCCGTCTTCGGGGCGGGGGTCACCGGGCCGGACGCGGAGCGCATGCTTGGCGCCCATGGCTTTTCGCTCGGACATTTCCCGCAGAGCTTCGAGTACGCGACGATCGGCGGCTTCGCCGCGACGCGCTCGTCCGGGCAGGACTCGGCGGGCTACGGTCGCTTCAACGACATGGTCCGCGGCCTGCGCGTGGTCACGCCGGTGGGCACCCTGGACCTGGGCCGCGCGCCCGAGTCCGCCGCGGGCCCCGACCTGCGCCAGCTGATGATCGGCTCGGAGGGCGTCTTCGGTGTCATCACCCGGGTGCGGCTGCGCGTGCACCGGGTGCCGGAGGCCGTCCGCTACGAGGCATGGTCCTTCCCTGACTTCGAGACCGGCGCCGCGGCCCTGCGCGCCGTCACCCAGACCGCCACCGGCCCCACGGTCATCCGGCTTTCCGACGAGGCCGAGACCGGGGTCAATCTGGCCACCACCGAGTCGATCGGCGAAAACCAGATCACCGGCGGCTGCCTGGGCATCACCGTGTTCGAGGGCACCAAGGAACACGTCGAAAGCCGGCACGCCGAAACCAGCGCCGTGCTGGCGGCGCAGGGCGGAACGTCGCTCGGTGAGGCGCCTGCGCGGGCCTGGGAGCACGGGCGGTTCGGCGCCCCGTACCTGCGCGACTCGCTGCTGTCGGCGGGTGCGCTGTGCGAGACGCTCGAGACGGCCACCGACTGGTCCAACGTCTCCGCTCTCAAAGCCGCTGTGACGCAAGCGCTTACCGATGCGCTCGCCGTGAGCGGCACACCCGCGCTGGTGATGTGCCACATCTCGCACGTCTACCCCACTGGGGCGTCGCTGTACTTCACCGTCGTCGCCGGGCAGCGCGGCAACCCGATCGAACAATGGCGGGCCGCCAAGAAGGCCGCGTGCGATGCGATCATGGCCACCGGCGGGACCATCACCCACCACCACGCGGTCGGCGCCGACCACCGCCCCTGGATGCGCGGCGAGGTCGGCGAGCTGGGCGTGCAGGTCCTGCGCGCGGTCAAGGCGACCGTGGACCCGGCCGGAATCCTCAACCCCGGCAAGCTGATTCCATGACCCGACGCGAGATCGCAAAGGTGATCGCGCTGACCAACCCTGTCTCGGGGCACGGCGCGGCGATCCGCGCGGCGCAGCGCGCGATCGCGCGGCTGCACCACCACGGGGTCGAGGTCGTCGAGATCATCGGCGACGACGCGCAAGACGCGCGATACCTGGTGAGCGCGGCGCTGGAGAAGGGCGCCGATGCGGTGATGGTGACCGGCGGGGACGGCGTCGTGTCCAACGCGCTGCAGGTGCTGGCGGGCACCGACGTGCCGATGGGCATCGTGGCGGCGGGGACGGGCAACGACCACGCCCGCGAATTCGGCTTACCCACTAGAGATCCCGAAGCCGCGGCCGACGTTATCGTCGACGGCTGCACCGAGACGATCGATCTGGGCCGCATTCGCGACGGCGACGGGGCCATCAAGTGGTTCGGCACCGTCGCGGCCACCGGATTCGACTCCCTGGTGACCGACCGGGCCAACCGGATGCGCTGGCCGCACGGGCGGTTGCGGTACTACCTCGCGATGCTCGCCGAGCTATCGCAGCTGCGGCTCCTGCCGTTCCGCATGGTGCTCGACGGGACCCGGGAGCTGGACGCAGACATCACGCTGGCGGCCTTCGGCAACACCCGCAGCTATGGCGGCGGCATGCTGATCTGCCCCCACGCCGATCCCACCGACGGCCTGCTCGACATCACGATGGTGCACGGGGCGTCGCGTACCAGGCTGGTCCGCCTGTTCCCCACCGTCATGAAGGGCACTCACATCAGCCTCGACGAGGTGAGCACCACGCGGGCCCAATCCATTCACGTCGACTGCCCCGGCATCAACGTGTACGCCGACGGCGACTTCGCCTGCGCGCTGCCCGCGGAGATCAGCGCGGTTCCGGGCGCGCTGCGCATCCTGCGCAGGGCGCAGGACCGCTAGCCGACGCCGCGGCTGAGCCAGCTCACCTCGCCGACCTCGCCGCCGTCGCGATACGCCTCCAGGGCGTCGTCCCACGCCGTTCCGAGCACCGTATCCAGCTCGGCCGCCAAGGTGTCGGCGCCCTGCGACATCAGCGCCCGCAGCCGCATCTCCCCGACCATGACGTCACCGTTGGCGCTCATCGCGCCGCTCCACAGGCCGAGCTGCGGGGTGTGGCTGAACCGCTGTCCGTCGACTCCGGGGCTGGGGTCCTCGGTGACCTCGAACCGCAGCACCGACCACGACCGCAGGGCGTTGGCCAGCCGGGCGCCGGTGCCCACGGGCCCGACCCAGTTGGTGACGGCGCGCAGCTGACCGGGCATGGCCGGCTGCGGCGTCCACGTGAGGTTCGCCTTCGCCCCAAGGGTCGATGACAACGCCCACTCGACATGCGGGCATACCGCCGCGGGCGAGGCGTGCACGTACACCACGCCAGTCGTCACGTCGGCGAATTGATTCGACGCACGCATATCCTGCTCCTTCGGTTCCGCGAGGGACGTCTTCCCCAACGACCTGGCGGGACCTACAAGCAGGATCTGCTAACTATTTGTGTGTCGTGCGTGTCTATTGTGCCTTGTGATACCCATGTTGCGCTAGTGTGCATTTTCCATTAGCCGTATTCAGCGATCACGGCGTCCGACAACGCCGGCCACGGACGCAGCGCCCACTCCCCGAAATCGCGGTTGGTCAGGGCCACCAGCGCCACGTCCCGTTCGGGATCTGCCCAGATGAACCCACCCGCCTGACCGAAATGCCCGTAGGTCCGCGGCGAGTTTTGCGCGCCGGTCCAGTGCGGCGATTTGGCGTCCCGGATCTCGAAACCCAGCCCCCAGTCGTTGGGCCGCTGGACGCCGTAACCGGGCAGCACGCCGTCCAAACCGGGAAATTGAACCGTCGCCGCCTCGGCATGCAGCTGGGCGGACACCGTCGCCGGGCGCAGCAGATCCCCAGCGAATTTCGCCAGGTCAGCGACCGTGGACACCGCCCCGAACCCCGCGGCCGCCGCGCCGCCGTCCAGCCGGGTGCAAGCCATCCCCAGCGGCTGGAACACCGCCTCGGCCAGGTAGCGGCCGAATTCGATCCCGGCCTCGCGCTCCACGGTCTGGGCCAGCACGGTAAAGCCGTGGTTGGAGTAGATGCGCCGCGCGCCCGGGGCGGCTAGCACGTGGTCGTTGCCCAGCGCCAGGCCCGACGCGTGCGCCAGCAGGTGGCGGACGGTGGCACCGGGCGGGCCGGCGGCGGTGTCCAGGTCGACGACGCCCTCCTCGACGGCGACCTGGACGGCCCGGGCCACCAGCGGCTTGGTCACCGAAGCCAGCGCGAACACCCGCTCGGGGTCGCCGTGGGTGGCCAGCACGCCGTCGGGGCCGATCACCGCCGCGGCGGCGGCCTCCACGGGCCAGTCATCGAGAGCGTCGAGGGCCGCCATCACTTTCGGGCGATGTAGTAGTTGTTGATCGGGTCCGACTCGACCTCCGCGACCCGCACGTCGCCGAATCCGGCATCGGCCAGCATCGCGGTGGCTAGCTGCGTCCCCCATGCCGTACCCAGCCCGGCGCCGTCCAGCGCCAGCGACACCGTCATGCAATGCATCAGCGACGTGGTGTACAGGTAGGTGCTCATCGGAATGCCGACGTTGTCCTCGAGCCGGCTGGAGGCCTTGATGTCGGCCATCAGCAGCACGCCGCCGGGCCGCAGGGCACGATGGATGTTCTCCAGCACCCGCGCCGGATGGGCCTGGTCGTGGATGGCGTCGAACACGGTGATCACGTCGTATGCGTCGGTCTTGTCCAGCTCGGCCAGGTTGTGGCTTTCGAAGGTCGCGTTCGCCAGGCCGAGGTCGGCCGCCTCGCGGGCGCCGACGGCGATCGCCTCGTCGGAGAAGTCGATGCCGGTGAAGCGGCTGGCCGGGAACGCCCGCGCCATCACGTTGATCGCGTGGCCGCTGCCGCAGCCGAAGTCCGCGACGTCGGCCCCGGCCCGCAGCCGTTCGACCAGGCCGTCCACCAACGGCAGCACCACGTCGACCAACGCGTTGTCGTACACCACCCCGCTCTGCTCGGCCATCAGGGCGTGGAAGCGGGGGAACTCGCTGTAGTGCAGGCCGCCGCCGTCGCGGAAGCAACCGATGATCTTCTGTTCGACCTCGGCGAGCAGCGGGACGAACAGGGTCACCAGCGCGAGATTGTCCGGGCCGGCCGCCCGGGTCAGCACGCCGGCGCGGTGCGCGGGCAGCGAGTAGGTGCCGGCACCGGCGTCGTAGTCGACGACGCGCCCGGTCGTCATCCCGGCCAGCCACTCGCGCACGTAGCGCTCGTTGAGGCCGGCCGCCTCGGCGATCTGCGCGCTGGTGGCCGGCGCGAGGCCGGCCATCGTGTCGAGCAGACCGGTCTGGTGTCCGATGCTCAGCAGCAGAGTCAGACTAGCGCCGTCGATAGCGGCGGCGATTCGTTCGCTGAATTCTTCGGTGGTTTCCGAGGCGGTCTCGAGTGCTCCGCTCATATGCGCCGCTCTCCCCCCGCAAGCGGGTGGTGCTCCCACCCCATCACTTCGCTCTGTGTCGTCCCCGGCGCGCATGGTCAGCGACGGTACACCGTAGTTTGGTGCCCATGAGCCAGACAGTGCGCGGCGTGATTTCACGAAAGAAGGGCGAGCCCGTCGAGCTGGTGGACATCGTCGTCCCCGACCCTGGGCCCGGCGAGGCCCTGGTGGACGTCATCGCTTGCGGGGTGTGCCACACCGACTTGACCTACCGCGAGGGCGGCATCAACGACGAGTACCCGTTCCTGCTCGGCCATGAGGCCGCCGGCCGGGTCGAGGCCGTCGGGCCGGGCGTGACCGCGGTCGAGCCGGGCGACTTCGTGATCCTGAACTGGCGCGCCGTCTGCGGCCAGTGCCGGGCCTGCAAGCGCGGCCGCCCGCACCTGTGTTTCGACACGTTCAACGCCGCGCAGAAGATGACACTGACCGACGGCACCGAGCTGACGCCCGCGCTGGGCATCGGGGCGTTCGCCGACAAGACGCTGGTGCACGCCGGCCAGTGCACCAAGGTCGATCCCGCCGCCGACCCAGCCGTCGCGGGGCTGCTCGGCTGCGGGGTGATGGCCGGCATCGGCGCCGCGATCAACACCGCCGGTGTCACCCGCGACGACACCGTCGCGGTGATCGGCTGCGGCGGCGTCGGGGACGCCGCGATCGCCGGCGCCGCGCTGGTCGGCGCCCGGCGGATCATCGCGGTCGACACCGACGACACCAAACTGGACTGGGCCCGCAAGTTCGGCGCCACCCACACCGTCAACGCCCGCCAGGCCGACGTCGTCGAGGCGATCCAGGACCTGACCGACGGGTTCGGCGTCAACGTGGCGATCGACGCCGTCGGCCGGCCCGAGACCTGGAAGCAGGCCTTCTACGCCCGCGACCTCGCGGGAACCGTTGTGCTGGTCGGAGTTCCGACGCCCGACCTGAAGCTCGAGATGCCGCTGATCGACTTCTTCTCGCACGGCGGGTCGCTGAAGTCGTCGTGGTACGGCGATTGCCTGCCCGAACGCGACTTCCCGACGCTGATCGATTTGTACCTGCAGGGCCGGCTCCCGCTGGAGCAGTTCGTATCCGAGCGGATCGGCCTCGGCGACGTCGAGGAGGCCTTTCACAAGATGCACGGGGGCAAGGTGCTGCGTTCGGTGGTGGTGCTCTGATGGTCCAGATTCAAAAGGTGGTCACCCACGGCACGTTCGAATTGGACGGCGGCAGTTGGAAAGTCGACAACAACATCTGGCTGATCGGTGACAACTCCAACGTCGTGGTGTTCGATGCCGCGCACACCGCCGAGCCGATCATCGAGGCCGTGGACGGTCGCCACGTCGTCGCGGTGGTGTGCACGCACGGCCACAACGACCACGTTACGGTCGCGCCGGAATTGGGCAAGGCGCTCGACGCGCCGGTGCTGCTGCACCCGGCCGACGAGGTGCTGTGGCGAATGACGCACCCCGGCAAGGACTTCCGCTCCGTGTCCGACGGCGAGACGGTCAGCGTGGGCGGTACTGAGCTGCGCGCATTGCACACCCCGGGCCACTCCCCCGGATCGGTGTGCTGGTATTCGCACGACCTGGGTGTGGTGTTCAGCGGCGACACCTTGTTCTCCGGCGGCCCGGGAGCGACCGGCCGCTCGTATTCGGATTTCCCGACGATCCTGCAGTCGATCTCCGAGCGGTTGGGCAGGCTGCCGGGCGAGACGCTGGTGCACACCGGCCATGGCGACAGCACCACGATCGGCGACGAGATCGTGCACTACGAGGAGTGGGTGGCCCGCGGGCACTGAGCCCGGTCCCGCCGCCGCGGCCACGTCCGTAGCGGTTTGCGTAACACCATGCGGTCGTCGAATTTGATATCACCGGCGATATCAAATTCGAGAGTCGTGCATTGGTCGCCGACAGCCGCCGGCGCTATTGCCCCCCGAGTATCCGCCGCTTCTCGGCCTCGAACTCGTCATGAGTCAGCGCCCCCGAGTCACGCAGCGCGGCAATGGTTTTGAGCCGCTCCAGCCGCACTCCCTGGTCGGTCGGCTCGACGGGCGCCGCGGGCTCGACCGGCCCGCGGTAGTACGGGTTGGCCGCCACCACCGCCCGGCGGCGGGTGCGCCGCAACCACCAGGACGACAACACCGAACCGGCCAGGCCCACCACGAAGGTGGCGACGAACAGCCACACCAAAAAGCCGTACGAACTGTTGTGCCCGAAGGCCAGTCGCGGGGCGATGTACCCGTTGACCTGTCCATCGGTGGTGATGGTGTAGGTGCCGCCCGACGCGACGCGGGCTACCCACACCCGCACGTGCGCGTCGTTGTTGACCGTCGTCGTGGTCCCGATGTTCTCGGTCACGACGGGCTGTGCGACCCCGTCGGGCGGCGCGATCGTGACGCCCAACGGCGGCACCGGCAGCCCGCGGTCAGGCCCGCTGATGACGACGGTGTGCAGGCTGATGGTGACGTCACCGGCAGGCAGGTAGAGGCTGCCCGATCCGGGGACGGGCACCTCGCCGTATGCGTTGTATTTGTCCAGGAAGAAGGCGTTGAGCACCAGGGCGGCGATGAAGCCGCCCACCGATATGACCATCACCACGATGGCAGTGGTGAGCGAGATCTTCGCGAGCCGTCGGCTGCTCATCCAGGCAGTGTGTCACCGCGACGGTGAACGGCGCACACTGGGAGCCGGGTGAAACCGGTAAGGAATGATACCCAGGCCAACGATCTCGTCGCCAGGCCGCCCGATCGACATCCTGATCAGCAACGCCGGCGTCATGACGCCACCGGAGCGCTGCGCCGAAGGCGGCGCGTTCTACGGCCCCGCGGGTTCCAGGAGTTGGCCGGCGGCGGCGTACGGCCGGCCGGGGTACCCGCGCCGGCCCGCAACAAGGCTGACTGCCAACGACTTTGGGAGCTTTCCGAGCGGCTCACCGGCGCCAGCTACCCGAAGCCGAACTGACGACTATCGTTGGGACATGCGGCCTGAGCCAAGGATGCCCGAATCGAGCATTGTGGTCCGGCCCGAGCGCGTTTACACCCAGTCGTCGCGGCTGCAGGCCGCCGGGCTGGCACGCGCCATCGCGATGTTCGAGCGCGCCGCCGAGCAGGTAGCGCTGCCGAAGCCACCGCAGCCCATCATCATCGCCGACTATGGCGCGGCCAACGGGCACAATTCGCTCAAGCCGTTGTCGGCGGCCATCGCGGTGCTTCGCCGCCGCACGCGCCACGACCACGCAATCCTGGTGGCGCACACCGACATACCGGACAACGACTTCTCGGCGCTGTTCCACACCCTGGAAGACGACCCGGAGAGCTACCTGCAGCTCGACAACGCGACGTTCGCGTCGTCGATCGGCCGCTCGTTTTACGGCCAGATCGTGCCGTCCAGGACGGTCAACCTGGGCTGGTCGTCGTGGGCGACGCAGTGGCTGAGCGCGATGCCCGGGGAGGTGCACGATCACGTGCACGTCGCCTACAGCGGCGACGAGGCGGCGCGCGCGGCACACGCCGATCGGGCGGCCCTGGACTGGCACAACTTCGTGGCGTTCCGCGGGCGCGAACTGGCCCCCGAGGGGCGGCTGGTGGTGATGACGATCGCGCTCGACGAAGACGGCTCGGCGGGGTTCCCGACGCTGATGGACGCGATGCTCGAGGGGCTGCGCGACCGGGTGCGCGACGGCCTGGTGCGCGAGGAGGAGGCCCGGCGGATGATGATTCCCATCTTCGCCCGCGGTGAGAAGGACTTCCGTGCGCCGTTCGCTCCCAGCGGGCGCTTCGAAGGCCTGACGATCGACCAGCTCGAGATGTTCAACGCCGAGGATCGATTCTGGGCCCGCTTCCAAGCCGACCGCGACGCCGAGGCGTTCGGCGGGCAGTGGGCGGCGTTCGCCCGTGCGGCGCTGTTTCCCGCCCTGGTGCGCGGGCTGGACGGTGGGGTCCACGATGCCCGGGCCGGGGAGTTCGTCGATCAGCTCGAGCGCGCGGTCGCGGCGCAGCTGTCAAGCGCACCCGAGCCGATGCGGATTCCGCTGGCCCTGGTCGAGCTGGTCAAGCGCGAACGATCCGGCTTGTGAGAGTTTCGACACAACGCGGCAACGGGTAACCCCCACAGATCGCGACCTGCGATTACGAGGGGGTTATTGCATGAGCGTGCAGGACGATAAGTCGACTGACCAGGACACCGATCAGAAACTGACGGAAAAGCCCGAGCCTGACGAGAACGACAAAAAGAAGGCCGCCGAAATGATGGAGGCCTACAAGGAAAAGGCGACCATCGTGCTGCCCGGCACCGGCGGGAGCGTTTCTGGCACCGCCGTCAACGAGTGGTTGGACGACGACGGCAATCCCAGGCACGAAGTTCCCGAGGGAGCCGACTCGACGGACCAGTCGAAGTCCGACGACGACCGCGACGAGCAGGCGTTGAATGACCAGATCGACAAGGACAAGGCCCTCAACGAGAATCTCAAAGAGGCCGCCACCGCGAAGAACAAGGGCGAAAAGGATTGACCTATCGGGTCGTTCCGAGCTGAGGACCGAGTTGGGGGATGCCGCTGATGCCCAAGTCGCCCGCGATTCCTTGGACGATCTGGTTGACGCGGTCCAGCCCCGGAATGGGTTCGTCGAGACCGGGCACCGCCGGGATGGGCGGCACCTCCGGGATTCGGGGGGCCACCGGACGGGCGGGCCCGGCCGCGAGTGGCGGCGCGTGCTGTGGTTTGGCTGAGGGGACGCTGGTGGACGGCGTCTCGGTGTTGGCGGGCGGGTTGGTGTCCGTGGTCGGCGGCGGCGGAGCCTCCTGGCTCGGGGGCGCCGGCTGAGCCGTCGCGGTGTTGGCGGGCGGGGGCACCCGGCTGCTGGTCACGCCCGGAGGCGGTGTGGTCGCCGATTTGTCCGAAGAGGTGAGGCCGATCGTGACTGCGGTCCCTACGAGCGCCACCGCGGCCGCCGCGCCGACGATTCCGGCCAACACCGGCAGGCGGAATAGGCGGCTCTTGCGCTTGGCGGGCGCTGCCTGCTGCTCTTCGAGAGGCGTGACCTTGGATTGGTTGCCGGTCTGCGACCAGGCCTGCGCGGGCGCGGCCCCCGTCGGCCTCTCCGGTGCCGCCGGAGCCGCCCGCGCCGTCGCCGTGACGGGCGCGGCGGGCGCCGAGGCCGTCGCCGCCGCCGCGAAGGCTTCCCGGGGCCCGTGCGCCGCCCGCAGCGCCGCCCCGGTGGCCGCCGTCAGCTCCGGGCGCGCCGTGGTGATGACGGGGACGCGGAAGTACTGCGACAACGTGGTGGTGATCGACGGGAGGTGCGCGCCGCCACCAGCGGAGACCACCGCGACCAGGTCGTGAATCTCGTTGCGCACCAACGCATTTTCCAGCACCGCCACGAACCGGTCCAGCGACGTGCGGATCGCGTCGTCGAGCTCCTCGCGGGTGACCCGGATTTCGCCGGTCAGCCCCTCGGTGAGCGTGGTGACCGTCTTCGACGACAGCTCTTCCTTGGCGCTTCGGCACGCGGTCCGCAGCCGGCTCAGCGAGCCGATCGCCACGGTGCGTGCCGGGTCGAAGGACGCGGCGCTGGGCATGTTGGAGACGACGGCGCTCAGCAGCGCCTGGTCGATCAGGTCGCCCGAGAAGTCGCGCAGCCGCAGGGTCGGTGCCAGCGCCTGGTAGTCGCCGTCGGCGCGCAGGAACGTGACGCTGGTGCCGGTGCCGCCGAAGTCGCACACGGCCACCGTGCCGTGGCTCGGTAGGCCGGCGTTGTTGCGCGCGGCGACGAGCGTGGCGGCGGCGTCGGGAATCACCAACAGGGGCCGGGACCGGCTGGACCATTCGGTCACCGAGCTCAGCGCCGTGCCGACCGCGTCGACCGACGCGGTCGGCCAGTGGGCGGGATAGGTCACGGCGACGGCTTCGGGCAGGGTCCGGCCGCCGGTGATGGCGTGGGCCAGGGCGCGCATGGCGTCGGCGATCAGTTGTTCGCTGCGATGCACCGAGCCGTCGAGCGCCACGATGCCGCGCGGGTCAAAGACCCGGTTGACGAATCCGGTCAGCACCAGACCGGGCTGGTCGAGCCGCGGGTTCTCGGCGGGGATGCCGACCTCGGGGGCGCGCTCGGGGTAAAGCGTCAGGACGGGCTTGCGGGTGATGGCCTGGCCGGCGGCGACCGCCGCCAGGTTGGTGGCCCCGATCGACAGTCCCAGCGCGGTCCCAGCTTCATCGGCCATATATCCCAACCCCAACCTCAGCGACTCGCAAACCGGCTAGCCGTTATTGTGCCGCCGGAACCTGTATCGCGTCTCAGCGGAACCTAGGTGCGGGCTGTGTGCCGCGTCAGCGAATGTTGCCGGCCCCCGCGATCAGCGGCAGGTCCAGCGGCGTGACCCAGCCCGGCCGCAGGTCGTTGACGGCCGGCACCGCGTTGAGGGCGCGCATCCCGGTCGCCAGGCACCCGGCAGTGGCCGCGTCGCGGCCCGAGCCGTCGGTGAAGCGGAACGCGGTCTCCTGGAAGACGCTGGGCGTGCCCTCGATGTCCACCCGGTAGACGTCATTGTCGTGGCCCGAGGGCCAGTCGGGGGCGGCGTCGCGCCCGATGCGGTTGACGTGTTCGAGCTGAATCCTGGTGTCGCCCTTGTAGATTCCGTTGATGGTGAACCGGACGGCGGCGACGTGCCCGGCCTTGATGACGCCCTTGACGGTGTGCCGCTCGGTGGGCGTCACCCACTTGTCCCAGGTGGTGGTGATCTCGTCGAGCATGATGCCGGCAGCGTGGGCGATCATCGGGACGGTGGCGCCCCACGCGAAGATCAGCATGTTGGAGTCTTCGAGCATCGGGCTGTATTCGGGTTCGCGGCCGATGCCCATCTCGACCTCGTAGTCGCCCTCGTAGTTGGTGTAGTCGAGCAGCTCGGAGGCGCGCACCCGGCGCACCTCCGAGCACAGGCCCATCAGCGTCATCGGAAACAGGTCGTTGGCGAACCCGGGGTCGATGCCGGTGGTGAAGCAGGACGACTCGCCCAGTTCGCAGGCCTCGGTGATGGGCGCGATCCAGTTCGGCGGGTTGAGGTGCATCGTCGGCCACACCCACGGCGTCATCGCCGTCGAGCACACGTCGATGCCGGCCCGCAGGAAGCGGGTGATCAGCGCGATGTTGTCCTTGGCGTGCATCGCGGTCGGGCCGTAGTGCACCAGCGCGTCGGGCTGCAACGCGATCAGGGCGTCGATGTCGTCGGTCGCGATGATGCCCGTCGGCTCGGGCAGACCACAGATCTCGCCGACGTCGCGACCGACCTTGTCGGGGTTGCTGACGCCGACACCCACCAACTCGAACAGCGGATGCTTGACGATCTCGGCGATCACCATCTTGCCGACGAAGCCGGTGCCCCAGACCACCACACGCTTAGGACCGTGTTCCGACATACTCACCTTCCCGTCCCAGCCCCCGTGGAACTCACCCTAGACCGGCCCACCCTTCGCCTTGGCGGGAAAGCTTCCCTAGCACCGCGCGTGGTGACACGATGCAAAACATGACGAAGTATCTGCGCGGGCTCTCGATTCTGTTGGCTGGCGTCGCGGCGGCCCCGGGAGTGGCGCACGCCCTCCCCCAGATGCCCCAGGCCCGTTATGAGGTGACCGGTACCGGCGTCGCGCAGTACATCTCGTACCAGACCGACGCCGGCCAGCTGCACCAGGTGAACGCGCCGCTGCCGTGGTCGACGGAATTCACCGGCTTCGGGGGCCAGGTGTTCGTGGTCAGCGCGCAGGGGATCGGACCCATCCGCTGCCGGATCCTGCTCGACGGCAACGTCGTCGCGGACGCGCAGTCGGCCGGCGGCCGGACGGTTTGCACGCACTAACGGAGGGCCTCGGTGAGCCTGAAGACGCCTGGACCCCGCCCCGGTAGCGCTCCCCCGAATTCCGCGAACAGACGCAAACTCGCACTGCGCGGTGCCGAATTATGCGAGTTTGTGTCTGCTCGCCCAGGCTTATCGTTACCCGCATGACGATTCCCGCGTTCCCCTCCGCGGAGGTGCTGGCCGCCCGCGAGAAGCTGGTGCTCGACCACTTCCACGACGAGGTCCGCCAGGACTGGGACGACGTGTTGGCGACGTTCCCGCATCCGCGCTACGAGCTGATCCCACAGATGATCGTTCACGACGGCGACAAAGCGGTGCGCGACTACTACGCCTACACGCGCACCGCGTTTCCCGACCAGGACCACGAGATCATCGCGTTGCGGCACAGCGCCGACGCGGTGATCGTCGAGTTCTGGCTGATGGGCACCCATCGCGGCTATTTGGGCAAGGTGCCGCCCACCGGCAGGCGATTCCGGGTCCGGATGACGGCCTACTTCGTGTTCGACGCCGCTGAAACGCTTGTCTGCGAACGCATTTACTTCGACACGCTGACCATGATCAAACAGCTCCTTGGCGGGCTGGACATGAAGAAGCCGGCGAACTGGCTGCTGGCCGCGCGCTGCGCGCGCGGCTTTCTGTCGATGTCGTCGGAAAAGCCCGATCCGGGGCTCACGGGTGCCTAAACTCTGCGCATGCGTGGCGTTTATGCGTTGGGCGGGCAGCGTCGCTGATCAGCGGCCGAGTTGCGCCGCCAGGTCCAGAAAGTCGGACGCGTTGACGTCGAACTCGTCGGAATAGGCGACGTCGGCCCCGCCGTCGACGCCGAACTCCAGCGGGCGCGCCACGAAGGCGGTCCGGAACCCCAGCTCGGCCGCGGCGCGGATATCGTACTTGTGGCTGGCCACCATCATGATCTCCACGGGCTCGAGGCCGAGGTAGGTCGCGGCCATCCGGTAGCTGGCCGGGTCGGGCTTGAACACCCCGGCCATCTCCGCGGCGAAGACAGCGTCCCACGGCAGGCCCGCCCGCTTGGAGAGCTCGACGACTGCCGACACGTCGGCGTTCGACAGGGTGGCCAGCGTGTAGCCGGCTTTTAGGCGCGTGAGCCCGCGCACCGCGTCGGGCCAGGGCTTGAGCCGCCGCCAGGCGCCCGTGAGTTCGTCCCGTTCGGCGCCGGAGAACGCGATGCCGCGCTCGTCCAGCACGGCGTCGAGGGCCCGCCGATACACCGAGTGCACCGACACCCACCCGCTGTGGCGGGACCGCGCCTCCTCCAACGTCGCAAAGTAGCCTGCGCGCCAACGCCTTACCACCTCGGGCCAGTCGGCATCCGGGTGCCGTCCGGCGCTGACCCGCCGAGCCTCCTCGCACACCGTCGAATGAAAGTCCGTCGCCGTGCCTTGCACGTCGAACAGCAGAGCCTTGACCACAACTTTCATCATGCAACGATGTGCCTCGTGGCCGACACCGACCGTGCCGACGAGCAAGAGCCTGACTACCGGTTCACCTTCGCCAACGAGCGGACCTTCCTGGCCCGCCGCGACGGCCGGTCTACATCATCGGCTTGGCGGTGCTGGTGCTGATCGTGGTCACCACGGTCGCCCTGCTGATCTAGGCGGTTGCCTTCAGCCCCGACACGGTCGAGCGCATGGGTCGCAACGACTGCAGGAAGAGCACGCCATAGCCGTTGGCCCGCAAACTGACTCGCAGTGCCGGGCTCGGGATGTTGTGTGCGAGCCACTCGGTCAGGGCGGGGCGGTGTTGGTACGCGGAGGCGCTTTGGACGCCCAGCAGCCGCAACAACGCCGACAACGTGCTGGGCTCGTTGAGCCTCGGTGCTTCGATCACTTGGTTCCTCTCGCGCGCAACAGTCATTGGGCCACATCATCGTTCGCATCGGTTGCGGACAACATCCGCCGGTTATGCTTCAGGCCGATTACCCCGTGGCGGCGCAAGCAAACGGAAATGCTCGAACGGCCGGGCGTCCCACCGGCCTCACCGTCACCGAACGAAGGCGATGCCCTAACTGCCCGCCTCGCAGCGACAACTCGCACCCACACCGCAGTTGTCGCTATGAGGCGGGCAAACTGCCGGCCGCTTCCGCGGCCGGGGGCTGGTGTGGCGGATGTGGCGTCAGGCGATGACGTAGTCGCTGAGCGGGAATGTCGCGGCTTCCCGCACCGAGTTCAATGTCGACGTCGGCCGCAGCAGCGACGCCTCACCGCTGGGACTGAAGTAGTACGACCGCGACGTCGCGCAGTTGCCGGCGTAGAACACCGTGTTGTCCAGCCGCTTGGTCATCCGCTCCATGAAACGGTCGTTGGCCTCTTCGGTCACCTCGAAGGTCGTGGCGCCGCGGCGCTTGACTTCGCCCAGCAGCCGGTCCATGTGGCGCATCTGGTACTCGATGGTGTGGAAGAAGGACAGTCCGGAGAAGGCGAACGGGCTGGCCAGGCTCAAGTAGTTCGGGAAGTACGGCATCGAGACGCCCTGGTAGGACTGGAAGCGGGTCTCCCGCCACCACTTGCCCAGGTTGCGGCCCTTGCGGCCGACCACCTCGATGGCCGGGAAGTTGGCCTCCCACAGGTCGAAGCCGGTCGCCAGCACCAGGGTGTCGATGACGGTCTTGCGCCCGTCGACGGTGACGATGCCGTCCGACTCGATCCGCGCGATCGAGCTGGTCTCCAGGTGCACGTGCGGCTTGGCGAAAGTCGGATAGAAGGAATTGGACATGGTGGGCCGCTTGCAGCCACAGTCGTAGTCCGGCGTGAACTGGGCGCGCAATTCCTTGTTGCGAATCCAGCGGAAACGGTTGATTTTGGCCAGGTCGGCGGCCGAGATGTTCCCGCGCCCGCGGGTCTCCTTAAAGTGCAGCGCCCCGACGACCATGATGATCTCCAAGATCACGTCGGTCACCCAGCGCAGCGCGCGCTGCGCCACCGGCACCCGGGCGAAAAGGCGGCGCACCGACTCCGGGAACTCGAAGTCCGGCTTGGGCATCACGTGGGTGGCTGTGCGCTGGTACACGGTCAGGTCCGCAGCCTCTTTGGCCAGCTCCGGGATCAGCTGAACCGCCGACGCCCCGGTCCCGATGACGGCGATCCGGCGCCCCTTGTAGTCGTAGTCGTGATCCCACGCGGTGGTGTGGACGATCTTGCCCTCGAAGCTCGCGATCCCCGCGATATCCGGCAGGCGCGGCTGGGACAGGAAGCCCGTCGCGGTGATCAGCATCCGGCTCGTCAGCGTGTCGCCGCCAGCCAGCGCCACCCGCCACACCTCGGCGTCCTCGTCCCACTGGGCGCCTTCCACGGTCGTGTTGAACCGCATGTGGCGGCGCACGTCGTATTTGTCGGCGACGTCCGCGGCGTACTGCTTGACCTCCGCGCCGGGCGCGAACAGCCGCGACCAGGTGGGATTGGGTTCGAACCAGTACGAGTAGGTGGTCGACGGGATGTCGACGGCGATGCCCGGGTAGTGGTTGACGTGCCAGGTGCCGCCCAGGTCATCCTCGCGGTCGAGGATGAGGAAGTTGTCGTACCCGAGACGCTTGAGCTGGATCGCAGCCCCTATGCCGCCAAAGCCGGCGCCGACAATGATCGCGTCGTAACGGTCCGTGTTCACAACCTCGCTCCGTGCTTCTCCGCCCCCGGTGCTTACTTAGGAAAACCGTCATTACCCTTACGTAACTCTAATAAAGGAAGGCGCACGACGCACCCGTGGTTGCCAGCATGTGACCATGCTGACACCAGAGCCGGACCCGCAACCAGGGCGGGCGCGCGACGACCGCTTCGCGCCAAAGCCTCTGTCCCCGAGCCGAACCTGCGCAGTTATTTGGCAGCCGGACCGGCCGCGGCCGTTCCCTGCAGCCGGCCCAGCAAGTCGTGGCACCGCCGCGCGCGTTCGGAGTCTTGCTCCATCACCTCGGTGAAGAACGACGCGACGTCGTCCAAGCCGGCGTTTTTCGCATCGCGCACGTATTGGCCGTAATCGTGCCCGGCCTTCAGCGAGTGGTACTGAACGGAGATCAGATCGAACGTCACGTCGTCGAAACCCGTTTCACCGGTGGCCATGTCGTCACCCTTCCGTGTCATTGTCGTTGTCGCCGACCGACTACCCGCGGCAGGCAGCGACAAACGACGGCGGGAAACGTTTGCGTAAGATGGCGCGTATGCGCGCGCAAATGATTCATTTGGTGCGTCGACACGCGGCCTTCATCCGACGCTTGGGGCCGCGCCTCGGTATACAGGAAACGATGACGAGTTTTTCGCCAAATTGACAGTTTGGGAGGCGTCCTCATGGGCAACAGTCGCGGCATGATTGCACGACACTTCATCCGTTCCCTTGCTCCCGCAGTGGTTGCGGCGTCGGGTCTCACCGCTTCGGCCCTCGCCGGCTCCCTTCTCCCCTCCGCCGCCGCCCAATGTCCGGACGTGCAGGTGGTATTCGCCCGCGGTAC
>NZ_LZJI01000030.1 GCF_001667775.1 Mycobacterium sp. E1747
CACCCGGGTGTCGCTGGCCTGCGCGCTGGTCTGCCGGCCCGATCTGCTCGTGCTCGACGAGCCCACCGTCGGCCTGGACCCGGTGTTGCGCGCGGATCTCTGGGAGCAGTTCGCCGACCTCGCCCGCGGCGGGACCACGCTGCTGGTCTCCAGCCATGTCATGGACGAGGCCGACCACTGTGGCGACCTGCTGTTGATGCGCGACGGTCACCTGCTTGCCCACACCACCCCGGCCCAACTACGAGAGGACACCGGATGCCCGTCACTGGAGGACGCGTTTCTGTCCATCATCAAGCGCAGCACCATGCGCCAGGCCGACGGTGGGCTCGTCGAGCACGAGCAGATCGGGCCGGCAGACCAGCGCGCAGGCCAGCGACACCCGGGTGCGCTGGCCGCCGGAAAGGTTGCCGCAGAACGCGGTCCGGTGGTCGGCCAGCCCGACCCGCTCGATAGCGGCGTCGGCGGCGTGGTGCTCGAAACCGTACAGCGTGGCGAAGTAGCGGACGTT
>NZ_LZJI01000031.1 GCF_001667775.1 Mycobacterium sp. E1747
GGCGCGGCCCTCGCGGTAGGGGCGTTGTTCGGTGGTCATTTGACTAGGGCAGCGCCGGCTCACGCTGACGTGCACACGTATCTGCAAGCCCTCCACAACGCCGGCATCAACCGCGAGGAAAGTGAAGAGCTGGAGATGGGCTGGGAGGTGTGCGCGCTGCGTGACCTCGGCGTTCCGCCCGAACGAGTCCAAGACCAAGCCGTGCAGAACTCACGTACGTACCCGCCGGATGGGATGACCCTCGAGCAAGCCGGCCAGATCGTCAGAATCGCCGTGGACGAACTATGTAACAAGCGGTTGTCGCCCAAGCCGGTAGCGCCCACGAGCCGCCATCAAGATGGGAAAAGCGCCGACCTGTCAGACATACATCCACTCGTTGTCCCCGGCGCGGATCGGTCTGACCGCAAACCTCAATTGACATCGGCCGCCGAGCGGTCGAGACAGGGTTAGGGGTCGCCGTGAAGATCGCTATCGGCGCAGCGGCCGTCGGTTGGCTCGTTTTAGCGCCAATCGCGCACGCGGACAAACAGACCTACCATGACTACCTTCAGTCGCATGGCGTACCACCCGCTCCGACATCGCAGTGGAAGCATTTCGACGCGGCAGGCCAATTCATATGCTCTGAGCTACGCGACGGTACGCCGCCGGCACTGATCGTCAGCCAATACAATGGCGGATTCGCCAGTCAATACATCAATCGCTATGACGGCGGATTCATCGCCCCGTACGCCCAGGTCGTCGTCGATGGCGCACAGCACGAACTCTGCCCGGATACGATCCGGGGCTAACGCCGACCCAGTCGACATCGGCTCGCGCAGCGGCGTTTAGGGCACGATCACGGCGGCTCGGTGTACCGCGGCCCAATGAATACGGTCATCGGCGAGCCGACACGGGGCGGCTTCGCCCGACCGCAGCTGGGCTCGCGCCCCAACGTCCCCATCGGTAAGCCCCCCGTCGCCAGGGGCAACGTCAGGCTGTTGTGGCTGGCTGTGCCGCGCGGGGACTCGTACTGATGACGTGAACAAATCTCACTATTGCTTCGGACACCGGGTGCAGGTGGGCGCAGGCACTTGCCAATGACCCTTGTCATCTCGAAAGAAGTAGTAGGACCCATCTCCTGTCGGAGGCGGCCCATAATAATCGACGGTTGAGATTTGCTCGGGATCGAAAACCGAATGCGTGACATATTTGATCGTGACCCGCACCTGCGCATTAACCGGATACATGGGGCTGCTCGAAGAATCGGGATTATCGTGTTGCACGACCTGGCCCAGTGTGATCGGGCCGATGAAGTCAACATTGACTTCGGTGCCCGGCGGCTGACCGATGCTGTAGAAGTCGGTGATCGTCTGCCTGATTTCTGGTTCAGAAGGAGGCGGTCCCAGATCGCCAACGGCGGCCCTGGCCTGGGTAGCGACGACCGCGGCCATAAATCCATAGGTGAGGACGAGCAGCATTGCCAATAGCGCACGCCATCTGGGCGCGCGGGTGTTCGGACCCATCGGCCAGTGACGAGATGAGCGAAATGCGGTGCTCACACTTCCTCCTACGAGGTGGAATCTGATGAGAAGACTGGAGTGGTTCCGATTGCCGGTTGCGCTTCCCTCTTGCGCCGCGGAGGCGCTGGCCGCCCACCGCGGTGTTTGTGCGACACCGCGCATGTGGTGCCCGCGGTGAATGACTGTGCACAAGACGTGGCGGCGTGAAACGACCTATGACGACGCGCGCCCGGTGCCGAGTTGGCGGCAGCATTCTCGGTCAGCCCATGCAAACAAACTGATCTGCTGGTCGCGCAGCCCGCTGGTGCCATAGTTTCCCCACAATCGACGCCGCTTAGGTTATCATCATTACTGTTGACTGGCGATCCCCAGTTCGTACGATTTGACAAGCTGCCATGCGATACGGTTTTTGTGCTGCGCTGGAGAAGGACGGGCTGTGGCGATAGAGAATCGGCGTGACCTAAATGCCGCCACGGTGAAAACGCTTGTCGCGCAGCGGCGAGTACTCGGAAGCAAGCCGCTCGCCATCGTCGACGGTGTGACGCTGACGTATGAACAGGCTGCCGAGTTGTCGTCGCGCATTGCCTATGCCCTGTCCCTGAACGGTGTGGGCAAAGGCGACGTCGTCGCCACCTACATGCACAACTCGATCGACCATATCTGTGTCTGGTTTGCCTGCGCCCAGATCGGGGCGATCTGGGCTCCGCTGAACATCGCACTGGTGAATCTTGACCTCGCGTACACGCTGCAAGATGCGGGCGCGAAGGCGATATTCGTCGATGCTGAGCTCTTCGAGAACTACGCGCAAGTCGCTGAGTCCAATAGCGGGGGACCGCTTGTCGTTGCCCGCGGTGACAGCCGCGGCCCGGGAAACGGTCAGCGCCGCATCGCTTTTGAGGAGATGGTACGCAGTTCGGGACCTGTTCCGACTGTCGAAGTCAGCCCAGCTGATCCGGCGGCCATTTTGTATACCGGCGGAAGCACGGGGCTACCGAAAGGGGTTGTAGTTTCTCATGTCTGGTTCGTGGCGGCCGCGCTTCGTTACCAGGAGTTGTTTCAGCCCGAACCGGATGACGTCCATCTCGGCGTCGGACAGATGTGTCATGCCATCGGGTCCGTGGTCGACGTCTTCTGTCCCCTGTATTGGGGGCTCACCACGGTCATCCCTCGTTGGTTCAGCGCGTCCGCGTTTTGGGATCTGGCTCGCCAACACAACGCCACAATTGTCGGGTGCCTGATCGGGCCCTTGATCTCGACGTTGCTCAGTCAGCCGGCGCGTCGCGATGATAAGGACCATCGCGTGAGAACGGGTACTGCCGGCTCCGCCCAAATTCCTGCAGAGCGCGTCGCGGCATTCACCGAGCGTTTCGGTGTTGACCTGCTCGAGATCTACGGGCAGACCGAAACTGGAGCCCTGGGTGTCATCGGAGAGCGCCGCAGCGACCGACCCTATCGTTCGCAGGGAAAGCCGCACGGCTGGTGCGAGATCGTGATCGCCGACGACGGCGACCAGCCGTGTGCGCCCGGCACCGAGGGGCAGATTTTATTGCGGCCGACCTACCCATATACGTTCCTGCTTGGCTACCACAACAAACCCGAAAAATTTGCCGAAGCTTGCCGTAACTTATGGTTTCACACCGGAGACTTGGGTTTTGTCGATGAGCGAGGCTATCTCCACTTTTCGGGACGAATGGCGCACTATATCCGGCGCCGAGGCGAAAATATCGCCGCAGTGGAGGTCGAGCACGCGATCGCGGCGCACCCGGCGGTGGCGGCCTGCGCCGTGGTGGGCGTGCCTTGTGATCTCGGCGACGAAGAAGTGAAAGCCTATGTGCAAGTCGCCGTTGGTAGCGCGATCGAGCCCGCCGACCTTGTCCTGCACTGCGCCGAGCGTCTGGCATATTTCAAGGTGCCGAGGTATATCGAGTTTGTCTCCGCGTTGCCGCGGTCAGCGGCGAAAAACGAGATCGAGCGCCACAAACTTAAGGCTCGCGGGGTTGGTGAGGCTTGGGACCGGGAGACGGCAGGCATTCGCGTCGGCCGAATCGCCGCCCCGCGGAACTAGAGCTCGGTGACGACGGCCCGGTAACTGGCTACCGGTTGCGCCGTGAGCTCGTGGCCGCCAGATGTGGACCGGCTGGTGCGTGTGCGTGGCTACTCTTGGCGCGCGGTCGCGGTCCTCATGGGGACCGCGTGTCAGCGACAACGCCATCGCGTGTTCAGGGGAGGTCATGCTTGGCGCCCGTCAGTTCCCGCGCGCCCGACGATGATCCGGCCGACCATCGATCGGCTCGATAGATGCAGCAGTGACTCGACTAGTACGACGATGTCGGTGGTGGGAATCATCTTTTCCGCTGGGATACGGTCATGGACCCACGCGGACATGTCGGTGTCGACGAAGGCCGGCGCGATCGCCGTCGCACACACGCCGTGAGCGGATTCCTCGGCGTTGACTGAGTCGGCGAGCGACAGCGCGGCAGCTTTGGAGGCGCTGTAGGCCGCCAAACCGGCCTCCGCGTAGGCGCCCGCGATGGATGAGAGCAGGATGATTTTGGAACCCAGCTGGGGATGTCGTAGTGCGGCCTGGCGCAGCAACGGCAATGCGGACTGGATCAGCAGAAACGGCGCATTGAAGTTCACCGCCATCGTCTTGTTCAGACGGTGACTCGGAAAGTTCTCGATCGGGCCGGCGGTACCGACGCCTGCGTTCAGAATCAGGGCGTCCAGATCGTGGTAGGCGCTGCGATGAGAATCGACGATGCCGGGCAGCGCGTCGGCGTCGGCCATGTCGGCGGCGATGGTCGTTACGTGCGGAGATCCCAGCTGTTCAAGCACGGGAACAACAGCTCGCAGAGCCTCCGCATCGCGGGCGGTGATCGTCAGACACATGCCTTGCGCAGCAAGGGCCTTGGCGATCTGCAGTCCGATGCCACGGGATGCTCCGGTGATCAGCGCAGAGCGTGTCTCGCGATGCTCGACCATATCTATGTCCTTTCGAGATGCAAGCTAGGAGTTTTCGTTTTACAACCGGTCAATGGACGCGCCCAAAAGCATCAGCGCGAAACGGGCGTAGACAGTAGCGATGTCTTCTGGGGAGGCGGTGCCGCCGGCGCGAAACCATTGTGGCAAGGAGGTACACATCGTCGCGATTGCACGTCCGGCGGCGCGGGCATCACCGGTGTTGAGCTGTCCATCGGCTAGAGCGCGATCGATCGCGTCGTCGAGAATGTGCTGCAGCCGATTGCGTGAGGAGGCGATTCGGCGCCGGTTCGCTCCGGTGAGGCTTCGCATCTCACTGGCACCGATGAAGGCCAACTCGCGGCGATGAGTGTGAAATAAGGCCAGAGATTCAACGATCAGAGCAATTTCGTCCCGGCTGTCGGCTGCGTCGCGGCGCGCTGCATCTACTCGCCAGTGCAATTCGTCCATCGTCAGGTCAAGGATGCGGACAAGCAGTTGCTGCTTGTCCTTGTAGTAGTGGTAGATGCCTGGGACGCTTAGTCCGGTGCGGCTGGCCAATGACCGCATTGTTGTTCCGTGGTAACCGGTTTCGGTGAAGCTATCGATGGCGCCGGCCAGCACCGGATCGATCGGGAGTGGTGAAAAGCGACGCCAATCACCTGTTGTCTGTCCGGGGTCGGCCACGATCGGTTGCCGCGGCAGGTCGCGAGCGCGGCCTGCGGGTTCCAACAACCGGGTGACGGGAATATTCAACGCACTGGCGAAATCATGCAGCCGACCAACAGTGAGTCCGGTCTTGCCGTTCTCCACCGCGCTGATCGTGGCGGGGCTTAATCGCATCCGGCGGGCCAGGTCGCGTACCGTCAGCCCGGCTTCTAGGCGGGCCCCGCGGATAGCGGCACCCGCGATATCGGTGCGCGGCATCCAGTCCCCTTTAGGTGTTCAGCTTTACTGAACATTCTCATCTACGCGCGAACGGTTGAAGGCGGTCGATCTACAGTGCAGTAGACCATATTAGGTCACGTGGAACACCCGGCGGGTGCGACACCTTGCTGCCGAGCGATCGGTCGGAGATCGCGGCTGACATTGACGGGAGACCACATGGGAATTGACTTGGAATATTCGCCGCAGATCCGTGCGCTGGTGGAGCGGACCGCGACGTTCACGCGAACCGTGGTGCTGCCCATCGAAGATCGTTATGGCGGAGATATCTCTGCTGCTGGCGGTGACACGTTGCGCGGGGAGTTGCAGTCGGCGGCCAAGGAGGCCGGCGTATTCGCTCCGCATGTGCCGCGGGAATACGGTGGTCTTGACATTGGCCTCACCGAGCGGGCCCCGATTTTTGAAGAGGCCGGATATTCGCTGTTCGGCCCGACCGCGTTGAACATTGCGGCCCCTGATGAGGGCAATGTCCATCTGCTCGCACACGTCGCCACCGCCGAGCAGAAGGCGCGCTATCTCGCGCCCCTGGCTGCCGGAGACGTGCGCTCTGCGTTCGCGATGACCGAGCCCGCCCCGGGTGCCGGTTCGGACCCGTCAGCGCTGAAAACCCGCGCTGAACGCATAGGCGGGCAGTGGTGCATCAACGGGCACAAGTGGTTCATCACCGGCGCCGACGGCGCCGCGTTTTTCATCGTCATGGCCCGCACCTCCGGGATGCCAGGGGAGCGCGGTGGCGCCACCATGTTCCTCGCCGATGCCGAGACCCCCGGACTACGGGTCGGCCGTCACATACCCACGGCCGATCGCTCCATGCTGGGTGGGCACTGCGAAATGTTTTTTGAGGACATGGTGTTGCCGGACTCCGCAGTGCTAGGCGAAGTCGACCGTGGCTTTCAATACGCACAAGTCAGGCTGGGGCCTGCCCGTATGACGCACGTGATGCGTTGGCTGGGCGCTGCGCGCCGCGGTCATGACATTGCTGTCGCACATGTCGCCTCGCGAGACGCGTTCGGCGCCAAGCTCGGTCAGCTTGGGATGATTCAGCAGATGGTCGCCGACAGTGAGATCGACATCGCCGCGACACGTGCCCTGCTCATCCGAGCGTGTTGGGAACTTGATCGTGGCGAGTCCGCGGGGGCTGCGGTGTCGATCGCGAAAACCTTTGCCGCCGAGGCGATTTTTCGCATCGTGGACCGCAGCGTGCAGATGTGCGGGGCGCTGGGAGTCTCTGATGATCTGCCTTTGGCGCGACTGGCGCGCGAGGTACGACCTTTCCGGATTTACGATGGTCCCTCGGAGGTCCACCGCTGGGCCATCGCGAAGCGACGTGTGGCGGCGGCGTCATGATTGTCAAGGGCCGGGACCCTAACCAGCTTCCAGGGATGGATATAGCGGCGCTTCGTCGTTTTCTGCTGGATTGCGACGTGGCGGTACAAGGTGAATTGGTGGCCGAACCCATCGATGGTGGCCGTTCCAACTTGACCTTCAAGGTCCGCGACGAGAGGTCCACCTGGGTGGTCCGACGCCCGCCGGTCAGCGGGTCGACTCCGTCGGCGCACGATATGGGTCGCGAGTATGCCGTCACGAAAGCGCTACGAGGATCCGCGGTGCCCGTCGCGCGTACCGTGGCGCTGGACGCAGATGGTCGCGCACTGGGAGTGCCGCTTAGCATTGTGGAATTCGTTGATGGAGCGGTGATCCGCTCTCAGGATGACTTGTCCGCCTTGAGTTCGGCGCAAGTGGACGGCGTCGTCGAGTCTTTGGTCAAGACCATGGCTGCGCTGCACGCTGTCGATTACCAAGCCGTTGGGCTGGGTTCTTTTGGCCGCCCCGAGGGGTTCCTCACCCGGCAGGTGGCGCTGTGGGCGCGGCAGTGGGAGCGCGTCAAAGGCCGTGAGCTGCCCGATATGGCTGCGCTGACAACCGGTTTGGCGGATCTTGTCCCTAAGACGCCTCCAGTTGCATCGATTGTTCATGGTGATTTCCGGATCGACAACACGATTTTAGATCGTGACCGGCCCGAAGTCATTCGCGCGGTTGTGGACTGGGAATTGTCGACAATAGGTGACCCGCTTAGCGACGTCGCCCTGATGTGTGTGTACCGTTCCGCGGCATTTGATTTGGTGCTGGGCATTTCGGCGGCGTGGACCAGTCCTCGGCTCCCGTCCGCCGACGCCCTCGCTGAACGGTACGCGCGGGCCTCTGGGCGCGACTTGACTGACTGGAATTTCTATCTGGCGCTTGCGAATCTGAAGCTCGCGGTCATCAGCGAGGGTATCAGTCACCGGAGCCGGTTGGGCTCGGATGCCGGCAGTGATGCGGCGGGCGCAATGAGGGCGACACCAGAGTTCGTCGCGGCCGGGTTGGCCGCTCTGCGCTAATCCGATTCCGCGGTCGGTGTCGTTGGCGGCGGCGCAGGAAGCGAACGGCCTTTTACGCCGCAATGGCGATTGATGGCTGGTTGAGCGCGTCCACTTCAGTTGCCGACGCTGACCTCGGGCGCGGTCGACGGCTGCCGGCGCGCCCTCCATGCATCCAGGAGTGCGGCATTCTGACGCGGCGTCGACCCGTACAAGATCGTTTCAGTAGGACCTTGCTCGCGAAATCCCGCGATCGTCTGAATGCAGTCGGCAACTGAACCGACCGCGCATACCTGCGTGATCCATTCGTCGGGAATGAGTTTGGCGGGTTCGAGCAATTCGACGCGGTGGAAGCGTTGGTCGGCCGTGGCGTTACCGCGCAGCTGAGCGTGGTTCCTGAGCTTGCGCACGATGTCCATGTCCCACCCGTTGGCCTTGACCAGTGCATCGCCGAAGCTAGGCCACTGCAGGTAGGTGACCAGCCGTGCGTGGCATATCGCGCGCATCTCCGATTCGTCAAGCTCTGGTGCCGAGGTGATGCAGTGCGCGACGTGCAGGCTGTCAGGGTCGCGGCCCCGACGCTCGCACTCGGATCTGATGCGCGCGGTCGCCACCCTCACTGCCTCGGGTGTCAGAAACGGGTACAGCACAATGCCATCCCACACTGGGTCGGCTGCGGCGCGCGCCGCGCGGGGTCCGCCGCCGAGCGCGAAGTACCACAACTGCGGGGGTGGTACAGCACCGGAGACGTCGTCCATCTTCGCATCTCGCAGCGTTCCGGCGGGACCGTCGTAGGTGACCTTCTCACCGTGCCACAGCCGTCGGAGGATTTTCGCGTAGTCGACGAAGGCGTCAAAGCCGAGCTGGCCGTTCCACAGGACATCGCCGCGGCCCAGGCCCATGATCATTCGCGGACCGTGGAGCGCCTGCATCGTGGCCCCGAATCCCCCCGCTACGACAGGGTGGCGAGAGGCGGCGGAGGCTGCGCCGGTACCGATTTCCAGACGAGTGGTATGGGCGGCGGCCGCACTCAGCAGCACGGGCGCGTCCTTCAGACCATGCCGTTCGGAAAGGATCAATCGCCGGAAGCCGAGCCGTTCGGCGTCGATCGCATCGGTCAGCGCCCGACGCAGCGGTGTGTAACCGGGGGGTGCGTCGATCGTCGCTTTTACGCGGCCGGGGACCACGTAGATGCTCATGTCGTCGACTACCGGTGCCAGAGTGGCTGTTTCGTCGGTGAGGGTTTGCGTGCTCATCCTGTGCCCTTCTCGGTAAGTCACGCGGAAACGCCGTAGAAGGAATCGCCGATGATGTCCAGCTCGCGCTGCAGGCGCCGCCCGAGCAGATCCTTTGCTTGGGCTCCAAGGGCGTGGTCGGCTGTCCTCAGGCTGGCCTCCAGCAAGCACGACAGCATCTCGCTGGCTTGGTTGTAGGCGCCCTGGATGTCGTGCGGAGTCCGAGGAGATCGAGAACCTCGTCGCCAGCGCACTTGCCGGCGGCACCGATGATCCGGCCCTGGCCGCGGCGCATCAGCAGTACCTCGCCGGCAAGCGTGACGGGGACACTCCGCACGACATCCAGGGCGCCTACAACCAAGCCAGCGAGATGCTGTCGTGCTTGCTGGAGGCCAGCCTGAGGAC
>NZ_LZJI01000032.1 GCF_001667775.1 Mycobacterium sp. E1747
GCGGCGAGGTCGAACCCTACCTGACTGTCGGGCGTGAGCTGGTGCGGCGGGGACACGACGTGACGATGGCTGTCGCTCCCGAGATGGTCGACTTCGTCGAGTCGGTCGGACCGGCCGGCGTCGCGTATGGGCCGGAATTGAAGGCCGTCCTCGACCCGCACCGCGACTACTGGACTTACTGGTTCGAGAACCCTTGGAAGGTTCGGAAGCTCGACCGGATGTGGCGGGAAGTCGTGGAACCCCTCACCCTGTGCCGAGCGGAGGTCAGCAGGACGCTGACGTCCTTGGCAGACGGGGCCGCCCTGCTGCTCACCGGCATGAATTATGAAGACACGGCCGCGAACGTCGCGGAATACTGCGGGATTCCGCTGGCCACGCTGCATCACTTCCCCTGGCGGACCAACGGGGCGATCGTGCCCTTCCTGCCCGCGCCCGTGGGTCGGGCCGCGATGATCGTCTACGAGTGGCTCTTGTGGCGCGCATCAAAGCAGGCCGATGACGCACAGCGCCGTGCCCTGGGTCTGCGGCCGGCCACAAGACCGTGGACCCGACGGATCGCAGAACGCGGGTCGCTGGAGATTCAGGCCTATGACGAGGTGGTCTTCCCCGGCCTGGCAGCGGAATGGGCGAAATGGCAACCTCGGCGACCGTTCGTCGGCGCGCTGACGATGGAGTTGCCGACGAACGTCGACGCTGACGTCTCGTCGTGGATCTCCGCGGGAACACCGCCGATTTTCTTCGGCTTCGGCAGCATGCCGGTGCGTTCTCCGTCCGACATGGTGGAGATGATCAGTGGGGCCTGCGCGCATCTGGGCGAGCGGGCGCTGATCTGCGCCGGCTGGAGCGACTTCGACGACATCCC
>NZ_LZJI01000033.1 GCF_001667775.1 Mycobacterium sp. E1747
ACGCGGAGCTCGGCGGCGGCTTGCGGCGCGATGTCGGCCAGCGTGCCGTCCACCAGCTCGGCGATCTGCGCGACGGTGAGGTCGATCATGACCGCGCCCCACGGGGCGGCAGGGCCCGCAACGCCTCGGTCAACTCCACCCGGTCGTCGAACGGACGGGTCTCCCCGGCGGCGCGCTGCCCCGTCTCATGCCCCTTGCCGGCGACCAGCACCACGTCGCCCGGCCGGGCCCAGGCGGTGGCGTGCCGGATGGCCGCGCGCCGGTCGCCGATCTCGACGACCTCGGCCGCACCGCCGCGTTCGGCCGCACCGGCCAGGATCTCGCGGCGGATGGCCGCGGGGTCCTCCCCGCGGGGGTTGTCGTCGGTGACGACGACCAGGTCGGCCAGCTCGGCGGCGGTCGCGCCCATCGGCGCCCGCTTGCCCGGGTCGCGTTCGCCACCCGCGCCGAACACCACCGCCAGCCGGCGACCCGGTCGCACCAGGGTGGTCAGTACCGCGCGCAGCGCGCCGGGCTTGTGGGCGTAGTCGACCAGAGCGAGGAAATCCTGGCCACAGTCGATGTCCTCCATGCGGCCGGGGACCCGGGTCTCCAAGAGCCCCGGGGCAGCCTGCTCGGGAGACACCCCCACCGCGTCCAGGATTGCCAGTGCGAGAAGGCAATTAGCGACGTTGTAATGGCCCGGCAGCCGGATGCCGACCTGATGGCGCACGCCGGCGGGGTCGATCGCGGTGAACTGCTGTCCCCCGGCGCCCATCGGCATGACGTCCATCGCGCGCCAGTGCGCGGGCTCGCCGGCGGCGCTGACGGTGATGGCGTCACCGGCCCGCGTCGCCATCGCGCGCCCGGCGTCGTCGTCGACGCAGACCACCGTCCGCCGGGCCCGCAGCGGTGACGCGGGATCGAACAACTTCGCCTTGGCCTCGAAGTAGTCGGCCATGGTGGGGTGAAAGTCGAGGTGGTCGCGGGACAAATTGGTGAAGCCGCCCACCGCGAATCCGGTGCCGTCCACCCGGCCCAGCGCCAGCGCGTGGCTCGAGACCTCCATGACGACGGTGTCCACGCCCCGCTCGGCCATCGCCGAGAACATGGCCTGCAGCGCGGGCGCCTCCGGCGTGGTCAGCGCGCTCGGCACGTCGGCGCCGTCGATCCTGATGCCGATCGTGCCGATCAGCCCGGCCTTTCGGCCCGCGGCTCGCAGCCCGGACTCGACGAGATACGTCGTGGTTGTCTTGCCCGAGGTTCCGGTGATCCCGATGACCGAGGTGCGCTCCGACGGGTTTCCGTACACGGTCGCAGCCAGGACGCCGAGCACGCTGCGGGGCGCCGGGTGTACCAGCGTCGGGACGCTCGAGGCCGACGCCCCCAGCTCCGCGACGCCGGCGGCGTCGGTGAGGACCGCGACGGCGCCGCGTTCGATCGCCTCCCCCGCGAACCGGGCCCCGTGCGTCGAGGCACCCGTCAGCGCGGCGAACAGGTCGCCCGGCCGCACGTCCTGGGCGCGCAACGTGACGCCCGTGACGGCCAGGTCGGGGATGGTCGCGCTCGGGTCCGCGGGCACCGCCCCGACCTGGGCCGCGAGCGCGGGCAGGCGCGTGCCCGCCCCGGCGCTGGGGCGCAAATCAGTGGGCACGGCACACCTCCCGTCCACGCACGTGGTCCTCATGATCGGCCTTGACACCCTACCGAGCGGCGCCCGCCACCGAGGTGGGCTCGTCGATCGAGTGTGCGGTGCGGGCCTTCAGTGTGCGCTGAGGGCGTGCTTTGGGCCCGAATCCCGCCCAGGGCGCACACCCGACGCCGTCACCGCACAATGGGCGGGCGGCGGCGTCGTCCGGGCTAGGTCGCCTGCAGGGTCAGCGGTGGACCTGGGTCGGGCGAGAGCGGCACGTTCTCGCGCTGCATGAGCCAGCCGGCGATGTTGTGGAACAGCGGGGCCGCCGAGTGGCCGGGCGTACCGTCGGCGTTGCGGTCCGGGTTGTCCATCATGATGCCGATGACGTAGCGCGGGTTGTCGACAGTGGCCATGCCGGCGAAGGTGATCCAGTAGACGTTGTCGAAGTAGCAGCCGCAGGCCGGGTTGATCTGCTGCGCGGTCCCCGTCTTGCCGGCCATCTGGTAGCCCGTCACCGCGGCGGCGGGCCCGGTGCCCTGCTGGTATCCCATCGGGTCGCGCTGCACGACGGCGCGCAGCATGTTGCGCACGGTCTGGGCCGTCTGCGGCGACACCACCCGCACGCCCTCGGGACGGGGCTCCTCCGTCCGGGTGCCGTCGGGTGCGATGGTGGCCTTGACGATCCGCGGCGGGATGCGCACGCCGTCGTTGGCAATGGTCTGATACATGCCGGCCATCTGCAACAGCGTCATCGAAAGACCTTGCCCGATAGGCAGGTTGGAGAATGTGCTGCCCGACCATTGGTCGATCGGCGGCACCAGCCCGGCGCTCTCACCGGGCAGGCCCACGTTGGTGCGCTGCCCGAGCCCGAATTTGCGGACCATGTCGTAGAAGCGTTCCGGCCCGACGCGCTGGGCGAGCATCAAAGTGCCGACGTTGGAAGACTTTCCGAACACGCCGGTGGTGGTGTAGGGCATCACGCCGTGCTCCCATGCGTCGTGCACGTTGACACCGCCCATGTTGATCGACCCGGGCACCTGCAGCACCTCGTCGGGGTTGGACAGGCCGTACTCGATGACCGAGGACGCGGTGATGACCTTGTTCACCGACCCCGGCTCGAACGGCGAGGACACCGCCAGGTTGCCCAGCTGCTTGTCGCCCTGGCGCCCGATGTCCTGGGACGGGTCAAAGGTGTTGTCGTTGGCCATGGCCAGCACCTCGCCCGTCTTCGAGTCCAGCACGACGGCCGAAACATCATGCGCGCCCGACAGATTCTTGGCCTGTTGGACCTGCTGCTGCACGTAGAACTGGATGTCGTCGTCGAGGGTCAGCTGGACCATCGAGCCGTTGACCGCCCGATGCCGGTTGCGGTAGCTGCCGGGGATGACGACGCCGTCGGACCCGCGGTCGTAGGTGAGCGAGCCGTCGGTTCCCGACAGCACCGAGTCCAGCGATTCTTCCAGCCCGAGCAGCCCGTGGCCGTCCCAGTCGATGCCGCCGACGATGTTGGCCGCCAACGAGCCACCGGGATACTGCCGCAGATCCTGGCGCTCGGAACCGACTTCGGGGTACTTGTCGGAGATCGCGCTGGCGACGGCGGGGTCGACGGCGCGTGCTAGATAGACGAAGTTCTCGTCGCTTTGCAGCTTCTTCAACACCGTCGCCGAGTCAGGCTTGTTGCCCAGCCGGGTGGCGACCTCCTTGGCGATGTCGCGCAGCCGCTGCTGCGGATCGGGGGCCGCCGAGTTCTTGTTCTTGGCCTCGTCGAGCTGCTTGCGAATCCTCTTGGGCTGGAACGTCAATGCTCGTGATTCGGTGGTGAACGCCAGCTGATCCTTGTTGCGGTCGACGATGCTGCCGCGCACGGCCTTCTCGACATCGGTGACCTTGAGCTGGCCCGCCGCCTGAGCGCGCAGCGCCGGCGCGTTGGTCACCTGCAGGACGAACAGCTGGACCGCCGCCACCACGATCAGGAGTCCGATGGCCGCGTTTCCGGCCCGATGCCGGAACACGAACGACGCGCCGCGGGTGCCCGCCAGCACGAGCTTCCGCGTGCGCCGCTCCCGTGCCGAGTGCCCGGTCGCCACGGCGTCCGGACGGTCGGCGACACGGCCCTTCTTCGCTTCTTTCACTTTCCGGAATCGCTTCGGTTCCCGGATATCCTGGGCCTGTTGTTGCTTCCCGCGCCGCGTCGGCTGGCGAACCCCCTTGGCTTCCTGCGCCTTACGGGGACCCCGGGTCGGCTGCGACCGGCGGGCGCGCATGGACTCGCCGCGGCTCACCGGGGCGCACCCGGCGTTGTGGCGGGAGCGGGCGCCACCGGCTGCGGCGCCAGCACCGGGGCGGCGGGCACGACGGGAGCCACCGGCTGGGCCACCGCCGGGGCCCGTTGCACCGGCACCGGAACCTCAGCGGGCAGCGGCGCGGGAACCTGTCCGGGCGGCGGAATGGGCAAGCCGCCCAAGGGCACCGACACCTCCGCGGGACTCGGACCGGGAGCGGGCGCAACCAGCGCCGGCGAGGGCAACCCCGGGACCGGCACGCCCGGCGCGGGCACCGCAGCCGGGGTCTGACCGGCCACGGGCGCC
>NZ_LZJI01000034.1 GCF_001667775.1 Mycobacterium sp. E1747
TCCAGCAGGTGTTCGGCATGGCGGAGGGGCTGCTGAACTACACCCGCCCGGACGATCCGCCCGACGTCGTCGACCACACCCAGGGCAGGCCGCTGTGCGTGGCGGACGAGTTGCGAGTGGTTGACGCGGACGGCGAACCGGTCGCGCCGGGCGAGGAAGGCGAACTGCTGGTGCGCGGGCCGTACACGTTCAACGGCTATTACCGCGCCGAGCGTGACAACGAGCGCTGCTTCGACCCCGACGGGTTCTTCCGCAGCGGTGACCTGGTCCGGATCCGACCCGACGGGTACCTGACGGTCACCGGCCGAGTCAAGGACGTGATCTGCCGGGGCGGCGAGACCATCTCCGCGACGGACCTCGAAGAGCAGCTGCTCAGCCACCCGGCTGTCTTCTCCGCGGCAGCGGTGCCGCTGCCCGACTCATACCTGGGCGAAAAGATCTGCGCGGCAGTCGTATTCACCGGTCCGGCGGTAACACTGGCGGAGCTAAACGCCCATCTCGACCAGCGTGGCGTGGCCTCCCATGCCCGGCCCGATGTGCTGGTCGCGATGACAGCGCTACCGACCACGCCGATCGGCAAGATAGACAAAAAGGCTATCGCAAGCGACATTTCGGCCCGGGAAGCGCACAGCTAACGACGCGTCTCGGGGCAATTCATGCAAACCCGTTGCAGTACAAGAAGAGTGCGAGCGAACCGCGAGGCAACGGCGGCACCGCCAAGCCCCGTTTCGCGCTGCGGTCAACCCTTTTCGTCATCCGGATTTTCCGTCACGCCCAAAATTCTCTCACTGGCACTATTCCGCCGTAACCGGACCTGAGTTAAGGTGATCGCGGCGCCGTTTCGCTGGTCCGGGGGTGGCATGAATGACATCGTCGAGATAGCGCCCGCTATCCGCCGATGATCGGGCCAAGGCGTCGAGTTAAAAGGCTCTTTGGCAGTAGTTGCGGGTTTGCCGTGCGCGCGAAATGAACGATCCGCATTGCGGTTACCTCGCACGGCAAGACGACGGCGATCGGACGGGTCTTCTTCATTCTCGTGCGATCGGCACGCCCAAGGAGAATCGGCTATGAGTGCGCCGCGCGACGATATGACGGCCTCCGCGGCGTCAACATGGACTAGAGTGAGCCAAATCACTTCACCGCATTCGACGCAGCTAGCAGCAGGGCCACCTGCTGGGCTCGCGGCGCGCAATTCCGTCGGCGGTCAAATTTACCCGGCAACCACCGCACGGTCACGTTAGGGTCATCCGGACCTACTGTCGGGAGAAAGGTCGCGCATGTTCCTGGGCACGGTTGACGACTGGACAGCCGAGGGCACCGTCGTATCTTGGCTTCCCACCGCTAACACCTACGAGCAGGCGGCCCAAGCGCAATATCATCCGGCGGCGGTCAGCTACCAGCAGTCGCAGCATCTCCGGTACTACCGGCGCCAGGTCAGCCGCGGCCGCGATATCCCGCGACTGTGCATCGGAGCCTGGGAGATTCGGGGAGTCTGCGACATCGATGCGATGACCCATGCCGTGAACAGCCATGTGCGGCGCCACGACGCATATCATGACCGATTTGAGTTCGGCGACAATGACGAGGTGGTTCGCTACGTTATTGCCGAACCGGATAGCATCACGCTGACACCAACGGACCTCGGGCAACTGGACCCACAGCAGATCCGCAAACTGATTCTCGATACGCCCGATCCGCTGCAATGGGACTGCTTCACCTTCGGAGTCATCCAGGGTAAAGACCGCTTCACCATCTACATTGCGGTCGATCACCTGCGCGCCGACGGCATGTCGGCCGGCGTGATTTTCCTGGACATCCAGACTACGTACTTCACCGCGCTGCAGAAGTCGCCGGTTACGCCGATACCCGCACCTAGCCACCGGGAGTACAGCGCGCGGCAACGCGCTTATACCGCGAGCTTGGATGCCGATTCGCCCGAAATCCAATGTTGGCGGGCGTTTCTCGCGGCGAACAATGGGCTGCTACCCAGGTTCCCACTGGAACTGGGCGAGGCATCCGCCGACACGCCGGGGGCAATCGACCTGTTCGACCTTATCGATGACGAGCAGGGCCGGCGATTCGAGGCGGCGTGTCGCGCCGCCGGAGCCCGCTTCAGTGGCGGGGTGTTCGCCTGCGCCGCCCTGGCCGAGCATCGGTTGACCGGCGCGCCCACCTACTTTGGGCTCACCCCGTTCGACAACCGCCGGGACCCCGCCCACGCCACCGCGGTGGGTTGGCTGGCCAGCTTCGTCCCGTTGGCGATCCCAACTGCCGGTGCGTCATTCGACGAGGTGGTCACCGCCGCCCAGGCGTCCTTCGACGCGAACACGGCGCTCGGCGCGGTGCCCTACTACCACCTGCTCGAGACGACCGACGACCAGTTCGAGGTCCCGGACCGACCCGTCCCGATGTTGTCCTTCATCGACATCAGGAAGCTGCCGTTCGGTGACTACTTCGACGGTTTGCGCGCCGGCATCTGGGGCGACAACCGGCTGTCGGAGACGGTGTGCATGTGGGTCAATCGCATGCACACCGGGACCCAATTGGTAGTCGCCTACCCGGGGACCGACATCGCCCGCGAGTCCATCCAGCGCTACGTCGAGACGTTGCGCGCCGAATTCACGCGGGTCTGCGACGCCGGGTTGTACGCCCGCGCCTGATGGACTTACGTTCTCCCGCGCGACGTTCCGGCATCGGCAGCCGGCAACGCGGACGTGTTGGAGGGTTGCGGCGTGAGCACGGGAGGATTCCGGGGCCGAGGTTGGCACTGCTGGACCAGGCCGCTTTCTTACGGCTGCGCGCGACCGGTCAAGGCAGCACGGTGCAATGCACCTGGGTTTACGACCGCGCCGTCAATGTCGACCAACTGCGGGTCTTCCAGGCCAACCTCGCTGCCGGTCTTCTCGGACGGCGGATCGAGCGCTCGCCGCTGCCGTTCGGGCGTCACCGGTGGGTGGCCGACTGCCGCTCACCCGATGTCGCGCTGGAACCTCGGCGAGCCAGGTCGGAGCTTGGGGCATGGGTGGAAAAACGGGCGCAGGTGCCCGTCGATCCCGAGTTCGGCCCAACGTTTCACCTTGCCGTCCTGCCGTTTGACGGTGGCGGCGCGGCGGTCACCTTGGTGGCATCGCACTGTGTGGTCGACGGGTTGGGATTCATCGCGGCGATAACCGAGGCGGTCAACGCAGAGCGTCGCAAACATCGCTACCCGCAACCTAATTCGCGGCACCGGCTGCGCGCCGTCGTCGAGGACCTGGCCGACGCGGTTAACGCCTTGCCGGCGGCCATCCGCGCGCTGATCGCGACTCTGACGATTTTGCTCAAAGCGTCGTCGGGTCCGCGGGTTCCGCCCACGCCGCCACGGCCCGGTCCGCACCTGCCGATCGACGACGAGCGGGCGGCGCTGCCATCGGTCACGATGCAAACCGACGCCGCGGCATGGGAAGCTCGGGCGCGCGGCCTCAACGGAAGCAGCAACACCCTATTCGTCGCGTTCGCGGCGCGGCTGGCCCACCGGATGGGCAGGGTGCTCGGTCACGGAAATTCGGTGACGGTAGTGCTTCCAGTCAGCGATCGCGCTCCCGACGACGACCGGGCGAACGCGTTGACCTCGATCACGCTGACCGTCGACGCAGTGGCGGTGACCGACGACTTGAGCCCCGTGCGTGCGGATGTCAAGAGGATGCTGACATCGCTGCAACGGCACCCTCACGAGATGCTTGCCGGCTTGCCGCTCATCCCGTTCACGCCACGGTGGCTGGTCCGGCGCGCCGAAGGCGTTGCCATGTCGAGCGGCCAACTTCCGGTCGGCTGCTCCAACCTGGGCAACCTGGACGCCGCCGCCGGCCGCATCGACGGCGCCGACGCAGCCGAGGTCTGCATCCGGCTGGCCGAGCAGGGCGTCACCCGCCGCCGCATCGAGCAAAACCATGGCCAACTGTTCTGCAGCACAGGAACCTTCAACGGTAGCCGGTTTCTCAACGTCATCGCGTGCCGAAACGGGACCGACAGTGCGGCGGCCGCCCGCGAGGTCGCATGTAGCGCGCTGGCCGACCTGCAGCTGTCGGCCACCACCGTCTACGCAGGCCGGATGGAATGGTGAACCTGGGCGTCGAGCCGAACCGACGCGCACACCACCATAGGCACGCCGCCGCCATCGCGGCGTGGGCGCTGGCCGTGACGTGGTTTGCGATCAAGATCGTGCCGCTCGACGTGTACTGGATGTCGTACTACGCCGCCGACTACACGCACGGATTCGTGCGCCGCGGCCTCGCCGGTGAACTGCTTCGCTTGTTCCCTGGGCACTACTTTGCGGCGGCGCTCGGTCTGCGGTGGCTGTCGACGACGGTCTATCTGGGTGGCCTGGCAACGGTTGCGGCCGTGGTGGTTTACGGTCGCCGTCGCTCCGAGCGCGCGCTGATGGTTGCGCTGCTGATTCCGTTGCTGCCCTTCGGTGTCCCGTTTGCCGCGTATTCGGCTCGGCCGGACCTGTTCGGCGGGGCGGCCCTGGCTCTGTTCGCTTCTGCGATGGTGTTGACGCGTTCCCGCAAGATCGCGATGGCATGGTGCGGGGCATACGGTGCCGCGATCGCGGCGTTGACGCTGGTGCACGAGGCGATCGGCCTGCAGTTTGCGCTGGGGGCCGTCCTGGCGGTCATCGCCCTGGGCGGTGCGCTGGGAAACGGTCGGGCCCCGGGCGCCATCATGGCGGTGACGCCGGGAGTCTGCACGACGGCTGCCGTGGCGGTGTTCGGCCGGCACGACATCGCGGCTCAACTATGTGCGTCGGTTCCCCATCACATGATGCCCAACCCGTTTGCCACGGTCACGTCGCCGACCACCCTGCTGCACTATGTTGTTGACGGCCAACCCATCCGAACCGACTATCACGACTGGGTGTGCCGCAACGTGATGCCGAATTACGACAACGGAATCGCCGATGCCGTCCGCGCCGTCGGCCACATCGGCACGCTCGGTCTCACGGTCTCTCTGATATTCGGCGCCGGTGCCCTGGCGCTGACGATGTGGGGACTCAGCACCATATCGGGGGTTCCGGTCGGCACGTTTGTCGAGGCGCTGCGGGGCCGGATGACGTGGGCTGCCGGCGGGCTGCTGTTGATCTGTCCGGTTTTCCTGACCGGCTATGACTGGACCCGCTGGCTGACGATCGTGACGTTCGATGTCGGCGTGGTGTTCATCCTCTTCGCGGCGGGTAGGCCCGAAATCGAGCACGCGCCCACGCGAAAAGCGCTGCGTTCCTTTATTCTTCTCGCCGTCACGCTCGCGCTGATCCCGGTGGGCACGGTTCCGGGCTTCGGCGGGCCGCGGATGCTGTAACCGACCGCTACGGCGTCGAATGGAGAAGCTCGTCGAATTACCCGAGCAGATCGGGCCCGAGATCGACACGATCAGCGCCAGGCTGGTGCGTACCGGCGCTGAGCATGTGCTGGACCGCATCAGCCCGGGTGGACCGGACCCCTGCCGGTAGATGCCGAGATCGCCGAGAAGCCCAGAACGACGTACGCCGGGCCGCTACGCGATCAGTCTGGGCCGGTGAGCGAGTTGCCCCGCCGGGGGCACGGCCTGGCTCACGGGCTCCCGCGCCTCGTGGCGATTGGCAAAGCCGTAGATGATGCCCAGCTGGGGTGTTGACACGGCGGCCAGCTTGCCCAGAACCAGAAACCACTCTTCCTTGAAGCGGTCGATACGTGTGCTAAGCATGGGACTTCCTGATCTTCGCAATATGCGGGGGATACAGGAATTCCCCGCCCAGCTGGGTTCAAACTCTCCGGGAGGTCAGCACTCAGCCATAACGCTCTCGGAGGGGTGGCCACCCAGGTCGCCCGGACCAGCGTGGCGCGGTCAGTGGCCGCTCAGAGTCAGCGTCCCTTCGGTTTGAAGCACCTTGCTGGCCGTGATTCTTTCGGTCTTGCGGGCCTCCCGCTCGAGATAGCGCTGCTTGGATTCGTCGAACTTGTCGGAGGCCTGCTCGAGCTCTTTGACCAGCACGGCGAGATCGTCGCGCATCCGCGCGGCCTCACCGGTGAAGTCCTCGCGTTCGAAGATGCGCCACTTCCTGAGCACCGGCATCACCACCTCGTCGAGGTGGATGCGCGGGTCATAGACGCCGCCGACGGCGATGATCACCGCCTTGCGCCGGAATTCCGGCACCGTGAATCCGGGCATCTTGAAATTGCGCAAGATCTTGTGCACCGACTTCATCGCCTGGTTTGGGGCGATGTCCAGACCCGCCGCGCTGACGTCCCGGTAGAAGATCATGTGCAGGTTCTCGTCGTGCGAAACGCGGGCCATCAACTGCTCGGCGATGGGCTCTTGCGAGGCCTTGCCGGTGTTGCGGTGGGAGACGCGGGTGGCCAGCTCCTGAAACGAGACGTACATGACCGAGTCGAACAGGCTCTCGGCAAACATGTCACCCTGCTGGTTCTGCCCCGGGCTGAAGCCCCGGGTCATTTGCTCGAGCCGTAACTGCTCCAGCGCCACCGGGTCGACGGCGCGAGTGACAACCAGGTAGTCGCGCAGCGCCGTGCTGTGCCGGGCCTCCTCGGCCGTCCACCTGTTCACCCACTGCCCCCACGGGCCATCCATGCTGAAGTTCATCGCGATCTCGCGGTGATAAGACGGCAAGTTGTCCTCGGTCAGGAGGTTTTGCACCATCGCCACCTGGGCGACGTCGGGGAGCCGGCTCTGCCCGGGCTCCCAGTCCTGACCGTCGAGGGCGTAGAAGTTCTTGCCGTCCGACCACGGGACGTAGTCGTGGGGATTCCACTCCTTGAACATCGAGAGGTGGCGGTTGAGCAGGCCCTCGACCACCGGCTCGAGTTCGTGGAGTAGCTGCAGGTTAGTCAAGTCCTTGGACACGAAACCCTCCAGTTATGTGTGCCGTCAAGTAACGCGCAATGTATCTGTGTCATTCGGTTACACAAAGATGACACGCGGGAAACTCGACCATCTAGGGCCAAAGGTCCCTACGCCGAGGGACGCCGCTCACAGCGGATCGCGCGGACCGGACCGGCTACTGCCGCGCAACCAGATAGGGCGCGAGTGTGGACAGCTTTTCGCAGGTCTCTTCGAATTCGCGCTCGGGAGTGGACGCTTCGATGATGCCCGCCCCCGCGCGCAACCAGGTTTTGCCGTCGCGTTCGTACGCCGCGCGCAGCGTCAGCGCCGCATCCAGCCCGCCGTCGGCCGAAAACATCACGACCGCTCCGGAATACAGCCCGCGCGGGCTCTCGTCGAGGCGCAGGATCGCTTCGACACCGTCCGCCTTCGGGATACCCGACGCGGTGACCGCCGGGAAAAGCGCTTCGAGCGCATCCATCCGGTCATTCGACCGACCCAGCCGCCCGCTGACCGTTGAGCCGAGGTGCTGCACGCTGCCGCGCTCGCGCACCGTCATGAAGTCCGTGACTACCGCACTGCCGGGCTCGGCGATCTCGGTCATCTCCTGCAGCGAGCTGCGAACGGAGATCGCGTGCTCCACAATCTCTTTGGAGTTGGATTCCAGATCGTCGCGGGCCTGCCGGTCGCGCGCCACGCCGCGACCCAGCGCGCGGGTGCCCGCCAGCGGCTCGGTCACCACGATGCCGTCATCATGGACCGCCGCGACAAGTTCGGGGCTGTAACCGACGGCGCGAATTCCGCCCAGGCGCAACAAGAACGACCGCACCGGGGTGTTGTGGCGACGGCCCAGCCGGTAAGTGGACGGGAAGTCCAGGGGGAAAGGCACTTCCAGACAACGGGACAGGATCACCTTGTTGTATCGGCCCTCTGCGATCTCGCCGACCGCCGATGCCACCCGACCGCGATAGTTGGATTGGTCGGCGATCATGTCGACGGGGCGCGCCTGGCGGACCTCGGGCAGGTCGTCGCCCAACAAGGCGAGAACCGTGTCGCGATCTGCCGCGGTCGCTCCCTCGAACTCGACCTGTCCCCTCGTCACCACGATGCGGGTGCGCGGCCAGAACACGCGGGCCAACGGGGTTTTGGGGGCCAGCCGTTGCTGCAGCCCGTACCGGTAGAGCCCGAACTCGAACGCGATCCAGCCAAAGAGCTGATCCGTCTCCAGCAACAGCCGATCGGTCGCTTCGCCCAGGACCGGTCCGGGCCGCCCGGTCCACTGTTGGCGCTGAGTCACGCCGTCCCGAATCACCCGTATCTCGTCGCTGTCGAGCTCGATCATCGCGCGCACACCGCTGGCCAGCACCCACTGCCCGCCACGCTCGTAGACCAGGTACTCCTCACCGGCGTGTTCCGGCAACCGCGTGGCCAGCTCGGCGGCGAGGTCGGCCGGGTGGACGTGCGGGGGAAGCGGAATCGGCGATGACGTGGTGCCGGCGGAACTCGTCTGAACGCTGACCTCGGTCACGGTTAGTAAATGTAGCCTAACCTATGTAAGAACACGCAACCGATCCCCGCGGCGGCCCGGCAAATCCGGCCGATCCTGCTAGAACCTTCGTGGAGTTAAGGCTTCGGCCCCTCCCGCCCGTGGCCCAAATCGAACCCACCCCGCCCCGGCTCCTGCCAGTTGCCGCAGGTAGCAGGCGCGCAACGGGCCCGCACCGGCGAAACCCTGCGCGCCCAGACCGACGAGGCCTTTCCTGAACTCGGGCCGAGACCGTGCGAACCCACTGGCCGGGAGATTTAATGGATGCGGCGGTCCGGCAGGCTGTAGCGGCGTGAGTAGAGGAGTGGCGGTGAACTCCGGTGAGGACGCTCGTGCGTGATTCGAGAGCGACGCCATGTTCGTGATCCGGCTGGCGAACGGCGAAGAGATTCAGGGCAGTGACAGCGACGGGCTCGAAATCAACCAAGAGACCGGTGTGCTGACGGTCTCCCGGGTCGACGGCCTCGAGGAAATCACCACTTATTACTCGCCGATGGCATGGTCGTCGGTGACGCACCGGAAAAAGGGCTTGGGGGTCAGGCCGTCCGTTATTTCGTCGGCCCGCTGATTCCTGAGCCCACCACACAGCAAATGCACAGCACATTCCCACCAAATCCACGACCGTCGCGTCAGCGCCGCGTACCCGCGAGGCGGTCGGCAGCAAGCCCGTGACCTGCAGTTTTGGCCCGCGCCCGCGCGCCGACATTGATTCAACACGCCCGTACTTCATGCTTTGCATTCGAGTGGCGGTTTGACATCCCCGGGGATAGGTTTTCCACGGTCGTCGGGATGTTCGTGGTGGCTCCGCTTGCGGACGGTGCTTTCCCTGATCACCGCACTCATCGAGGGAGGCATCAAATGCTGCAAGAGTTTTGGCAGAACTTCACCCACAACCTATTCAAGCCGCTCTTGCTGTTTTTCTACTTCGGCTTCCTCATCCCGATCCTGAAGGTGCGATTCGAATTCCCCTACGTGATCTATCAGGGGCTGACCATGTATCTGCTGCTGGCCATCGGCTGGCACGGGGGCGAAGAGCTCGCCAAGATCAGCGCGGGCAGCATCGGGATGATCGTGGGCTTCATGGTGTTGGGCTTCGTGCTGAACTTCCTGATCGGCGGCATCGCCTACCTGTTGCTGAATTGGCTGACCTCCCTTCGACGAGTCGACCGAGCGACCGTCGCCGGCTACTACGGGTCAGACTCGGCGGGAACGTTCGCCACCTGCGTGGCCGTGCTGACGGCCGTCGGCATTTCCTTCAACGCGTACATGCCGGTCATGTTGGCGGTCATGGAGATTCCCGGCTGTCTGGTGGCCCTGTACCTGGTGGCGCGGCTGCGCCACCGCGGCATGGACGCGGCGGGAAACATGGTCGACGAACCGGGCTACACGGCGCCGGTGAGGGTTTCGGTCGGACCCGGCACCGCGGCCAAGCCGCCGCACGGCCAGAGCCTCGAGGCCGAGCACGAGCGCGGCATCGAAGAGGAGCTGCAGTTTTCCCTGGAAAAGCTCGACCACCCGGATTGGGAGCCCGACCACAGCCCGCCCCGCCCGACGGGCAAGCGAGTGCCGATCTTCTCGCGGGAGCTGTTCCAGGAGGTGTTCCTCAACCCGGGGCTGGTCCTGCTCATGGGGGGCATCATCATCGGCCTGGTCAGTGGGTTGCAGGGGCAAAAGGTGGTCGCCGACGACGACAAGTTCTTCGTCCTGGCGTTTCAGGGCGTGTTGTGCCTGTTCTTGCTCGAGATGGGAATGACAGCCTCCCGGAAATTGAAGGACCTGCGCACCGCCGGACTCGGGTTCATTTTCTTCGGTCTGTTGGCGCCGAATATCTTTGCCCCGCTTGGCATTTTGGTCGCTCACATCTACTCGTCGCTCACCCACGCTGATTTCAAGCCGGGCACCTACGTACTTTTCGCGGTGCTCTGCGGCGCGGCGTCTTACATCGCCGTTCCGGCGGTCCAGCGACTGGCGATCCCAGAGGCCAGTCCCACCCTGCCGCTTGCCGCGTCGCTCGGTTTGACGTTCTCCTACAACGTCACCATCGGGATCCCGCTGTACATCGAGGTCAACCGGCTGATCGCCCACTGGTTCTAGTTTCGTTCCACCGCTCGACCGCCGGGCCCACCGGGACCGGCGAATAACGATGCGCGACAGTTCGTTTGACCAGTCGCGCCAGCTCTGAACGTCCGGTTGTTAATTGTTCGTAAAGACGGGTTGGGTCGACTCGCTCAAGCCCGCGGGTTTCCACTAAGTTCGGGGACGCCGCGAGTCGCTTGCTGCCACCCGTTGGGCCGAACTGCGTCGCCAGGAGGCGCCCATGGTTTACGAGATGTGGCAGAACTTCATCCACAATCTGTTCAAGCCCCTCCTGCTGTTCTTCTACTTCGGGTTCCTCATCCCGATCTTGAAGGTGCGGTTCGAATTCCCGTACGTGATCTACCAGGGATTGACGATGTACCTGCTGGTGGCCGTCGGCTGGCAGGGGGGCGAAGAACTGGCCAAGGTGAAACCCGCTGACATCGACAACATCGCCGGATTCGTCGCACTGGGCCTGGCGTTGAATTTTGTGATCGGTGTGCTCACCTACCTCCTACTGAGGTATCTGACGCGGCTGCGACGCGTCGACAGGGCGACGGTCGCCGGCTACTACGGGGGGGCTTCGGCGGGCGCCTTCGCCACCTGCGTGGCTGTGCTGACCAGCGTGAAGATCGCGTTCGACGCCTACATGCCGGTTCTGCTGGCGTTCATGGAGATTCCAGGCTGCCTGGTGGCCCTCTACCTGGTGGCCAGGCTGCGACACCGCGGGATGGACGACGCCGGGTACATGCCGGACGAGCAGGGTTACACGGCCCCCGCGAGGGTCGGTCCCGGCGCGGCCGCCCAGGCCGAGGGCGTTGACGACCAGGGCGAGCGCGGAATCGAAGAGGAGCTGGAGCTCTCGCTGGAAAAGCAGGAGCATGCGTGGTACCCGAACGCCCCGCAGCGCGAAAAGGCGCCGCTGTTCTCGCGCGCGATATTGCAGGAAGTGTTCCTCAACCCCGGGCTCATCCTCCTCGTCGGCGGCATCACCATCGGCTTCGTCAGCGCGCTGCAGGGCCAGAAGGTGGTGCACGACCAGAACGAGCTTTTCGTTGCAGCGTTTCAGGGCGTGCTCTGCCTGTTCCTGCTCGAGATGGGCATGACGGCGTCGCGCAAGCTGCGGGATCTGAAGTTGGCCGGCGGCGGGTTCATCGCCTTCGGCCTATTGGCGCCCAACCTGTTTGCGATACTGGGGATCCTGGCCGCCTACGCCTACGCCAACCTGACGGACACGCACTTCCAGCCGGGCACCTACGTCCTGTTCGCGGTGCTGTGCAGTGCGGCGTCCTACATCACCCTGCCCGCGGTGCAGCGGCTGGGAATCCCAGAGGCGAGCCCGACCCTACCGGTGGCGGCCGCGCTCGGTCTGACCTTCTCCTACACCGTCACCATCGGGATCCCGCTGTACATCGAGATCAATCGCGCAGTCGCGCATTGGTTTCCAAGCAGCTGAGCACTACCCCAACACGGTACGCACCACCGCGTCGGCCAACAGCCGGCCGCGCGGCGTGAGGATGAACCGGTCGGCATCGGGCACCAGCAAGCCGTCGGCGACAGCGCCTTCGGCGCGCTCCCCTTCCGCGGAGCTCAGCACGTCACGCGGAAGCCCCTGCCGCAGACGGGTTTTCAAAAGCACATCTTCGGTGTGCAGGGCGTCGGCGTCGAGGCGCTCGGATCCGCTAACCGGCAGTACGCCGGCGGCTAGCCTTTCCGAGTAGGCGTTGGGGTGCTTGACATTCCACCACCGCGTGGCGCCGACGTAACCATGGGCTCCCGGCCCGGCGCCCCACCACTGGCCACCGTCCCAGTAGCCGAGGTTGTGTCGGCATTCGCCGCCGTGCCGTGCCCAATTGGACACCTCGTACCAAGACATTCCGGCTTCGGAGAGCCGGGCGTCGACCAGCTCGTAGCGGTGCGCCAACACGTCGTCGTCGGGGGCCGCGAGCTCGCCACGCCGGACCCGTCGGGCCAGCGCGGTGCCTTCCTCGACGACCAGGGCGTAGGCGGACACGTGATCGACGCCGGTGCCGATCGCGGTGTCGACCGAGCGCAGTAGATCGTCGTCGGATTCCCCCGGCGTTCCATAGATCAGGTCGAGGCTGACGTGTTCGAAGCCGGCGTCCAGCGCTTCGCGGGCGGCGGCCGCCGATCGATTCGGCGTGTGAATGCGGTCCAGAACCCCCAGCACTCGCGGTGACACCGACTGCATGCCGAGCGAGACCCGCGTGTAGCCGGCCGCGCGGATGGCGTCGAAAAAGTCCGGCCATGCCGACTCCGGGTTGGCCTCGGTGGTGATCTCGGCGTCGGGCGCCAGCGCGAAATGCTCGCGCACCATGTCCAGCACCGCCGCCACGCGGGCGCCACCCAGCAGTGACGGCGTTCCGCCGCCGACGAACACCGTGTTCACCGCCGGGCCGGAAAGCCGCTCGGCCGCCAGCTTCAACTCCGTCCGCAGCGCCGCCAGCCAGGCGTCGGGGTTCACACCACCCAACTCGGCCGGGGTGTATGTGTTGAAATCGCAATAGCCGCAACGAGTTATGCAGAACGGGACGTGGATGTAGATCCCGAACGGCCGCCCGGGGACGGGCCGCAGGTCGGGCAGCTCGACGGCTTCCTCGCGAAGTGCCATGCCAAATGATCCCACGGTGCGCGACAACCGGCCGCGGGGTCGCTTGGGGTCACCGCGTCCGGCGGCCCTCCGAGATTTCCTGGGTTTTTTTACCCGCGCGGCCAGCTTAATCGGGAATTCCGCTCACCGTGAGCCGATATTTGACCTGGTTACCCGGCCGGCCGACGGGCATGGCACAATGGTGGCGTGACCGTCGCTCAGCCCAGCCTTCGCATTGCGCTCGTGGCGCGGCGGCACATTGATCTCAAGCGTGTTTGCAGCTGTTGCTGTCTCCCTTGATGTCGTAGACCCGCCCGCCTGTACGTCCAGCTGGCATCGGATCTGCGCCGCCGATACCACCGGTGAGCTGCGCTTTCATGCCTGCGATGTTCGAAGGAGACTTCCGAGATGACCACAGCCCGCCCCGCCAAACCTCGTAACGAGGGCCAGTGGGCGCTGGGAGATCGGGAACCGCTCAACCCCAACGAAGAGATGAAGCAGGCCGGCGCCCCGCTCGCGGTGCGCGAACGCATCGAGAACGTCTACGCCAAGGCCGGCTTCGACAGCATCGACAAGAGTGATCTGCGCGGCCGCTTCCGCTGGTGGGGGCTCTACACCCAGCGCGAACAGGGCTATGACGGCACCTTCACCGGTGATGAGAACGCCGATCTGCTGGAAGCCAAGTACTTCATGTTGCGGGTGCGCTGCGACGGTGGCGCCCTGTCGGCGGCGGCGTTACGCACGGTCGGGCAGATCTCGACGGAGTTCGGCCGCGACACCGCCGACATCTCCGACCGGCAGAACGTGCAGATGCACTGGATCAAGGTCGAAAGCGTCCCCGAGATCTGGCGGCGGCTCGCCGAGGTGGGCCTGCAGACCGCCGAGGCGTGCGGTGACTGCCCCCGCGTCATCCTGGGCTCGCCGCTGGCCGGCGAGTCGCTCGACGAGGTGCTCGACCCGACCTGGGCGATCGACGAGATCGTGCGCCGCTACATCGGCAAGCCGGACTTCGCCGACCTGCCGCGCAAGTACAAGACCGCGATCTCCGGTCTGCAGGACGTCGCGCACGAGATCAACGACATCGCCTTCATCGGGGTCAACCATCCCGAGCACGGGCCTGGCCTGGACCTGTGGGTCGGCGGTGGCCTGTCCACCAACCCGATGCTGGCCCAGCGGGTCGGCGCCTGGGTGCCTCTGGACGAGGTGCCCGAGGTATGGCAGGCCGTGACCTCGATATTCCGCGACTACGGCTACCGGCGGTTGCGGTCGAAGGCCAGGCTGAAGTTCCTGATCAAGGACTGGGGCATAGACAAGTTCCGTGAAATTCTCGAGACGGAATACCTCAAACGGCCGCTGATCGAAGGCCCGGCCCCCGAACCGCTCGAGCATCCCATCGATCACATCGGGGTGCAGCGGCTCAAGAACGGGCTGAATGCCGTCGGCGCGGCGCCGATCGCGGGACGGGTCTCGGGGTCCATCCTCTCCTCGGTGGCCGACCTGATGGACAAGGCCGGCTCGGACCGGATCCGGTTCACCCCGTACCAGAAGCTGGTCATCCTCGACATCGCCGACGACAAGCTCGACGACGTGCTCGCCGGGCTGGAGGCGCTCGGGCTGCAGACCAAACCCTCCCACTGGCGCCGGAACCTGATGGCGTGCACGGGGATCGAGTACTGCAAGCTGTCGTTCGCCGAGACCCGCGGCAAGGCGCAGGTGTTGGTGCCCGAGCTGGAGCGCCGGCTCGAGGACATCAACTCTTCGCTCGACGTGCCGATCACGGTCAACATCAACGGTTGTCCGAACTCGTGCGCCCGAATTCAAGTGGCCGATATCGGTTTCAAGGGCCAAATGGTGGACGACGGCCAGGGGGGCTCGGTCGAGGGCTTTCAGGTGCACCTGGGCGGCAGCCTCGGGCTGGACAGCGGGTTCGGGCGCAAGCTGCGCCAGCACAAGGTGACCAGCGACGAGCTGGGCGACTACATCGACCGGGTGGTACGCAACTTCATCAAACAACGCAGTGCGGGAGAACGGTTCGCGCAGTGGGCGATTCGGGCGGATGAGGACGATTTACGATGAGTGGGCAGCCAACGAAACGGACAGAAGCGGAACTGCGGGAACTGGCGGCGCGCGGCGCAGCGGAGCTTCAGGGTGCCAGCGCCATCGAGGTGTTGCGCTGGACGGATGAGACCTTCGGCGGGGTCAACGGGCCCCGCGGCTGGGCCACCTGCAACTACGTGCTGACCTCGAGCATGCAGGAGGCCGTGTTGATCGACCTGGCCTCGAAGGTCCGTCCCGGCGTCCCGGTGGTCTTCCTCGACACCGGTTACCACTTCGCCGAAACCATCGGAACGCGAGACGCGGTGGAGTCGGTCTACGACATCCATGTGCTCAACATCACCCCCGAGCAGACGGTGGCCGAGCAGGACCAGCTGCTGGGTAAGAACCTGTTCTCGCGGGATCCCGGCGAGTGCTGCCGGCTTCGTAAGGTCGTGCCGCTGCGCAGGGCTCTGAGTGGATACTCCGCCTGGGTGACCGGATTACGGAGGAGTGAAGCGGCGACGCGTGCCAACGCTCCGGTGATCGGTTTCGACGAGGGCTTCAAGCTGGTGAAGATCAATCCCCTGGCGACGTGGACCGACGACGACATGCAGAACTACATCGACGAGCACGGCGTGCTGGTCAATCCGCTTGTCTACGACGGATATCCGTCGATCGGCTGCGCTCCCTGCACGGCCAAGCCGCTCGCTGGGGCCGACCCGCGCAGCGGTCGGTGGCAGGGGCTGTCCAAGACCGAGTGCGGGCTGCACGCCTCCTGACCGCAGCCCTGGCTCACGCCGACGTCAGCGTGGTTTGATTCTCCCCTGCTCCGCCGGTTGGGCTGTCGCTGTCGGCGGCGTCCTCAGCGGGAAGGGACGGCATCCGCGTGGCACGCACGTAGACGGTGTCGCCCTCGCGGAGGGCCAGGGCCTCGGCGTCGCCTCGGGTGATCTGGGCGGTGAAGGGTCCCCCGGTGGCGGCGCTGGTCAATTCCACTCGCACCTCGAACCCCAGCACGACCACGCGATCGACCGTGGCGCGCACCACCCCGATCGACTCGGCGGTGCCGTCGCCGCCCGCGATGGCCATTTCCGGGTTGCGCCCCACGCGGATGTCATGGGGGCGAACCAGATTGCCGTTCAAGGTGGACACCGCCCCGAGGAACGACATGACGAAGGCTGTCGCCGGGGCGTCGTAGACCTCGGTCGGTGACCCCACCTGCTCGATACGCCCGCGGTTGAGCACGGCGATCCGGTCGGCGACGTCAAGCGCCTCCGCCTGGTCGTGGGTGACCAGGACCGTGGTGACGTGCACCTCGTCATGCAGGCGACGCAGCCACGCGCGCAGGTCCTCCCGCACCTTGGCGTCCAGCGCACCGAACGGCTCGTCGAGCAGCAGCACCTGGGGGTCGACCGCCAGCGCCCGCGCCAGCGCCATCCGCTGTCGCTGACCGCCGGACAGCTGATTGGGATAGCGGTTCTGAAAGCCGCTCAACCCGACCACTTCCAGGAGATTGTCGACCTTTGCCTTGACCTCGGCCTTGGGCCGCTTGCGGATCTTCAGTCCGTACGCCACGTTGTCGCGAACGGTCAAGTGCTTGAACGCCGCATAGTGCTGGAACACGAACCCGATGCCTCGTCGCTGGGGCGGGATCCGCGTGACGTCGTGGCCGTTGATCGTGATCGTCCCGCTGTCCGGTTGGTCGAGCCCGGCGATGGCGCGCAGCAGGGTCGACTTGCCCGAGCCGCTGGGTCCCAACAGTGCCGTCAACGAGCCGGACGGCACGACGAAGTCGACGTTGTCCAGCGCCACGAAGTCGCCGTAGCGCTTGTGGGCGTTCCGCACGATGATGGCGTGGTCCCGGTTGTCTTTGTCGGTCATCTGCGCGTCTCCATGTCGAGCCTATCGCTCCGCCCGTGCCCGGCGAAGGTCCAAAACCACCTGGAAAATCAGCACCAGCACCGCAACGCCCATCAACAACGTCGACAGCGCGTAGGCGCCGTATTCGGCCCCGCGGTTATACCGATCCGAGACCAGCAACGTCAGCGTCTGGGACTTGCCCGGCAGGTTCGAGGACACGATGATGACGGCGCCGTATTCGCCGAGGGTGCGGGCGACGGTCAATACGATGCCGTAGGTCAAACCCCACCGGATGGATGGCAGGGTGATTCGCCAAAAGGTCTGCCACCAGCCGGATCCCAGGGTCGCGGCCGCCTCTTCCTGGTCGGTACCCAATTCGTGCAGCACCGGCTCCACCTCGCGCACCACGAACGGCAGGGTGACGAAGATGCTGGCCAGCACGATGCCGGGCAGCCCGAAGATGATCTTGAACCCGAGGTCCTTCTCGACGAACCCGAACGCGCCGGCCGACCCCCACAACAGAATCAGGGCGACGCCTACGATCACGGGCGAAACCGCGAATGGCAGGTCGATGACGGCCTGCAACACGCCCTTACCGCGAAACCGGTTGCGCGCCAAGACTAAAGCGGTCGGGATGCCGAACACCACGTTCAGTGGCACCACGATGGCGACGACCAGCAACGTCAGGTTCAGCGCCGAGATCGCCGCGGGCGTGCTGACCCAGTCGAAGAACTGGCCGAAGCCCGGCCGGAAAGTCCGCCATAGGATCAGGGCCACCGGGACGACGAGCAACACGAAAATGTATGCCAGCGCCACGAACCGGATCAGGTAGCGAACCCTGCGCGATGACGTCACGGGGCCAACTCCTCACGCTTGGCCGCGCGGCCGCCCACGATCCGCAAAATGAACAGCACCACGAACGAGATGGACAGCAACACGATGGAGATGGCGGCGGCGCCGGTGCGGTCGTCGTTCTCGATCAGTGTCCGTATCCATTGCGAGGACACCTCCGTCTTGCCCGGCACCGCGCCACCGATCAGCACCACCGAACCGAACTCGCCGATCGCACGCGAGAACGCCAGCCCCGCACCGGACAACAACGACGGGGTCAACGAAGGCAACAGCACCGAGGTGAAAATCTTTGGGCCGCTGGCACCCAGCGATGCTGCCGCCTCCTCGGTTTCACGATCGATTTCCAGCAGCACCGGCTGCACCGCCCGCACGACGAACGGCAGCGTGACGAAGGCCAGCGCAACCGCCACGCCCCACGCCGTGTGTTGCAGGTGTAGCCCCACCGGGCTGTTGTTGCCGTAGAGCGCCAGCATCACCAGGCTGGCGACGATGGTGGGCAACGCGAACGGCAGATCGATGATCGCGTCGATGAGCCGCTTGCCGACGAAGTCGTCGCGCACCAGCACCCAGGCGATCACCAGGCCGAACACCAGGTTGGCCAACGTCACCCCGGCGGAAATGGTCAGCGTCACCCGGAACGACTCCAATGCCGCGTTGGAGGTGACCGCCAACCAGAAGGCGTGCCAGCCGCCGCCGGCGGCCTGCCAGGCAATCGCGGCCAGCGGCAGCAGCACGATCACCGACAGCCACAGCGTAGCCACACCGACCCGCAGCGACGTGGTGCCGCGGCCGCGCCGGGCCTTCGTCGGCGAAGGTCCGGCAGCACCGGCGGGCTGGCCGAGCTCGGGCCTGATCGCCCCCGGGTCGGGCGTGATGGCAGCCGTCATCCGGTGGCCTGCGTGTAGATCTTGGTGATGCTGCCGGTGCTCTTGTCGAACAGCTCCGGATCGACCGGCGTCCAGCCGCCGAGGTCGGCGATCGTCCACAGTTTCGCCGGTGCCGGGAACTGGTCACGGAATTCGGCGGCGACGGCCGGATCGACGGGCCGAAAACCGGCCTGTGCCCATACCTTCTGCGCGGCCGCCGTGTATTGGAAGTTCTTGAACGCGACCGCGGCGTCCAGATGGGGACTGGTGGTCACCACGGCCACCGGGTTCTCGATCTTGAACGTCTGCGGCGGGTTGACGTGCTCGACCGGCTTACCCGCGCGTTCGGTGGCGATCGCCTCATTCTCGTAACTGATCAACACGTCCCCGCTGCCCTGGACGAAAACATCGGTGGCCTCCCTTCCCGAACCGGGGCGCAGCTTGACGTGTTCATGCACCAACTTGCTGATGAACTCGACCCCGGCCTGGGCGTTGCTGCCGCCCTCGCTCTTGACCGCGTACGGCGCCAGCAGGTTCCACTTGGCCGATCCCGAGCTCAGCGGACTGGGTGTGATGACCTCAACCCCTGGCCGCAGCAGGTCATCCCAGTCCCTGATGTTCTTCGGATTGCCTTTGCGCACCACCAGCGTCACCACCGATCCGAACGGAATTCCCTTGGTGGCGTCGGAATTCCAGTCCTTGGAGACCTTGCCCGCCTTCACCAACCGGGCGATGTCCGGCTCGACCGAGAAGTTCACGACGTCCGCGGGCTTGCCGTCGACGACGCCGCGGGATTGGTCGCCGGAGGCGCCGTAGGACGTGATCACCTGGACGCCCTTGCCCTCCTCGGCGGCATTGAACGCGGGAATCACCTTGCTCCAACCGGGTTCTGGGACCGAATAGGCGACGAGGGTGATACTCGTGTGCGCGTTGTTGGGGCCGCTCCCGCCCACGACGTCACTGGGCCCACCACTACATCCCGCGGTGACGGCCACGACGACGGCGAAGATGATCACCGGTCGCCAACGGCTTGCGATGTGGTTGGGCATTCGGGCCTTCCAGTACGGGGACTTGCGGACGATGGTCCCGTTGCTGCGGAAAGGCGCCTTTAAACGGAGGGAGACCTCACGAATCCCATACCAGACCGCACACGGGTTTGGCAGTCAGCGACAACAGTGCACGAAGACATGGCGCTCCACACCACATGTCACATGCATGGCGGGAAGCCTAACAGGAATCGGCAGGCCCGCCACAGCTCGAGGGGCCGAGCCTGCGCTCAGTGCGTCAGCCACCACGCGACGATCACCAGCACCACGAGCGCGACCAGAATCAGTGTCACGTGTGACCGAGGCATGCGGGTTACCCGGGCGCCTCACCGGCGTGGCGAGCGCGGCGCATCAGGGCGATGCTCTTGCCGAGCAGGCCATCGAGCAGCCCCGCCGTAACCGCGGCCACCACCAACACGACCGGCATCACCACCATGGCCTGGAGCACGAAAGCGAGCCCGGAAAGCCACAGCTCGTTGCCGTCCCACCAATTCAGGAACGCGGTCACGCGGCTCACCCTATTCGGCCCTGCAGCGGAATTCCAATGTGCCAAGATCGGCGCATGTCCGCCCCGCCGCCCACGCCGGAGACGACGGCCTGCCTGATCGCCGGGGGCGGCCCGGCGGGCATGGTGCTGGGCCTGCTGTTGGCCCGGGCCGGTGTTGAGGTCACGGTGATGGAAAAACACGCCGACTTCCTGCGTGACTTCCGCGGCGACACCGTGCACGCGAGCACGTTGCGGCTGCTCGACGAACTGGGTTTGGGCTCCCGGTTCGCGCAGATACCGCATCGCCTCATCGACACCGTGCACATGGAGATACAGAACGAACCGGTGGCCCTCGACCTCACCCGCCTGCCCGGCGCGCACAAGCACATCGCCCTGGTGCCGCAGTGGGACTTCTTGGAATTGGTGGCCACCGCCGCCGAGGCCGAGCCGACCTTCCGGCTGCTGCGCAGCACCGAGGTGACCGGCGTGATCCGGGACGGGAACCGCGTCGTCGGGGTCACCTATCGCGAGCGGGGCGGCGAGGCCAGGACCATGCGCGCCGAGCTGACCGTGGCCTGCGACGGCCGCTCCTCCACGGTGCGTTCGGTGGTCGGCCTCGAACCGCAGAGCTTCGGGGCGCCCATGGACGTGTGGTGGTTCCGGCTGCCCCGCCACCCCGGCGATCCGCGGGGGCTGGGCGGGGTGCTGCGGGCCGGGCATGCGGTCATCGTGATCGACCGCGGCGACTACTACCAGATCGCCTACATCATCCCGAAGGGAACCGACACCCAGCTGCGGTCCGAGGGCATTGAGGCGCTGCACCAGGCGCTGGTCGCCATGGTGCCCTGGCTGGGCGACCGTGTGCAGACGCTGACGTCGTTCGACGACGTGAAACTTCTTGACGTGCAACTGAATCGGCTTCACCGCTGGTATGCCGACGGCGTCCTGCTCATCGGGGATGCCGCACACGCGATGTCGCCGGTCGGCGGGGTCGGCATCAATCTCGCGGTGGCCGACGCGGTGGCCGCCGCCCGCATCCTGGCCGGCGCGCTGCGCGCGGGACGGGTGCCCACCTGGCGGCTGGCCCGGGTGCAGGCGCGCCGCTGGCTTCCCACCGCGCTGCTCCAGGCCGCCCAACGGGGCATCCATGCCAACGTGATCGCCGCGGCGGTGGCCCGCAACGAGGCCCGCGCGCCACAGGTCGTGCGGCTGGTGGGCCGATCCATACCCCTGCGGCGGCTGGTCGGCTACCTCGTCGCCATCGGCCCGCTGCCCGAGCACGCCCCGAGGTTCGCCCGGCGCCGCGGTTGACAAAGAGTGCCGCCACGTCGGCTAAAGAATGGACGGGGGACCGCTCGACAGATGATGATGTCGGGATGGTCCTGCACGCCCAGCCCGACGACCAGCCCGCCGACGCCATGCCCGAGGAGGCATTTGACGCGGCCCCGGCGGCCCTGCCGTCACCCATCGACTTCAGCGCGCCGGCGCCCATAGCCTCCAGCGGGGCACTGCGGAACCCGTTTCCGCCGATCGCCGACTACGCGTTCCTGTCGGACTGGGAGACGACGTGCCTGATCTCCCCCGCCGGGTCCGTCGAATGGCTGTGCGTGCCCCGGCCGGACTCCCCCAGCGTGTTCGGCGCGATCCTGGACCGCAGCGCCGGCCATTTCCGGCTCGGCCCGTACGGCGTCTCGGTGCCCTCGGCCCGTCGCTACCTGCCCGGCAGCCTGATCATGGAGACCACCTGGCAAACCCACACCGGGTGGCTGATCGTGCGCGACGCGCTGGTGATGGGGCCCTGGCACGACATCGAGCGCCGGTCGAGAACGCACCGCCGCACCCCGATGGACTGGGACGCCGAGCACATCCTGCTGCGCACGGTGCGCTGCGTCAGCGGCACCGTCGAGCTGATGATGAGCTGCGAGCCCGCATTCGACTACCACCGCGTCGGCGCCACCTGGGAATACTCGGCCAACGCGTACGGCGAGGCGGTGGCCCGGGCGACCAAGCAGCCCGACGCCCACCCGACGCTGCGGCTCACCAGCAACCTACGGATCGGGCTGGAGGGCCGCGAAGCGCGGGCGCGCACCCGGATGAAAGAAGGCGACGACGTGTTCGTCGCCTTGAGCTGGACCAAGCACCCGGCGCCGCAGACCTACGAAGAGGCCGCCGACAAGATGTGGCAGACCACCGAATGCTGGCGGCAATGGATCAACATCGGCAACTTCCCCGACCACCCGTGGCGGGCGTATTTGCAGCGCAGCGCGCTCACGCTGAAGGGGTTGACGTACTCGCCCACCGGGGCGCTGCTGGCGGCCAGCACCACGTCGCTTCCGGAAACGCCTCATGGCGAACGCAATTGGGACTACCGCTACGCGTGGGTGCGCGACTCCACATTCGCACTGTGGGGTCTTTACACGCTCGGACTGGACCGCGAGGCCGACGACTTCTTCGCGTTCATCGCCGATGTCTCCGGCGCCAACAGCAACGAGCGGCACCCGCTGCAGGTGATGTACGGCGTGGGCGGCGAACGCAGCCTGGTGGAGGAGGAACTCCACCACCTGTCCGGTTATGACCATGCGCGCCCGGTGCGCATCGGCAACGGCGCCTATGACCAGGTTCAGCACGACATCTGGGGTTCCATCCTCGACTCCTTCTACCTGCACGCCAAGTCCCGCGAGCAGGTCCCCGAGACCCTGTGGCCGGTACTCAAGAAGCAGGTGGAAGAGGCCATCAAGCACTGGCGCGAACCCGACCGGGGCATCTGGGAGGTGCGCGGCGAGCCGCAGCACTTCACCTCGTCGAAGGTGATGTGCTGGGTCGCGCTCGACCGCGGGGCGAAGCTGGCCGAGCGGCAGGGCGAGAAGAGCTATGCGCAGCAGTGGCGGGCGATCGCGGAGGAGATCAAGGAGGACATCCTGGAGCACGGCGTGGATGCCCGCGGGGTGTTCACCCAGCGCTACGGCAGCGACGCGCTGGACGCCTCGTTGCTGCTGGTGGTGCTGACCCGGTTCCTGCCGCCCGACGATCCGCGGGTGCGCAATACGGTGCTGGCCATCGCCAACGAACTCACCTCGGAAGGCCTGGTGCTGCGCTACCGGGTCGAGGAGACCGACGATGGGCTGTCCGGCGAAGAAGGCACGTTCACGATCTGCTCGTTCTGGCTGGTATCGGCGCTGGTGGAGATCGGCGAGGTGGCGCGGGCGAAGCGGCTGTGCGAGCGGCTGCTGTCTTACGCCAGTCCGCTGCACCTCTACGCCGAGGAGATCGAGCCCCGCACCGGCCGGCACCTGGGCAATTTCCCGCAGGCGTTCACCCACCTGGCGCTGATCAACGCGGTGGTGCACGTGATCCGCGCCGAGGAGGAGTCCGACGGCTCCGGGATGTTCCAGCCCGCCAACGCGCCGATGTAGGCACGGCGCTCGCGAGCGCGGCCGTCAGGCCGGGCGAAGCGGGTCGCCGCCATCAGCACGGCGCTCGCGACCGCGGCCGTCAGGCCGGGCGAAGCGGGGCGCCGATGTAGGCGCGGCGCTCGCGAGCGCGATCGCGAGCGCGGCCCGACTCAGCTCAGTGCGCTCACTTTGTCTCGCATGACCTGCGCGATGTCGAGCGCCCTGGCGTTCGTGTCGCCCGGCCCTTCTTGCGATGCGCTCGACGTGTCGAGGAAATCGACCTCGACTTCGATGAGGCAATTGTCTCGCACCCCGACGGCATGCTCGGCGGGAAGCGATGGCGGTGAAAACGACGCGGGCATCTTCCATTGCGTCGAAATGGTCGCCGTGACAACGGAAATCGCGCTTTCCACGTGACTGACTTTTACCTCCAGCGGCAGACTGCCGCCGGAGATGGGGACCGCCTTCCCATCGCATTCTTGCCACTGCGTAGAGATCGTCGAGAAGAGGGCGTACGCCTCGTGGGCGGTGGGCAGGCTGATGGCGGCCTCTTGCACCCGGGTCACCGCAGCGCCGGACGCGGCAGTAGGCCGCCACGTCGTGAATGCAACGGCTCTGACGTTCGCGGACCGGTAGGCGCCCGCCTGCATCATCACGGCCACCCCGAGGCAGTTTTCGGACCGCCCCGACCGTCCACCGCCCAGTATCTCGGGTCCCCCGGCAAGCGGTGGGAAGCCCGGGTCGAGCTCCATGGGCTGCCTGACGATCCGGGATAGCGCGCTCTTGCCGAGGAGCACCCGCTGGAGGGTTTGCCCGTCGAGGAATCGGTGCGTGCGGTTCGCCGGTGGCCGCGCCGCGCCGCCGACCGTGATGGAACAGCCCGTCGCCGAAAGCAGCACGACCAAAAGCGCTGCGGCCCAACGTCGTCGCCGATCGTGGCGTTTACCCGACTTCGTGACGACGAACGCAGAAGGGGGCGCTTCGGTGCGGCAACTACTTCCCATGCGCTTCTCGGCTACCTCCCACTCCGCCCGAGTTTAGGCTTGACGGCGCTACAAGGCCGTCGCCAACGCGCGCGCACAGCTCAACCCCAGTGAAGTCCCAGGTTTGTGGCAGGTGCCGGTCAGCTCAGCCCGCTGACCTTGTCCATCATCGCGTGCGCGATGTCGATCGCGCTGCGGTGCACATCGCCGGACCCGTTTTCCGACGAGCGTGTCGAATTGAAGAACGCCACTTCGACTTCGACGAGGCAGTTCCCCCGCACGCCGATGGCGCGCGCCTCGGGCCTGGGCCCGCTCGACGGTATGCCAGGCAATTGGGTGTCGATCGAAATGGTCGCAGCTAGAACGGATTCGGAGACCCTTACCTCGGAGATGGTGTCCGATAAGACGATCGCGGGGCGGTCGGTGATGATGCTGGGGCGCCCGATGGTCACAGTCGTGCCTTCACAGTCGCGCCATTGCTGTGCGAACTGTTGGAACAGCGCGGCGGCCCCGGCGGCGCTGGACAGCGCGACCACGCCCTCGGCCACACTGATCACCTTCGCCGGCCCGCGCTGGTTCCACCACGTCTCCCGGGCCGCATTCTTGACGTCGGCGGATCGGTAGGCGTCCTTGACCATCATCGAGGTGACACCGACGCAATTGGCGGGTGAGACCGCGCCGAAGGCCGGCGGCAACACCTCGGGACCGCCGAACCGGCCCGGGAGTTCGTTCTTGCTTCCAAAGGACTGGCCGAGCAGCTTCGACAGCTCGGCGTCGTCGAGGAGTACCTT
>NZ_LZJI01000035.1 GCF_001667775.1 Mycobacterium sp. E1747
GTGCTCACCACCGGGCTGAGCACCTGCACGCGGGATTCCCTGGACTGGCTGGACACCCACCTGGGCGGCGCGCCCGCACCGAGCAGCGCGCGGGCCGTGTCCCCGATCGGGAGCCCGAGGGCCGCCCGCGCCACCCTGCTGCGGTTCTGCAGCTGGCGCAACGCGGACCGTACCCTTACCGGATCCTCCTGGTGGGCCACCATGTCGCTCCAGCCGAGGAAGTCGTTGATGGCGAATGATCCTGTGCCCCAGACGGATTCGTTGAAATCGTGCGGTCCCACCGTGATGACGGCCGCGGCCAGCTCCGGCGGGGGATCGGTCAGCAGCGCCCACTGGGTGAAACCGAGGTAGGACACGCCGACGGTGGCGAAGCTGCCGGTGAACCACGGTTGCTCGCGCAGCCAGGCCACGGTGTCGGCCCCGTCGGCGGCCTCGTTGACCATCGGCTCGAAATCCCCGCCTGACCCGAACGTGCCGCGGACGCTCTGCAGTACGACGTGGTAGCCGCGGCTCGCGTACAGCGCCCCGAACAGCAGCGAGAACGGCAGGGCACGCCCGTAGGGGCCCCGGGCCAGCACGGTGCCGGCGGCCGACTCGGTGGCCGGCGCGTAATGATCGGCCACCAGGTCGACCCCGTCGCGCATGGGCGCCCGCACGCGTTCGACGGTGTAGGCAGTGGTCGCCGGCCGCAGCCCCAGCAGCCGGCCGACGGCCTTGGCGCCGACGTGCCGCAGGGTGTGCAGGGCGGGCTGGGCGGATCGCGTGGAGGTGATACTCACGGTGCCCAGGTTAAGGTCCCGGCGTCCGTCAGAACTTGTAGTAAGGCGCTAGGTCGTTGGCGCGCTGCAGATTGGTGGACATGCAGTCCACCTCGGGATTGGAGTAGACCGTCGAGTAGTACAGCGCCTGTTGCAGCACGCCGTAGCTGGTCTTGAACACGGTCATGCAGGAGTAATACCAGTAGCTGTTGTGATACGTCGGCTTGAGCACCCAGTACTGCGCGGCGCGGTGGCCCGCGATGGTGGTCTCGACGGCGTCGGGCGGCAACGTCTCTTCGTAGGTGCGCCAGATGATCGGCTCGACGGCCACCTGATAGTTGCCCGCGTCGAAGTGACAGCGCAGGCCGTCCTCGTGCTCGGGCGGTGTGAATCCCAGCCCGAGTCGCTGGATCACGTCGAACGGGATGTCCTCGCACGCGTCGAAGGGGCGCGGGTCGGTGGTCGCCACGATCGGGCTCTTCATCGTGGTCTCCATCGGCGCCGCGGTCGAGCGCAACTCGACGCGTCCGCCGCCGTCCGACGCGGGCGCGGCCCCCAGCCATCCCGCCGTGCCCGCTACGGCCGCTGTGGCCAGGGCGCCCACGGCCCCGATCAGACGCACCTTGGCGAACACGACCCTCCCCTGACGGCTCGGCGCTTCCTGCCCGGAGTGTACAAGTCGCGTCGGTAAGGCCACAGGGAAACAAGAACACGTTCCAATGCCGCGGGCAAGGGCCGGTGCCGACCGGCGCGAGAGCGCGGGTCATTAGGCTGGTTAATCGTGGCTGGTCAAAATGCGGGGCACGAATCGCCCAGTGGGGGACAACCGACGCTGTGGGCCGTCTCCGACCTGCACACCGGTCACCTCGGCAACAAGCCGGTCACCGAATCCCTGCACCCGTCCTCCCCGGACGATTGGCTGATCGTCGCCGGCGACGTCGCCGAACGCACCGACGAGATCCGCTGGGCGCTTGACCTGCTGCGCCGGCGATTCGCGAAGGTGATCTGGGTCCCCGGCAATCACGAGTTGTGGACCACCACCCGCGACCCGGTGCAGATCTTCGGCAAGTCCCGCTACGACTACCTGGTCAACATGTGCGACGAGATGGGCGTCGTCACCCCCGAGCATCCCTTCCCGGTGTGGACCGAGCGCGGTGGCCCCGCGACGATCGTGCCGATGTTCTTGCTCTACGACTACAGCTTCTTGCCCGAGGGGGCGACCAGCAAAGCCGAGGGCCTGACCATCGCGCGGGAGCGCAATGTGGTCGCCACCGACGAGTTCTTGCTCTCGCCGGAGCCGTATCCCACCCGGGAGGCCTGGTGTCGCGAACGGCTCTCCGCCACGCGGGCGCGCCTCGAGCAACTCGACTGGATGACGCCGACGGTTCTGGTGAACCATTTCCCGCTGGTGCGTGAGCCCTGCGACGCGTTGTTCTACCCCGAGTTCTCGCTGTGGTGCGGAACCACCAAAACCGCCGACTGGCACACCCGGTACAACGCCGTCTGTTCGGTCTACGGTCACCTACACATCCCCCGCACCACCTGGTACGACGACGTGCGCTTCGAGGAGGTGTCGGTGGGCTACCCGCGCGAGTGGCGGCGCCGCAAGCCGCACAGCTGGTTGCGCCAGGTGCTGCCCGACCCGCAGTACACGCCTGGCGACCTCAACGACTTCGGCGGCCACTTCGAGATCACTCCCGAGATGCGGCAGCACGCCGCGCAGTTCCGGGAACGGTTGCGGCAGCGGCAGTCTCGATGACCGAGCAGTTGCTGGTCTCCGCGGTACTGCCCGATGTGGGCGAGCTGGCCTCCGCCGAGGTGTATTCCGACCCGCCGGACCTGGCCCCCCTGCCGGAGGAGGAGCCGCTGATCGCCAAGTCGGTCGCCAAGCGGCGCAACGAGTTCATCACCGTCAGGCATTGCGCGCGCGTCGCGATGGGCGAGCTCGGCCTGCCGCCGGTGCCGATCCTCAAGGGCGAGAAGGGCGAACCGTGCTGGCCCGACGGGGTGGTCGGCAGCCTCACCCACTGCACGGGCTACCGCGGCGCGGTCGTGGGCCGCACCGAGGCGGTGCGCTCGGTGGGCATCGACGCCGAGCCGCACGACGTGTTGCCCGGCGGGGTGCTGAACGCGATCAGCCTGCCCGAGGAGCGCCACGAGATGGCGGCGTTGCCCGCGGGCCTGCACTGGGATCGAATCCTGTTCTGCGCCAAAGAGGCAACGTACAAGGCCTGGTTCCCGTTGACCAAGCGCTGGCTGGGTTTCGAGGACGCCCACATCGTGTTCGACCTCGATCCCGCCGACGGGGGGACCGCCGGGGTGTTCGTGTCCAAAATCCTCATCGACGGGCAGGCCCTCGACGGCCCACCGCTGACCGCGCTGAGGGGCCGGTGGTCGGTGGAGCGGGGACTGGTGCTGACCGCGATCGTGCTATGACGTCCAGCCCCGTCGGTCCTGGACTGGTCATCGTCGACAAGCCGGCCGGAATGACCAGTCACGACGTGGTGGGGCGCTGTCGCCGCATCTTCGCCACCCGCAGGGTAGGGCATGCCGGGACGCTGGACCCGATGGCCACCGGCGTGCTGGTGATCGGTGTGGAGCGTGCCACCAAGATCCTCGGCCTGCTGACGGCGGCGTCGAAGTCGTACGCCGCCACCATCCGGCTCGGACAGACCACGGCCACCGAGGACGCCGAAGGGGAAGTGCTGCACAGCGTTTCGGCCGCGCACCTGACGCGCGAGGAAATCGACGCCGCGGTCGCGACCTTGCGCGGTGCGATCGACCAGGTGCCGTCGGCGGTGAGCGCCATCAAGGTGGACGGCCGCCGCGCCTACCGGCTGGTTCGCGAGGGCCAGACCGTCGAACTCGCGGCCCGGCCGGTCCGTGTCGACCGATTCGAGGTGTGCGACGTTCGCTCCGAGGGCCCGTTCGTCGACGTCGACGTGGAGGTCGACTGCTCGTCGGGAACCTACGTTCGCGCGCTGGCCCGCGACGTGGGCGCGGCGCTCGGCGTGGGCGGGCACCTGACGGCCCTGCGGCGCACGCGGGTCGGCCGCTTCACGCTGGAGTGGGCCCGTTCGCTCGATGACCTGGCCGAGCGGCCCGCCCTGTCGCTGACCCTGGACGAGGCGTGCCTGTCGGTCTTTCCGCGCCGCGAGCTGACCGCCGAGCAGGCCGAGGCCGCGGCCAACGGGCGGGCGCTCTCGCCGGCCGGCATCGACGGCGTCTACGCCGCCTGCGATGCCGATGGCCGGGTGATCGCGCTGCTGCGCGACGAGGGCTCGCGGACCAAGTCGGTGGTGGTGGTCCGCCCGGCGACGATGCAGTCCGGGACGGACTGAGGAGAAGTCGGGCAATCCGACCTCCGCCCGGCGACGCTCTGACGCGTCACAGTCGGCTGAGCAGTTCGGCCTTCTTCGCGGCGAACTCCTCGTCGGACAGGATGCCGCGCTCGTGCAAACCGGCCAGCGATTCGATGGCCGCGACGATGGCCTGGGAATTTCCGGAATCCTCCGGCGGACCGGACGCGGGATTGGCCGCCGGTACCTCGGGTGGAAATTGCACCTCGGGCGTGAGTTGCGGCGGCGGGCCGGACTGGTATTGCGCTTGGTAGCCGGGGGCGGGTGGCGCGGCTTGGGACTGCGCCGCCTGGTGGCTACCGACCTCATGCAGACTCGACACGCCGAAGGTGCCGAACTGGCTGGTGAAGCTCACCGAGCTGTAGCCGGCGCCCTGCTGCTGTTGCACACCGCTTATTTGGTGCTCGCCGGTATCGAAAATCCTTGTGACGCCGTTGATGTGGATCGCCAGCCGCCGCGTGCTCGGGAAGAACGCGTAGCGCACGTCGTTCTGGCCGCCGACCGAGCTCGGTACCCCCAGGTCGGCCGGCCACCAGTTGTTCGAGGCGAACGCGGCCGGGGAGTGCGGGGGCGGGGCGGGAAACACCGCGGTGGTGGCGAGCAGGTGGGCCAACTCGTTGCACAGCGCGTCGACGCGGGCTTTGAGCGCGTTGTCGAACATGTTGCCGACCATTGTCATGCCGCCGCGCATCCATTGCCCGTTGCCGCCGAGTTCGGGGATGGAGAACTGGGCCATGGTGCCGCCCCCGACGCGCAGTGCGACAAGCATCGAAAGCACCGCTTCTTGGGAGAGCCCATGGCGCTGGGCGATCTCGGCGATCGCGCTGGCGGCCTCGGGAGTAACCGTCGCCTTCATGGTCCTGATCTTTCGTCGTGGGTACTGGTTCGAGCCTACGCAAAATGGTCGCAATGAGGATGGGGTGACGGCGTCGCAAGCGGGGTTCCGGCCCGCCAACCCGCACGGCTAAGCTGCCGACCAGACGGGTGTCAAAATGCCCACCGTTCGGAAGGTGCGAGCTACGTCCAACAAGGTGTACGTCGTCGGCGTCGGCATGACGAAATTCGAGAAGCCGGGCCGCCGCGAGGGCTGGGACTACCCCGACATGGCGCGCGAGTCGGGCACCAACGCGCTGGCCGACGCGGGCCTCGACTACCGCGAGGTGCAGCAGGGCTACGTCGGCTATGTCGCCGGCGATTCGACGTCCGGGCAGCGTGCCCTCTACGAGTTGGGCATGACGGGGATTCCGATCGTCAACGTCAACAACAACTGCTCGACCGGCTCCACCGCGCTTTTCCTGGCGGCGCAGGCGATCCGCGGCGGCATCGTCGACTGTGCCATCGCGCTCGGCTTCGAAAAGATGCAACCCGGGTCGCTGAGCGGGGGCGCCCAGGACCGCGAATCGCCGATGGGCAAGCACGTCAGGGCGATGGCGGAGATCGACGAGTTCGCGATGCCCGTCGCGCCCTGGATGTTCGGCGCCGCCGGCCGCGAACACATGCGTCAATACGGCACCACCGCAGAGCATTTCGCCAAGATCGGCTATAAGAATCACAAGCACTCGGTCAACAACCCGTTCGCGCAGTTCCAGGAGTCCTACACGCTCGACGACATCCTGGCCGCGCGGATGATCTCCGACCCGCTGACCAAGCTGCAGTGCTCGCCGACCTCGGACGGCTCGGGCGCGGCGATCCTGGCCTCGGAGAGCTTCGTCGAGAGCCACGGGCTGGCCGCCCAGGCCGTGGAGATCGTCGGTCAGGCCATGACGACCGACTTCGCGTCGACCTTCGACGGAAGTGCCAGAAACCTGATCGGCTACGACATGAATGTCCAAGCGGCGCAACAGGTTTACGACCAGTCCGGGCTGGGGCCCGAGGACTTCCAGGTGATCGAGCTGCACGACTGCTTCTCGGCCAACGAACTGTTGCTGTACGAGGCGCTGGGATTGTGCGGCCCGGGGGAGGCGCCCAAGCTGATCGACAACGGCGACACCACCTACGGCGGGCGCTGGGTGGTCAACCCGTCGGGCGGCCTGATCTCGAAGGGTCATCCGCTGGGCGCGACCGGGCTGGCGCAGTGCGCCGAGCTGACCTGGCAGGTGCGGGGCTCCGCGGACAACCGCCAGGTCGAGGGCGTGCGCGCCGCACTGCAACACAACATCGGGCTGGGCGGCGCGGCCGTCGTCACCGCCTACCAGCGCGCCGAGCGCTAAGGGTCAGCCGACCACCCAGATCGCCCGCGCGGCCGGGCTGCCCAAGTCGACGGTCGTCTCGGCGCCGTCGCCCGAGTCGATCGCCACCGAGATCATGCCGGCGAATTCCCGGCGGGTCAGGACCCGCAGCTGGGAGTCGAGGTTGATGCCGACGTCGGCGAAATAGCGCAGCATCTGCGGGTCGGCGTCGGAGATGCGGGCGACGGTCCCGGTGTGGCCGTCGTCGCACGCCCAGAGCTGACGCGCCGGCGGGGTGGGCACCTGCCCGTCCGAGGCCGGGATCGGGTCCCCGTGCGGGTCGCGCTGCGGGAATCCCAACTTGGCGTCGATGCGGGCGACCAGCCGATCCGACACCGCGTGCTCGAGCACTTCGGCCTCGTCGTGCACCTCGTCCCAGCCGTAGCCGAGCTCATTGACCAGGAAGGTCTCCAGCAGGCGGTGCCGGCGCACCATGGCCAGCGCCGCCCGCCGGCCCGCCTCGGTCAGCGAGACGGCGCCGTACTTCTCGTGGTCGACCAGGCCTTGCTCGGCCAGTTTTCGGATCGACTCCGAAGCCGTGCTGGCCGACACCCCGATCTTCTCGGCCAACATCTTGGTGCTGACCTTCTCCACCGACCATTCCTGCGCGTTCCAGATGGCCTTCAAGTAGTCCTGGCCGACCGCGGTGAGAGCGCTACGCTCTTCGTCAGCCTTCATAACGAGAAAGTTTAGGCAACCCAAGCCTGATCGTGCGCTCCTCGACACAGTCGCGCGGGCGGATCTCCCGGCGGAGGGCTGCGAGCCGTAGGCTTGCGGTCGTGCAGCGCTGGCGCGGCCAAGACGAGATTCCCACGGACTGGGGCAGATGCGTGCTCACGATCGGTGTGTTCGATGGTGTGCACCGGGGCCACGCTGAGCTGATCGCGCATGCGGTGAAGGCCGCCCGCGCCCGCAACGTGCCGACCGTGCTGATGACTTTCGATCCGCACCCGATGGAGGTGGTCTACCCGGGCAGCCATCCGGCGCAGCTGACGACGCTGACCCGACGCGCCGAGCTGGTCGAGGAGATGGGCATCGACGTGTTTCTGGTGATGCCGTTCACCAGTGATTTCATGAGGCTGACGCCGGAGCGCTACGTCCACGAGCTGCTGGTGGAGCACCTGCACGTGGTGGAGGTCGTGGTGGGGGAGAACTTCACCTTCGGCAAGAAGGCGGCCGGCAACGTCGAGACGCTGCGACGCGCGGGGGACCGGTTCGGCTTCGCCGTCGAAGCGATGTCGCTGCTGTCGGAGCACCACAGCAACGAGACGGTGACGTTCTCGTCCACCTACATCCGGTCCTGTGTCGACGCCGGTGACGTCGTGGCGGCAATGGAGGCGCTGGGCCGTCCGCACCGCGTCGAGGGGGTCGTCGTCCGCGGCGAGGGACGGGGCACGGAGCTGGGCTTCCCGACGGCCAACGTGGCGCCGCCCATGTATTCGGCGATCCCGGCCGACGGCGTCTACGCCGCCTGGTTCACCCTGCTCGGGCACGGCCCGGTGACCGGCACCGTCGTACCGGGCGAGCGCTACCAGGCGGCGGTGTCGGTCGGCACCAACCCGACCTTCTCTGGGCGCACCCGCACCGTCGAGGCTTTCGTCCTGGACACCACGGCCGACCTCTACGGCCAGTACGTGGCGTTGGACTTCGTCGCGCGCATCCGCGGGCAGTGCAAGTTCGATTCGGTGCAGGACCTCATCGACGCGATGGGCAAGGACACCGAACGGGCCCGCACCACCCTCTCGGCCCAGGAGTGATTCGCGGGAGCCGTCAGGATGCGACCAGGCCGTCGATCTGGTTGATGGCCGACGACGCACCCTCGACGACACCCATGTCCAGCACCTGCTGAAGCGCCTCGGCGGAGGAGTAGGTGCTCACGTAGGTCGCGCGCGTGCCGCCGTTGTGCTCGGCGAAGGTGTACACATTCCTCGACACGGGAAGGTCGGGGTTCGGGTTGAAGTCCAGGTCGGCAAAGCCGTCGAGGAACGAGAAGCTCGTCGGCTCGTCCACCTCCGTGATCTCCCAGTAGCCGGCGTACTTCTCGCCGTCCGGGCCCGTCATGAAGTACGTCGTGCGACTGCCGGGCGTGAGGCTGTGGTCGACGACGGTCGCCGGGTGGGACGGCGGCCCCCATACCTTCTCCAACTGACGCGGGTCGGCGTACACCTGCCAGATCCGGGCCACCGGGGCGGCGAAGTCCGCGGTGATGGTCAGCGTCAGGTTGTCGAGGTCGTGCTGGACGTCGGTCACGGGCATGGTTCAGTCCTCCTGGGTTGAGTCGGATGCGATGAGTTCGTCGACGCGGGCGATGCGATCCCGCCAGACGAGTTCCAGCTCGGCGAGCATGGCGCCCACCGATCGAACGGCCGCCACGTCACCGCTGGCCAGCTGCTCGCGGCCGCTTCGCCGTTTGGTGATCAGGCCGGCCTTCTCCAGCACGACGACGTGTTTTTGCACCGCGGCGAAGCTCATGTCGTACTTGAGTGCCAACGCGGAAACCGAGTGTTCCCCGGCCAGTGTTCGGCGCATGATGTCGCGCCGGGTGCGGTCGGCGAGCGCGTGGAACAGGGCGTCCACCCGGTCTTCCTGGTCTACGGTCACCGACACAACATACAACCAAATGGTTGTATGTTGTCAAGCCCCGGCGCTGGCCTGCGATTTCGGTAGACGTCGCCGCCGCTGATAGACTCGCCAGCCGATACGGCGTGTGCTGCAGTCCGCGGCGGCCACGCACGAGAATTTTCGCGGACCGATTGATGGAGATAGTTTCGTGGCGCTTACTGCCGAGCAGAAAAAAGAAATCCTGGGCACCTACGGCCTGCACGACAGCGACACCGGTTCGCCGGAGGCCCAGGTCGCGCTGCTGACCAAGCGCATCGCCGACCTCACCGAGCACCTCAAGGTGCACAAGCACGACCACCACTCGCGGCGGGGCCTGCTGCTGCTGGTCGGGCGCCGGCGCCGGCTGCTCAAATACGTCGCCCAGATCGACGTCGAGCGGTACCGCTCGCTGGTCGAGCGCCTGGGCCTGCGCCGCTGACCCGGGGCTACTGACCCTTACGTCCGCCCGTGTAGAGTGGGAGCGTTCTGGGCCGGTTCGGCCCGAGCGAACGGTGCGGCCACGCAGATCCGCGTGCGCCGTTCCAGCGTGTCATGACGGGAGCAGCCCAGTCTGTATCGGGCGGTCTTCGGTAGTGGCTGCCGGGCTCCCCGGATCTGGGGCCTCTCGGCCGCTTCGATCGATGGCCGTAGCCGCATTCAGACTTTTTCCTCTCGTAGGAAGCTCTCGGGTTTAAGCGTGACGACGCGAAAAAGCTGAATACCCAGAGAGGCCGTACGGACACCTATGTCTGTCGCTGAAATTGAAGAAGGCGTGTTCGAGTCGACCGCCGTTATCGACAACGGGAGCTTCGGCACCCGCACCATCCGTTTCGAGACCGGCCGGCTGGCCCAGCAGGCCGCCGGTGCCGTCGTCGCCTACCTCGACGACGAGAACATGCTGTTGTCGGCGACCACCGCCAGCAAGAGCCCGAAGGAGCACTTCGACTTCTTCCCGTTGACCATCGACGTCGAGGAGCGGATGTATGCGGCCGGGCGGATCCCCGGCTCGTTCTTCCGCCGGGAGGGCCGGCCCTCCACCGACGCGATCCTGACCTGCCGCCTCATCGACCGGCCGCTGCGCCCGTCGTTCGTCTCCGGGCTGCGCAACGAGATCCAGGTCGTCGTGACGATCTTGAGCCTGGACCCCAACGACCTGTACGACGTGGTGGCGATCAATGCCGCCTCCGCGTCCACCCAGATCTCGGGCCTGCCGTTCTCCGGTCCCGTCGGGGGCGTGCGGGTCGCGCTGATCGACGGCACCTGGGTCGCCTTCCCGACCGTCGAGCAGCTCGAGCGGGCCGTGTTCGACATGGTGGTCGCCGGCCGCATCGTCGGCGACGGTGACGCTAAAGACGTCGCGATCATGATGGTCGAGGCGGAGGCCACCGAGAAGGTCATCGAGCTCGTCGAGGGCGGCGCCCAGGCGCCGACGGAAACCGTGGTGGCCGAAGGCCTCGAGGCGGCCAAGCCGTTCATCGCCGTGCTGTGCACCGCGCAAGAGGAGCTGGCTCAGGCGGCCGCCAAGCCCACCGGCGAGTACCCGGTGTTCCCCGACTACGGCGACGACGTCTACTACTCGGTGGCCTCGGTGGCCACCGACGAGCTGGCCAAGGCGCTGACCATCGGCGGCAAGGCCGAGCGCGACGCGCGCACCGACGAGCTGAAAGCCGAAGTGTTGCAACGGCTCGCCGAGACCTATGAGGGCCGCGAGAAAGAGGTCAGCGCCGCGTTCCGCTCGCTGACCAAGAAGCTGGTCCGCCAGCGCATCCTGACCGACCACTTCCGCATCGACGGCCGCGGCATCACCGACATCCGCGCGCTGTCGGCCGAGGTCGCCGTGGTGCCGCGGGCGCACGGCAGCGCGCTGTTCGAGCGCGGCGAAACCCAGATCCTGGGCGTCACCACGCTGGACATGGTCAAGATGGCCCAGCAGATCGACTCGCTGGGGCCGGAGACCTCCAAGCGCTACATGCACCACTACAACTTCCCGCCCTTCTCCACCGGCGAGACCGGCCGGGTCGGATCGCCCAAGCGGCGTGAGATCGGGCACGGTGCGCTCGCCGAGCGGGCCCTGATCCCGGTGCTGCCCAGCGTCGAGGAGTTCCCGTACGCCATCCGGCAGGTGTCCGAAGCGCTGGGTTCCAACGGCTCGACGTCGATGGGATCGGTGTGCGCCTCCACGCTGGCGCTGCTGAACGCCGGCGTTCCGCTCAAGGCGCCGGTCGCCGGCATCGCCATGGGGCTGGTCTCCGACGACGTCGAAGTCGAGGGTAAGACCGAGCGTCGCTTCGTCACCCTGACCGACATCCTCGGCGCCGAGGACGCGTTCGGCGACATGGACTTCAAGTGCGCCGGCACCAAGGACTACGTCACCGCGCTGCAGCTGGACACCAAGCTGGACGGGATTCCCTCCCAGGTCCTGGCGGGCGCCCTCGCGCAGGCCAAGGACGCGCGCCTGACGATTCTCGAGGTCATGGCCGAGGCCATCGACGGACCCGACGAGATGAGCCCCTACGCGCCGCGGGTCACCACCATCAAGGTCCCGGTGGACAAGATCGGTGAGGTGATCGGGCCCAAGGGCAAGGTCATCAACGCCATCACCGAGGAGACCGGCGCGCAGATCTCCATCGAGGACGACGGCACCGTGTTCGTCGGCGCCACCGACGGGCCCTCGGCGCAGGCCGCCATCGACCGGATCAACGCCATCGCCAACCCGCAGCTGCCGACCGTCGGCGAGCGGTTCCTCGGAACCGTCGTCAAGACAACCGATTTCGGCGCCTTCGTGTCGCTGCTGCCGGGACGCGACGGGCTGGTGCACATCTCCAAGCTCGGCAAGGGCAAGCGCATCGCGAAGGTCGAGGACGTCGTGAACGTCGGCGACAAACTGCGGGTCGAGATCGCCGACATCGACAAGCGCGGCAAGATCTCTCTGGTCCTGGTGGAGGAAGACAGCTCGGCCCCGGCCGATGCCCCGGCGGCCGCACCTGCCGATGCCGCGACCGCCAGCAGCTGAGCGCGCCGCGGCGCTCCGCCGCGGCAAGCACAGCCTTGAGGAAGTCGAAACCTCGACCGCACTGCGCCGCAGCACGCTTCCGGGCGGGCTGCGCGTCGTCACCGAGTACCTGCCGGCGGTGCGTTCGGCCTCCGTCGGAGTCTGGGTCGGCGTCGGCTCGCGGGACGAGGGTGTCACCGTGGCGGGCGCGGCGCACTTCCTCGAGCACCTGCTGTTCAAGTCGACGCCCACGCGCAGCGCCGTGGACATCGCGCAAGCGATGGACGCCGTCGGCGGGGAGCTGAACGCCTTCACCGCCAAGGAGCACACCTGCTACTACGCGCACGTGCTGGACAGCGATCTGGAGCTGGCGGTCGACCTGGTGGCCGACGTGGTACTCAACGGTCGCTGCGCCACCGAGGACGTCGAACTGGAACGCGACGTGGTGCTCGAAGAGATCGCGATGCGCGACGACGACCCCGAGGACGCCCTGGGCGACATGTTCCTGGGCGCGATGTTCGGTGACCACCCGGTTGGCCGGCCGGTGATCGGCACGGCACGGTCCGTGTCGTCGATGACCCGGGCCCAGCTGCATTCCTTCCATGTGCGGCGCTACACGCCGGAGCGCATGGTGGTCGCGGTGGCCGGCAACGTCGACCACGACGAGGTGGTCGCGCTGGTGCGCGAGCACTTCGGGCCGCACCTGGTCCGCGGGCGCCGGCCGATCGCCCCGCGCAAGGGCGCCGGGCGGGTCACCGGACGGCCCGGACTGATGCTGGGCAACCGGGACGCCGAGCAGACCCACGTCTCGCTGGGCGTGCGCACCCCAGGGCGTGGCTGGCGGCACCGCTGGGCGTTGTCGGTGCTGCACAGCGCGCTGGGCGGCGGGCTGAGTTCCCGTCTGTTTCAAGAGGTTCGGGAGCTGCGCGGGTTGGCCTACTCGGTCTACTCCACGGTGGACATCTTTGCCGACAGCGGCGCGCTTTCGGTCTATGCCGCCTGCCAGCCCGAGCGGTTCGCCGAGGTGATGCAGGTGACGAACGTGGTCCTCGAGGCGGTGGCCCGCGACGGCATCACCGAGGCGGAGTGCCGCATCGCCAAGGGATCCCTGCGGGGCGGGCTGGTCCTCGGTCTGGAGGATTCCAGCTCCCGGATGAGCCGACTGGGCCGCAACGAACTGAACTATGGCGAGCACCGCAGCATCGAGCACACCCTGCGGCAGATCGACCAAGTGACCGTCGAGGAGGTCAACGCGGTGGCCCACCGGCTGCTGAACCAGCCGTACGGGGCCGGGGTCCTGGGCCCGTATCCCTCCAAACGGTCACTGCCCCAACAACTTCGGGCGATGGTAAGTTAGCTCCGTGGTACTGGGCTTTTGGGACATCATGGTGCCCATCGTGGGCGCGCCGATGGCCGGCGGACCGGGCACGCCCGAGCTGGCCGCGGCGGTGTCCAACGCGGGTGGCCTCGGGTTCGTCCCCGGCGGCCACCGCAGCGCGGACCGGTTCGCCGAGGACATCGCCGCCGCGCGCGCGGCGACCACCGGCCCGCTGGGCGTCAACCTCTTCGTGCCCCAACCCAGCGTCGCCGACTGGATGGCGCTGGATTACTACGCCGAGGAACTCGAGGAGATCGCCGACTACTACCAGGTCGAGGTCGGCCACCCGCACCACGGCGACGACGACGACTGGGAGCGCAAGCTCGAGGTGGTGGCCGACGTGCGGCCCGAGCTGGTGTCGTTCACCTTCGGGGTGCCGCCGCCCGACGTCATCCGGCGGCTGGGCGCCTTGGGCCTGCTGGTGATGGTCACGGTGACCTCGCCGTACGAGGCGGGCGTGGCCGTCGCGGCCGGCGCGGACAGTCTCATCGTCCAGGGTCCGGACGCGGGCGGGCACCGGGGCACCTTCGCGCCGGACATGGAGCCCGGCAACGAATCGCTGCACCACCTGATCGACCGCATCCGCCACGCCCATGAGGTCCCGATCATCGCGGCGGGCGGCCTGGGCAACGCCCGTGATGTCGCCGCCGTGCTGCACCGCGGCGCGGTGGCCGTACAGGTCGGCACCGCGCTGCTGCTCAGCGACGAGGCGGGCACCAGCACGGCGCACCGCACCGCCCTGAAGAACCCGGTTTTCGCCACCACGGTCGTCACTCGCGCCTTCTCGGGCCGCTACGCGCGCGGCCTGGAGAACAACTTCACCCGTCTGCTCGACAACGTGGCGCCGCTGGGCTACCCGGAGGTCAACCAGATGACCTCCCCGATCCGCGAGGCCGCCGCCGCAATGGAGGACCCGAACGGCATACCGCTGTGGGCTGGAACGTCGTTCAAGGAGGCGCAACCCGGGCCGGCGGCCGACATCATCGCCAGCCTCATCGAGGCCGACTAGGCCAGCAGGCTCGCCGGATCGGTGAACGGCAGGCCCAGGTCCGTCGCCACCCGTTCGGACAGCAGCGCTCCGTCGTGCGTCGAAAGGCCTTTGGCCAGAGCGTGATCCGACCGACACGCCGCCTGCCAGCCGCGGTCGGCGAGTTGTAGCACGTAGGGCATCGTCGCGTTGGTCAGCGCCACGGTCGACGTCTTGGGCACCGCGCTGGGCATGTTCGCCACGCAGTAGAACTGGGTGTCGTGCACGGTGAACGTCGGGTCATCGTGGGTGGTCGGCCGGGAATCGGCGAAGCAGCCGCCCTGGTCGATTGAGATGTCGACCAGCACCGCACCCGGTTTCATCTGCGCTACAAGAGAATTCGAGATAAGCTTGGGCGCCTTGCCGCCGGGCAGCAGGACCGCCCCGATCAACAGGTCCGCGCGCGTGACGGTGCCCTCCAGCTCGTAGGCCGACGAGTAGCGCGTGCGAACCTGTCCACCGAATTCCGCGTCCAGGAGCCGAAGCTTGCCGATGTTGACGTCGAGCACCGTGACGCT
>NZ_LZJI01000036.1 GCF_001667775.1 Mycobacterium sp. E1747
ACCCACGGGCGCGGGCAGGAAGGGCACGATCGCCCCGTTGGTCCGCCAGGGGAAGTGATGCAGCGTGGCCAGCGGAATCCCGCAGTATTCCGCGACGTTCGCGGCCGTGTCTTCATAATTCATGCCGGTGAGCAGCAGGGCGGCCCCGTCTGCCAAGGACGTCAGCGTCCTGCTGACCTCCGCTCGGCACAGGGTGAGGGGTTCCACGACTTCCCGCCACATCCGGTCGAGCTTCCGAACCTTCCAAGGGTTCTCGAACCAGTAAGTCCAGTAGTCGCGGTGCGGGTCGAGGACGGCCTTCAATTCCGGCCCATACGCGACGCCGGCCGGTCCGACCGACTCGACGAAGTCGACCATCTCGGGAGCGACAGCCATCGTCACGTCGTGTCCCCGCCGCACCAGCTCACGCCCGACAGTCAGGTAGGGTTCGACCTCGCCGCGCGTGCCCCAATTCGCCAGCACAAATTTCATCGCGGATCTTCACCCTTCCAGTTCCCCTGGCGCATGGTCGGATTTGGAGCGGCCGCGCAACGTCCCCGGTTCAGACGACCGCAGCATAACCGGATGCGCGCGGCTGTTCAGGCTCTTAGGAATACTCGCCGCTGGCCACCTGCGGCCTTCATGTCTAGGCTCTCGCACTACCGCAAATGGTAGGAAGGGACAAGGTGACTGACCGTGATGCGGCGTGCGGCTACGTCGAACCGCCCGCACTGAGATTTGTGCTGGCAAGCTACGGAACTCGAGGTGATGTCGAGCCGTCGGTTGTGGTCGGGTCCGAACTGCAGCGGCGAGGGCACCACGTGCGTATCGCGGTCCCGCCCGATCTGATGGGCTTCGCCGAATCGGCTGTGTTCA
>NZ_LZJI01000037.1 GCF_001667775.1 Mycobacterium sp. E1747
CGCGGCGCTGCAGTCCATGGAGCCCGCGTTCAGCTTCATTGGCCGATTCGTTGCCGCCAACCAAATGTTGGTAAAGCAGTTCTGGGCTGATATGGGTCAGCTTGGGGACAAGGTTGTTGAGTTCGTGCGGGTGACGTGGCCGCCGTTCCAATCCGTCCTCAACACGTTGGAGTCGGTTTTCCAGCGGGTGTTTGGGACTATCGCCAATGTTATTGAGCGGGTGTGGCGGGTGGTGAAACCCATCCTCGACCAGTTCCGTAGCGCGCTGGGGAGTTTGGATCCGACGGGGTTGTTGGGGAAGCTGGGCAGCTTCTTCTCGTCGAGCGGTGGCGGTGGGACTCCGCCTGTGGCTGGCGGTGATGGTGCCACATTGCCGAAACTGTCCGATCTGCGTCCGTCAGCGACATTGGGTGCTTCGCCTGGTGGTGCGCTGCCGAAACTGTCTGATCTGCGGCCCGGACCGCGGCCGTGGCTCCTCAACGACCCACTAGCACCGGGAGCATCCGCAACATCGCCGGGTGCTGCTCCGTCCGGGTTCAATTGGGATGCGGTGGCGCAGGCCGAATCCAGCGGGAACTGGTCTGACCGGGACTCGGGCCACAACGGGCACTACGGCGGCCTGCAGTTCGCGCCTGACACGTGGGCCGCCTACGGCGGCACGCAGTTCGCCCAAAACCCCGCTGACGCGACCCCGGAGCAACAAAAAATCATCGCTGACCGGGTCGCGTTCTACGGCTGGCAGGGCAAACCCCCGCAAGGCTTAGGGGCTTGGGAAGCCATCACCACAGGCAAGGTGCCAGGCGTCACGACCAGCAGCCAGCCCCCCAGCATGGGAATGCCGAGTGCGGCGATGCCGTCTGTGCCGGGAGCGTCCGCCACCATCCCCGGGATTCCTGGCCTGAACCTCAGTATCCCTGGCAAGGCTCCTGAGGAGCATCTTCAGCCTGGGGCGGTGCAGCTGAATCGCATTATCAGCCAACTGTTCCCGGATGTGTCGAGCATCGGCGGGTGGCGCGCCAACGACCCATTCCCTGACCATCCCAGCGGGCGGGCTTTGGACATCATGGTCGGCGCGAATAAGGCGCTGGGTGACCAGATCAACCAGTTCCTGCAGCAGAACGCCGCCGCGCTAGGCATTCAGTACACGTTGTGGCAGCAGCAGGAATGGGATCCCGGCAAGGGTCCATCCCCAATGGAAAATCGGGGATCTCCGACCGAGAATCACATGGATCACGTCCACGCCATGATCCGCCAGGGCGCGCTGCCGAACATCAACGGCATGGTGTACCCGTCGGCGATGATGCCCACTGTTGCTTCCCCGGGCGGGATCTCCCCGGACGGCACCTACCCGTTGGGGACGCAGAACTCCCCGTTCTATGTGATGCCAGCACAGTCTTCCGGGGCAGAGCAGTTGGGGCAGGACTTCGTGTCCGGGATCGCGGAGGTGTTCGGATTTGACGGCTCCCTGTTCAAAAACCCCCTCGACTCGGGGCTTTTCAAGGGCTTCAAGGGGTTGATGTCGTTCCTCACCGGCGGCGGCAAGGGCGGTCAGGGGCAGGGAATGCCCGCCTCGTATTGGCAGGGCGGTGGGGCGATGCCCGCGATGGGCGGCGGGGACATCTTCTCCGGTCTGGGCGGGATGTTGACCAGCATCATTCCGCAGCCGTTCGGGCAGATCCGACCCGGCGGGCCGGCACAGGCCCCAGATGAGTTCCAGCCCATGCTTCCTGGGAGTGGGGGGAACGCCACACTGCCGGGGAACTTCACCCCTAGCGGTATGAAGACCGCTGCTGGCGGTAACCAGATCGACAACAGCATCAACTTCTACGGTCCTGTCGGAAAGCCGCAGGACATCCACCAGACAGCAATGGATTTGAACGTGCCGCGCGCACGTCAAGGCGTGCAAAGCATCCCTGGGATGTCAATGCCATGACCGTGAAGGTGATCAAGCAGCAAGAGCAACACCTGCTAACCGACTGGGACTCCGCCCGCGCATATCTGAAAATGCCGACGGAGACCACCCGTAACATCTATATCGGCCCGAACAACCTGCGCTGGGACCTATCTGGACGTAACAAGGGCCGCCAGGGCGTAAAACTGGGAACGCACTTGCAGGGTGATTACCACCTGCCAATCGACCAACTCTTCACTGAGGGTGCTTATCAGGTCGGTGCGACGTACGAGCGAACCAACACTCTCAAGCGGATCATCAACCTTGCTGTAGTACTCGGATTCAACTGCTCAGAGCTGCAATATCGGGCGATCGAGTCGAACTGGTGGGATTCCTGGCCAGAAGACACACCTGGCTGGTGGGGCCGGCATACCCCATTTTCTGGTTGGCGTTGGGCGCAAGTTCAGTTAGCAAAGCATCCAGACACGCCTATGCCGATCGACCCGACAGCGTTCGGTAATAACGGTTTCCAGTGGGACATGCAGATCGTCGCGGCGCAGCCGTGGTGGGCCAAGCGGATGCTCACGGACTCATTCACAGCGGCTGCGGATAGCGTCGCGAAGCTCGGCTACGACGAGCAGACATTCCATATCGCTAACCGCGGAACGATGGAAGCACACCCCATCTTCATGTACACCGGACCAGGCCGGGCGTGGATCCAGGACGGCATGACCAACAACATGATTGAGCTGCCGGAACTGTCAGCTTCGGATGGCTATGTGACCGTGGATACTGACCCCGCTAACCGCACCTTGAAGGGGTCGAACGACCCGACGGACAACCTGTTCTATCAGTTCATCCGCCAATCGAGGGTGTTGGATTTCTTCCTCCATGACCTTGAGGCGTTGGGTGAGCCGGTATGGCGGCGCGCCAACGGAATACGCTTCCAGTCACCTATCCCTCCCCGAACGGTGGCGAACATCAAGGTCCGCCACTCTCAGCCTGGTGGGCAGGTGGTCATCTTCATGCCGCAAAGGTATAAGCGCCCGTCATGAGTAATCCTCTCAACCTCATTCCCAATGCGGTTGAGAGCCTTGCTAGTGGGCCGTTGGAGTTCACGCGGC
>NZ_LZJI01000038.1 GCF_001667775.1 Mycobacterium sp. E1747
GGTGGAGGCGATCGTGGCCTTCGGGTTGGTGCCGCCGGTCAGCGAGTTGCTGATGACCGTGAACGGCGCCGCCTCGGGGGCCACGTTCGACGTGATGGCGGGGAAGGTGATCGTGTACGGTCCACCGGCCGAACCAGACACGGTGACAGCGGCATAGATGCCGCCCCACGCCTGGATGCCGGTCTGCACGGTCGACGCCGCAGCGTTGTACGCCACCTGCAGCGAGTTTCCGCCAGATCCGATGACGATGCCGCCGCCAGTCGGGGTGCCGGTGATGGTCAGCGTCTGCACCGAGTCGCCGGCACGCCAGTACCGACCGGAGACACCCTTGTTGAAGTAGGCCGGCCAGCCCAACAGGCTGGACTGGTTGTCGGCCGCGTTGGCGGGGGTGTTCAGCAGCGGACGACCTTGGGTGTCGGTCGCCAGCATCGCATCCACCTGCAGCCGCGGGTCGGCCGCCCAGCCGGTCATGTCGTAGTTGTTGTCCACGACCTTCCCGACAGCGGTGACCAGGTCGGCGTAGATGCCGCCGCTGCCCTGAGCGGTGGTCCCCAACGCAACAGTGTTGGGGGTGAGCGCCAGGTAGTCGGCGAACGGGCCGGCACCACCGGTGCGGATCGACTTACCGGCGATCGCCGCATAGTCGAACGCCCGCGCGATCGCGGTCGGCAGGTCCTGCTGCAGCTGCTCGTAGAGGCCGCCCGGGTTGGACATCACGACCTCATCGGAGACCGGGACGAGCAGGGCGACCTTCTTGCCGGTCATCAGCTTCACGCCGACGCCGACCTGAGCTGCCGGCTTGACGCCGCCCTCAGCGACCCAGTCCGCGGTGGGGATGTCCATCGGGACGGGAATCGCGGTCTGGGCGTTAACCGACAGCGGGACACGGCGAGCCAACGACATGACAGCGGACTGCTCAACGGCCTTGTTGAAGATCGGGCCAGTGATCGTTGGCGGCAATAGTTGCGTTGCCGTATTCGACAACGTTGTGGGGTTGGCCATCTGGCCCTCCTTCTAGTGGTGAACGCGCTTATTTGCGCGCATTGCGTAAAATTTCGGCGAATTGCTGTGCAGGGTCGCCACTTCCGGGTTGTACGGTTCGCCCCTCCCCAGGTACATGTCCTGGTTTGCGGGGCTCAGGGAGCAGAGATTTCAAGGTGGCGGCGTGTTCTTCGATCTCGTCGAGGTCGACACCACGCAGAGCGTCTGCGGGAACACCGAACTTCTTGGCAGTCGCGGATTTCCATTCCCGTATCTGCTCAGCCGCTTTCAACGCACCCAGCGCGCCTTCAGCAGCGTCAGCCCGTTCGATGGCCTTCTGAAGCTCAGTCTTCTGAGACTCCTTCAGGTCAGCTAATTCCTTTGCCGCAGCGGCGTTCTCCTTGGCGCGTTTCTCTTGCTCACGGGCCTTGGATTTCCAGAATTCGACCGTTTCGGTCGGCTTCTTCGGCGGCTGCTCTGAGGCATCCCCCTCCGGGGCTGCGTCGCCGGTGTCCGGTTCCGTCGTTTCGACAGGATCTGTTCCGGCCTCAGATTCTTGGAGGGTTTCTTCGGGCATTGCTCTACTCGCATTCCGTTTCGGATTTGGCCTCCCCGTTGCGGTTCGGCTGAAAATCCCAACTCAACAATCTGGTTGGGAAGTCTTTTAACCTTTGCGTGCTGCTAGGTCGCTTTTTGCTTGCTCGCCGAGCACGTCTAGGTTGTCTGCGATCCATCTGCGGACGCGGGCGCGGTCCGCAGGGGTGGATGGCCGGTCAGAAGGCTGGTACGGGCCGACCGGGAGTGGTCTTCCACCCCAGGCCGGAACGGCTTCGCAGTAGCAGTGCTCATGGCAGGCGAACGTCGCCGTCGCTTTCGTGTAGACGGCACCGCGGGAAGCCACCATGAGGCAGAAATTGCATGCCCCCGGGCG
>NZ_LZJI01000039.1 GCF_001667775.1 Mycobacterium sp. E1747
CCCCCGCACCGATCCCGGTGCCCGAGGCCCCGGCACCCGCACCGATCCCGGTGGCGCCGGCTCCGGCACCGCCACCGGCGGTAGCGCCCATTCCGGTGCCGATCCCGCTGCCGATCCCCGGCATCGGCGGCCCGGTCATCGGTGGACCCCCCGGGGGCGGCTTCGGGCCGCACGGCGGCGGCGAGGAGGGGCCACACGGCGGTGGTGGCGGCGGCGGATTCCCCGGGATTCCGGGCTTGGGCGGCGGCCATGGCGGCTTCGGCGGTGGTCACGGCGGTTTCGGCCGCCACTAGCCGCGATTGCGGGGCGTCAGGACCACCTGTCATCTGCCGTTTGCCTCCCGCTCAACGGACCGATGCAGTTAGCTCATGGCGGCGACCTACACCGGTTACATGCGATGCACCGTCTTCGGCACCGGCTACCTGGGCGCCACCCACGCCGTCGGAATGGCGGAATTGGGCCACGAGGTCGTCGGGGTCGACATCGACCCGGGCAAGGTCGCCAAGCTCGCCGGCGGTGACATCCCGTTCTACGAGCCCGGGCTGCGCAAGCTGCTGACCAAGAACCTGGCCGCGGGACGGCTGCGCTTCACCACCGACTACGACATGGCGGCCGAGTTCGCCGACGTGCACTTCCTCGGCGTCGGCACGCCGCAGAAGAAGGGCGAGTACGGCGCCGACCTGCGCCACGTATACGCCGTCATCGACGCGCTGGTGCCGCGGCTGACGAGATCGTCGGTGCTGGTAGGCAAGTCGACCGTTCCGGTGGGAACCGCGGCCGAGCTGAACCAGCGCGCGGCCGCCCTGGCGCGGGACGGCGTCGACGTCGAGGTCGCCTGGAATCCGGAGTTTCTGCGCGAGGGTTACGCGGTGCACGACACGCTACACCCGGACAGAATCGTGCTTGGCGTGCAACAGGATTCGGTGCGCGCCGAGACGGCTGTGCGCGAGCTTTACGGCCCCTTACTCGCCGACGGCGTGCCGTTCCTGGTGACGGACTTGCAGACCGCGGAACTGGTCAAGGTTTCGGCCAATGCCTTTCTGGCAACGAAGATCTCGTTCATCAACGCCATCTCCGAGGTGTGCGAGGCCGCTGGTGCCGACGTCAGCGTGCTGGCCGACGCGCTCGGCTACGACCCGCGGATCGGCCGCCAATTCCTCAACGCCGGTTTGGGTTTCGGCGGGGGCTGTCTCCCCAAGGACATCCGCGCCTTCATGGCCCGCGCCGGCGAACTGGGGGCCGACCAGGCGCTGACGTTCCTGCGTGAGGTCGACAGCATCAACATGCGCCGCCGCACCCGGATGGTGGAGCTCGCCAGCGCCGCGTGCGGTGGCTCGCTGCTGGGCGCCAACATCGCGGTGCTCGGTGCGGCGTTCAAGCCCGAATCCGACGACGTGCGCGACTCGCCCGCGCTCAACGTCGCCGGGCAGTTGCAGCTCAACGGCGCCGCGGTCAACGTGTACGACCCCAAGGCGCTGGACAACGCGCAGCAGCTGTTCCCGACGCTGAACTACGCGGTCTCCGTCGAGGAGGCCTGCGACCGCGCCGACGCGGTGCTGGTGCTCACCGAGTGGCGGCAGTTCATCGACCTCGACCCCGCCGACCTGGCCGACCGCGTCCGGGCCAGGATCATCGTCGACGGCCGTAACTGCCTCGATGCGGCCCGCTGGACGCGGGCCGGCTGGCGGGTGTTCCGGCTGGGCGCCCCGCGACCCTGAGGCAGTCTTGCGCGAGCGTCACGCCAGCGTGGCACCGACCGGCGAGCGCCACGCCAGCGTGACGTTCGGCGCGAAGGCGAGGCGTAGCCTGACCCGCGTGGACTATGCCGGCGCATTCCTCGAACAGAACCGCGCATTCTCGGAGCTTTTCCGCGACGCGGACCAGTCGAAGACGGTGCCGACCTGCCCGGGGTGGGACCTGAACCAGCTGCTGCGCCACGTCGGCCGCGGCGACCGCTGGGCGGCGCAGATCGTGCGCGAGCGACTCCAGGAGTTCCTCGACTTCCGGTCCGTCGAAGGCGGCAAGCCGCCGCCCGACCCGGTCGACGCCGTGTCCTGGCTGCAGGGCGGCGCACAACGGCTGGTCGACGCCGTCGAGCTGACCGGCGTGGAAACACCGGTGTGGACCTTCCTCGGGCCGCGCCCGGCGAACTGGTGGGTACGCCGCCGCCTGCACGAGGTGGCCGTGCACCGGGCGGACGCGGCCATCGCCCTGGGAGCGGAGTTCACGCTGGCCACCGACATCGCCGCCGACGGGATCACCGAATGGCTCGAGCGGGTCGCGATCCAGGCCGGCGCGGACGGCGCGCCGCTCCCACTCGAGGACGGCAACACCCTGCACCTGCACGCCACCGACCCCGGGCTCGGCGAGGCCGGCGAGTGGACCGTCGGCGTCGAGGCCGGCCGCATCACCTGGTCGCATGAGCACGGCAAGGGCA
>NZ_LZJI01000040.1 GCF_001667775.1 Mycobacterium sp. E1747
TGGTACATGGACGGCGGCAGCGTGCAAGCGCACATCCCGCTGTCCGCGTTGGCGGCCGTGCTGCGCATTTAGGGCTGCCCACGGCTCCGCGAGCAGCGGCTCAGTCCTCCGGGTTGTAGCCGAGGTTGGGGGCGAGCCAGCGCTCCGCGTCCTGCAACGTCCAGCCCTAAATGCGCAGCACGGCCGCCAACGCGGACAGCGGGATGTGCGCTTGCACGCTGCCGCCGTCCATGTACCACTGCATGACGCCGGGGGTGAAGTTGATCGGCTCGTCGTGGCCCACCGGGTAGTCAGGCATGTACAGGATCAACTCGTCGGGCGTCACCGCCCATGCCTTGTAGCCCCCGGAATAGACCCTGTCCGGCATCCAGCGGTCGATCACGAACGGGTAGGTGCCCGGGTCGTGGGGCGGCGCCGCCTGATTGAGCGCGGTTTCGATAAATGGTTGGGCCAGTGGGGGAATGGCGGTCAGCGGGTTCGACGTCGTCAGGTCCGCCAGTTGCACCCGCCGGCCGCTTGCCATGTCGAAGGTGAAGGTCCGGTAGGCGTTGTTGAACTTCGGCCCGTCGGCGTGGTAGTCCTCGTGGAACACGGCGCTGAGCAGGTTTGCGTGCCGGAATACTTCGAAGTTCTCCTCGCCGTAGCTGTCGGCCGCCATGCTGCCGTTAGCGGTTTTCCAATTGTTGACCAGGGTGTGTAGGTAATCGCGGATCGCCGGACCCGTGATCGGATTGTCGACCAGGTCGTCGGGCACGGCGACCTTGATGTCCCGCACGGCCTTGCGTTCCGACGTCACCGAGGTGTGGCAGTACTGGCCGTCCCAGTCACCGCCCAGCTCGCCGCAGAACGACGGCGCGGACGCGTGGGCGGTGGCGGCAGTGGGAACCGTTGCAGCTAGCGCGAATACGACCGCGGCCCAGAAGTTCTCGCGCATCAGATGCCTCCGCCCGGCTCAGAGTAATTGGACCTTGCTGGCCCGCCAGCGACCGTCGACCTTCTCCATGGTCATCTTGATCCGGCTGCGGTCGATCCGCGGGTCGGGCGCGGCCGTGTTGGTGACTGTCTGGTCGATAAAGACCAGCACCACAACCTTGTTCGCCGACTCCGACTGGATCGCCGAGTCCACCACCACGCCGTGCGCGGTCGCCTTGTTGTCGATCAGCAGCTGCCGAAGCTTCACGCTGGACTGGGTGTACATGTCCTTGAATTCGCCCGTCGCGCCGTCGAGAACCTGCCTGAAGTTGTCATCGACCTTGTTCGAATCGATGCTCGTCAGCACCTGCGCATAGGCGATGGCGGCCTGTTGGGCTTGTTCACCGGCGAGTTTCACCTGGTGCTCCTGCCACTGCCGCCAGCCGAGGAATCCCGAAACGGCAAGTGAGGCGACCAGCAGCGCCGGCAGCGCGCTGCGACGTAGGTAGCGCTTCCAGGGGCGCCTGCGGTGCTCGGCCTCGCGACGTTTGCCGGTCAGCAGTACGCCGTCTTCGTCGTCGGGTTGTTCGGTGTCTACCCGCAGCTCCTCGGCGTCTTCAGTTGCCGTTGAGGGCATTTCGTCATCAGGTGCCACGTCGGCGCGCGCCTCCGCCTTCGGATTCTTCTTGGTGGTCACGATCACGATCAGCTCCTCGAGATGCGGATTGACGGCTTAGTGCGGCGGTTCGATCGGCAGAGCCGGACCGCCGTAGGGGGTGGGAATGGTGTAGCGACCACGCGGCGTCGGATCGGTTCGACGGCCCAGGTCCGCACCCGGCGGGGGACCGGCGGTGTCGTCGCCCCCCGGCCGCGGGGCGTTCTTGGCCCCCCGGATCGAGACCGCGGGATCGTCGTCGCGGCAGTAGGTGTACATGAACGGCTCGTAGTAGTCGGCGGCGGAGGAGGCGTGTGACGGCGTCCCGTAGTCGCACACATAGCGCGGGTAGAGGTCGGCCGTCGCCCAGACCCCGTGATCGTGAAATGCGCTCGCCACCGCGTCCAGCACGGACCCACGGTAGTCGGGAAACAGCGCGTTGAGCGCCGGAACCCGTAGATAGAGCAGCTGCGACATGGTCGCCATGCTGCCCAGCAGCTGCACCATCGTATCGGAATTGTCGGCGAACAGGTTGTCGACCGCTGAAAGCGTGTGCGGGGTTTGCTCCGTCAAGCGGCGATAGCCGGCCTGCATCCTGGCCAGGCCGGTCAGCGTTCGGTCGAGTTCGGTTGCGGCAGCGCCCAATCCGGCGTTCTTGTCGCTGGCCAGGGTGAGCACCACCCGGCTCGTCTTGATGATGCTGGTGGTTTGGGGCAGCACCGAATCGAGCGTGGAAAGCAGGAACGTACCGCCGTCGACGATGGCGGTCAGCTTCGCCGGGCCCTCCTTGCTCATGCTCAGTTCCTTCTTGATCAACTCGACCTTGTGGGGGTCGACCTGGGCCAGCAGCCCGTCGGCGTCGCCGAGCAGCTGGGCCAGGCTGATCGGGACGGTGGTGCGGTCGGAGGTGATGAGGCTGCCGTCGTGCAAGTACGGCCCGGCGTCGGTGGTGGCCTCGAAGTTGATGTATTGCTCGCCGGCCGGTGACAGCGCGGAGACATGCACCAAGCTGTTCGCCGGTATCCGCGCGTTCGACGTGATGCTGGCGATGGCGTTCACGCCGTTGTCGGTAATGCGCAGCGACTCGACCCGGCCGACGCGCACGCCTCGCAGCGCGACGTCCTGGTTGGGCAGCAAGCCGCCGGATTCCGGCAATTGCACGGTGACGCGGTAGGTCGAGGCGAAAGGTTTCACCCGCAACGCGCCGATGAGCAGGTAGGAGGTGGCGACGACCAGAATGAGCGCCAATCCGGCCACCGACAGCCAGACCTGTTGCCGGTGACCGGTGCGCACCGCCCGGACGATGAGGTTCGCGGCGTTGTCGACGGCGCGGGTCATGGTCGCGGTCCCGGCGGTGGTGGGGGTGTCGGCGGTCCGGGAGCGACGTCGATTTGGCCGGGGATGTCGGGGTCCGGAACTACCGGAACCTGCGGCGAATTCGGCCCGCGGCCGACCACGCGTTCCTGCAGGCGCCACAGGGTGTACTTGAGGGTGCCGACGAGCAGGTTCACGTTGTAGTGGTGCGGCCCGTGCAGCCCGATGTCGCCGGGGAATCCGATGTCGGGAAGTGATCCGAGCATGATCTTGTCCACGCCCACGTGCACCGAAATCGAATTCCCGGCGGTCGATTTGACCAACGGGGGAATCAACCGGTTCAGCGCCAGCCAGCTGGTGTCGGGGCTCACCGCAACGTCATTGGCGGCCCCGGCGACCGTGTTCAGGTCGCGGATGATGCTGCGGCCGCTGGTGTCGGTCCCGCCGATCGACGGGAACCGGGCCAGCAGCCGGGAGGTGTCGCCCACTCCGATGGCCAGGGTGGAGAGCTGGGCGGTGTTGTCGGCCAGGGCCGAAGTAGCGGGCGCGGCGGCCGCCATCAGGTCGCTGATGGTTTGGTTCTTGGCATCGAGTTCATCGGCCAGCCGCGATAATTCGGTCAACGCGGTCGAGATCTGACCGGACCGCGCATCCAGCGTTCCGAGCAGCTCGTTGGACTTGCGGATCATGTCCCCGAATGCCTGGCCCTGGTCGCCGGTCGCCTTGCCGAAGCCGTTGATGATGTTGGTGAAATTGCGCACCGCCCCGCCGTTCACCAGAATCGCCGCCGAGCTCAACACCGACTCGACGGTCGCGGCGGCCGCCGTCGAGTCCAGGCCGATGGTGTCGCCGTCGGTCAACGGTGGCGCGTCCGGGTCACCGGCGGCCGGGGGCTTCAGGGCGACGAACACATCGCCCAGCGGCGTCGCGGTTCGCAATTCGGCGGTGCTGCCCCGGGGCAGTTGCACCCCATCCCTGATGCGCAGCCGGGTGACCGCGGTGTAGTTGCGCGCGACCATCGACTCGAGCTGCCCCACATCGGCGCCGGCGAGTTTCACCTTGGCGTTCATCGGCAGGTTGAGCGCGTTGGAGAACACGGCGTTCAGCGAGTAACCTGCTGAACCCAGGCTCGGGGCCGGAAGGGGCAGGCTGGCAAGGCCGTTCGTGGCGCATCCGGCGGTCACCATCGCCGCGGCCACCGCCGCCAGCACGCCCCGCGGGCAGGGGGTCATCATTTCTGCCCCATCGCTGCCATGCCGTCCAGCACATAGGTCAATCCGAAATCGGGTCCGAAGTCCTGTATCGTCCCGGTGCTGCAGCCCAGTTGCCGAAGCCCCATCAGGTTGCAGATCTCTTTGGTGAACTGGCTGTCGAAGAGCAACCGATCCGTCAGGAATCGTGCGCGCACGCTGCCGTTCGCCCGGTCGATCATGTTGTAGGCGTTGTCGGCCACCAGCGGAGCCAGGTCAAGGAGCTCGGCCAGGTCCCGCCGCTGGTCGGTCACCGTCTGCAGCGTGGCCTTGCCGTTGCGCGCGGTCTGCTTGATGTTGTCGCGGTTGGCGTCGAGGAGGTCGCCGGCCCGCTGGATCAGTTCGTCGAGTTTGCGTCCCGTGGTGCCGCTGCCGAGGTTCTCGTCGGCCATGATCTGGCTGACTTGGTGGATGGTGGAGGCGAATTCGCGCAGCTTGGTGTCGTTGGCGGCCACGGCGTCGAACAGGGAGCTGATGTTTCTGACGATCGTGGTGATCTGCTCGCGGGTCGCCGCGCCGCCGTCGCCGGACAGGCGCAGCGCCTTGGACAGTTCGCCGAGCGCCGCTTTGATCCGTTCCCCGTTGCCGTTGACGACCTGGGTGCCGCCGTTCAGCACGTCGGCAACCGGCCCCCCGCCGCGGCCGTCGCCCTCGAGCGACTTGGTCACCTTGTCCAAAACGTTGAGGACGCTGCTGAATTCGACGGGCGTTTTGGTCCGAGGCAGCCCGATGGTGTCGTGGTTTTCCAGCGTCGGTCCGCCCTTGTACGGCGGCGTAAGTTCGATCTGCCGATCGGTGAGGATCGAGGTTGACACCGTGACGGCCTGCGCGGTGGCGGGAACCTTGACGTGGCCGTCGACGGTGAATTCGACTTCGACGTAGCCGCCCTTGGCCGTGATCTTGGTGATCTTGCCGACCGGCATGCCCAGCACCGCCACCTCGTTGCCCTCGTAGAGGCCTGCGGCGCTGTCGAACTGGGCGGTCACGGTGATCGAGTCCTCGTCGGAACCGAGACACCACCAGCCGATGCCGGCGACCGCGGCGAGCGCCGCGAGGGCCGCGATGACGGCCACCGATTTCGACGCGAGCCTTTTCATTTGCAGTCCTTGAAATACTGGATCATGCCGAACTGCTTGGCACGGCCGCTGATTGCGCACATCCACGAGTCGATCAGCGGGACGTTGGGGGCGTTGAAGTTGATCGCGTTACCGTCGCCCGTGAGGTTGGCGGCCTCGCGGAAGAAGATCGGGCTCGTTTGCAGCATGCTGTGCAGCAAGTCGTCGTGGGCGGACATCAGGTTGGTGAAGTCCCGCATGTCCTTGACCAGCGCGTCCAGCGCCGGCCGGTCGTTGACCACGACCTGGCTCATCGTGTCGACGAGGCTCGACAGGGATTGCATCATCGCGTGGAAAACGGCCCGCCGCGCGACGAATTGACCCAACAGGTCTTGGCCCTGGTTGACCAGGGTGCCCACGTCGGCCTGCTGGCGCCGCAGCGTGTTGGTCACCTGCTCGGTGCTGCGCAGGAGCTGGCCCAGCTGGTCACGTCGCACCGCGATGATCGACGACAGCGTGTGGATGTTCGAAATGGCTTGCGGCACAACCGTCGGCAGCCCGTCGAGCTGCCTGCCGAGCACGGCGAGCGATTGCGCGAACCGGTCGGAGTCGACCTGCTCGAACGTGGTGGTGGCGTCCTGCAGCGCGGCTTGCAGGTCGTAGGGCACCTCGGTGTGTGCGAGGTCGAACGTGTTGTTGGGCAGGTGCGAAGGACCGCCGGGTTCCAGCGCGAGGTACCGCGAGCCCAGGATGGTGGCGACCTTGATCTGCGCCCGGGAATCCCTGCCGAGCGCGATGTTGTCCCGAACCTTCAGCCCCGCCTCGACGTGGTCGCCGACGAGTTTCATGCTGGTGACGTTGCCCACCGGGATGCCGGCGACCACGATCGGGTTGCCGGCCCGCAGCGAGGCGGCTTGCAGGAACTCGGCCGTGTAGTGCCGGTATCCGGCGCCGAGCGCGTGCACGAGCAGCATGACGGCGATGATCACCGCGACCACCGCGACCGCGATGAACCCGAGCCAGGTCTTGTTGTAGCTTTCCAGCGTGCGTTTCCTGATCCGCTGCCACACGGAGGCGTCAGCCATCGGCCGTGCTCCTGCATCTCGGGCTGTGCCACGCCTTGTTGCCCGGCGTGGCGGCATTGACGATGATCGGCACCACATCGTTGAGGCCGGGAAAGAATCCCAGGAAGTTCACGTCGCACACGTAGGCATTGCCGTAGGCGCCCTGGTTGCCGACCCGGACGAGCCCCTTCAGCAGCAGTGGGATGTTGTCACCGAAGAACGCGACCTGCGGCTCGACCTCCATGATGTGTTTGGTGACCCCGGGCTGGCGGTCGATGAATTCGCGCAGCGCCGGGTACACGTCCGTCGCGGCGGCCGACAGCCGGCCGGTCACCCGGGCCAGTGAACCCGCTGAGGCGACCAGGTCCGGACGCCGGATGTCGAGCTCGCCCACGACGCTGCGGGTCTGGGTGATGACCCCGTCGAGGTTGTCGTTCTGCTGGGCGAGGTTGGCCATCACCTTGTTCAGATTGGTGATCACGGCGCCGAGGGCCTGGTCGCGGCCCGCGAATGTCTCTGTGAGCGTGGAGGTCTGGCCTACCAGTGTGGTCAGCGATGACCTGTCGCCTTGCAGCGAGGCGATGATGCCCTTGGTGAGGTTGTCCGCGTCGTGGGGGTTCAGCAGGCTGAACAACGGTTCGTAGCCGTTCAGCAGCGTGGTGACGTCGAAGGAGGGTTCGGTGCGTTCCAGCGGAATCGTGCTGCCCGGTGGGAGCAGCAGTTGCGGGCTGCCTTCCTTGCCCAGCGACAGTCCGAGGTAACGCTGGCCGACGATGTTCTGGTAAGTGACCGACGCTTGGGTGTTTCCGAACAGCCGTTGTTCCTGCTGCACCACGAACGAGACCCTCGCAAGATTTCCGTCGAGCTCGATCTTTTCGACTCGGCCGACGCGCACCCCGGCCATCCGGACGTCGTCGCCTTCGCGCAGTCCGTACACGTCGCTGAACACCGCCGAATACTTGGCCGTGTTGCCCGCCACGTCACGACGCAGGCTGACATACACCAGCCACGTCAGCGTCAACGAGACGACCATGAACAGGGTCAACGCGACGAGCGGGCCTCGAAACCTCATTTGGCCTCCCCGGGTCGATGAGTCAGCGACACCGTGGTGCCACGCGCAACCGGGCCCAGCAGCAACTCGGTGGCCGCGGTGGCGGGTGCACCGGTGATCACACCCAACATGTCCCGTTCGTACTGACTCCCGACGGGTCCCACGTTCCCGCCGAACGAGGCCTGCGGGATCCACGGTGCCTTGGGCGCCACCGGGGCGACCCACGGTTCGTGCGGCTGCGGCGTGGCGGGTGCCCCCGGCGACGGGTTGTCGGGGTTCGCACTACCGGGCACGGGTGGCGACGGCGTGATCCCCGCGGGCAGCGGGGGATTGGGGTCGGACAGGTTAGGGTTCGGGTTGATCAGCGGCGGACCTACGGCGACTAGATTTCCGTCCGGGCCGATCACCGTGCCCGGGGGTGGGGCAAGATCCTTGGGCGGCTGATAGTTCTGCGGCAGCAGGACGTCGGGCAGATCGGGCCGCACCGGGACCAGCGGTGCGGTGAAACAGCTGGGTCCCTTCAGCTCGCCGTAATGGGGGCAGTCCGCGCGGGTGTAGGTGGAACTGGGGGTGAACGTCAGCATCGCGCGCATGTTGCCGAGGTTGGTCTCCGGATTCCAAACCTGCTCCATGAACTGGTTTGCCAGGTTGTCCAGTTTGGCGACCGCGGGCACGAAGTTGTTGGACTTCTGCGCCAGCACGCCGAGCACGGGCGTGAAATCGGTTGTGATGCCGATGAGTTGGTCGATGTGATTGCTCAACGACTGGCGGGTGGTGCCGACCGTGTAGTCGGCGCCCGACAGCAGCGCGGCCAGCTGCCCGCGGGTCTCGGCGAAGGTCCGCATCGGTTCCACGGCCTGGTGCAGTGCGTCGAGAAGATCGGGGGCGGTCCGCGCCAGCCCGCGAGTCGCATCCAGCAGCGCCGACACCGTCGAGGGCCCGGTGTCCGTGCCGACAATCGAATTGAGTTGGTCGAGAAGGCGATTCAATTGGGCGCCGGCGTTCAGCAGGCGGACGCGACGGTGGTCGGTGGCGGCGCCCAGCGCAGCCAGAATTCCGATCGATCGGTCGTCCCGGTCGCGGCCCGCCGCGGCGAGCAGGTCGCGCAACTTGGTCACGGTTGTCTCGAACAACACGGTCGGAAGCCGCTTGTCCTCCGGAATATGCGCGCCGTCGCGGATCGTCGCACCGCGGCCCTCCTGGTTCGGGGAGCCCACCAACTGAACCGACGACACGGCGAAGACATTGCTGGGCACCACGCGCGCGGTCACGTTGGCCGGGATCGAGCCGGCGAATTCTTCCTTGAGGTCGATGTGGACGTAGTTGGGGCTGCCGTGCGCCGCGGGCACGACGCCGTTGACCATGCCGACCAGCACGCCGTGATATTTGACGTCCGACCTCTGCGGCAGGCCATCGCCCACGTTCACCAGATCGGCGACGACGCGGACGTAATTGTCGAGCCTGCCAGTGGATTTGACCAACATGGCGGTGGTCAGCAGCGCGCTGACCACCACGACAGCGATACCTATGCCGAACAGCTGCCGGTCGGAGGGGCCGCGCCCGTCCTGCTCAAAGGAGTTGGGCATGTTCCAGCGACCTACCCGCCAAACCGTGCGCCGGAGTCGACGCCCCACAGCGCCATGGTGAGCAACATGTTCACGATGATCACGACGGTGATGCTGGCCCGCATTCCGTGGCCCGCGGCGACCCCGACGCCTTCCGGTCCGCCGACCGCGTAATAGCCGTAGTAGCACTGGATCGTGGAGGCGATCCAGACGAAGATGACGGCCTTGATCAACGAGTAGACGATGTCCTGCCCGGCCAGCATCAGCGTGAAGTAATGCAGGTAGGAACCGGTCGAGCCGCCGCTGCCCAAACCCACCACCATTTGTGTGCTCAGGTAGCCGATCGCCAGGCACGCGGCGTACAGCGGGACGATCGCAACCACCGAGGCGATCAGCCGGGTGGTGACCAGGTACGGGATCGGCCGGATCGCAATCGATTCCATCGCATCGATCTCCTCGGCGATGCGCATGGAGCCCAGCTGTGCGGTGAAGCGGCAGCCGCCCTGCATGGCGAAGGCCAGCGACGCCATCAGGGGCGCCAGCTCGCGGGTGTTGACCAACGACGAGACGAAGCCGGTGGCGGGCCCCAGGCCGAGCAGATCCAGGAAGTTGTAGCCCTCAATTCCGACCAGCGCCCCGACCGTCATGCCGAGCACGACCGCCACGCCGGCGGTTCCGCCGCCCACCACGATCGAGCCGTTGCCCCAGGTGATGTTTGACAGCAGCCGCAAGAACTCGCCCCGGTACTGGCGCAGGGCGAGCGGCACCGCGACGAGCGCCCGAACGAAGAAGACCAGCAGGTGCCCGAGCCGGATGATCGGCACTTTGCCGCGGCGGTAGAGCCGGACGAGGGGGACCGAAATCGGTGCGGACGATTGATCAGCGGACACCGTCACCTCACAGCCCCGTCCTAGGCGACAACATGATGTAGAGCTGGCTGATGGCGACGTTGACGATCATCAGCAGCAGGATGGCCTCGACCACCGCCGCGTTCACCGAGTTCGCGACGCCCGTCGGTCCGCCCTTGGTGGACAAGCCTTTTTGGCTCGACACGATGGCCACGATGGCGCCGAACACGACCGCCTTCACCAGCGCCAGGATCATGTCATCGGTCGTCGCGAACGACGCGAACGTCGACACGAAGCTGCCCGGGGCCCCGTTCTGGAAGTACACGTTGAACATGTAGCTGGCGAAGAATCCCGCGAAGCACACGACGCCGGTGAGGGCCACACCGATCATCACCGCGGCGGCGAAGCGAGGGACGACCAGACGGCGGATCACCGAGACGCCCATCACCTCCATCGCGTCGGTCTCTTCACGCATCGTCCGCGAGCCCAGGTCGGCGGTGATCGCCGACCCCACAGCTGACGCCAGCAGCACCGCGGCCACCAGCGATGCTCCCTGCCGGATGACGGCGAGCCCGCTGGCCGCGCCGGCCAGCGAGGTGGCACCGACCTGGCCGGCGAGCAGGGCGAACTGGATGGACAGCGTGACGCTGATCGGCAGCGACACCAGGATCGTCGGCAACACGGCGGTGCCGGCCATGAACGCGCCCTGCCGGACGAATTCCTGCCATTGGAATCGTCCTGTCATCAGGTCGAAGAAGAAGTATTGGGCGGTGCGCACGCCGAGGACGAATTGTTCGCCGACCGTGGTCAGTGACGCGACGGGATGACGCTTGACGTATCCGATGGACCATTCCTGAATGGCGGTTACGCCGTCATGCCCGGCCGTCATCGCGCGGCTATTTGTCGTGTGTCTAGCAAACTCACGGCACCCGTCATTGCGAACCAGTACATCTTGACCGCCGAGCAGAGGGGATCGGAGCCCTTGGAGCCTAACTTCACAAAAATAGCCTTGGCGGTTCCATAGTTTTGCAGCTCATGGGCGTGTGCTGAGCCAGACTAACCTACTTGATAGGCACTTTCAATAGTGTAGAGTCACTCATCTGGATCGCCGCTGAGCGGCCCCATGGGCTGAAATGTCGGATTGACGAAGGTGAAGGCATGCCCTCAGCAAACACGGGCTCGTTGCGAGACCGCCGTCGTGCTGAGCTAGTTTCGCAGATCCAGCAGACCGCCCAGCGGCTTTTCGCCGAACGCGGCTTCGACGCGGTGACGACCGAGGACATCGCCGCGGCGGCCGGCATATCGATCAGCACGTATTTCCGGTACGCACCCACCAAGGAGAGCCTGCTGGTCGGTCCGGTCCGGGAGGCCAGCGCCGATTTCATCGAGTCCTACAGCGCGAGACCACCGGACGAGTCACCGGTCGAGGCGTTGATCCAGTTGTTCGTCGCGCGCGCCCAAGAGGCCATCGAAGTCCAGACGCTGGACACCTGGCGCCAGGCCGTTGCCAGCGCCCCGCACCTGTTGAGCCAATCGGTGCTGGTCACCGAGAGCGAACATCGCGAATTCGTCGAGCAAGTGGCGTGCCGGATGGGCGTCGACGCAGCGGCAGACATCCGGCCCGCGCTGTTGGTGCACACCAGCTTGGCCACGGCAAAATTCCTCATCGATCGCTGGCTCACCCAGCCCCCCGACGGCGTGGAGTTTCACGTTCAGTTCGAAGAGGCGTTGCGCATGACGCTCGCCGGATTCGGCTGACACGCGAAATGCCTGTGGCGCAGGTCTTTCCGGAATGTCAGGCACGGCAGGACCGGGAGCGTCCGCGCCGTGGGCCGCGGCACCGGGCTAGCCGGGCTAAACCGCCGTGACTTTGCAAGCCGGCGCATGAAACAATCGCTGGCCGTGAAGACGTTTGAGGATCTGTTCGCCGAATTGGGCGAGCGCGCCCGCACCAGGCCGGCCGGCAGCGCGACGGTTGCCGCGCTGGATGGTGGCGTCCACGGGTTGGGCAAGAAGATCCTCGAGGAGGCCGGTGAGGTGTGGCTGGCCGCCGAGCACGAACCCGACGAGGCGCTCGCCGAGGAGATCAGCCAGTTGCTCTATTGGACGCAGGTGTTGATGATCGCGCGTGGCCTGTCGCTCGACGACGTCTACCGGAAGCTGTGACGATGCTGCGGGTCGCCGTTCCGAACAAGGGCACGCTGAGCGAGCCGGCCAGCGAGATTCTCGCGGAGGCGGGCTACCGCCGTCGCACCGATTCCAAAGACCTCACCGTCATCGACCCGGTCAACCAGGTCGAGTTCTTCTTCCTGCGCCCCAAAGATATTGCGATCTATGTGGGGTCGGGGCAGCTCGATTTCGGTATCACCGGACGCGATCTGGTCCGCGACTCGGACGCGCCGGTGCGCGAGCGGCTGGCCTTGGGTTTCGGATCGTCGAGCTTTCGCTATGCCGGCCCGGCCGGGCGGGAGTGGACGACGTCGGATCTGGCCGGGAAGCGGATCGCGACGGCCTACCCCAATCTCGTCCGAAAAGATTTGGCAGAGCGCGGTATTGAAGCGACCGTCATCCGGCTCGACGGGGCGGTGGAGATTTCGGTGCAGCTCGGCGTGGCGGACGCCATCGCCGACGTGGTCGGGTCCGGGCGCACCCTGAGCTTGCACGACCTGGTGGCGTTCGGCGATCCGCTGTGCGATTCGGAGGCGGTGCTGATCGAGGGCGCAGGCCCCGACGGTCCGAACGGGACGCAGGCGGCGCGCGATCAGCTGGTGGCGCGGATCCAGGGTGTGGTGTTCGGGCAGCAATATCTGATGCTCGACTATGACTGCCCGCGTTCCGCCCTGGACCAGGCCACGGCGATCACGCCGGGTTTGGAGTCACCGACCATCGCGCCGCTCGCCGATCCGGACTGGGTTGCGATCCGCGCGCTGGTGCCCCGCCGCGGCGTGAACGAGATCATGGACGAGCTGGCCGCCATCGGGGCCAAAGCAATTCTGGCTTCAGATATCCGGTTCTGCCGGTTCTGATCGAACCTCGGGCGTCGCGCCAGCGTGGCGCTCGACGCCGGCCGTCACGCTGGCGTGACGCTCGGGGCGGGTGTCGCGACCGCGGCTGTGTTAGCGTCCCGCCTAGGGCTGTTTGCCCGTGTCATCCGATGGGCCGTCATCCCTAACGATTGCCGGGCTGTTCGATCCCCAGGAGGGTCTTCGTGACACACGCGCTCATTCTGCTGCTGGCTTTACTGATTGGCGCCGTCGCCGGGCTGCGTTCGCTGACGGCCCCCGCCGTCGTCGCCTGGGCCGCCTATCTTGGCTGGCTCGACCTGCATGGCACGTGGGCGTCGTGGCTGGCCAACATCATCACGGTCATCGTCTTCACCGTTCTCGCGATCGGCGAACTGGTCAACGACAAGCTGCCTAAGACGCCGGCCCGCACGGCGCCGCCGATCTTCGCCGCCCGGATCGTCATGGGCGGACTGTCCGGCGCGGCGCTTGGCGCCTGGCCGCACTGGACCTTCACCGCGCTCGGGGCCGGCGTCATCGGCGCGGTGCTCGGCACCCTCGGCGGCTATCAGGCGCGCAAGCGGCTGGCCGCCGTGGCCGGCAGGGACCTGCCCATCGCGCTGCTGGAGGACGCGGTAGCGATCTTGGGCGGGTTCGCCATCGCCGCGGTGACGGGCCACGTGCTGACGGAATACCTGCTGACGGCAGTGAAGTGACACAGCATTTCGACGCGATCATCGTCGGGGCCGGGCAGGCCGGCCCACCGCTGGCGGGGCGGCTGACGGCGGCGGGACAGCGGGTTGCGCTGGTGGAGCGCAAACTGATCGGGGGCACCTGCGTGAACACCGGATGCATCCCCACCAAGACCCTGGTGGCCAGCGCGTACGCCGCTCACCTCGCGCGCCGCGGCGCGGATTACGGCGTGGCGACCGGACCGGTAAGCGTGGACATGGCGAAGGTCAAGGCGCGCAAGGACGAAATCATGCTGGGCGACCGCAAGGGCGTCGAGGACTGGTTGGCGGGGATGCAGGGTTGCACCGTCTTTCGCGGGCACGCCCGGTTCGAGGATCCGCACACGTTGCGTGTCGACTCCCAAAATGGGCATGACGTGCTGCACGCCGACCGGATCTTCCTCAACGTCGGTGGTCGTGCGGTGGTGCCGGAAATCCCGGGGCTTTCCGACGTCGAGTTCCTGACCAACGTTTCGATCCTCGAACTCGACACGCTGCCAAGCCATCTCGTCGTCTTGGGTGGCAGTTACATAGCGCTGGAGTTCGCGCAGATGTACCGGCGCTTCGGCGCGCGGGTGACCGTCGTCGAGCGGGGTTCGCGGTTGGCGTCCCGCGAGGACGAGGACGTGTCCGCCACCGTCCGCGACATCCTGGAGGACGAGGGCGTCGATGTCGTCGTCGGTGCGGATGACGTGCGAATCACTAAGACCGGCAACGGCTTTGACCTGACCCCCAGCGCCGGCGCTGCCCCGATCGCCGGCAGCCACCTGCTGCTGGCCGTGGGCCGGCGGCCCAACACCGACGACCTCGGGCTCGAGACGGCCGGCGTGCAGACCGACGCCCGCGGCTACATCGTCGTCGACGACCAGCTCAGGACCAACGTGGACCACATCTGGGCGATGGGGGACTGCAACGGCAAAGGCGCCTTCACCCACACCTCTTACAACGATTTCGAGATCGTCGCCGCCAACCTGCTCGATGACGACCCGCGCCGGGTCAGCGACCGCATCACCGCCTACGCGCTTTACATCGACCCCCCGTTGGGGCGGGCCGGGATGACCGTCGACCAGGTCCGTGCGTCGGGACGCAAGGCGCTGGTCGGTAAGCGGCCGATGACGCGGGTCGGTCGGGCGGTGGAAAAGGGTGAGACGCAAGGCTTTATGAAGGTGGTGGTGGATGCCGACACCCGGGAGATCCTGGGAGCGGCCATCTTCGGCGTCGGCGGCGACGAGGCCGTACACGAGATCCTCGACGTCATGTCCGCCAAAGCGCCCTATACGACGCTGGCTCGCACCATGCACATCCACCCCACCGTCAGCGAACTCATCCCCACGATGCTGCAGGAACTGACACCGCTCGACTAGTGGCGATCGCCGCCGGGGTTCGCCTACCGCAACGCCGTGGCGGGGCGACGCGAGCGGCGCCTGTTGCGCGGCGCGCTCGGCCGGGGCGGACGAGCCGCCACCGGCGTCGGCGCGATGACCTCGCGCGGCGCGGGCGGCCCAGCCAAGGCGTGGATGACGGGGGAGGCCGCCGTCACCTGCTGGGGAACGGCGCGGATGGCCGCCTTGCGCATCATCGATTCGGCGTCCCGGCGTTGCTCGGGCAGCACGATGGTGACCACGTCGCCGGACGCGCCGGCCCGGGCGGTGCGGCCGGAGCGATGCAGGTAGGCCTTGTGCTCCGGCGGCGGGTCGACGTGGACCACCAGCTCGATGTTGTCGACGTGCACGCCGCGCGCGGCGATGTCCGTCGCGACGAGAACGCGCGCGTGACCGGCCGCGAACGCCGCCAGGTTTCGGTCGCGCACATTCTGGGAGAGGTTGCCGTGCAACTCGACCGACGCGATGCCCGACTGCGTGAGCTGGCGGGCCAACTTACGGGCCTGATGCTTGGTCCGCATAAACAGGATTCGCCGGGACTCCCCAGCGGCCAGCCGGTGCACCAGCTCCCTCTTTGACTGCGGCCCGTCGACACAGAACAGGTGATGTGTCATCGCGGGAGTCACGGAGACCGGTTCGGCGACCGATCGCGTCACCGGGTCGGAGAGGAATCGCTTCACCAGGGTGTCGACGGCGGCGTCGAGCGTGGCCGAGAACAGCATCCGCTGGCCGGCGGTGGGCGTGGCCGCCAAAATGCGGGTGACCGTGGGCAGGAAGCCCAGATCGGCGAGGTGGTCGGCCTCATCGATGACCGTGACCCGTACCGCATTCAGCTTGACGATGCCCTGCTTCATCAGGTCTTCCAGCCGGCCCGGACAGGCGACGACGATGTCGACGCCGGATTTCAGCGCCGCGGCCTGCTTGTGCTGCGGCACCCCGCCGAAGACGGTGGTCACGCGCAGGCCCCGAACCGCGGCGAGCGGCGCGATGGTTGCGGCGATCTGTGTCGCGAGTTCGCGGGTGGGCGCCAGCACCAGCCCGGTCGGCTTGCCAGGCCGGCGGTTACCCGCGTCGAGCCGGCTCACCAGCGGGATCGAGAAGGCGAGCGTCTTGCCGCTGCCGGTCTTGCCGCGGCCCAACACATCACGGCCGGCAAGCGTGTCCGGCAGGGTCTCGATCTGAATTGGGAATGGCCGGTGCGCGCCGCCCTTGGCGAGCGCGTCAACCAGCGGTGGGCTCACCCCGAGGTGAGCAAATGTTGTGTCTTCAAGCATGTTTCAATGTCCCTAAAGCGTCGGTGGTAGCGAGATTGCCCTGCTGGCAACATCGATCGCCGCGACTCGAGGCTGTGCGGAGCGCACCTAGTCATCTCGGACTCGGCGCCCCGCGGGGATCTGAGAGGAAATAACGAATCGATCACGACGCGCTGGCAAGCCATTTGGCGCCAGCGTTGACATGAGCCTACCGCACTCGCCGCTGAGCTATTGCGTTAGGGCGCTCAAGCCACAATGACCCTGGTCACACCGGTGGACCCGCCCGCGGTCACGCCGCCGGCTCGGTCGGCTCCGAAAAGCCTTGCGCCACAGCGATATCCGGCCAGCCGGGGTAGGTAGGTGGGGTTCCGCCGAACAGCGGGCAGTGTTGCTGGTGGGGGCACCAGTCACACAACCGCGACTGGCTGGGGCGGAAATCGCCCGTTTGGCCGGCGGATTGGATCGCACGCCAGATCGCCATCAGGGTCTTCTCGAAGCGCAGCAACTCGTCGTGGTCGGGCGAATAGTCCAGCACCTGCCCGTCGGCGAGGTAGATGAGCCGCAGCCGGGCGGGTAGGACGCCGCGCGTGCGCAGCAATGCCACCGCGTAGAACTTCATCTGGAACATCGCCTTGAACTCGGCCAGGGCCCGTGCCGCCGGCGGCGCCTTGCCGGTCTTGTAGTCGACCACCCGCAGTTCTCCGGTGGCCGCGACGTCGATCCGGTCGATGAATCCCCGCAGCAGGGTGCCGTCGGCGAGTTCGACCTCGACGCGTTCCTCGCAGCACTGCGGATCGAAGCGCGTCGGGTCCTCGAGGCGGTAGTAGCCGGAGAGCAGCGCCCGGGCCTCGGCGATCAGTTGGCCGCGCTGCTCGGAATCGAAGCCGCCGGCCAGGTCGGGCGCCGCGGCGATCGCCTGGTCCCAGGCCGGCTCGACCAGTGACAGCGCGGTTTCGGGACCGCGCTGCGCGGCGGGCAGCCCGTAGAGCTGCTGCAGGGCGGCGTGCACTACCGAGCCGCGCAGCTGTGCGGCCGAGGGTGCCTCGGGTAGCCGGTCGATCGCCCGGAACCGGTACAGCAGCGGGCATTGCTTGAAGTCCGCCGCCCGCGACGGGGACAGCGCCGGTTTCGAAGCCGGTCGTGCGGCCGGCCGCGCGAGTGCCAGCGGCTGGTCGGTCATGTCCGCAGCGTAGATCCGGGCGCCGACAACCCCGAGCACCGCCCGCGGCGAGTCGGCTGGCACGCTAGACGGCGTGTCTGCAACCGGCCCGTTCACCGTCGGGGAACGCGTCCAACTCACCGACGCCAAAGGCCGGCACTACACGATGGCGCTCACGCCCGGCGCGGAGTTCCACACCCATCGCGGCTCGATCGCCCATGACGCGTTGATCGGGCTGCAGCAGGGCACTGTCGTCAAGTCCAGCAACGGCGCGCCCTTCTTGGTGCTGCGGCCGCTGCTGGTCGACTACATCATGTCGATGCCGCGGGGGCCGCAGGTCATCTATCCCAAGGACGCCGCGCAGATCGTGCACGAGGGCGACATCTTCCCGGGCGCGCGCGTGCTCGAGGCCGGGGCCGGGTCGGGGGCGCTCACCTGCTCGCTGCTGCGCGCGGTCGGGCCCGAAGGGCGGGTGGTCTCCTACGAGCAGCGCGCCGACCATGCCGAGCACGCTCGCCGCAACGTCTCGGTGTTCTATGAACGGCTGCCGGATAACTGGGAGCTGATCGTCAGCGATGTCGCCGACTCCGATTGGCCCGACGCCTCGTTTGATCGGGCCGTGCTCGACATGCTCGCGCCGTGGGAGGTCCTCGACGCGGTCGCCCGACTGCTGATCCCCGGCGGCGTTCTGATGGTCTACGTCGCCACGGTGACCCAACTCTCGCGGGTCGTCGAGGCCCTGCGGGCCCAGCAGTGCTGGACTGAGCCCCGCTCGTGGGAGACGCTGCAACGCGGCTGGAACGTTGTCGGCCTGGCCGTTAGGCCGCAGCACTCCATGCGCGGGCACACCGCGTTCCTGGTCTTCACGCGGCGGCTCGCGCCCGGCGTCATCGCTCCTGCGCCGTTGGGGCGCAAACGCGAGGGCCGCGACGGCTAGTGGCGATCGCAAGCGCGACGAAGCCGGGCGCTGCGGGTCGCCACCGTGGGATTAGTGGCGATCGCGAGCGCGGCGTGGCCGGGCGCTGCGGGTCGCCACCGTGGGATTAGTGGCGATCGCGAGCGCGCCTCAATCGTCGCTACGCTGCAGGCCCCGTCGCACCGACAGCAGCTCGAACTCGGGGTGCGCGGCCACCAGTCGTTCGGCCGCATCCAGGACGTCGACCGCATGGCTGCGATCTCCGGACGCCATGGCTACGCCGATGCCGGCGCGTCGATACAGCTCGTGCGAACCGGTCTCGGCAGCCGACACACTGAACTTGCGTTGCAGCTCGGCGACGACGGGGCGGATCACCGACCGCTTCTGTTTGAGGGAGCGGACATCGCCGAGCAGGACGTCGAACTCGAGCCAGCCGATCCACATGCCGCGGGTCAACCGGGCGGAGTCGGAGTCGGGCCGGGCGCGGGAGCGGGGGCGGGTTGCGGTGCCGGGGTGGGCTCGGGCGCCGGTGTCGCCGCGGGAGGCTTACCCAGTGCCAAAAGCATCTCGGCGGTTCGCCGGGACAGCTGCCAACCGCCTTGGAAGGGCGTGAATTCCATCGGGAAGTGGAAGCTGGCGTTGGCCCGCTGGGCGGTCGTGACGTCGATGTTCGCCACCACGTTGGCGGGGGTCTTGTCCGACCAAGCGATGTCGTGCGCGACGAACGTCATGGGCAGGTAGCCGTTGTCGCGCAACGCATTGGTGAATTTGTCCAAGGTGTCCGCGCTCTCCGGGGCGGCGCCTTCGACCAAACTCACCTTGTTGATACCGGGTACGTTCGGGTCGGCGAGCCGGGTCAAGATGTCGGTAAGGGCTTCAGGCGTCGGCAGCGGGGTAGTCGGAGGGACGACAACCGTGCTCGACGTGGCCGGGGCCGCCGCGGGCATGGAGGAGGCGATGCGCGGTTGCTGATGCGACGAACACCCCGATATCCCAACCGCCGCCAAGACGGTGGCGGCGCTCACGGCTGCGGACAGGTGCCGGCGCATCCAGTCGATCAGGACGGCGTGTGGGTTGGGACGCTTCCCGAAGCGGCCGCCCGCCGCGCGGTCGAGCCAACGGGTGCAACTGAACTCACACCCGCGGTCGCCACGCCGACGTCGGCCGTGCCCAGAAAGCCTGTGGCGAGGCTTTTTGCGGTCACGGCGGCCCTTTCGATCAGCGAGATTAGTGGCCGAGAATACCAGCGAGACGAAAATCTTAACTTTTCGTGGGTATTTGACTCCGCGCATCATTGGTCAATCGCCGGTAGCGTTGAAGTATCCACCGCGCCAATTCGGTGTGGGAAAGGAGCGCAACATGGGTGGCTCAGAGCGTTCTGAATCATTCGGTACCCCCCGCGAGTCAGGCATGTCCAGCAACGATGCTGCCGAATTGGAAGAACTACGCCGCGAGGCGGCGTTGCTGCGCGAGCAACTCGAGCATGCAGCTGGGGCGCAAGGCGGCGCCCGCTCTGCGCGCGATGTGCATCAGCTCGAAGCCCGGATCGACTCGCTTGCGGCCCGCAACTCGAAGTTGATGGAGACGCTCAAAGAGGCGCGCCAGCAACTACTCGCGTTGCGTGAGGAAGTGGACCGGCTCGGGCAGCCGCCAAGTGGATACGGCGTGTTGCTGGGCTCCCACGAGGACGACACCGTCGACGTGTTCACCTCCGGCCGCAAGATGCGCTTGACGTGCTCGCCCAACATCGACGTCGGGTCGCTACGGAAGGGCCAGACGGTGCGCCTCAATGAGGCGCTGACGGTCGTCGAAGCCGGCACCTATGAATCGGTCGGCGAGATCTCGACGTTGCGCGAGCTGTTGGCCGACGGACACCGGGCGTTGGTCGTCGGTCATGCCGACGAAGAACGCATCGTGTGGCTCGCCGAGCCGCTGGTGGCCGAGGACCTGCCGGATGGGCATCCCGACGCGCTCAACGACGACACCAGACCGCGCAAGCTGCGGCCGGGCGACTCGTTGCTGGTGGACACCAAGGCCGGTTACGCGTTCGAGCGCATTCCCAAGGCCGAGGTCGAAGACCTGGTGTTGGAAGAGGTGCCGGACGTCAGCTACTCCGACATCGGTGGTCTGACGCGCCAGATCGAGCAGATCCGCGACGCCGTGGAGCTGCCGTTCCTGCACAAGGAGCTGTACCGCGAGTACGCGCTGCGCCCGCCGAAGGGTGTGCTGCTGTACGGCCCGCCCGGCTGCGGGAAGACGCTCATCGCCAAGGCGGTGGCAAATTCTTTGGCCAAGAAAATGGCCGAGGTCCGGGGTGACGACGCCCGCGAGGCGAAGTCGTACTTCCTCAATATCAAGGGTCCCGAGCTGCTGAACAAGTTCGTTGGTGAGACCGAGCGTCACATCCGGCTGATCTTCCAGCGGGCACGGGAGAAGGCGTCCGAAGGAACGCCGGTCATCGTGTTCTTCGACGAGATGGACTCGATCTTCCGCACCCGTGGCACCGGCGTCTCGTCGGACGTCGAGACCACCGTCGTCCCGCAGTTGCTGAGCGAGATCGACGGCGTCGAGGGCCTCGAGAACGTCATCGTGATCGGCGCCTCCAACCGTGAGGACATGATCGACCCCGCGATCCTGCGGCCCGGCCGTCTGGACGTGAAGATCAAGATCGAACGCCCGGATGCCGAAGCGGCGCAAGACATCTTCTCGAAGTACCTGGTCGAGACGCTGCCGGTGCACGCCGACGACCTCGCCGAGTTCGGGGGCGACCGGTCGGCCTGCATCCATGCGATGATCGAGAAGGTGGTCGAGCGGATGTACGCCGAGATCGACGACAACCGGTTCCTGGAGGTCACCTACGCCAACGGTGACAAGGAAGTCATGTACTTCAAGGACTTCAACTCCGGCGCGATGATCCAGAACGTCGTCGACCGGGCGAAGAAGAACGCGATCAAGTCGGTGCTGGAGACCGGGCAGCCGGGTCTGCGCATCCAGCACCTGCTCGACTCGATCGTCGACGAGTTCGCCGAGAACGAGGACCTGCCCAACACCACCAACCCCGATGACTGGGCGCGGATTTCGGGCAAGAAGGGCGAGCGGATCGTCTACATCCGCACCCTGGTCACCGGCAAGAGCTCGAGCGCATCGCGGGCCATCGACACCGAATCCAACCTGGGTCAGTACCTGTAGGCCTCTGAGCCGCGCCGCGCTTCAGGGGCCACGCACACGTCGTGGTTTGAGCGCGGCGCGGTGCCGCTCAGGGTCAGTCGGTCACCAGCGAATAGCTGTTGGTCAGGTTGTCCTGCAACACCTGGGCCGCCCGGGTCCGCGTATCGATGCGCAACTCGTCGGTGAGGACGCGTGGCTGATAGGTCCAACCCGCCGGGAGGTCGAGCCGCTCGGCGAGGCCCGGCAGATCCGCTTGCGACAGGTTGGGGTCGGCGACCTGGCTCAAGGTCTGCATCACCCAGTGCTGCCCGTGAGGGTCGATCAGCTCATAAACCTGTTGGCCGGCGTTGAACACGAAGACCGTATGGCGATTGACCTTATTGGGGATAAAGGGCGCGGGGTTCATCGACGAGAGCAGCACCGTGGCCTGCTGAATCATCTCGATCCCACCGAAGGTCTTCGTGATCTGGGGACCCTGGGCTTCCTTTTCGATGTCGTTCATCAGCCAGTACCGCGGACCGTTGAGCAGGGCTGCCGCCACGCCGTTTTCGGCTGCGATGGTGTGCGGGTCGAGCGCGGACCACAGTTCGGCGGGGCAGTCGTTGAGCGGGAAGCTGTTGTAGACCGTTGCCTGCGGCCCGGCCTCCCCAGCGGTTACCAGAAGCACTTCGCCGTAGCGTTTCCCAGCTAGGTCGAGCGCGTGTTTGCCGACGGCGCGGTCGGACTCAGGGGCGGACACACGGTGAAGTTAGTCACTACCGTCGGTGCCGTCAACAGCACGCGCCGTCGGCGCGACGGTGCCACGGTAGCGGTTGCGAGCCGCCAGGGCCGTGTGCAGGTCGTCGATCAGCGGATCGAGGAACATGCCTCGGTACTCGGCGTCGTCGACCGCTCGGGCGCTGATGTACATGAACGTCAGCGCGCCCAGGAATAGGCACATGTGGATCAACGAATCCGGCGCCGGGAACGTGAACCCGAACACCGTGGAGGTGGTGGCGGTGTTGTGCGCCCATTCCTTGAGCAGCGGTGGCGTCAAGATGATCAGGCCGAGGATCAGGTACATCGTCGCGCCGACGGCGGCCACCACCAGGATCTCGATGAGTTGTGAGGTCGCCAGCAGGAACACCACGTTGAGGCGTTCCGCTCGTTTCAGCGGGGCGCCGGCAGCGGGATCATGCATCCCCGCGAAGGGGGTGCCGACAAGGTTCTCGCTGCCTTGGGGCAGCGATGCCGTCGACTTCAACAGCGGCCGGACCCGTTCCACGGTCTTGGACACGACGAATGTTCCAGCGATGCCGAGGAGGAAAATGATTGCGAGCGAGAGCCTTTCACCGTTGATGTTCGCCGCCATCAACCAGACGTAGGTGTTGAAGAACACCAACGCGGTCAGCAGCACGATCGGCAAGGCGCGGACCGCCAGCGTGCCGACCGTGGACAGGTGCTCCATCGTCATGCGCACCGCCCAGGCGACCACCGACCCGACGCCGGTGCCCGTCAGCACCAGCACCAGGACCAGGATGACGGCGTCCCGGGTCAACTGGACGGGGCCGGATTCGATCACACCGCACGTGACCGCGACGGTCAGTGCCGCGGTCGCGACGATCGCGCGGCTGCGCCCGCTCGACGTCCGCGACACCAGCCAGCCGGCCAGCGCGGCCAGTGGGAGAGCGACCGCGAGCAGCGTCAGAATCACCCACTGATGGGCCGTCGGGGTTCCGCTGATGAAGACGTCGTTGCCGTCGCTGACGAAATAGACGCCCAGCAGGCAGACCTCCACCCCCGCCCAGGCCGCCAGCGCGGGCGCGCACCGCGGCCACAACCGTCGCCACCGGCCCCGCCGGGTCAGCACCGACGGTAACCCGCGCTCTAAGAACCACTGTTCAGCCGCGGCTGCCTGCCTGCGGTCCGGCGCGCGACGCCGAGTTGCGTTCACATCCGGTCACCCTAGTGGCGCGGGAACCTCGTGCTGGCGGATTTCCCCCTGCGCGAGGGCAGCTGGTCGCCCGGCCTACGCTGAACGCATGCAACGGATTATCGGGACGGAGGTCGAGTACGGCATCTCGTCGCCGTCGGACCCGACCGCCAACCCGATCCTCACCTCGACCCAGGCGGTGCTGGCCTACGCGGCGGCCGCCGGCATTCAGCGCGCCAAGCGCACCCGCTGGGACTACGAGGTGGAGTCGCCGCTGCGGGACGCCCGCGGCTTCGACCTGAGCCGCTCGGCCGGGCCGCCACCCATCGTCGACGCCGACGAGGTCGGTGCGGCCAACATGATCCTGACCAACGGCGCTCGGCTCTACGTCGACCACGCCCACCCTGAGTACTCGGCCCCCGAGTGCACCGACCCGCTGGACGCGGTGATCTGGGACAAAGCCGGCGAACGCGTGATGGAGGCTGCCGCCCGGCACGTCGCCAGCGTGCCCGGGGCCGCCAAGTTGCAGCTCTACAAGAACAACGTCGACGGCAAGGGTGCCTCCTACGGCTCGCACGAGAACTACCTGATGTCGCGGCAGACGCCGTTTTCGTCGATCATCGCGGGACTGACCCCTTTCCTGGTGTCCCGTCAGGTGGTGACCGGCTCCGGCCGGGTCGGCATCGGGCCCTCGGGTGACGAGCCCGGCTTCCAGCTGTCCCAGCGCTCCGACTACATCGAGGTCGAGGTCGGACTCGAGACCACCCTCAAGCGCGGCATCATCAACACGCGCGACGAACCGCACGCCGACGCCGACCGGTACCGCAGGCTGCACGTCATCATTGGCGACGCCAACCTCGCCGAGACGTCGACCTACCTGAAGCTGGGAACGACGGCGCTGGTCCTGGACCTGATCGAAGTCGGCCCGGAGCACGGCATCGACCTGAGCGACCTGGTCCTGGCCCGGCCGGTGCACGCGGTCCATGCGATCAGCCGCGATCCCTCGCTGCGGGTCGCCGTGGCGCTGGCCGACGGACGTGAATTGACCGGCCTTGCGTTGCAACGGATTTACCTGGACCGGGTGGCGAAGCTCGTCGACAGCCGTGACCCCGATCCCCGCGCGGCCGACATCGTGGAAACCTGGGCTCACGTGCTCGATCAACTCGAGCGGGACCCGATGGAATGCGCCGAGGTGCTCGACTGGCCCGCCAAGCTGCGTTTGCTCGAGGGTTTCCGCCAACGGGAGAACCTGAGCTGGTCGGCGCCGCGGCTGCACCTGGTCGACCTGCAGTATTCCGATGTCCGGCTGGACAAGGGCCTGTACAACCGGCTCGTCGCCCGCGGCTCGATGAAGCGGTTGGTCAGCGAGCACCAGGTGCTCGAGGCGGTGGACAACCCGCCGACCGACACGCGCGCGTACTTCCGCGGTGAGTGCCTGCGCAGGTTCGGCGCCGACATCGCCGCGGCCAGCTGGGACTCGGTGATTTTCGACCTCGGCGGCGATTCGTTGGTGCGCATTCCGACGCTGGAGCCGCTGCGGGGCAGCAAGGCGCACGTCGGGGCGCTGCTGGACTCGGTGGATAGCGCCGCCGAACTGGTTGAACAACTCACCAGCTGAGCCGGTTAAACCGGGGAACGTCGGGGTTGACCGGTAGGGTAGATATACCAGCGAGCAGTGTGGCTTAAAGGCAAGCAAGCCGCTGAACAAGTTCAGATGAAGCAGGAGGCCGGCGATGGCTCAAGAGCAGACCAAGCGTGGCGGTGGTGGTGGCGACGACGACGATCTCGCCGACAGCACGGCCGCGGGCCAAGAGCGCCGCGAGAAGCTAGCCGGGGACACCGACGATCTGCTCGACGAGATCGACGACGTTCTCGAGGAGAACGCCGAAGACTTCGTCCGGGCATACGTCCAAAAGGGCGGACAGTGACCTGGCCTTTCTCCGATCGCCTGTCCACTAACTCCGCACTCCCGGGAAATCCCGCTATCGACCTGTCGTCGTTTGCCGACTTCCTGCGCCGGCAAGCGCCGGAGCTGCTGCCGGCGAGCCTCGGTGGCGGCGCCCGCTCCGATGGGGTGGGCTCGCAGCTGCCGCACGGCACCACAATCGTCGCCCTGAAATATCCGGGCGGCGTCGTCATCGCCGGGGACCGCCGCTCCACCCAGGGCAACATGATCGCCGGGCGCGACGTGAAAAAGGTCTACGTCACCGACGACTACACCGCGACGGGCATCGCGGGCACCGCGGCCATCGCCGTCGAGTTCGCCCGCCTCTACGCCGTGGAACTCGAGCACTACGAGAAGCTCGAGGGGGTGCCGCTGACGTTTGCCGGCAAGGTGAACCGGCTGGCGATCATGGTGCGCGGAAACCTGGCCGCCGCGATGCAGGGGCTGGTGGCTCTGCCGTTGCTGGCGGGCTACGACATCCACTCGCCGGACCCCGAGGGCGCCGGCCGGATCGTCTCGTTCGACGCCGCCGGCGGCTGGAATCTAGAGGAAGAGGGCTATCAGTCGGTGGGGTCGGGCTCGATCTTCGCCAAGTCCTCCATCAAGAAGTTGTACTCGCGTGTCGTCGACGCCGATTCCGCGGTGCGGGTGGCCGTCGAGGCGCTCTACGACGCGGCCGATGACGACTCCGCGACCGGCGGGCCCGACTTGGTCCGCGGCATCTACCCGACGGCGGTCACCATTGGCGCCGAGGGGGCGGCCGAGGTGCCCGAGAGCCGGATCGCCGAGCTGGCTCGCGAGGTGATCGAAAGCCGCTCACGCGCAGACACTTTCGGCCCCGATGGCGGTGAGAAGTGAGCTTCCCGTATTTCATATCGCCCGAGCAGGCGATGCGCGAGCGCAGCGAGCTCGCACGCAAGGGCATCGCGCGCGGCAAGAGCGTGGTCGCGTTGGTCTACGCCGGTGGTGTGCTGTTCGTGGCGGAGAACCCGTCGCGGTCCCTGCAGAAGATCAGTGAGCTCTACGACCGTGTGGGGTTTGCGGCCGCGGGCAAGTTCAACGAGTTCGACAACCTGCGCCGCGGCGGAATCCAGTTCGCCGACACCCGGGGCTATGCCTATGACCGCCGCGATGTCACGGGACGTCAGCTGGCCAACGTCTACGCGCAGACCCTGGGCACCATCTTCACCGAGCAGGCCAAGCCGTATGAGGTCGAGTTGTGCGTTGCCGAGGTCGCGCATTACGGGGAGACGAAACCGCCCGAGCTGTATCGGATCACCTACGACGGGTCGATCGCCGATGAGCCGCATTTCGTGGTGATGGGCGGCACCACCGAGCCGATCGCCAACGCGCTCAAGGAGTCCTACGCCGAGAACGCCGACCTGCGCGACGCGACCAAGATCGCCGTCAAGGCGCTGCGGGCCGGCAGCGCCGACGGTTCCGGCGGTGATCAGCCGTCCCCGGACGTGGGCAGCCTGGAGGTCGCCATCCTGGACGTCAACCGGCCCCGACGGGCGTTCCGGCGCATCAACCGGGCGACGTTGGAAGGTCTGCTGCAAGAGGGCGATTCGAACCAGCCTGGAACCAACGGCGAAGCGCCGGAATCCAACGGCGACTCCGCGGGCTGACTCGGGCCGCGTCACCCGCGGCTGGTGTGCGCTTGGGCCGAAACCGGCGGTTCTGCGCGCTGGTGCCACGGTGCCGTCGACGTCCCGCGACGGTCACCTCGGGTGGTTCGCCGCGTGCGTTGGGGGGCCTCACGAAACTCGTCCGGGCCGTAGGCGCGGCTTCCGCACCGTCCCGGTCGGACAACCAGTACCCTCGATTAGGTGCAGCGACGAATTATGGGCATCGAGACCGAGTTCGGTGTCACCTGCACCTTCCACGGTCATCGCCGCCTGTCCCCGGACGAGGTCGCCCGGTATCTGTTCCGGCGAGTCGTGTCGTGGGGGCGCAGCTCCAACGTTTTTCTTCGCAACGGTGCGCGCCTCTACCTCGACGTGGGCAGCCACCCCGAGTACGCGACGGCCGAGTGCGACAGCCTGGTGCAGCTGGTCACTCATGACCGGGCCGGCGAATGGGTGCTGGAAGACCTGCTGATCGATGCCGAACAGCGCCTGGCCGACGAGGGCATCGGCGGCGACATCTACCTGTTCAAGAACAACACCGACTCGGCGGGCAACTCCTACGGCTGCCACGAGAACTACCTGATCGTGCGTGCCGGTGAGTTCTCCAGGATCTCCGACGTGCTGCTGCCGTTCCTGGTCACGCGCCAGCTGATCTGTGGGGCCGGCAAGGTGCTGCAGACCCCCAAGGCGGCGACGTTCTGCCTGTCGCAACGCGCCGAGCACATCTGGGAGGGCGTCTCCTCGGCCACCACCCGCAGCCGGCCGATCATCAACACCCGCGATGAGCCGCACGCCGACGCCGAAAAGTACCGGCGGCTGCACGTGATCGTCGGTGACTCCAACATGTGCGAGACCACCACCATGCTCAAGGTCGGCACCGCCGCGCTGGTGCTGGAGATGATCGAGGCCGGCGTCCCCTTCCGTGACTTCTCGCTGGACAACCCGATCCGCGCCATCCGCGAGGTCAGCCACGACGTCACCGGCCGGCGGCCCGTGCGGCTGGCCGGCGGGCGGCAGGCCAGCGCCCTGGACATCCAGCGCGAGTACTACACCCGCGCCGTCGAACACCTGCAGACCCGCGAGCCCAACGCCCAGATCGAGCAGGTCGTCGACCTGTGGGGGCGCCAGCTCGACGCCGTCGAGAGCCAGGACTTCGCCAAGGTGGACACGGAAATCGACTGGGTGATCAAGCGCAAGCTGTTCCAGCGCTACCAGGACCGCTACAACATGGAGCTGTCCGACCCCAAGATCGCCCAGCTCGACCTGGCCTACCACGACATCAAGCGTGGGCGCGGCGTGTTCGACCTGCTGCAGCGCAAGGGGCTGGCGGCCCGCGTCACCACCGACGAGGAGATCGCGGAGGCCGTCGACCACCCGCCACAGACCACCCGGGCGCGGCTGCGCGGCGAATTCATCAGTGCCGCCCAGGCCGCGGGCCGCGACTTCACCGTCGACTGGGTACACCTCAAGCTCAACGACCAGGCCCAGCGGACCGTGTTGTGCAAGGACCCCTTCCGGGCTGTCGACGAGCGGGTCAAGCGGCTGATCGCCAGCATGTAGTCCGGTCAAATCAGTCCTTCAGCTCGGCCGCTCGATCCGCAACCTGATATCGCGGGCGCTATCAAATTCCGGCGCCGGTCGTGCCTCGGAACTCGTGACTTGTGTGCCGATTGTGAAAACTGCGACTCACCAGCCGGTGCAGGCGCGCGGAGCGTACCGGTTATAACCTGGTGCGAATGGCGACCTCGAAAGTCGAGCGGTTGGTCAATCTCGTCATCGCCCTGCTGTCCACCCGCGGCTACATCAGCGCGGAGAAGATCAGGTCCAGCGTGGCCGGTTACGCGGACAGCCCGAGCGCCGAGGCCTTCTCGCGGATGTTCGAGCGGGACAAGAACGAGCTGCGCGACTTGGGCATCCCGCTCGAGGTCGGCCGGGCGTCGGCGATGGAGCCCACCGAGGGGTACCGGATCAACCGGGACGCCTACGCGCTGCCGGCGGTCGAGCTGACTCCCGACGAGGCGGCCGCGGTGGCCGTCGCGACCCAACTATGGGAGTCGCCCGAATTAATCACCGCCACCCAGGGCGCGCTGCTCAAGCTGCGCGCCGCAGGCGTGGACGTCGACCCCGTGGAGATAGGGGCGCCGGTGGCCATCGCCTCACCGGCCGGGGTCCCCGGGCTGCGCGGTTCGGAAGACGTACTCGGAATCCTGCTGTCGGCCATCGATTCCCGGCAGGCGGTGCAGTTCCCGCACCGGCCGTCGCGTGCCGAGCCGTACAGCGTGCGCACCGTTGAGCCGTGGGGCGTCGTGACCCAGAAGGGCCGCTGGTACCTGGTGGGGCACGACCGCGACCGCGAGGCCACCCGCACCTTCCGGCTGTCGCGGATCGGCGCCGAGGTCCGGCCGATCGGGGCGCCCGGGGCGGTGGTGGTGCCCGCGGATGTGGACTTGCGCCAGATCGTGGCCCGGACCATCGCCGAGACCCCGACCGGTGGGCAGGCGAGGGTCTGGGTCGCCGACGGGCGGGCCACCGCGCTGCGGCGCGCCGGGAGGTCGACCGGCGTGCGTGAACTGGGTGACCGCGACGGGGAGGTGATCGAATTGGACATCGGGTCCAGCGATCGGTTGGCGAGGGACATCGCCGGTTACGGCGCCGACGCCGTCGTACTCGAACCGCAGCAGCTGCGCGAGGACGTCCTGGCGCGGCTGCGCTCCCACCTGGACGACAGGGGGCTCTCGTGACCGCGATATCCACGCGCCTGATCCGGCTGCTCAACATGGTGCCGTACTTTCAGGCCAACCCGCGGGTCACCCGGGCCAAGGCGGCCGCCGACCTCGGGGTGTCCGCCAAGCAGCTGGAAGAGGACCTCAACCAGCTCTGGATGTGCGGGCTGCCCGGCTACTACCCGGGCGATTTGATCGACTTCCAGTTCGCCGGTGACACCATCGAGGTCACCTTCTCCGCGGGCATCGACCGGCCGCTCAAGCTCACCTCGCCGGAGGCGACCGGCCTGCTCGTGGCCCTGCGCGCGCTCGCCGATATTCCCGGCGTCGTCGACCCGGAGGCGGCGCGCAGCGCGATCGCCAAGATCGAGGCCGCGGCCGGCGCTGTCGGGCAGGACACCGCCGGGTCGGCGGCAGCGGTCGACGAGCAGGCGCCCGCGGAAAGCCCCGCCGCGGCCGCGGTGCGCACGGCGGTGCAGTCCAAACACGCGCTGGCCATCGACTATTACTCCGCGTCGCACGACACCCTGACCAGCCGGATCGTCGACCCCATCCGCGTGCTGCTGATCGGCGGTCACAGCTACCTGGAGGCCTGGTCGCGGGAGGCCGAAGGGGTGCGGTTGTTCCGCTTCGACCGGATCGTCGACGCCACCGAGTTGGACGAACCCGCGGCGCCCCCAGAGCTGGCGCTGCAGGCGCCACCGGACACATCCCTGTTCGACGGCGACCCGTCGCTGCCGTCGGCCAAGCTGCGGATCGCGCCGTCGGCGTCGTGGATGTTCGAGTACTACCCGATGCGCGAGATGCGCGAGCTGCCGGACGGGTCCTGCGAGGCGGTGATGACCTATGCCTCCGAGGACTGGATGACCCGCCTGGTGCTGGGCTTCGGGGCGGCGGTGCGGGTGCTTGAACCGGAGTCCCTGGCGGTACGTGTCCGGGATGCGGCGGCGGCGGCCCTCGAGACCTACCGGGCGCTCATCGCCTGAGGCCACGGCGCGGTCGGTCCGGTGTATCGCCGCGCTGCGGTAGCATCGGGTAGACGTCTGGAGGTAATCAAAGTGGGCAGTCTTAGTCCGTGGCACTGGGCGATCCTCGCTGTGGTGGTGATTCTGCTCTTCGGTGCCAAGAAGCTCCCCGATGCAGCACGTTCGTTGGGCAAGTCGATGCGTATCTTCAAGTCTGAGCTGCGCGAAATGCAGACGGAGAACAAAGCGGAGTCATCAGCCCTGGGGTCCAACAGCGCCCCCGCCGCGGCGAACCCCACTCCCGTGCAGTCGCAGCGTGTCGACGCTCCGGCGGCCGAGCAGGGGCACTCCGAAGCTCGCCCGGCGTAGCCCGCCGTCATCGTCGCGGGGCCCGAGCGCTACTGAACGAGCGTCGTGAAAGTTTTCAATGTTTCAGCGCGCACTGCCGGCGTGCTGAAGCGCCTCAATCCGCGTAACAGGCGCAGCCAAACCAATCCCGACGCGACGATGTCGCTCGTCGATCACCTGACCGAGCTGCGCACCCGGTTGTTGCTCTCCCTGGCCGCCATCCTGCTCACCACGATCTTCGGGTTCTTCTGGTATTCGCACTCGATCTTCGGACTGGAAAGCCTCGGCGAGTGGCTGCGCCACCCGTACTGCTCCCTGCCCCAATCGGCCCGCGCCAGCATCAGCGCCGACGGCCAATGCCGGCTGCTGGCCACGGCGCCGTTCGACCAGTTCATGCTGCGGCTCAAGGTCGGGCTGACCGCCGGGGTCGTGCTGGCCTGCCCGGTGTGGTTCTACGAACTCTGGGCGTTCATCACGCCGGGGCTGTACCAAAAGGAGCGTCGCTTCGCGGTCGGATTCGTGATCCCCGCGGCGGTGCTGTTCGTCACGGGCGCGATCCTGGCCTACTTCGTGCTGTCCAAGGCGCTGGGCTTCTTGCTGACGGTCGGCAGCGACGTGCAGGTGACCGCGTTGTCGGGGGACCGGTACTTCGGGTTTCTGATCAACCTGTTGGTGGTGTTCGGCGTCAGCTTCGAATTTCCGTTGCTCATCGTCATGCTCAACATGACGGGCGTGCTGACCTACGAGCGGCTCAAGTCCTGGCGGCGCGGCCTGATCTTCGGGATGTTCGTGTTCGCCGCGGTTTTCACCCCCGGGTCCGACCCGTTCTCGATGACCGCGTTGGGCGTGGCGTTGTCGGTGCTCCTCGAGTTCGCCATCCAGATCGCCCACCTGCACGACAGGCGGAAGGCCAAGCGCGAAGCGCAGACCGCGATCCCGGACGACGAGGCCTCGGTCATCGAGGCGCCCGCACCGATACACGAGCCCGCGCGTGAGCCGTCGTTCACCGCCGGCCAGCATGACGATGTCACCTAAACCGTCGGTGCCGCAGGACGCGACGGAGCTCGTCGAGCTGACCCGGTTCACCGCCGAACTGCCCTTCGCGCTCGACGGTTTCCAGCAGCGCGCCTGCGCGGCGCTGGAACGAGGCCACGGAGTGCTGGTCTGCGCGCCGACCGGCGCCGGCAAGACGGTGGTGGGCGAATTCGCTGTGCACCTGGCGCTCGCCGCCGGCGGCAAGTGCTTTTACACAACGCCGCTCAAGGCGCTGAGCAACCAGAAGCACACCGATCTGACGGCGCGCTACGGCCGCGACCGGATCGGCCTGCTGACCGGTGACATGTCGGTGAACGCCGACGCCCCCGTGGTGGTGATGACTACCGAGGTGCTGCGCAACATGCTGTACGCCGGTTCGCCTGCGCTGCAAGGGCTTTCCTTTGTCGTGATGGATGAGGTGCATTTCCTGGCCGACCGGATGCGCGGCCCGGTGTGGGAGGAGGTGATCCTGCACCTGCCCGACGAGGTGCGGGTGGTCAGCCTGTCGGCCACCGTGAGCAACGCCGAGGAATTCGGCGGCTGGATCCAGACGGTGCGGGGCGACACCACCGTGGTGGTCGACGAGCACCGGCCGGTCCCGTTGTGGCAGCACGTCCTGGTGGGCAAGCGGCTCTTCGACCTGTTCGACTACCGCAGCTCGGAAGCCGGCGGACAGCCGGTCGCCGGCCAGGAGTCGCGCGTCAGCCCGGACCTGGTGCGCCACATCGCGCATCGCCGGGAGGCGGACCGGATGTCGGACTGGCAGCCGCGCAGAGCGCGGGGCGGCCGCGGCGCCTCCGGTCGTCCGCGGTTCTACCGGCCGCCCGGACGGGCGGATGTGATCGCGACGCTGGACTCCGAGGGGCTGCTGCCGGCGATCACGTTCGTGTTCTCCCGCGCCGGCTGCGACGCCGCCGTGCAGCAGTGCCTGCGCTCGCCGCTCCGGTTGACCACCGAGGAGGAGCGGGCGCAGATCGCCGAGGTGATCGAACACCGCTGCGGCGATCTGGCCGACACCGACCTGGCGGTGCTTGGGTATTACGAGTGGCGGGAGGGGCTGATGCGCGGCCTGGCCGCCCACCACGCCGGGATGTTGCCGGTGTTCCGGCACACCGTCGAGGAGCTGTTCACCGCAGGTCTGGTCAAGGCCGTGTTCGCGACCGAGACCCTGGCGCTGGGCATCAACATGCCCGCCCGCACGGTGGTGCTCGAGCGGCTGGTCAAGTTCAACGGCGAGCAACACATGCCGCTGACGCCGGGGGAGTACACGCAGCTGACGGGCCGCGCCGGGCGGCGCGGCATCGACGTCGAGGGCCACGCGGTGGTGCTGTGGAATCCCACCGACGAGAACACCGAACCGGCCGCCGTCGCGGGCCTGGCCTCCACCCGCACCTTCCCGCTGCGCAGCTCGTTCGCCCCGTCGTACAACATGACGATCAACCTGGTGCAGCAGATGGGTCCCGAGCAGGCGCACCGGTTGCTGGAGCATTCGTTCGCCCAATATCAGGCCGACCGCTCCGTCGTCGGCCTGGTCCGCGGGATCGAGCGCGGCACCGCGATGCTCGCCGAGATCGCCGCCGAGCTGGGCGGCCCGCAGGCGCCCATCCTCGACTACGCGCGGCTGCGCGCCCGCATTTCGGAAATGGAGCGTGCGCAGTCCCGCGCGTCGCGGCTGCAACGCCGCCAGGCGGCCAGCGACGCGCTGGCCGCCCTGCGCCGCGGCGACATCATCAACATCACCCACGGCCGGCGCGGTGGGCTGGCAGTCGTGCTGGAATCGGCCCGCGACGGCGACGACCCGCGCCCGCTGGTGCTCACCGAAAACCGATGGGCGGGGCGCATTTCCACGGCCGACTACTCGGGCGCGTCGGCTCCGGTCGGATCGATGCCGTTGCCCAAGCGCGTCGAGCACCGTCAGCCGCGGGTCCGGCGTGACCTGGCATCCGCGCTGCGGTCGGCGGCGGCCGGGTTGGCCATTCCGGCCAGGCGCCGCGGCGGCCGTGGGGACCACGACGGTTATCAGGACCCCGAGCTGGCGTCATTGCGGGAGGAGCTGCGTCGGCACCCGTCGCACAACAGCGCCGGGCTGGAGGCGAAAGTCCGGCAGGCCGAGCGCTACCTGCGCATCGAACGCGACAACGCGCAACTGGAGAAAAAGGTTGCCGCCGCGACCAATTCGCTGGCGCGCACGTTCGACCGAATAGTCGGCCTGCTCACCGAGCGTGGCTTCATCCGGGGCCCGGACACGGATCCCCGGGTCACCGACGACGGCCGCCTGCTGGCCCGCATCTACAGCGAGAGCGACCTGCTGGTCGCGGAGTGCCTGCGCACCGGCGCGTGGGCCGATCTGAAGCCGCCCGAGTTGGCGGCGGTGGTCTCGGCGGTCCTGTACGAAAGCCGGGGTGGAGAAAGCCCGCGCGCGGCGTTCGCCGCCGAGGCGCCCACCCAGCACGTCCGACAGGCGCTACAGCAAACGTCGCGGCTGTCGGATGCGTTGCGCGCCGACGAGCAGAGCCACCGCCTCGCACCGAGCCGCGAACCCGACGACGGCTTCGTCAACGTCATCTATCGCTGGGCCAAGAGCGGAGACCTGGCCGCCGCCCTGGCCGCCGTCGATCCGGCCGGCGCCGGCTCGCCGCTGCTGGCGGGGGATTTCGTACGCTGGTGCCGCCAGGTACTGGATCTGTTGGACCAGGTCCGCAACGCCGCACCGGATGCTGAGTTGCGGGCCACGGCCAAGCGCGCCATCAATGATGTTCGGCGCGGCGTCGTGGCTGTTGACGCCGGGTAGGCTGTGCCGAAGCTACCGTAGATCCATCAATCACAACGCCGAGAGTGCGTGCCAAGACACTAAGGGGCTGAGGAGAGACGATGAGCGGACCGCAGGGACCGGAGCAGCAGTGGCAACCGCCCGGCCAAGGTAGCGATCAGTCCTCCGAACCGACCCAGGTCGGTTCGCCGTGGCAGCAGCAGCCGGGACAGGAGGCGACGTGGCAAGCCCCGGCCTACACGCCGTCCGCCGAATATCCCCAGTATCAGCAGCCGGCCGAGCAGGCCTATCCGCAGCAATACCCGCAACAGCCCGGCTATGGGCAGCCTGGGCAGTATGGTCAGCCGGGCCAGTACGGTCAGCCGGGGCAGTACTCGCAGCCCGCCCAGTACGGCCAGCCCGGGCAGTACGGTCAGCCGGGCCAGTATGGCCAGCCGGGTCAGTACGGCCAGCCGGGCCAGTACCCGCAGCAGTACCCGCCCTACGAGCAGCAGCCGGCCAAGAAGCGGTCGGTCGCCCTGATCGCCGGCGTGGGCGGGGTGATCGCCTTTCTGCTCATCGCCGTCGTGCTGGTGCTCGGCTTCTGGCAGCCCGGGTTCTTCGTCACCACCAAGCTGGACGTCAATAAGGCGCAGGCCGGTGTGCAACAGGTCCTGTCCGACGAGACCAACGGCTACGGCGCCAAGAACGTCCAAAACGTCAAGTGCAACCACGGTCAGAACCCGACCGTCAAGAAGGGCGCCACGTTCGACTGCGACGTCAGCATCGACGGCGCCCCGAAGCACGTGACGGTGACCTTCCAGGACAGCAAAGGCACCTACGAGGTAGGCCGCCCGCAGTAGTAGTCGGTCACTGCGGCAGCGCGTCGAGCGCCTTCTGCAACCGCCCTATCGACGACCCCACGCCCAGTTCGGTCGCCAGCTTCGCGGTGCGGTGCGGGTCGTCGGCCGCCAGCGGCAGCGCGTCGGTCGGGGTCGACAGCCTGACCGGTGCGTCGGTGGCCACCCGCACGACTTGTTCCGCGGCGTCGATGTAGTCCGTCGCGCCCAGCAGTTTCGAGCGCAGACCCTTGGCCATCTTCGATTTCGGGTCGTGGGCGGCCGCCAGGATCTGCTCGAGCGACCCGTGCTGGGCCAGCAGGGTGGCAGCCGTCTTCTCGCCGACACCCGGGACGCCCGGCAGGCCATCAGACGGATCGCCGCGCATCAGCGCGAACTCGGCGTAGGCCGCGCCCGCCCGGTGTTTGGGCACGCCGTAGTGCTCGGCGACCTCCGCCGGCCCGAAGAGCGTGGCTTTGGTCAGCCCGCGGCCCAAGTAGAGCACTCGGACCGGCACCGGATCGTCGGCCACCACCTGCAGCAGGTCGCGGTCTCCGCTGACCACCACCACAGGGTCACGGCGTTCGCGCGCGGCCAGCGTGCCCAGCACGTCGTCGGCCTCGAAACCCTCGGCGCCCGCCGTCGGGATCCCGAAGGCGTCCAGCAGCTCCATGATCATGTCGATCTGCGGCGTCAGGTCGTCGGGCACCTCTTCGATGTCCGGCTCGCCCTCGGGTTCCGGTTCCGCGACGCGATGCGCCTTATAGGACGGCACGAGGTCCACCCGGAACTGGGGCCGCCAATCCAGGTCCAGGCAGACCACCAGCCTGCTGGGACGCTGCTGGCTGATCACGACGGCCATCGAGTCGATGAACCCCCGGACGGCGTTGACCGGCCGGCCGTCGGGGGAGGTGATCGACGACGGCACCCCGAAATACGACCGGAACCACATACTGGCCCCGTCGAGCAGCAATAGCGGCGATCGCGAGCGCGGCGAAGCCGCGCGTAGCGGGTCGCCGCCGGTACCTGGGGCCGCGGGCATGCCGGTATCGTCTCACGGCGCCGAACGTCGACGTGTTGTCGACGCAGCGCGGGAATTGCCGCACCGACTCGACGCTCGGCGCAGCGGTTAGCCTGGCTGCCATGGAATCTCATCGGTTCGACAGCGGGGTGTATGCCCGGCGGCTGGCGGAGGCCGCCGCCGCGACCGCCGGCGCGGGATTGGCCGGGCTGGTCATCACCCCCGGGTACGACCTGCGCTACCTCGTCGGGTCGCGCGCCCAGACGCTCGAGCGGTTCACCGCCCTGGTGCTGCCGGCGTCCGGCGACCCGACGGTGGTGGTGCCGCGGCTGGAGCTGCCCTCCCTCAAGGGGTCGGCGATTGCGGAACTGGGACTGGCGGTGCGGGATTGGGTCGACGGTGACGACCCCTACCAATTGGTGGGCGCCGCGTTGCGCGGTGCTGAGTCCGCGACCGCCGTCACCGACTCCATGCCGGCCCTGCACCTGCTGCCGCTGGCGGATGTCCTCGGCATACTGCCGATCCTGGCGACCGACGTGATGCGGGAGCTGCGGATGGTCAAGGAGGAATGCGAGATCGACGCGCTGCGCAAGGCCGGCGCGGCCATCGATCGCGTGCACGCCCGGGTGCCGGAGTTTCTGGTCCCCGGCCGGACCGAGGCCGACGTGGCCGCCGATATCGCGGAAGCGATTGTGGCTGAAGGGCATTCGGAGGTGGCATTCATCATCGTCGGCTCCGGGCCGCACAGCGCCGACCCGCACCACGGCTATTCGGACCGGGAACTGCAGGTGGGTGACATCGTCGTCGTCGACATCGGCGGCGCCTACGAGCCCGGGTACCATTCCGACTCGACGCGCACCTACAGCATTGGCGATCCCAAAACCGAAGTAGCGCAACAGTATTCTGTGCTGCAACGGGCGCAACGGGCGGCAGTGGATGCGGTGCGGCCGGGCGTGACGGCCGAACAGGTCGACGCCGCCGCGCGCGATGTGCTGGCCGACGCCGGCCTAGCGGACGTGTTCGTGCACCGCACCGGCCACGGCATCGGGCTATCCGTGCACGAGGAACCCTACATCGTCGCGGGCAACGGCCTGCCGCTCGCCGCTGGCATGGCCTTCTCGATCGAGCCGGGCATCTACTTTCCGGGCCGCTGGGGTGCCCGCATCGAGGACATCGTCGTCGTAACCGAAGACGGGGCAATGTCCGTCAACAACCGGCCCCACGAGCTCATCGTGGTGCCCGTGTCGTAGCAGCCGAGGCCCCACCGGCGCGTACGTTGGGGCTTGATGTCACTTCTGGATTTGACTCTCCTTCCGAACGCTGGCCGCGGGCTGTTGATGAATGAGTTGTGGCTGCGACGTGGCGGCGGCTAGCTTGGCAAAGCCATCATTGGGTGAATAGCGGCTGCGCGCGGTCTCGACAAGAATTTTGCGCGTGGCTCCGTTGGTGGTTGATCCCGAGGCGTTGTACGCCGCGGGCAGCGCGGTGCAGGCCGCCGGCGAGGGGCTGGCCGCAAATCTGACGATATTGACGGCCGGCTTTTCCGCCCACACCGGTGTTGACCGAGCCGGCGAGATGTTCGGCTTGGCGTATCAAGAGAAGGCCGAGTCGGTGTTGAGGGCGGCAGCGGCCGCCGTCAACGCGTGCCGCAAGAGCGCGGCCATCATCCAGCAAGGCGCATCGAACTACTCCAACGTCGATGCGGCTTCGACGCTGGGCGGCAGAAGCGGAGCTTTGAAGCCACCGTCCCCGCCGGCCGACCTCGCCGCACCGGGGCCGCCTGGCACGTGGGGGCCCGGCCAGCCACCCCCACCGCTGTGGTCGCTCGTGCAATCGTTTGTCCTCGAGACATGGCCCGATGGTGATGTGGCGAGTCTGCGTGCGGCCGCGTCTCGTTGGCGTGCCTTCGGTGCGGCAGCCAACGGCGTGAGAGGAACTCTCAACGCATCGAAGACGCTCTTCGACGGCCAACACATTCCCGAAGGCGAGAAGATCGACAAAGCTTTGACTGAGATCGGCTCCTCCGCAGCGATTATCGGCGAGCTGTGCGGCACGCTGGCTCGCACCATCGACACGTTCGCGAGCAAGGTCGACCACGCCCAAACCGCGATCCGCGACCTGTTGCGCCGGATCGAGTCTTTGGGCGACCTCGGTCACGACGTCATGCTCATCGTCGACGGTGACGCGTGGGATGAGATCAAACAGATCGTCAAGGACATCAACGCCGTACTGCAGCATCTTGGGCAGGAAGCCAGGGCTTGCGAGGAGGCAATCAAGTTCCTCATGCAAGCGGCCGATCGTGAGGTCGTCACATGCGAGAAGTACGCACGCCGCGGGCTCGTCCAGTTCCTCGGAGACGACGTCGGTAACGCCGTCGCGACCGTAGCCGACACCTGGATCAATGCTTATGAGGGCGTTCTCAAAGGGGCTGTCGGCATGGGGCTGGGCCTCGTCGACCTGAGCCCGCACTGGATCGCCGCCGACCCCGAGGGTGCGGCTGCCACCTGGACGGGCGTGGTGAAGAACGCTTGGAAAGAAAGTCTGATCAATGCTGCGGTCAATCCCAAAGAATTTTCCGAAGCGAGGCTGCAGGAGCTGAAAGGCCTTGTGCACGCCAAGGATTGGAGCACGGCCCGGCCGGGATTGGGCGCCGGTGAAGTCGCATTCGACGGTGCCACGCTGGTCGCCCCGGGCCTCGGTGAGGCAGGTGCGGCGGCCGATGGTGCGCGAGCAGCTGCGCGTGGCACAGAGGAAGAGGCGGAGGCCGCGGGTCGGGCTGCTGGGCGTGCCGGTGAGGGAGGCCCAGCGGGAGCGCGTGGCGCGCTGACCGACATCACCAAGGCCGGCGGCGACGTGACCAAGAACCTCGAACGTGCCACCGGGGATCTGCCGGAAATCAAAGCTCCTGGTGCTCCCGTGGGTTTGCCGCCCGGCAAGCCGCTCGAGGCGCCTGTCGAGGTGACACCACACCCGCCCGACGCCGCGCCGGGTGCTCCGCATGACGGGCCGACTGCTCCGGGGCCAACGCCGCCGGAGGCTTCGTCGCCTGGAGCAGGCGGTGGACCACATGAGCCAGTGCCGACGCCCGCGGCCGACGGTGGTCCGCACGATGCAGTCTCAGAGCGTTCGACGGCTCCGAGGGCTCCAACGGATAGCGGTGGATCTCATGACCCGCGACTCGCGGTGCCCGCGGAGGCTCCGGCTGCTTCAGCTCCGCATGAACGTGGGGTTGCGCCCGAAGAGCCATCACAACCACCTCTTCCGATGAGCGGTCCGCGTGATCCAGTGTCAGCCCAGGCAGAGACCCCGGAGGGTTCGGTCTCGCATCAGCCCGTCTCGGCGCCGGTAGAGGCCCCCCATCAGCCAGCGTCTGGGAGCGGTCCGCATGAGCCAGCATCCATGCCGCCAGCCGCTCCACATGCGCCCTCGCTGTCGCCGATAGACCATCCGCCTGGGCCTGCTTCGGCGCCGTCAGCGGGTCCACATGGGCCAACACCTGAATTTAGTCCGCGCGACTTGTCCCGGCTACCGACAGAAGAACCGGTTTCTGCTCCTCCCGTAACCGGCACACCTGTGGCTCCTGGCGCTGCGTTGGGTGACAGAACGCCGTCGACGCTTCCCCTACTGGTTGAACATGCTCCGCCGCGTGGGCCGGAACCGATCGGCCGCCCTCCGGCTGAACCTGTGCCCATCGTCGCGAACTCACCGCAAGCTGCGTTCGCCGTTAAGTCCACTCCGCGGGCGCCTGCGTTAGCAGGTCGTGAGATCGACTTGCCAGAATCAGCATCCGGTCCAACAGGGCCGCGGGAAAGTGGTCCTACTGGCGGTCGGTCAAGCCCCCCGCTCGATGCCAACGCTCAAACGACTGGCAAAGGTGGTCCGCCGGACGACGGTCATTCCATGCCGGGCGGCGACGCCGATCCTGGAAACCCCAGTGGCCATTTGGGCCCACATGATCTTGGGGCACTCGCCGACTACACTGGGCCGGGCTACCAAGACCTGAATAGCGCGTTAAGGAGCCGTTTAATGGACGCGTCGCAACAGGCTCGCGTGCAGGCACTAAAGAACGCATTAGCTAAGCTGCCTCCTTATCAGGGCCCAGTAATTCGAGGGACAAACTTGCCGCCGGAGGTGCTTGCTCGGTATCGGCCGGGCGAAGTTATTACAGAAGACGCGTTCCTGAGTACTTCAATGGATTTAGGGGTGGCACGGTCGCCAACGTTCGCAGGGAATGTCGAGTTCCGAATTCTTTCCAAGACTGGACGAGACATCTCGTCATTTTCGATGTTCCCGGGTGAACGGGAAGTTCTGTTTTCCGCGGGAACCAAATTTTTCATAGTCAGTAAGGTGATTGATGCCCTGACTGGCCGAACGGTCATTCGAATGGTTGAACGCTAGATCCGGGACGTGTCTAACCAAAGCAACAAGATAGGAGGTGTGAAGTGAGCGAGAGGATTGCTGGCAAGACGTTCTCTACACCCGAAGAGGCGGGCGTGACTCCGCCGACAAAAGAGGAGCTGGCAGAGGCGGAAAGGATCTTTGACGAGTTCGAAGAGAAGATTAACGCTGTGGCTCCGGAAGATCGAGTGGCAGATGTATCTCCCAAATTTTGGGATGACATTTCAGGTACGGAATTTGACCCACGCCGGAAAGACCATTAAAGGCACGATGCTGACGCTGGTCGCCGTGGCTGGCCGGGTCGCTTGACCGATACCTTCGATGAATATGCCAGGACTACGCCTCGCCCCGGTCCAGCAAGCCCGACGACCCGAGCACCCGCTCCACGTGCACCTCGATGACCACCCGCCGCGGGTTTGGCCGCGGGGTGCGATAGCGCTGCGCGTACCGCAGTTCGGCGTCACGCACGGCGTCGACGTCGCTGTTGACCTTGGACCGGCCCTCCAGCGACAGCCACCGCGCGCCGTCGACCTGACTGAGCACCGCCACCCCGCCGCGGTCGGCGTTCACCGCCTTCTGCGATCCGCCGGTGGTGATGACCCGCGCGATGTGCGTCTTCGGATCGAAGGTGAACCCCACCGCCACCACGTGCGGCGAATTGTCGGCTCGCAACGTGGTCAGCATGGCCAGATGCCGTTCGGACAGAAACGCCAAAGCATCGTCGGTGAGCCGGGTAGTGGTATTCGCCATCACCGCCCACGCTAGCGCAGGACATAATCGCAGCCGTGGACGACACGGGCGCAGGGCCAGTACTGATCCTGGGCGGGCGCAGCGAGATCGGCGTCGAGCTGGCACGGCTCCTGGCGCCCGGGGCGACGGTGGTACTGGCCGCGCGCAGGGCCGACCAACTCGGCGAGCAGGTCGCCGCGTTGAAAGCCGCCGGGGCCAAAACGGTGCACACCAGGGAGTTCGACGCCGACGACCTGGATTCCCACGGTCCATTGGTCGCCGCGGTCGTCGCCGATCAGGGACCCATCGCCACAGCGATACTGGCCTTTGGAATCCTCGGCGATCAGGCCCGGGCCGAGGCCGAGGCCGCCCACGCGGTCGCCGTCGTGCACACCGACTACGTCGCCCAGGTCAGCATGCTCACTCACCTGGCCGCGGCGATGCGGGAAGCCGGCAGAGGCCAACTGGTGGTGTTCTCGTCGATCGCCGGCGCACGGGTGCGTCGCGCCAACTATGTCTACGGTTCGGCCAAGGCCGGCCTGGACGGCTTCGCGAGCGGGCTGGCCGACGCCCTGCACGGCACCGGCGTGAAAGTGCTGATCGCCCGGCCGGGTTTCGTGATCGGACGCATGACGCAAGGCATGGATCCCGCGCCGCTGTCCAGCACGCCCGCGCAGGTGGCCAAAGCGACGGCCCGCGCGCTGACGAAGGGCCGGCGCACCGTGTGGATCCCGTGGGCGCTGGGACCCGCTGCCGCCGTGATGCGCCTGCTGCCGCCGTCCTTATGGCGCAGGATGCCGCGATGATCATCGTGGTGGGCATCGGCGCCGACGGCATGGTAGGGCTCACTCAACGGTCCCGCGATGAATTGCAAAGGGCGACAATAATCTACGGCTCGAAGCGGCAACTCGACCTGCTCGACGACACCGCGCCGGCGCCCCGCCGGCAGTGGCCCTCGCCGATGCTGCCTGCGCTGCACAGGTTGCTCGACGAACACACCGGCGACGTGCACGTGGTGGCCAGCGGCGACCCGCTACTGCACGGCATCGGGGGCACGCTGATCCGGCTCTACGGCCCCGACCACGTCCGGGTGCTGCCGCACGTGTCCTCGGTGGCGCTGGCGTGCGCTCGAATGGGCTGGAGCCTGCACGAAACGGAGGTGATCAGCCTGGTCACCGCGCCAACGCACAGCGCGGTACGCCGCGGCGGCCAAGCAATCGTGCTATCGAAGAACGCCGCCACACCGAAAGAACTCGCCGCACTCCTCGACGCGCACGGCCGCGGCGACTCCGAGTACACCGTTCTGGAAAACCTCGGCGGCCCAGCCGAACACCGCCACGACGGCACCGCACACCAGTGGGCTAACGGCGCGGCGACGGATGTCGACGACCTCAACGTCATCGCCATCCGCTACCTGCCCGACAAGCGACTGTCGCCGCTGCCCGACGACGCGTTCGTCCACGACGGACAGATCACCAAACACGGAATCCGCGCGATGACACTCGCGGCACTGGCCCCGCGCCCGGGTGAACGCCTCTGGGACGTCGGCGCGGGCTCGGGCAGCATCAGCGTCGAATGGTGCCTCATCGGAATCAGTTGCAGTGCAGTAACATTCGAAAGTGACGAACGACGCCGCCACAACATCGGAGTCAACGCCGCGGCCTTCGGCGTCCCGATCGACGTACGCGGTGCGGCGCCGGACGCGTTCGGCGGGCTCGAGCCGCCGTCGGCGATCTTCATCGGTGGCGGCCTCACCCAACCCGGCCTGCTGGACGCCTGCCTCGACGCGCTGCCGGCCGGCGGTCGTCTTGTCGTCAACGCGGTCACCGCGGAGTCCGAAGCCGTCCTGGCACAGTCATATTCGCGTCTGGGAGGCGAATTGCGGCGGTTCCAGCACTATCACGGCGAGCCGCTCGGCGGCTTCACCGGATGGCGGCCGCAGATGCCGGTCACGCAGTGGGCGATGACGAAATGACCGTCTATTTCATCGGGGCGGGGCCGGGCGCCGCCGACCTGATCACCGTCCGCGGCCAGCGGCTGCTCGAGGCCTGCCCGGTATGCCTGTACGCGGGGTCGATCATGCCTGACGACCTGCTGGCGCTGTGCCCGCCCGGCGCGAGAGTCGTTGACACGGGGCCGCTGACGCTGGAGCAGATCATCGGCGAACTCGCCGACGCCCACGCGTGCGGTCACGACGTGGCGCGGCTGCATTCGGGTGACCCGTCCCTCTACAGCGCGCTGGCCGAACAATGCCGCCGGCTCGACGCGCTCGGCATCGACTACGAAATCGTGCCCGGAGTGCCGGCTTTCGCCGCAGCGGCGGCCGCGCTCAAGCGTGAGCTCACGGTTCCCGGCGTCGCGCAGACGGTGACGCTGAGCCGGGTGGCCACCCTGTCCACCGCCATGCCGCCCGGTGAAGAGCTCGCCAGCCTCGCCCGGTCCGGCGCGACTCTGGTCCTGCACCTGGCGGCCGCCCAGATCGACGCCATCGTCCCGCAGCTTCTCGACGGCGGCTATCGATCCGAAACACCCGCCGCCGTCGTGGCTTTCGCGAGCTGGCCGCAAGAGGCGGTGCTGCGGGGCACCCTCGGCGACCTCGCCGGCCAGATGCACCGGGCCGGCATCACCAAGACCGCGGTAATCATCGTCGGAGACGTGCTGGCCGCCGAGGGGTTCACCGACAGCTACCTCTATTCGACCGGCCGGACACGGGGGAGCGGGCACTGATGCGAGTGCTGCTGCTCGGCGGCACCGGCGAAGGCCGCGCGCTGGCGAAGGCGATGCACCCGGACATCGACATCGTCAGCTCCCTGGCGGGGCGGGTGCCCGACCCCGCGCTGCCGGTCGGTCCCGTCCGCATCGGCGGCTTCGGCGGCGTCGACGGGCTTCGGCGCTGGCTGCTCGACGAACGCATCGACGCGGTCATCGATGCGACCCACCCCTTCGCGGCGACCATGACAGCGCACGCCGCGCAAGCCTGCCGTGACCTTCGGATGCCGCATCTCGTGCTGGCCCGTCCGGCCTGGGACCCGGGCTCCGCTATCGTCGTGGAATCCGACTCACGGGCGGCGGAAACCGTTGCTGAGCAGGCATTTTCGCGGGTTTTTCTCACCACCGGGCGATCGGGGATCAGGGCCTTCGCCGACAGCGACGCGTGGTTTCTGATCCGCGCGGTCACCGAACCCGACCCTACCGCGCTGCCGCGCCGCCACCAGCTGGTGCTGTCCCGCGGCCCGTATCGCTACGACGGCGAGGTTGCGCTGATGAGGGAACATCGCATCGACGCCCTGGTTACCAAGAACAGCGGCGGGGAGATGACGCGGGCGAAGCTGGATGCGGCTGTGGCGCTGGGCATTCCGGTGGTGATGGTCGGGCGGCCACCGCTACCGCCTGGAGTGACGGCGGTGGGCAGCGTCGAAGAGGCCGTCGCATGGGTGACGCGGCTGAATTGAATTAGCCCGTCAGGTCGTCGCGTTCGACGTCTGCGGCCAGCAGCGCGTCGCGAGCGCGTGCGACGCGGGATCGGATGGTGCCCACCGGGCAGCCGCACACCGCCGCGGCGTCGGCGTAGGGCAGGCCCAACAACTGGGTGAGCAACAGGGCTTCCCGCTGCTCGGGGGCGAGGCCCGCGATCATCGTCGTGACCTCGACCAAGTCTTCGAACCCGCGGGCGTGACGATCGCCGCGCATCACGCGTTCCGGGTCGGCGCCCAGGGCGGCGCGCGGGCGTGACTGGACGTGGCGGATGTGGTCGGCCACCACGCGGCGCGCTATGGAAAGCAACCACGTTCGGGCACTCGACCGTCCGGAGAACCGTTCGATGGCGCCGATCGCGCGCAGAAAAGTCTCCTGAGTCAGGTCGTCCGCGCTACCCGCATCGGACAGATAGGTGACGAACCGCCACACGTCCTGCTGGGTGGCCTTGATGAATGCCTCGAGTGCCCGGTCGTTCCCACGCGCGGCGGCCAATGCGAGCTCGGTAACGGCCTCGTCATCGCTGGACGCGATCATGGCGAACCACCTTTGTCTCGCGGGCTCCGTGAGTCTACGACGGCCTGTCGTAGCGGCCGCGGCGGGGTCAAGGGCGGACCTGTTGATGGGCCACAAGTGAGCGCGGCGCCGCTCGGTGGGGTTCTCGGCTGGCCAAGCCGGGTCGTACCCGACATCAGAGGACCCCATCCGATCCGACCTCACTCGTTCCCGCGCCACCAACAACGCGAACGCAAGGCCCAACAACAACGGCATGTGGCTGGCGATGCGCGTCGCCGTGACCTCGCCGGCGAACGCGTCGACGATCACGTAACCGAGGAGCGCGACCGAATAGACGCCCGTGATCGCGGCCACGCCGATGGCGGCGACCGGCCAGACACCGGCGGCGACCATCGCCAGGCCCAATGCCAGCAGCCAGGCGGTCGACTCGTGCAGCAGATGCTCCCCCGACATTGCGCCGTGCATGTGGCTCGACACCATGCCGAAATCGATACCGCTGATCTGCGCGGCGGCGATCGCCACCTGAAATAGCCCGACCGCGATCAGGCCCCACCGCCGGTAGTGCGAACGCAGCCAACGCATCCTGCGCTGGTGCCCGGAGGACTCTTCGCCGATGTTCGCCATGATTCGCGAGACCAGGTCGGGCCCGTCAACCGGCTCCATCGAGGCGAGCCGACGGGTCTGCGCGGCGGCGCCGATGAGCCAGGACCGGCATCGCCGGCACGATTCGAGATGGGCATCCACCTGCTGCGCGAGCGCCTGGGGACGCTCGCCGTCCAATCGAGCCGAAAGCGCCTCACGTGCCGCGTCACACCGCATCCCTGCATCGTTGCGCATGCCCGGTCCGCGCGCAAAGAGCATCGAAATCAAACGGCGGGAACTAATCGGTCCGGCGAACCGACCACTGGATGTCAACAGCCCCGACATTCACCGAAGAGGTATTCGCGTTGCTGCCCGGAAACCCCCGACGATGACCGCCCCGATCTGGATCGCTTTTCCGCCCGAGGTGCACTCGACCCTGCTCAGCAGCGGTCCCGGACCCGGGCCGATGCTCGCCGCCGCCGTGACGTGGTCATCGATGAGCAGCCAATACGCCGAGGCCGCAGAGGAACTCACCGGGCTCCTGGGCGCCGTGCAGGGCGGCGCATGGGAGGGAGCCAGCGCCGAGCAGTACGTCGCGGCCCATGCCCCGTATCTGGCCTGGCTGCTCGAGGAATCCGCCAAAAGCGCGACGGCCGCGGCGTTGCACGAGGCGGCGGCGGGGGCATACACCGCGGCGCTGGCCGCGATGCCGACGATGCCGGAGCTCGCGGCCAACCACGCGACGCATGGGGCGCTGGTGGCGACGAATTTCTTCGGCATCAACACCATTCCGATTGCCGTGAACGAGGCGGACTACGCGCGCATGTGGGTGCAAGCCGCCACGACGATGACCGCCTACCAAGTGGCCGCCGAATCCGCGCTCGCGGCGGTCCCCACCACCACACCCGCGCCCACGATCGTGGCCCCGGCCGCGGAGGCGACCGTCGCGACGGTGCAAGCCGCCGACACCCAGCAGCAGGCCGCACAGACCTACCCGTCCTGGCAGGATCAGCTGACCGCGTGGCTGCAGCAGTACACCAGGAATTTCGCGTGGCCGGTTTCCAAAGACCTCAACCCCGGTGGCTGGCCGTTTCCGCCGGTGCCGTTCGTCAACGGCCTCGCTTCGTTCTTCGGTCAGTTGGGCTTCTCGCCGGCGCTGTCCAGCGCCCTGGGCTGGGCGATTTTCCACACCCTGATGATCTTCTGGCCCTTCATGCAGGTCGCCATCCAGATGGCGGTGGTGCTGGCGCCGATGGTGGTTTCCGTCCTGGGCGCCGCCGCGGCCGGGGGAGTGGCGGCCGCGGTCACCGCGATCAGTGTCGCGGCCCCGCTGTCGGCCGCCGCGCCGCTGCCGGCCCCCGCGGCCGCGCCGGCACCAATGGCGACCGCGACGGCGCCGGCGATCGGCACCGCCCCGGCCAGCGCGAGCAGCGCCCCGACGATGTCCAGCGCCCCAGCATCGACGGTGGCCAGCCCGGCCGGTGGCGGACCGGCCGGTGGCGGCCCGAGCGCCGGCTTCAGTCCCACGGCCACGGACGGTATCGGCGCGGGCATGTCCGACGCCCTATACGCCGTGGGACTGTCCGGGCTGGCGGCGCGCGGCAGCGCCGGCGGCCGGGCGCGCCGCAAGTCGGAGGAGCCGGCGCCCGATGACGTCGACGCACCCGCCGCGGCCGCCGCGGCGGCCGCAGCTAAGAGGAAGGCGCGGGCCCGGCGGCGCCGCCCCGGAACGGCTACCGACCGCGCCTACCGCTACGAATTCATGGACCTCGATCACGATTCGAGCGTGGACGACGAAACTCCGGACGACGCCGTGCGCGCCGCCGATCAGGGCGGGGGACCGCTCGGATTCGCCGGTGCCGCAGCGAGATCCGGTCTCAGGAGGCCGAGCGGGTTGGCGACGCTGACCCGCGAAGGCTTCGGTGACGGCCCCACCGCGCCGATGATGCCCAGCAGCTGGGGCGGTGACGATTAACCGGGCGGGTAGCGCCGGGGAGTGAACACCCGGTCGCCGGAATCGCTTGCATGCCACTGGGTTTGGGAAGACCCGACGATCAGCAGGCAACGCATGTCCACCTCGGCGGGGTCGAGATCGGCCAGCCGCACCACGCGGACATTCTCGTCGGGTCCGGAGACATTGCGCCCGATCACCACCGGCGTCCCGGGTTCGCGGTGTTCCAGCAGCAGGTCGCGCATCGCGCCGACTTGCCACGTTCGCGACTTGGACGCCGGGTTGTAGATGGCCAGCACCAGGTCGGCGGCGGCCGCGGCGGCCAGCCGCTCGGCGATGATGTTCCACGGCTTGAGCCGGTCGGACAGCGAGATCACCGCATAGTCGTGGCCCAACGGAGCGCCGACCCGGCTGGCGACGGCTTGGGCGGCCGTCATCGCCGGAATCACCCGGATCCTCACTCCCGGCCATTCTTTGGCCTCTTCCAGCACCGCGGTGGCCATCGCGAACACCCCCGGATCCCCCGACGACACCACCGCGACGGCCCGCCCTTCCTCGGCCAGCGCGCAGGCCAATCGGGCGCGCGCGGGTTCGTCCGTGTTGTCGCTCGGGTGCCGGCGTTGGCCGTCGCGCACCGGCACGCGGTCCAGATAGCCGGCGTAGCCGATCAGGTCGGTGGCGCCGGCCAGCTCGCGCCGGCTCTGGGGGGTCATCCACTCGCGATCGCCGGGCCCCAGGCCGACCACCGCGACGGTGCCGGCGACCGGTGACTGCCGTCCGCGGCGCCCGCCCGGCAGCATCGCCAGCGAGAAGTAGGGCACGCCGGCCTCGTCGACGTCGGCGGCGGGCAGGATCCGCTGCCCGGCGGTGCTGGCCCGCTCCACGTAGTAGGCGTCCTCGAGCCGTCCTGACTCCGAAAGCGCTTCGCGCACAGCGTGATACGAGCGGCCGAGCTTGAGCACCACCGCGGCGTCCGCGTCGGCGAGGCGGCGGGTGAGCTCAGCGACCGGCAGGGTGCCCGGCAGCACCGAGAGCACCTCGTCGCCGGCCACCAACGGGCTCGCGATGGCCGCCGAGGCGGCGCTGACCGACGTCACCCCCGGCACGATGACGGCGTTGAACCGCTGCGTCAACCGGGTGTGCAAATGCATGTACGAGCTATAGAACAGCGGGTCACCTTCGGCGAGCAGCGCGACATTGCGGCCAGCGTCGAGGTGAGCGGCGATGCGCGCGCTGGCTTCCACATAGAAGTCCTCGAGCGCGCCGGCGTAGCCGCCGGGATGGTCGGTCACCTCGGTGGTCACCGGGTAGATCAAGTGCTCCTCGATCTGGTCGGGCCGTAGATATGGTTCGGCGATGCCACGCGCGATGCTGCGGCCGTGCCGGGCGCTGTGGTAGGCCACCACGTCGGCCTCGCCAATCACCCGCGCGGCCTTGACGGTCACCAGTTCCGGGTCCCCGGGCCCCAGCCCGACGCCCCAGAGCGTGCCCCGCGGCGTCATTCGCGGTCGCTCGCTATCGCATTGACGGCGGCGGCGGCCATGGCGCTGCCACCGCGGCGGCCCCGCACCACCAGATACGACATCCCGCGCGGGCGGTCGATGAGCTCTTGCTTGGACTGGGCCGACCCGACGAATCCGACCGGCCCGCCCAGGACCCCGGCCGGTGGGGAGACCCCTTCGTCGATCAGTTCGAGCAACCGGAACAGGGCGGTGGGCGCGTTGCCGATGGCAAGCACGGCGCCGGGCAGCCGGTCGGCCCACAGCTCCACCCCCGCGGCCGAACGAGTCGTGTGCCGGCGAGCGGCCAGCTCCGCGGCGCGCGGGTCGGCCACCAGCGACACCACCTCGTTGCCGGCCGGCAGCCGCGCGCCGGTGATCCCGGCGGCCACCATCGACGAATCGCACAGCACCGGGGCGCCGCCGCGCAAGGCGGCGCCGACGCGCGCCGCGACGTCGTCGGTGTAGGCGATGTGCTCGGCGACGTCGACCTGCCCGCAGGTATGGATCAAGCGCACCACCACCCGCGCGATGTCGTCGGGGAAGCGGGTCAGGTCGGCTTCGGCCCGAATGGCCGCGAACGACTGGCGATAGATCTCAGCTGCGTCGCGGATGTAGTCGAGCACCCGATTACCCTAAGGTTCTGGCGGCGACCCGCTGCGCCCGGCTTCGCCGCGCTGGCGATCGCCGCGAAGCTGGCGGTATCCGTGGCCGGTCGCCAGCAGCACCTCACCGATAAGTGGGCTGCCGCACGCGCGGTCGCAGCCGACGAAGTGGCGATGCCTTCCCGCATCCGCGCCCACTGCCGCGGCCGCGTCGGCCCGGACATCGGCGAGCGAATGCGCGCACCCGGGGCTGCCGGTGCAGGCGCTGACATCGAGCCAGGGCGAGTTCTCGTCGAAGACCAGACCCAACGGGGCCAGCACCCGCAGCGCGACGTCGGCGAGGCCCTCGTCGAGATCGCACACCAGCACCGAGCGCCAGGGCGTGATCACCAGCGGCGCCTCGATCGCCGCCAGGTATTCCGCGACGCTCGCCGACAGCACCCCCAGTGGCACCGCGGCGCCGAGCGCCACCCTGCCTTCTTGGCCGGGCCAGTCCTGGTCGATCCAGCCCACCGGCGGCCTGGTGATCGCGGGGTATGCGACGGCGCCGAGTTCCGCGCCGGGCAGCAGACTCTCGACATCGTCCAATTCGTTGACACGCCAAGCGCTTCCACGCGTCGTCGCAAAACGTGTCGCGATGCTGAGCAGCGTCTCGATCACCTCGCCGGCCGTCAGCCGCAGGCCGGTGTCGCGTCCGGCAAGCAGCAACGCCCAGCCGTCACAGAGTGCGTGCACCCCGACATCGGCGCACAGGCCCGAGACGTCCGCGCGCCCGTCATCGAAGCTGAACCAAAATCGGCCGCCCAGCTCGACGAGGCTCGGCTCGGCGCAGATCGCCGCGTCCAGGTCGGCGACCCACGGCCGCACGTCGACAGCCCCGCCGGCCCGGCCAGCCAGGGGCGACGACACTATGTTGCGTACCCGCTCGTGCGTCGCGGAGGGCAACAGGCCCGCGTTGGCGATCGCCTCGGCCGCCGCGCTCACCTCGGTGATCCCGCGTAGCTGCACGTTGCCGCGCGCGGTGAGCTCCAGCGTCCCCGAGCCGTGTTCGCTCGACACCCGCGCGAGCGCCCCCAACTGGGCCGCGGTCAGCATGCCGCCGGGCAGCCGGATCCGCGCCAAGGCGCCGTCGGCGGCCCGGTGCACCTGCAGCGCACCCGGGCATGCGTCGGTGTCGCGCATCCTGGCCACCCATCCACGGTACGGCTACACCCGCTCCCGTGGTGGTCGAGGTTGTCGTCAGGCAGATGAAAACCCTTACGCGACCGGCTCGGCCGGCCTTAGCGTCGACATAGTGAGCATCACCACCACGCTCGCTGCTTCGTCGGCCGACACACGTAGCGCTCCGGCGTCCGGTCAGACCGGCTTGTGGGGCCGCCGCAAATGGGAATTCGTGCGCATCGCGTCCCCGCTCGCCTTGCTCGCGTTGTGGCAGCTGGGCAGCGCTCTCAACGTGATCCCGCAGGACGTTCTCCCGGCCCCGTCCCTGATCGTCGATGCGGGCCTGGAGCTGACCCGCAGCGGCCAACTCGCGAGTGCGCTGCACATCTCCGGCATCCGGGTCCTCGAGGGACTCGCCCTGGGCGGTGCAATCGGCGTGGCGGCGGGCGCGGCCGTCGGCCTGTCCCGCTGGCTGGAATCGACGGTGGACCCCCCGATGCAGATGATCCGCGCCTTGCCGCACTTGGGCCTGATTCCGCTGTTCATCCTGTGGTTCGGAATCGGTGAACTGCCAAAAGTCTTGCTGGTGGCGCTGGGTGTGGTTTTCCCGCTGTATCTCAACACCTTCTCGGCGATCCGACAGGTCGACCCGAAGTTGTTCGAAACGGCTGACGTGCTTGGCTTTTCGTTCCTTCAGCGGTTGACCCGCATCATCGTGCCCAGCGCCGCGCCACAGGTGCTGGTAGGTTTCCGGCAGTCGTTGGCGATCGCGTGGCTGACATTGATCGTGGCCGAACAAATCAACGCGGACAAGGGAATCGGCTTCCTCATCAACAACGCTCGCGATTTCCTGCGGATCGACGTGATCATCTTCGGGCTGACCGTCTACGCGCTGCTTGGCATCGCCACCGACGCGATCGTCCGCCTCATTGAACGCCGCGCTTCGCGGTACCGGAACTGAAAGGGCAGGTTTGACACTCACCGCGGAACCCGGGGCGATGGCGCACGCGCGCCCTCGGATCGCCGGCGAGCTGCGCCACGTCGACAAGTGGTACGGCAGCAGGCAAGTGCTCAAAGACGTTTCGCTGCGCGTGGCCTCCGGCGAGATTGTCGCCCTCCTGGGCCGGAGCGGCTCGGGCAAGTCGACCGTGCTGCGGGTGCTGGCCGGGCTCTCGCGCGACCACGACGGCGACCGGGTGGTGGCGGGCGCGCCGACGCTGGCTTTCCAGGAGCCACGGCTTTTTCCCTGGCGCGATGTGCGGACCAACGTCGGCTACGGCCTCACCCGCAGCGGGTTACCGAAGGAGCAGGTGAGGCGCCGCACCGAGCGGGCGCTGGCCGACGTCGGGCTCGCCGACCGCGCCGATGCGTGGCCGCTGACATTGTCGGGCGGTCAGGCGCAACGCGTTTCGCTCGCGCGTGCCCTCGTCGCCGAACCGCAGCTATTGCTGCTCGACGAGCCTTTTGGGGCGTTGGATGCGCTGACCCGACTGACCATGCACGCGCTGTTGCTCAATCTGTGGCGTCAACACGGGTTCGGTGTGCTGTTGATCACCCACGACGTCGACGAAGCGGTCGGGCTGGCCGATCGGGTGTTGGTGCTCGAGGAAGGCCGCGTCGTGCACACCTTGGCCATCGACGAGCCCCGCCGCGCCCCGGGGGATCCCGGTCCACACACCGAGCAGCACCGAGCGGAGCTGCTACACCGGCTGGGGGTGCGGCTTTGACCCGGTGGCTAGCAGTCATAGCGCTGGCCGCGGCTACCAGCTTGCTGCTGCCGGGATGCGTTGCACGCAAATCGAATTCGGGACTGTCGACCGCACCGGCGGCCGTGCCGTTGTCGGAGCTGTCGGGTCTCACGCTGCAGGTGGGCGACCAGAAGGGCGGCACGGAATCGCTACTGCGCGCCGCCGGCCAGCTGGACAACCTGCCGTACCGCGTGGCGTTCTCGACCTTCACCTCTGGGCCGCCGCAGGTGGAGGCGGCGACGGCCGGCAAGATCGACTTCGCGATCACCGGAAACACGCCGCCGATCTTCGGGGCGGCCAGCAATGCCAAGATCAAGGTGGTCTCCGCCTACGGTGGTGGCGGCGCGGGCAATCGCATTCTGGTCCATGCTGATTCACCGATCAAGGCGGTGGCTGACCTGCGCGGTAAGGCCGTCGCGGTGGCCAAAGGCAGCTCGTCGCACGCGAACCTGCTGGCTCAGCTGGACAAGGCCGGGCTCAAGGCGTCGGACATCAAACCCGTTTACCTGCAACCCGCCGACGCGCTTTCGGCGTTCAGTCAACGCCGGGCCGACGCGTGGGCCATCTGGGATCCCTACACGGCACAGGCCGAGCAGCAGAGCCCCGTGCGCAGCATCGCCGAGGCGCAGGGCGTCACCAACGGCGATTGGCTCGGGGTCGCGTCGGATCAGGCGCTGGCCGACCCGAAACGCAACACCGCGTTATCGGATCTGTTGGTGCGTTTCGATAGGGCGGTGCAGTGGGCGAGGGCTCACCCGCAGGAATGGGCCCAGGACTACGCCGCCGCAGTCGGGTTGGATCCACAGGTCTCGGCGGTGGCGCAGGGTCGCAGCCTGCGCCTGCCGACAGAACTCGGCGATGACGTGATCGCCTCGGAGCAGCGCCTGGCCGACCTGTTCGCGGCGGCGGGTCAGTTGCAGTCGTCACCCGAGTTCGCCGACTGGGTCGATCGTCGATTCAATGAGGCGCTGCGGCCGAGCCTCGCCAGCTGATTGGAGGGGATGCATGTCGGCGAAGTTCTTCTGGTTCCTGCCCACCACCGGCGACAGCCGGTCCATAGTCGGGGGGTCGCATGCGTCTTCGCACCATGTAGTCCCGGCCGGCCATCGCGCGCCCAGCCGGCGATACCTGGCAGAGGTGGCCCGGGCCGCCGATCGCCTCGGCTACGAGGGCGTGCTCACGCCCACCGGAACATGGTGTGAGGACGCGTGGTTGACCGCGGCGGCGCTGCTGGCCGAAACGGAGCGGTTGAAGTTCTTGGTGGCCTTCCGCCCCGGGCTGGTGCCCCCGACTCTTGCGGCGCAGCAGGCCGCGACGCTGCAACGGTTTTCGGACGGTCGCGCGCTGCTGAACATCGTCAGCGGCAGCGACGATCGTGAGCAGCGCCGCTTCGGCGACTGGCTCGACCACGACGAGCGCTACGCCCGTACCGGCGAGTTCCTGCAGATCGTCAATTCGGTGTGGCGCCGCGACGCCGTCAACTTCACCGGCAGGTACTTCCACGTCGAAGACGCGCGCGTGTCGGCGCCCCCGGACCCGTTGCCGCAGATCTACTTCGGTGGTTCGTCACCGCCCGCCCTTGCGATCGCCGCCGAGTTCGTCGATGTGTATCTCACTTGGGGGGAGCCACCGCATGCGGCAGCCGAGAAGATCCAAAAGGCGCAAGCGTTGGCGCACGAACATGGCCGCAGCCTGCGGTTCGGCATCAGGCTGCACACGATCAGCCGCGACACCTCGGCCGCCGCGTGGGCCGTCGCCGAGGAACTGGTCAACGAGCTCAGCGCCGAACAGATCGCGAATGCGACTGAGCTGCATGCCCATTCGGAATCCGAAGGCCAGCGGCGGATGACGGCGCTGCATGGCGGTCGCCTCGACCAGCTGGAGATCTACCCCAATCTGTGGGCCGGGGTCGGACTGGTGCGCGGCGGCGCAGGTACGGCGCTGGTAGGCAGTCACGAGGAGGTCGCGAATTTGATCGTCGAATACCACTCGCTGGGCTTCGACGAATTCATCTTGTCGGGCTACCCCCACCTGGAAGAGGCGTACTGGTTCGCCGAGGGCGTGCTGCCGGTCCTACGCCGAAAAGGCGTGGCCTGAATTCGCAGGCAGCAACGGGACCCGCTTATGCAAGAGACTCAGAATCCTTCCCGGTGGCTCGCTATGCCGGGCCGGTGACTTCCGCCGGGCACCGGGTGGGAGCTCGGTTTCCGCCGCCAACCACCCAGCTCGACGGGGTCCGCGGTCGTGGAGCCACCGGGCCGGCCGATCGGGTTGTCGCCGTACTTAGTGATCTGTGGGCCATGTGTCGTCTGGCGATTCAATCCCCGCTGCGCCGGGCATCCTCGTGGCCGTGAGAACGATGGAATACGCCCCGGGCCGGTTGGCCGACGTTTACGGTGATCCGGCCCAGCCGGTGGTCCTGCTGTGGCATGGCATGCAGACCGATGCGCGTGCGGCCTTCGGTCCGCTCGCCGGCATGCTCGCCGAGCGTGGCGCGGCGGTGGTGGCGCCGGACTGGAACTCCCACGCCGACGACGGCGGGCGCGGGGATTTGTCGCGGTCGCTCGACTTCACCCGGGAACGCGCCGGCGACCCCGATGGCGTCGTGCTGGTCGGGTGGTCCATGGGTGGGTGCGCCGCGGCCGGCCTGACCCTGCGCGGCGACGTCCGCTTGGCGCACACCATCTGCCTAGCCGGGGCTTTCATGGTGCCTGACCCGCTGACCGGTCGGGTGCCGACCGACGCGTTGACGGCGGTGCGCACCGGCACGCCGTTCACGTTGCTGCACGGCCTGGCCGACGACGTCGTCCCCGTGACGGCCAGCAGGGACTTCGCCAAAGCCCTGCGAGCGGTCGGCTGGCCGGTGGACTTGGTGGAGCTGGCGGCCGACCACGGGTCCATCGCGGGCGCCGACTACGACACGGTCGCGGATCGCTACGAGCCAGGCAAGAGCGCCGAGGCGCTGCGGGTCGCCGCGGAGGTCGCCGCCCGGATCGCGGCGACCCTACGGTACGAATGAAGGGTGGCTGAGCCGACCATCCTTTTGCTGTCGACGTCCGACACGGACCTGATCAGCGCCCGCTCCAGCGGAAAAAACTATCGGTGGGCCAACCCCTCCCGCCTGGATGAGAGCGTGCTGCCCGAGCTGCTGGCAGATGCCTCGATCGTCGTGGTCCGCATCCTCGGCGGGTATCGCGCCTGGCAGAGCGGCATCGACACGCTGATCGCCAGCGGTGTACCGACGGTGTTGGTCAGCGGCGAGCAGGCCGCCGACGCCGAGCTGACCGGCCTGTCCACGCTCGCCGCCGGCATCGCGGTGCAGGCGCACATCTACTTAGCGCACGGCGGCGTCGAAAACCTCCGCCAGCTGCACGCCTTCCTATCCGACACCGTGCTGATGACGGGCTTCGGGTTCAGCCCGCCTGTCGTGACGCCGACGTGGGGCGAGCTCCAGCGGCCGAACGCCGCCGAGACTGACGGCCCCACAATCGCCGTCCTGTACTACCGCGCGCAGCAACTGGCCGGCAACACCGGCTACGTCGAGGCGCTCTGCCGCGCCATCGAGGATGCCGGCGCGCGACCGCTGCCGGTCTATTGTGCGTCGCTGCGGACCGCCGAGCCCGAACTGCTGCAACGGCTGGGCGACGCCGACGCCATGGTGGTCACCGTCCTGGCCGCCGGGGGACTGAAGCCGGCCACGGCGTCCGCCGGTGGCGACGACGACAGCTGGAACGTCGAACACCTTGCTGCCCTTGACATTCCGATCCTGCAGGGATTGTGCCTGACCAGTTCTCGGGCTCAGTGGAGCGAGAACGACGACGGGCTCAGCCCGCTCGACGTGGCCACGCAGGTAGCGGTGCCCGAGTTCGACGGCCGCATCATCACGGTCCCGTTCTCCTTCAAGGAGATCGACGACGACGGGCTGATCTCCTATGTCGCCGACCCGGAACGGTGCGCACGGGTCGCGGGCCTGGCGGTCCGGCACGCGCGGCTGCGCCAGGTCAACCCGCCCGACAAGAGGGTGGCCCTGGTGTTTTCGGCCTATCCGACCAAGCACGCCCGGATCGGCAACGCGGTGGGCCTGGACACACCGGCCAGCGCCGTCGCCCTGCTTCGCGCGATGCGCGAGCGCGGGTACCAGGTGGGCGACATCCCCGGGCTGGACGCCAACGACGGTGACGCCCTGATCCACGCCTTGATCGAACGCGGCGGTCAGGACCCCGACTGGCTCACCGAGGGGCAATTGACGGGCAACCCGATCCGGTTGTCCGCCAAAGACTATCGCGCCTGGTTCGCCACCCTGCCCGCCGAACTGACCGACGCGGTGACACGGCACTGGGGCCCGCCGCCCGGCGACCTGTTCGTGGATTGTACGAACGACCCGGACGGTGAAATCGTCATCGCCGCAATGCAAGCCGGCAACGTGATGCTGATGGTGCAGCCACCCCGCGGCTTCGGCGAGAACCCGGTGGCGATCTACCACGACCCCGACCTGCCGCCCAGCCACCACTACCTGGCCGCCTACCACTGGCTTGACACCGGATTCGGTTCGCACGCCGTGGTGCATCTGGGCAAGCACGGCAACCTGGAATGGCTGCCCGGCAAGACGCTGGGAATGTCGGCCGCGTGCGGATCCGATGCCGCGCTCGGCAATCTGCCCCTGATTTATCCCTTCCTGGTCAACGACCCGGGCGAAGGCACCCAGGCCAAGCGGCGGGCGCACGCGGTGCTGGTCGACCACCTCATTCCGCCGATGGCGCGCGCCGAAACCTACGGCGACATCGCCCGGCTGGAGCAATTGCTCGACGAGCACGCCAACGTCGCCGCGCTGGATCCGGGCAAGCTGCCCGCCATCCGCCAACAGATCTGGACCCTGATCCGGGCCGCCAAGATGGACCACGACCTCGGGCTGACCGAGCGCCCCCCGGAGGACTCCTTCGACGACATGCTGCTGCACGTCGACGGGTGGCTCTGCGAGATCAAGGACGTACAGATCCGCGACGGCCTACACATACTGGGCCAAAAGCCTTCGGGCGAAACCGAACTCGACCTCGTGCTGGCGATCCTACGCGCCCGCCAGCTGTTTGGTGGCGAGCAGGCCATCCCCGGGTTGCGGCAGGCGCTGGGCCTTGCGGAGGACGGCACCGACGAACGCGCCTCGGTCGATTCGGCCGAGGCCGCGGCCCGTGGACTCGTCGCGGCCCTGCAGGCCAGCGGCTGGGATCCCGATGCCGCCGGACGCATCACCGACAACCCCGAGATCGCGGCGGTGTTGCGGTTCGCGGCCACCGAGGTGGTGCCCCGGCTGGCCGGCACCGCGGCCGAGATCGACCAGGTGCTCAACGCGTTGGACGGTCGATTCATCCCGGCCGGGCCGTCGGGCTCACCGCTGCGCGGCCTGGTGAACGTGCTGCCCACCGGGCGCAACTTCTACTCCGTCGACCCCAAGGCGGTGCCGTCGCGGCTGGCCTGGGAAGCCGGTGTTGCCCTGGCGGATTCGCTGCTGACCCGCTACCGCAACGATCATGGGCAGTGGCCCGAGTCGGTGGGGCTCTCGGTGTGGGGCACCTCGGCGATGCGAACCGCCGGCGACGACATCGCCGAAGTGCTTGCTCTGCTGGGGGTCCGGCCCGTCTGGGATGATGCATCGCGACGCGTCGTCGACCTCACCCCCATCCCGGTCGCCGAGCTGGGTCGCCCGCGCATCGACGTGACCGTGCGAATCTCGGGCTTCTTCCGCGACGCTTTCCCGCACGTGGTGACGATGCTCGACGACGCGGTGCGGCTGGTCGCCGGCCTAGACGAGCCGGCCGACGACAACTACGTGCGGGCGCACGCGCAGGCCGACCTGGTGCAGCACGGCGACGAGCGTCGTTCCACCACAAGGATTTTCGGCTCCAAGCCGGGCACCTACGGCGCGGGGCTGCTGCAGCTGATCGACAGCCGCAACTGGCGCGACGACGCCGACCTGGCGCAGGTCTACACCGCGTGGGGCGGCTTTGCCTACGGCCGAGAACTGGAGGGCCGCGAGGCGGTCGACGACATGAACCGTCAGTACCGGCGCATCGCGGTGGCAGCCAAGAACACCGACACCCGCGAACACGATATCGCCGATTCCGACGACTATTTCCAGTACCACGGCGGCATGGTGGCCACGGTCCGGGCGTTGACCGGGCAGGCGCCGGCCGCCTATATCGGTGACAACACCAGGCCCGACGCGATCCGGACGCGGACGCTGTCCGAGGAGACCGCCCGGGTGTTCCGCGCCCGCGTGGTCAATCCGCGCTGGATGGCGGCGATGCGCCGGCACGGCTATAAGGGTGCCTTCGAAATGGCGGCGACGGTGGACTACCTGTTCGGCTATGACGCGACGGCGGGGGTGATGGCCGACTGGATGTACGAGCAGCTCACCCAGAGTTACGTGCTGGACCCCGAAAACCGGAAGTTCATGGCGGAGTCCAATCCTTGGGCACTGCACGGTATGGCCGAACGGCTGCTGGAGGCCGCGGGCCGCGGCATGTGGGAACGGCCGCAACCGGACACGCTCGACGCCCTGCGCCAGGCGCTGTTGGAAAGCGAGGGTGACCTGGAGGGCTGACCCCCGTGACGCGAGGGTGCGCCTGGCCGCACACTGGGCCCAACGAGAGTGCGTCTGGCCGCACATTCGGCACGAGGGGGCTGACGAGCGTAGGTTGACACCGTGACGCCGACCTTCGCCGATCTCGCCAAGGCGCAATACCTCCTGCTGACCACGTTCACCAAGGACGGCAAGCCCAAGCCGACGCCGATCTGGGCCGCAGCCGATCAGGATCGGCTGTTGGTCATCACCGGAGAAAAGTCGTGGAAGGTCAAGCGGATCCGCAACAGCCCGCGGGTCACGCTGGCCACCTGCACCATGCAGGGCAAACCGACCAGCGAGGCCGTCGAAGGCACCGCCGCCATCCTCGACAAGTCGCAAACCGCCGCCGTCTACGACGCGATCGGACGGCGTTACGGCGTAGTGGGCAAGGTCTTCAACTTCTTCAGCAAGCTGCGCGGCGGCATGGACAACAACGTCGGCCTCGAACTGAAAGTCGCCCCGACGTAAGGCCGATGGGCGCCGTCCTCATCCCGATCCCCGACCGCGACTTCGACCCGACCGAGGTCGCCGTCAGCTGGCGCGTCCTGGCCGACCACGGGCATCGGGTGGTGTTCGCCACCGAGAGTGGGGCACCCGGCGCGGCGGACGACATCATGGTGAGCGGCCGCGGCCTGGATATCTGGTCCGCCCTGCCGGTGCTGGGCGCCCTTCCGGCCATCGGGCTGATGTTGCGCGCGAACAAAGACGGACGCAGCGCGTATCGGGACATGTTGAGCGCAAACGAATTCCAGCACCCCGTCGCTTGGGCCGAAGCCACCCTTGACGGCATCGACGCGCTGCTGTTGCCCGGCGGGCATCGGGCCCGCGGAATGCGCAGCTACATCGACAGCGACATCCTGCATCGGCTAGTGGTGCAAGCTTTCAGGCGTGGCATCGTCGTCGCCGCCATCTGTCACGGTGTGCTGCTCGCGGCCCGCAGCGTCGACCCCGAGACGGGCCGCTCGGTGCTCTACGGGCGCCGGACCACGGCCCTGACGTGGGCGATGGAGCGCCTGGCGTGGCGGTTGACACGCGTGACCCGGTTCTGGGACCACAACTACTACCGCACCTACACCGAGCAGCCCGGCCAGGCGACAGGGTACATGTCGGTGCAGGCGGAAGTCACTCGCGCACTTGAAGATCCGACCGATTTCCGCGACGTGGCGCGCGGTTCACCGGACTGGCGGCGCAAAACCTCCGGCGTGGCGCGCGACACCGCCACCGACCCGCGGCCCGCATTCGTCGTCGACGACGGTGACTACGTATCGGCGCGCTGGCCCGGAGACACCCACACGTTCGCGACGGTGTTGTCGCGCAAGCTCAACTGACGCGGCTACGTCGTCGCGCCCGCCGCCAAGTGCTCGCCGAAGAACGCGAAGACGCGGCCCCAGGCGTCCTCGGTAGCTGCTTTGTCGTGGCCGAATCCGACGATCCGAAGCAGGGGTTGGGCGGGCAGGTCGTTGGCGAAGCTGTGTCCCGCACCGGGATAGACCTTCACATCGGCGGTGATGTTCTTCTTGGCGATGGTCTCGCGCAGCTTCTCGGGCGCGCCGCGACCGAACGGGTCGCGGCCGCCAAGGCTCGCCACGATCGGGCACGCCCCGTCCAGCGTCTTGTCGAGGTTGCGGGGCAGGGGAGTGCCGTAGAACGGGGCGGATGCGCCGAAACCTTTGGGAGACATGACCAATGCGTACTGGCCGCCCATGCAGAACCCCGCGATGCCGACCTGGCCGGAACATTCCGGCAGGGCCTTCAGATGATCGCGCGCCGCCAGAATGTCGGAGAGGGCGCGGCCGCGTTGCGTCTGCAGCTCCTTCAGCACTCGGGCGACGCAGCGGATACGGCCACCCCGCGCGTACATGTTGGGGGTGATCGCCACATAGCCGGCCTGGGCGATGCGCTTGTTCGTCGACTCCTTGTCGCGGGCGTAGCCGAACACGTCATGAATCACGACGACGCCCGGCCACGGGCCCTGACCCGAGGGAAGGTCCAGCAGCGCGTCGATCGGTCCTTCGGGCGTGTCGATCTCAATCGTGGTCATAGCGTCATCTAACTGCAATCGCCCCGCACACCACCATGGGAACTTCGGCGCAGTCGACGAACGTTGCCCTGGCATGCTGTCACGGCTGTTTCTCGGCTACGCCATCGTCGAACTCGCGGCGGTCGTCGCGCTGGTCTCGGCGATCGGGTGGGGCTGGACGCTGCTGGCGCTGGCGGGCACCTTCCTGCTCGGATGGGGCCTTCTGGTGCCGATGATGGGCTCGCACCTGCTGCGTCAGGTCGGCCACCTGCGCTCCGGTCTGGCCGAACCGCGCGCCGCGCTGCGGGACGGGACGCTGGTCTCGCTGGCCGCCCTACTGGTCCTGCTACCCGGGCTCGTGACCACGGCGCTCGGCCTGCTGTTGATGGTTCGGCCCGTACGGTCGGTCGTCGGACCCGGTTTGGCCGCGATCGCGGTGCGCGGCCTGCGGCGGCGGATGCCGCTGCTCGCCGACACCACGCTGTTCGGCGCCGGCGCGCGCCAGCCGGGCGGCGCCGCGGCCGACGGCTACATCGACGGCGAGGTCGTCGACGTCCGCGACTACCGGCCGCCCGCCCTCGAAAACGAACCGGTGCGCGGCGGATTCCCGGGCCGGCCCGCCTGGGACTGATCGCCCCGCCCCGGCCCCACGTAGTTTTGCCCTGTGAGCCACACGCCGACCACGCTGCTGGTCAACGGCCGGGTGCACAGCCCGACCCATCCCGACGCCACCGCCATGGCGGTGCGCGGCGACGTCATCGCGTGGCTCGGTAGCGACGACGTGGCCCGCAACCTATTCCCCGAGGCCGTGGTCGAAGACCTGGACGGCGCCTTCGTGGCACCGGGATTCGTGGACAGTCACATCCACCTGACCGCCACCGGCCTGACGCTCAGCGGCCTCGATCTGCGCGCGACCGGCTCGCGGGCGCAGTGCCTCCAGCTGCTCGCCGACTACGCCGCCGCCCACCCGGGCCGGCCCGTCTGGGGGCACGGGTGGGACGAGTCGTCATGGCCCGAGAACAGCGCGCCGAGCACCGCCGACCTCGACGCCGTCCTGGGAGACCGGCCCGCCTACCTGTCCAGGGTCGACGTCCACTCCGCGCTGGCCTCGACGGCCCTGCGCCGTCGGGTCGCGGGGCTGCCGGCGGCGGCCGGCTTCGACCCCGACCAGCCGCTCACCGCCGACGCGCACCACCTGGTCCGCGCCGTCGCCCGCGACCTGCTCACGTCAGAGCAGCTGGCCGAAGCGCGCACCGCCGCCCTGCGGGCCGCCGCGGCGGCCGGCATCGTCGCGGTGCACGAATGCGCTGGACCCGAGATCGGCGGGCTCGACGACTGGCTGCAGCTGCGGTCGCTCGATCAGGGCGTCGAGGTGACCGGGTACTGGGGTGAAGCCGTGAGCACCCCGGCGCGGGCGCGGGCGCTCGTCGAGGAGACCGGGGCCCGCGGGCTGGCCGGCGATCTCTTCGTCGACGGCGCGCTCGGGTCGCGCACCGCTTGGCTGCACGAGCCGTACGCCGACGCAGCCGACCGGTTGGGCACCTGCTACCTCGACCCCGACGTCGTCGAGGCGCACGTGCGCGCGTGCACCGAGGCTCAGGTGACCGCCGGCTTCCATGTCATCGGCGACGCCGCGGTGTCCGCGGTGGTGGCCGCCCTCGAACGGGTGGTCGCCGACCTCGGCGCGGTGGCCGTCGCCCGGTGCGGGCACCGCCTGGAGCACCTGGAAATGGTCACCGCCGAGCAGGCCGCTCAACTCGGCCGATGGGGCGTCATCGCCAGCGTGCAACCCAACTTCGACGCGCTGTGGGGCGGCGCCGACGGCATGTACGCGCGGCGCCTGGGCGCCGATCGGGGCAGTCGGCTCAATCCGTTTGCGCTGTTAGCATCCCAAGGCGTGCCCCTCGCGCTTGGTTCCGATGCGCCGGTCACGGGCCTCGACCCGTGGGCGAGCGTGCGCGCAGCGGTCAACCACCACACCCCCGGCAGCGCGGTCTCCGCGCGGGCCGCGTTTGCCGCCGCGACCCGCGGCGGTTGGCGCGCCGCCGGCATTCACGACGGCAGGACGGGAACCCTGGTGCCCGGCGCGCCCGCCTCCTACGCCGTCTGGGACGCCGGGGCCCTGGACGTCCGCGCACCCCGCGGCGCCGTTGCGCGGTGGTCGACCGACCCGCGCGCCCGCGTCCCGGCCCTACCGCGTTTGGGCCCGACCGACGCCCTGCCACGGTGCCGACGAACGGTACATCGGGGCGCTGTCATCCATGGCTAGGGAACGGTTCGGCCGAAAAGACCGTCCCGGCCAGGCCGACGATTCCGACCCGGTGGCCGACGACCCGGGGGCGCATCCGGACCCCGACCCGATCAGCGACGAAGCCGAATCGGATCGCGACGACGAACCCGCCGACGTCGCCCCGGAAACCCCAGACGACGGCGCCACCGAACCCGGCGCCCCGCCTGTGACGCAGCGTGTGGGCGGCGTGGCCCTGCGGGCGGTCACGGGGCTCGCGGCGGGGTCGCTCGCGCGGCTGCCGGGCATCCGGGCCGCCATGCTGCCGCGGCTGGCGCGGTTGGTGTGTGCCCTAGCGGGTGGCGTACTGCTCTTCACCAGCTTCCCGTCGCTGAACTGGTGGTGGGGCGCGGTCGTCGCGGCCGCCCTGCTGGCATGGGTGCTCAAGCATCCGGCGACGACTGCGGCCGGCGGCCTGGGCTACGGGTTCCTGTTCGGGCTGGCGTTCTATCTGCCGCTGCTGCCGTGGGTCAGCACGCTCGTCGGCGCCGTGCCCTGGATGGTGCTGGCGATGACGTGTGCGCTGTTTCCCGCGCTTTTCGGTCTGTGCGCCGTGCTGGTGCGCGGGCTGCCGGGCTGGCCGGTCTGGTTCGCGCTGGTGTGGACGGCCCAGGAGTGGCTGAAATCGATCGTCCCATTCGGCGGTTTCCCGTGGGGAGTGGTGGCGTTCGGGCAGGCGCAGGGCCCCTTCTTGCCGTTGGCCCAGCTGGGGGGCCCCGCACTGCTCTCCATCGCGATCGTGCTGATTGGATTCAGCGCGACCGCGATGGAGCTGGAGATCGTCAAGTGGTGGCGCACCGGCCATCGGGTGCGGCGCGGTGTCGGCGGAGAGCAAGAGAAGGTGGATGCGGCACCGCCGGCGGTGGTGCTGCCGGGCGTCTGCATTTGCCTGGTGCTGTTCGCGTCCGTCGTCGTTTGGCCGCAGGTTCGGCACGCCGGCGCCGGGTCGGGCGGCGAGCCCTCGGTCACCGTCGCCCTGGTGCAGGGCAACGTGCCACGCCTCGGGCTCGACTTCAACGCCCAACGCCGGGCGGTGCTCGACAACCACGTCCGTCAGACGCTGCGGTTGGCCGAGGATGTCCGCGCGGGACATGCGCCACAACCCCAGTTCGTCATCTGGCCCGAGGATTCCTCTGACATCGACCCGCTGGCCAACGTCGATGCCGCGCTGGAAATCTCGCAGGCCGCGACCGCGATCGGCGCGCCGATCCTGATCGGTACGGTGTCGGAACTGCCCGGCACCCCACCGGAGAACCCCGAATACACCAACACGATGATCGTGTGGAATCCGTCCACCGGGCCGGCCGACCGGCACGACAAAGAGATCGTGCAGCCGTTCGGCGAATATCTGCCGATGCGGTGGCTGTTCAAGCATCTATCCGGCTACGCCAACCGGGCCGGGAACATGGTGCCCCGACCGGGCAGTGACGTCGTGCACATCGCCGGGGTGCCGATCGGCGTGGCCACCTGCTGGGAAGTGATCTTCGACCGCGGCCCGCGCAAAGCGGTCCTCAACGGCGCCCAATTACTGGCCGTGCCGAGCAACAACGCCACCTTCAACAAGACGATGAGCGAACAGCAGCTGGGCTTCGCCAAGGTGCGGGCCGTCGAGCACGACCGCTACGTGTTGGTCGCCGGCACCACCGGGATCAGCGCTGTGATCGCCCCCGACGGCGCCGAGTTGGTGCGCACCGACTTCTTCCAACCCGATTACCTGGACATTCAGGTGCGCCTGAAGACGAAGCTGACGCCGGCGACGCGCTGGGGCCCGATGCTGCAGTGGTTGCTGGTCGCGGCGGCCGCGGCGGCGATCCTGGCCGGGATACGGCAGAATGGTTGGTTCGCACGTCCGGTTCGTCGGAGGTCGGAGGCCCCGAACGAATCCCCAGACGCAGGTGCGCCCTCGGGCGAAACCCCGCTTGACGAGGACAGCCCGCCCGCCCAGGGCGGGGAGCAGGCGCCGCCGGAGGACGGCGGTGACTACACTCCGCTCCACGAGGGCGGCCGACGACCGTCGCGTAATTTCGGGCGACACAGAGGAGCTACATGACCACCGGCCAGCCGGCGCCCCGCGGCCCGGGGAATCGTCCCAGCGAGCGCGTCCTGGTGATCATCCCCACCTACAACGAGCGGGAGAACCTGCCGGTGATCCACCGGCGGCTCAGGGACGCATGCCCCCACGTGCACCTGCTCATCGTCGACGACAGCAGCCCCGACGGCACCGGCGAGCTCGCCGAGGAGCTCGCGGTCGCGGACGCGGGCCGCACCCACGTGATGCACCGCACCGCCAAGGACGGCCTGGGCGCGGCGTACCTGGCCGGCTTCGCGTGGGGCCTGAGCCGCGACTACTCGGTGCTGGTGGAAATGGACGCCGACGGCAGCCACGCGCCCGAGCAGCTGCACCGGCTGCTGGACGCGCTCGACGCCGGAGCCGATCTGGCGATCGGGTCGCGCTATGTCGAGGGCGGGTCGGTGCGGAACTGGCCGTGGCGGCGCTGGGCGCTGTCCTGGACGGCGAACACCTACGCGCGGCTCGCGCTGGGGATCGGTGTCCACGACATCACCGCGGGCTACCGCGCCTACCGGCGGGAAGTCCTCGAGGCGATCGGCCTCGAGGCGGTGGACTCCAAGGGCTACTGCTTCCAGATCGATCTGACCTGGCGCACCGTGTGCAACGGGTTCTCCATCGTGGAGGTGCCGATCACCTTCACCGAGCGTGAACTGGGCGTCTCCAAGATGAGCGGATCGAACATCCGCGAGGCGCTGGTCAAGGTCACCCGCTGGGGGATAGACGGCCGCAAGAGCGGCGCCGGCAGCCAACGCGCCAAAAACCGCACTTAGGCGGCCGGATCAGCCGCGGCGGCGCGTCCGGATGATCTCGAGCCGCTCCTTGAGCAGCTCTTCGAGTTCTTCGACGCTGCGCCGTTCCAGCAACATGTCCCAGTGCGTACGCGGCGGCTTGACCTTCTTCGGCTCGGGCAGGTCACCCTCGATCAGGGTGCCCTCCAAGCCGTTGCGGCACAGCCAGGTGCCGGGGATCTCGGCGTCGTCGGCGAACGGCACCTCGAACTCCTCGCCGTTCTCGGTGCGGTACTTCGCGAGCTGACGCGGCGCGAGGTCGTGGTTGCGGTCGGTCTCGTAGCTCACGGCTCCGAGGCGACTGCCTCTAAGAACGCGATCAGCCATGTTGCTACTCCTCTAGGTTTCTTGAGCTGTCGGGCTTGCTGTAGTGCATTTCTGTCCGTCTGCCAAACGTTTGCGGCGCGCTGCCTAGTTCCCGTTTTCGGCAGCGCGCGAACGCGACGCGACCTTCAATGATACCGGGATCACCGTGGGATCCCGATTAAAGTCGGCAGGCGTGAGCCGTCGCACCCATCCGCAGCCCTGCCGCTGGTGCGGTCGAGACGTGTCCGATGCCGGGATGGGACGTCGCCGCCAGTACTGCCGGCAGTCGTGCCGCCAGCGGGCGTACGAACAACGCGCCTCGCTGACCCGCGGCGCCGCGCTGGCCCTACCACCGGACGCGGTGGTCCTGTCGGCCGATGACGCCGCCGACCTGTCCGACCGCGTCTACCAGGTGCGGTGCGCGGCCGAAGATGTCGTCACCGCCCTCGACGAAGGAGCCCGGTCGAGCGAGCTGCGTGAACTGTGCGACGTGCTGATCCGGGCCGCCCGCGCGGCCGACGGCTGGCGGCGGGTGGGTGTCTGACCCGTCGTTCGGGGCCAAGTGTGCCTACAACGGAGTTGGTGCGACGCAAAGCGCGCGAACCCGGCGATGCCTTGATCGGGTCAGCAGGTGAACGCGGTACCGACGCCATCCGGCGCCAGTACCGGCTTCAGGCAGCCGAACGGCTCGATGCCCGCGGGACCCAGCCGCGCGGCGGACTGGTGGGCGTAGTTAACGCAGTACAACCCGGTTTGATCGGCCCGGCAGCGATAGTCGCCGAATGACAGCGAATCACCGTTCGCCAGCTCCGCACCCTCGCCGTTGATGAACGGACCCGGATCGGCGCGCGACGCACCCACCTGTAGGTTCACCCCGTCGAAGGTCACCCAGCCGCCTTGCCAGTCGCCGTAGGAGGTAGCGGGCGCGGCCGGCGGATTCGTCAGGCTCACCAGGCACAGCAGGGCGGACCCGGTGTGCTTGGAATCCGTCGTGCACGATGCTTTGCCGGCGGCGGCCGTGAACGCGATGTCGTTGCCGAGTGGCGTGGTCGCACCGTCGCGAATGGCATCGTGGTAGTGACCGGGGTCCGCGGGATGCCCGGCCTCGATCCACGCGATGACGTCGGAGATCGAGGCCCCGGCCGCCGGAGCGGCCGCGGGGGCCGGCGGTTTGCCTCCGGACGGGGTGGAGGCGGCACTTCCCGACGTCTTCGTTTGCCGGGACTGGCCGCCGACCGTGTGAGTGCAGCTGGCGATCAGTAACGACGCTGCAAGCAGCGCGGCGATCCGCATCCAGTCAGGCTAAACCGCCGTGCCCATAGCTAACGCGCTGCGCGCGCGTTACGCCCGTCATGTCGGCTAACGTCGGGTTATGCATCAGCGCATCGTCCGCGCACGCACGACCATCGGCACCGTGGAAGGCTTCACCCGCGATGGGGTGCACCGCTGGCGATCCGTCCCGTACGCCAGGCCGCCGGTCGGGCCCCTGCGATTGCGGGCGCCGCGGCCGGCGCAACCGTGGTCGGGTGTGCGGCATTGCCACGGCTTCGCCAACTGCGCGCCCCAGCAGCGCCGCTACACCCTGTTGGGTGTCGGCCGCTATCAGCCGATGGGGGAGGACTGCCTGACCCTCAACGTCGTCACCCCCGAGGACCCGGCCGAAGAGCCGCTGCCCGTCATGGTCTTCATTCACGGCGGGGGCTACATCCTGGGCAGTTCGGCCACACCGCTATACGACGGCGCCGCATTGGCGCGCCGCGGTTGCGTATACGTATCGGTGAACTACCGGCTGGGCGCGTTGGGATGCCTGGACCTGTCGTCCCTTTCCACCCCGGACATCACCATCGACAGCAACTTGTTCCTGCGCGATCTGGTGATGGCGTTGCGCTGGGTGAAGGACAACATCGCCGCGTTCGGCGGCGACCCGGACAACGTCACCATCTTCGGGGAGAGCGCCGGAGCGCATATCACCGCCACCCTGCTGGCAGTGCCCGCCGCAGAAGGGCTGTTCGCCCGGGCGATTTCGGAGAGTCCGGCCGCCGGCATGGTTCGATCGCGAGAGACCGCGGCGGAATTCGCGACGCGCTTCGCCGAGCTGCTGGGTGCGCGCCGCGAGAACGCCGCCGAGGTGCTGATGCAGGTGTCGCCGGCGCAACTGGTGGACGCCCAACACCGGCTGATCGACCAGGGCATGGAGGACAGGCTGGGCGCCTTTCCGATCGGCCCGGTCGCCGGCGACGATGTCGTTCCCACCGATCCGGTCGAGGCGATGCGCGGTGGCCGGGCCCACCGGGTGCCGCTCATCGTCGGCACCAACGCCGAAGAGGGTCGCCTGTTCACCCGCTTCCTCAAAATGCTGCCGACCAATCAAGCCATGATCGAGGAGTTGCTGGCCGACACGGAACCGGCTGCGCGCGAACGCATTACCTCCGCCTACCCCGATTACCCCGCGCCCGAGGCGTGCATCCAGCTCGGCGGCGACTTCGCGTTCGGGTCGGCGGCCTGGCAGATCGCCGAGGCGCACAGCGCTCACGCGCCCACGTACCTCTACCGATACGACTACGCACCCCGCACGCTGCGCTGGTCGGGGCTGGGGGCCACCCATGCCACCGAGTTGCTGGCTGTCTTCGACGTCTATCGCACCCGATTCGGTGCCCTGTTGACCGCCGCCGCCGACCGGCGCGCCGCCCTGCGGGTGAGCAACCAGGTGCAACGGCGGTGGCGGTCCTTCAGCCGCACGGGAGCGCCGGGCGACGACTGGCCCACCTACAGCACGGCCGAACGCGCCGTCATGGTCTTCGACCGCAAGAGCCGTGTGGAATTCGATCCACATCCCCACCGCCGGATTGCCTGGGACGGCTTCTCCCTGGCGCGGTGACCTGGCACGCTGACCCGCATGCATGCCTACACCGCACAGGTCATCGAACGACCCGGCGACCTCACCGCCGCATGGCTAGAATCGGCGATCGGCGCCGGGCCCGTCGCCGATTTCTCCGTGGAACGCATCGGCACCGGACAGATGAGCGAGTGCTACCGTGTCCGGCTCAGCTATGCCGATGGCGCCGCGACGCCCGGTAGGCCCGCGTCGGTGGTCCTCAAGGTCGCGGCGACCGACCCGGTGAGTCGGCAAACGGGGCTGGTGCTGGGCCTCTACGAGCGCGAAGTGCGTTTCTACGGCGACATAGCTCCGCGCCTGGGCGGGCCGATCGCGCCCTGCTACCACGCCGCCGTCGACACCTCGACCGGTGCGTTCGATCTCTTGCTCGGCGATGCCGGGCCCGCGGTCGTCGGGGATGAAATCGCCGGTGCGACAGTCGAACAGGCGCACCTCGGCGTGGTCGAGCTGGGTCGGCTGCACGGACCGCTACTCGGCGACACCGCGCTTGCCGAGGCGCCGTGGCTCAACCGTGAATCGCCGCTCAACCAGGCGATGATCGCCCCGCTCTATGCGGGCTTCGTCGACCGTTACGGCGACCAGATCGCACCGGAGCACCGCATGGTGTGCGAACGCCTGGTCGCGTCCTTCGACGGATACCTGGCCCAGGAAGGGGCGCCGGACCGCATCCAGGGCCTGATGCACGGCGATTACCGGCTGGACAACCTGTTGTTCGGCGCCGCCGGGGCGGACCGCCCGTTGACTGTCGTTGACTGGCAGACGGTTTCGTGGGGCCCGGCGTTGACCGATCTCTCCTACTTCCTCGGCTGCGCCCTGCCGACACAGGATCGCCGCGAGCACTACGACGCGTTGCTGCGCGCCTACCACCAGGCGCTGGGCCCCGCGGCGCCCCTGACCCTCGCCGACGTCACCGAGGGCGTACGCAGGCAGAGCTTTTTCGGTGTGATGATGGCGATCGTCTCCTCGATGCTGGTGGAACGCACCGAGCGTGGCGACCGGATGTTCATGACCATGCTGCAACGGCACTGCCATCATGTGCTGGACACCGATGCGCTAGCGACGCTCCCGGCCGCCCAAACGCCCGAACCCCTGCGGCCCTCGGAGGACGACGAACTTGCGCACACTCCGACCGCCGAGCCGCTGTGGAGTGAGAGCTGGTATTCCGACTTCGCCGACGTCGCACAGGGATTAGGCGGCTGGTTCCGCCTGGGCCTGATGACGAACGAGCGGCAGGCCTGGGTGCACGCGTTGCTGTGCGGCCCCGCCATGGCGACCGTCGCCGTTGACGCCCAGGTTCCGCTGCCGCCGGATCCGTGGGAATTGCGCACCGACGCCTTCGAACTCGGCCATCGGGCCACCACGCCGCTGCAGGCGTACCGCGTAGACCTGCGTGCGCGCGCCCAGGCTTACCCCGATCCGTCGGCGCTGTTGCGCGGAGAGCCGGGTACGCCCGTCGAGATGACGATGAGCTTGGTGTGGGCCACCGACGGCGTCCCGTACAAGTACCGCCTGACGACGCGTTACGAGATCCCGTGCAAGGTCTCGGGCACGGTCACCGTCGACGAAGCCAGCTACCGCCTCGAGTCGGTGCCGGGCCAGCGGGATCACTCCTGGGGCGTGCGCGACTGGTGGAGCATGGACTGGTTGTGGTGCGCCCTGCACCTCGACGACGGCACGCATCTGCACGGGGTGAACATCCGAATCCCCGGTGTGCCGGCCTTCAGCATCGGGTACGCCCAGGACGCCGCCGCAAGGGTTACCGATCTGCAAACCGTCGAATCGCGAGAGTCCTTCGGCACGAATGGATTACCGCACAACGCCACGCTGATCTTCAACCCCGGCGGGACCACCGCGGACGTCGAGGTCCGCGGCCACGGGCCGGTGCGGCTGACCGCCGCGGACGGGCGGGTGAGCCAGTTCCCCCGGGCGTGGGCCACCGTCGAGACGGCGGACGGCCGAAGCGGCGTCGGCTGGGTGGAGTGGAACCGCAACAACGTCGACGAACGGTCCGAATGAGCCGACCGGCACCCGTCGTGGTGATGGGCGTCTCGGGTTCGGGCAAGTCGACCGTGGGAGTGGCGCTCGCGCAACGCTTGGGGGTCCCGTTCGTGGATGCCGACACCCTGCACCCACGGGCCAACATCGCCAAGATGGCGGCCGGCGAGCCGCTCGACGACGACGATCGCCGCCCCTGGCTGGACAAGGTCGGCGAGTGGCTGGCCGGGCACCGGGACGGCGGAGTGATCAGCTGTTCGGCGTTGAAGCGCAAGTACCGCGACCAATTGCGCGCGCACTGCCCGCCCGTCGAATTCCTGCACCTCGCCGGTTCGCCCGCCCTCATCAGCGGCCGGCTTGCGGCCCGCACGGGCCATTTCATGCCGGCCGCGCTGCTGCGCTCGCAATTCGACGCGCTCGAGCCACTCAGCGCCGAAGAGGCCGGCGCCACCATCGACATCGGTCAGGGTGTCGACGCGATCATCGACCGCTTCCTACACGAGGACGGTTGACCGGTCAGGACAGCTTGCGACGGCCGGCCTTGACCTGTTCGCCGACCCGTTCGCGCGCGGTGTCGGCCAGGTAGCCGCCTCGTGCGCGGGCCGTCTCGGCGAGGTAGGCGCCGCGCGCGCGGGCGGTGTCGGCGAGGTCCTCGCCGCGATCCAAGGCCGTGCCGGCCAGTTCTTCGCCGCGCTTGCGCGCCTTCTTGGCCAGCTTCTCGCTGCGCTTACGCGCCTTCTTCGCCAGCGGCGCGGCCCAGTCGGCGGCTTCGTCGGCGAGCTCTTCGCTGCGCTTGCGCGCCTTCTTGGCCAGCGGCGCGGCCCAGTCGGCGGCTTCGTCGGCGAGCTCTTCGCTGCGCTTGCGGGCCTTCTTGGCCAGCGGCTTGCTTCGATCGGCGGCAGTGCTGGCCAATTCGCGGCCGCGTTCGAGCGCGGCCTCGGCGTACGGAGCCCCTCGTTCTGCGGCGGTGCTCGCCAATTCGCGGCCGCGCTCGGCGCCGATGTGCAGGCCGTGCACGATCTTCTCGCCCAACTCCGAGAAGTCCGTGTCTAAGCCGTCGTCGGAGCCGGGCAGCGCCGACGACACCCGTTCGGAGAGCCGCTCGGCCGCGCGGCGGCCGCGCCATCCGAGCGACGGCTTGCCCGCCGTGTCGGCCGACGCGATCAGCAACCCGCCGACGAGGCTGAGGTCGGTGAGGAACTGCTGGCGCTTCTGCGCCTTGGCCTGCGGGTCGCTTTCGTTCCAGAACGAGTGCGCCCCGAGGTTGGCCGGCAGCACGGTGAAGGCGAGCGCCGCCGACGCGATACGGGGCAGCCTGCCGGTGGCCAGCAGCAGGCCCCCGCCGATCTGAACGGCGGCATTGATTTGGGCGATCGTCTCGGGGTCACTCGGGATGCTGCCGCTGACCGAATTCGGCAGCGCCTGCAAACCATCCACTGCCGGCGCGGCGGCGGCCGCGGCCGACTTGGGGTTGAGCAGGGAGTTAACCCCTTGGCCGATGAAAGCAACTGACAGCAATGGACGCGCGATTCTCCGGATCACCATGGCCGGGGGATTACCCGACTGGTTGGCGAACAAACCGCCCGACCAATACGCCCAGGTGAGGCCCGTGCCGGTCGCCACCGTTAGGGTAAAACCCGTGAGGGCGTTGATCATCGTCGACGTGCAAAACGACTTCTGCGAGGGCGGCTCGCTGCCGGTGCCCGGCAGCGCCGCCGTGGCGGCCGCCATCAACGACTATCTGACCGGCGAGCCGGGCTACCAGCATGTCGTAGCAACCCAAGACTTCCACGTTCGGCCGGGTGACCACTTCTCCGACCGGCCGGATTACTCATCGACGTGGCCGCCGCACTGCATCGCCGGCAGCCCGGGCGCGGACTTTCGGCCCGAGCTCGACACCAGCCGGATCGAGGCGGTCTTCCGCAAGGGCGCCTACGCGGCGGCCTACAGCGGGTTCGAGGGCGTCGACAAGAACGGGACCCCGCTGCTGGACTGGTTGCGGCGGAACGGGGTGGACGAGGTCGACGTGGTCGGCATCGCCACGGACCAGTGCGTGCGGGCGACGGCGAAGGACGCCGCGCGGGCGGGGCTGTCCACCAGGGTGCTGGTGGACCTGACCGCGGCCGTGGCCGCGGATTCGGCCGCGCAAGCGCTGGAGGAGCTGCGGTCCGCGGGCGTCGAGCTGGTCGGGGGACCGTGACGGGCCTCGCACCGCAGCGGGAACGCCTCCTCGCCGCCGTCGAGCGCTCGCCGCGGGCGACCGCCGCGCACGACCGCGAAGGCTGGGTGGGGTTGTTCACCGACGACGGCCGGGTCGAGGACCCGGTCGGCTCGCGGCCGCACGTCGGTCGCGAACAGATCAGCCGTTTCTATGACACCTTCATCGGCCCGCGCGACATCACATTCCACCGCGACCTTGACATCGTCTTCGGCACCGCCGTTCTGCGCGACCTCGAGCTCGAGGTCGCCATGGGCGCCGGTGTCACGATGCACATCCCCGCGTTCCTGCGCTACGACATGCGAGAGGTCAACGGCGACTGGCGCGTTGGCGAACTGCGGGCATACTGGGAACTGCCGGCCATGATGCGGCAATTCTTCCGCGCCGGACCGCGCGCGGTGTCGCCCGGTTTGCAACTGGCGCGAGGCTTGTTGAGCAACCAGCGGCTGCGCGGCACGGTGGGCTTCATGGCGGGATTCCGGCGGGTCGGTGCGCGGCACCAGAAGTGGGTGCAGTCGTTCCTCGACGCCGCCGCGCGCGGCGATCGGACTGCCGCCGCGCGAGCGTTATCCCCAGGCGCGACAATAACTCTCGGCGATCACGATGGGGTGGACCTGGCCGAGCTCGTCGAACGACTCGACGGGGCCAGGCCGACCAAGATAATCAGCGCGAGTCTCACCGTGACGATGTCGCTCACTTCCGGCCGTGGGCGCGGGATCATCCTCGCGGACACGCGCGGGAACGCGATCAACCGGATCCGCTATTTCCCGGCCTGACCGCCACCCGGTCAGCGCAACACCATGAACGCCAGCGATGCCGCCGACAAGCACAGGTATGTCCCGGGAAACGCGATGTTGTACAGGACGTGGGCCCGCAGGTGGGTCACTACCGCGCCGACGAAGAACAGCACCAACCCGGCAGCGGCCGCGATTCCCAAGGGGCGCAGGCCCAGCACTCCCACGACCAGCCCGGCCGCCCCGGCCAGCTTGGTCGTCGCCAGCGCCGGCAGCCACGACCGCGGCACCCCGACTTCGGCCGAGTTCGCCAGGACGAACCTTGCGGGGACGAGGTCGGCCACGGCGATCCCGGCGGTGATAGCGGCGGTAACCAGGGTGATCGCAATGGATGCGGTAATCATGGGTGTCAAATCCTTGCCGGGCAGCCGGTTTTCCCGCGGCGAGCCGAACGGTCGCCGCGCGTTCCACGGCGCAGAATCGATAAGGTCATAGTGCTGGCCTCCTTCGCAACAGAGGGCTCGATGGACGCGGTCATTCTCTTGACGGTTCCTCTGCGGAAAAGGTGACCTATGAGCGCGCACAAAAATCTGGCTGATCTCGCGCAGCACTTCGACGCGGACCGGCGGCATCTGAGGTCGGTCGCGTTCGGACTGCTGGGTTCGGCCGCCGACGCCGAGGACGCGGTTCAGTCGGCGTGGCTGAAAGCCAGCAGCGCGGACTACGGCGCGGTCGACAACCTCAGCGGCTGGTTCACGACGATCACCGCCCGCGAGGCCTACGATCAGCTCCGCGCCCGCAACAGGCGCGCCGAACAACCGCTTGTCACAACCGAGGAGCTGGATCGGCTCACGGCGAGCGCCTCGGCGCCGGCGGACGAGGAGACTCTGCTGACCGAGTCGGTAAGCAACGCACTGCTGGTGGTGCTCGACCGGCTCTCGCCGGCGCAGCGCGCCGCGTTCGTGCTGCACGACGTGTTCGCAGTGCCGTTCGAGAGGATCGCCGACCTGCTGGACCGCTCGCCGGAAGCGGCGAAGAAGCTGGCGAGCCGGGCGCGCGGGCGGCTGCAGGCCGACCCGGGCGGCGAACCGGAGCGCGCGGCAAAGCACTTGGAGATCGTGGAAGCGTTTCTGGCCGCGGCCCGCGGCGGCGACATCGCGAGATTGCTCGAGCTGCTGGCCCCGGACGTGGTGCGCACCGTCGATCGTGCGCTGGTGCCCGACGAGGTTCCGATCCAGCTGCGCGGCGCCGGGCAGGTTGCCGAGGAGACCCGGCGGTTTGCGCAGCGGGCCCGCGCCGGCGTGGTCATGCTCGTCGAAGGGGCACCGGGCATCGTGATAGCGCCACACGGGCGCGCCGAGGTGTTACTGCTGATCACGCTTGGAACCGACGACCGCATCCGCGCGATCGACATCACCGGGGACCCCACCCGGATCCGGGCGGCCGCGCTGGCACTCCCGAGCGGGCCGACCCAGCAACACCACAGCCGCATCGGGTACCAAGGACATCAGACGCCGCCGGCCGGGCGGCCGCCAACGGGGCGAGAACGGAAGGACCATGCTCGATAAGCCGTTCGCGCGGCGCCGCTTGCTGCGTGGCGCCGGCGCGCTCACGGCGGCATCGATGGTGCCATGGGGCGCCGGCTGCGCTCCGGAAGAAGACGCGTTGACATTCTTCTTCGCGGCCAACCCCGACGAACGCGATGCCAGGATTCGCATCGTCGACGAGTTCATGCGGCGCCACCCCGACATCAAGGTCCGCCCGGTGCTTTCGGCTCCGGGCGTGATGCAGCAGCTGTCGACGTTCTGCGCCGGCGGCAAATGCCCGGACGTGTTGATGGCGTGGGATCTCAGTTACGCCGAGTTGGCCGCCCGCGGCGTGCTGCTGGACCTCAATACGATGCTGTCCCGCGACCAGGCCTTCGCGGACGAGTTGAAGTCCGATGGCATCGGGGCGCTGTACGACATCTTCACGTACAACGGAGGCCAGTACGCGCTACCGGAGCAGTGGTCTGGCAACTACCTGTTCTACAACAAGCGGCTGTTCGCCGAGGCGGGAGTGCCCGCGCCGCCCAGTTCGTGGGAACGACCGTGGAGTTTCGCCGAATTCCTAAACACCGCCACCGCGCTCACCAAGCGAAGTGGTGGGCGAGTCACCCAATGGGGGTTCGTCAACATGTTCGTTTCGTACTACTCCGCCGGGTTGTTCGCCATGAACAATGGCGTGCCGTGGTCCACACCGTTGAAGAACCCGACCCACTTCAACTTCGGTGACGCCGCCTTCACGGAGGCGGTGCAGTTTTACGCCGACCTGGCTCTCAAACACAAGGCCGCGCCCAACGCCTCAGAGGTGCAGTCGATGTCGACGCCGGACCTGTTCGCGGCGGGCAAGGCGGCCATGGCGATGGGTGGCCACTGGCGATACCAGACCTTCATCCGGGCCGAGGGCCTGGACTTCGATGTCACCTCGTTGCCGGTGGGACCGCGACGGCAGGGACAGGCAGCGCACTCCAACATCGGCTCCACCGGACTGGCGATCTCCGCGAGCAGTCAACGCAAGGAACAAGCATGGGAATTCGTGAAATTCGCGGCCGGCCCCGTCGGGCAGGCGTTGATCGGTGAATCCAGCCTCTTCGTTCCGGTGCTGCGATCCGCGCTCGACTCACCCGGATTCGCCGCGGCGCACCGCAACGTCGGGAACCTCACCGTGCTAACCCAAGGCCCGGCCTACTCCGAAGGTTTGCCGGTCACCCCGGCGTGGGAGAAGATCGTCGCGTTGATGGACCGAAGCTTCGGGCCCGTGCTGCGCGGATCGCGGCCCGCGACATCGCTGACCGGCGTGTCTCCCGCCATCGACGAGGTGTTGCGCACCCCATGACGTCGGCCGACATCAGCCCCGCCACCCGCAAACCCGCCACGGGCGCCGGCCCTTGGCGGCGGCGCGCCTGGGCCGGACGCCTCTTCGTGGCGCCGAACCTGGCAGCCGTCGCGGTGTTCATGCTTTTCCCGCTCGGCTTCTCGCTCTACATGAGCTTTCAGCGGTGGGACGTCTTCAGGCCGCCGAAGTTCGTGGGCCTGAGGAACTTTCAGGAGCTCTTCACCTCCGACCCGCTCTTCCTGATCGCCATCCGCAACACCGTCATCTTCACGCTCGGAACGGTCGTGCCGACCATCGTCGTCAGCCTCGTCGTGGCCGGGGTGCTGAACCGCAAGGTCAAGGGCATCGGCATTTTCCGTACCATCGTATTTCTGCCGCTGGCCATCTCGTCGGTGGTGATGGCGGTCGTCTGGCAGTTCGTCTTCAACACCGACAATGGGCTGCTCAACATCATGCTGGGCTGGATCGGGATTCCTCCGGTGCCGTGGCTGGTCGAACCACGGTGGGCCATGGTCTCACTGTGCATCGTCAGCGTGTGGCGCGGCGTGCCGTTCGCGACCGTCATCTTGCTCGCGGCGATGCAGGGTGTTCCCGAGACCGTCTACGAGGCGGCGCGAATCGACGGGGCGGGCGAGATCCGGCAGTTCACATCCATCACGGTGCCGCTGATCCGTGGGTCGATATCGTTTGTCGGCGTCATCTCGATCATCCACGCGTTCCAGGCTTTTGACATGGTGTATGTCCTCAATGGCGCGAATGGCGGACCCGAGACCGCCACGTACGTCCTGGGCATCATGCTGTTCCAGCACGCGTTCTCCTTCCTGGAGTTCGGGTACGCATCCGCGCTGGCGTGGGTGATGTTCGCCATCCTGCTGGTGCTGACCGTGGTGCAGTTGCGGATCACTCGGCAGCGGTCCTGGGAGACTTCTCGTGGCCTCGGCTGAGCGCTTGTTCACGCGCAACGTCGTCCGCGGAGTGCTGGTCTACACCGCGCTGATCGCGATCGCCTGGTGCTGGTTGTTCCCGATCGCCTGGGCGGTGTCCGGCTCGTTGAAGAGGGAAGGCGAGATCACCGAGCCGAAACTGTTGCCGGCGCACCCGCGGTGGTCGAACTACACCGAGGTGTTCTCGCTGATGCCCTTCGCCCGGATGTTCTTCAACACCGTGCTGTACGCCGGTTGTGTGACCGCCGGGCAGGTCTTCTTTTGCTCGTTGGCCGGATACGCGTTCGCGCGATTGGACTTTCGCGGGCGCGACACGCTGTTCGTGCTGTACCTCGGCACGCTGATGGTGCCGCTGACCGTGACCGTGATCCCGCAGTTCATCCTGATGCGGACCGTTGGGTGGGTCGACACACCCTGGTCGATGATCGTGCCGGGCCTGTTCGGCAGCGCTTTCGGCACGTACCTGATGCGTCAGTTCTTTCGGACGCTTCCGACCGACCTGGAGGAGGCGGCGATACTCGACGGTTGTTCGCCGTGGCAGATCTACTGGCGAATCCTGTTGCCCCACGCCCGTCCCGCGGTCATGGTGCTTGCGGTGCTCACCTGGGTCAACGTCTGGAACGACTTCCTGTGGCCGCTGCTGATGCTGCAGCGCAACAGCCTGGCCACGCTCACCCTCGGCCTGGTACGACTGCGGGGCGAATACGTCGCGCGCTGGCCGATCATCATGGCGACGTCAATGCTGATCATGCTGCCGTTGGTGCTCATCTACGCCATCGCGCAGCGGTCCTTCGTCAGGGGCATCGCCGTGACGGGACTCAACGGATAAACCATGGCCTCAGTGACTTTCGAGCAAGCGACGCGGCGCTACGCCGGGACAGATCGCCCGGCCTTGGACAGGCTCGATCTGGAAGTCGGCGACGGAGAATTCGTCGTTCTGGTCGGCCCGTCCGGATGCGGCAAGACGACCTCGCTGCGGATGGTGGCGGGGCTGGAAACGCTGGACTCCGGGCGCATCCGGATCGGTGACCGGGACGTCACCACCGTCGATCCCAAGGACCGCGACGTGGCGATGGTCTTCCAGAACTATGCGCTCTACCCGCACATGACCGTCGCGCAGAACATGGGCTTCGCCTTGAAGATCGCCAAGACACCGAAGGCCGAAATTCGTGACCGCGTCCTGGATGCGGCCAAACTGCTTGATCTGCAGCCATATCTGGACCGCAAGCCAAAGGACCTTTCCGGTGGGCAGCGTCAACGGGTGGCGATGGGGCGGGCGATAGTGCGCCGCCCGCAGGTCTTCCTGATGGATGAGCCGCTGTCGAACCTCGACGCCAAGTTGCGCGTGCAGACCCGCAACCAGATCGCGGCGCTGCAGCGGCGGCTGGGCACCACCACCGTCTACGTCACCCACGACCAGGTCGAGGCGATGACCATGGGGGATCGCGTCGCGGTTCTGCGCGATGGCGTGCTGCAACAGTTTGCCGCCCCACGCGAGCTGTACCGCAACCCGGTCAACGTCTTCGTCGCGGGATTCATCGGGTCCCCGGCAATGAACCTGTTCACCCTGCCGATCGTCGATTCGTCTGTTTCGTTGGGGGATTGGCGCATCCCGATACCGCGGGAGCTCACCGGTACCGCGGGTGAGGTCGTCGTGGGGGTGCGCCCCGAGCATTTCGAGCTGGGCGGTCAGGGCGTCGAGATGGAGGTCGACGTGGTCGAGGAACTGGGAGCGGACGCCTACTTGTACGGTCGAATCACCGGTTCCGGCAAGGTCATCGACCAGCCCGTGGTGGCGCGCGCCGATGGGCGCCGGCCTCCGCAAAAGGGCAGCCGGGTGCGCCTGCACCCGGAACCGGGACACCTGCACTTCTTCGGTGTCGACGGCCAACGAATCTGCTGAGGGGGCACGGCTATGGCGGACGTGAGTACATCGCGCGCCGATCTGGTTTGCGAAGGCGGCGGCGTCCGGGGCATCGGGCTGGTCGGGGCGGTCGACGCGCTGGCCCAGGCCGGCTACCGGTTCCCGCGGGTGGCGGGCAGCAGCGCGGGCTCGGTCGTCGCGTCGCTGGTGGCGGCGCTAGAGGTCGCGGGCGAACCGCTGAGCCGACTGGTGGAAGTGATGCGGTCGATCGACTACCGGAAGTTTCTGGATCGCAGCATGATCGGGCGCGTGCCGGTGATCGGCGGAGCGCTGTCGTTGCTGGTGTCGGACGGTGTGTACCGCGGGGCGTACTTGGAGCGGTTGCTCGAGGGATTGCTGGCCGACTTGGGCGTGCGGACCTTCGGCGACTTGCGCACGGGCGAAGAGCCGGAACAGTTCGCATGGTCGCTCGTGGTGACGGCCAGTGATCTGTCCCGGCGCCGGCTGGTGCGCATTCCCTGGGACCTCGGTTCCTACGGCATCGACCCCGACGACTTCTCGGTGGCCCGTGCCGTGCATGCCTCGTCGGCGATTCCGTATGTTTTCCAACCCGTCGGGGTGGGCGGCGCTACCTGGGTCGACGGCGGCTTGCTGTCCGATTTCCCGGTGGAGTTGTTCGACCGCCCGGGGGCGGAGCCGCGCTGGCCGACATTCGGGATCCGACTGTCCGCGCGTCCGGGGATCCCGCCCACGCATCCGGTTCACGGTCCAGTCTCGTTGGGAATCGCCGCGATCGAGACACTGGTGAGCAATCAGGACAACGCGTACATCGACGATCCGTGCACCGTTCGGCGCACCATCTTCGTTCCCGCCGACGAGGTCAGCCCGATCGACTTCGATATCACCTCGGAGCAACGCGAGGCCCTGCACCAACGGGGAGTGCAGGCGGGCCAAGACTTTCTGCGGACGTGGAACTACCCGGATTACCTCGCGGCGTGCGGTGGCCCGGCGAAAAGCGGGCCTGCGCAGGCTCAAATACCCGGTGAGAGCTATCCCCGCGCGCAGCGGATCTCGTTGAGGCGGTGTTCGACCCGTTCGACGTCGGAAGGTGACGGCAACTGATTGGTGACCCGGGTGATTTCCACTCCGATATCAACGGGATTGATCGGCCAGAATTGGCGCCTCATGAGTTTGCTTGCGATGGCGCGGATCTCGTCCTCGCTCAGTCGTCGCCGAGCCAGGGCCGCCAAGGGGGAATGTCCGGTCGTTGGCATGCCGGCGGGATAGCCGGCCCGCACGAAAGCCACGATGCTCGACACCCAAAGGGCCAGGTCCATCATCCCACCTCGCTCACCGCCGCTCGAGAATGAGCAGCAGTTCTTACGAATAGCAACGTACCATCGGCAATGTCATCAGCTCAGTAACGCCACACAGTTAAAACACACTTTTTACGGCCCGGCGACGTACCGCAATAACGAGCGATCTTCGCCACGATGCGGCCCTGGCGGGCGCGCCGTAACGACGTTTGACAGCAAGGCTTTCTACTATTGCCGCGTGGCTGATCGCTATGGAACCGATGTCCTTGCCGCGGGCCGGCGCAAGCCCCGCTCGACCGAGCACCCGGCCGAGCTCGGCCTGGTGGTCGAGGACGCGCAGACGGGTTACGTCGGGGCGGTGGTGCGAGTCGAGTACGGGCGGGTCGACCTGGAGGACCGCCGCGGGCACGTGCGTGGCTTTCCCTTGGGCCCTGGCTATTTGCTCGATGGCCGGCCGGTGATCCTCACGGCGCCACGCCGTGCGGCGCCCGCGGGCCCCACCCGAACGGCGTCGGGCTCGGTGGCCGTGCCGGGCGCGCGCGCCCGGGTCGCCCGGGCCAGCCGGATCTACGTCGAGGGCCGCCACGACGCCGAACTCATCGCGCAGGTGTGGGGCGAGGACCTGCGGATCGAAGGGGTCGTCGTCGAGCACCTCGGCGGCGTGGACGACTTGGCGGACATCGTGGCGGAATTCGCGCCCCGCCCGGAATGCCGGCTCGGGGTGCTGGTCGATCACCTCGTCGCGGGTTCCAAGGAGGCGCGGATCGCCGACGTCGTCCGGCGGGGGCCGGGCGGCAGTCACACCCTGGTGGTCGGTCATCCCTACGTCGACATCTGGCAGGCCGTCAAGCCCGAGCGGCTCGGCCTGGCCGTCTGGCCGGACGTGCCGCGCCACATCGAGTGGAAGCGCGGCGCATGTCACGCGCTCGGCTTGCCGCACGCGACCCAGGCGGACATCGCCAGGGCCTGGCGCCATATCCGTTCGCGGGTGCGCGATTGGAATGACCTCGAGCCCGCGCTGATCGGCCGGGTCGAGGAGCTGATCGACTTCGTGACGCAGCCGGCCCCGTGACTGGCCAGCGCCGGGCAGGGAGGCGACGCTGTCGCGGATTACCGCGAGCGGCGGCGGCCCTGGCCGTGGCCGCGACGACCGCCTGCAGTCCGTCCGGCGGCGAGGTGAGCCGCGGGAACCCCGGCGCTGCGAACGCGGTGCGAGTGACTCTCGCCGACCGGGGCGGCAAAGAGGCCTGCGCGCTGGACAACACGAACCTCGCCGCCGGCCCGGTGACATTCACGGTCGCCAACACGAACGCACCCGGCATCAGCGAAGTCGAGTTACTCAAGGGCGAACGGATCGTCGGCGAGAAGGAGGACCTGGCACCCGGGCTGGACCCGGCGTCGTTCACCGTGACTCTCGACGGCGGCTCGTATCAGCTGTATTGCCCCGGCGCGAGCAACGAATACCAGACGTTGACGGTCACCGGGCGGGCGGCGGTGGGGCCGACCGGCGGCATCGCGGACACCCTCAACCGGGGCACCAAGGACTACGCCGCATACGTCGTCCAGCAGATCGGTCAGCTCGGCGACGGGGTCAAGGCACTCGACGCGGCGGTGCGTGCCGGCAACGTCGACGCCGCGAAGGCCGCCTACGCCAAAGCGCGCTCCTTCTGGGAGCGTTCGGAGTCCGCCGTTGAGGGCTTCATCTTGCTGGGCTTCGCGGTCGGCGACAACGCGGGCCGCCTCGACTACCTGATCGACATGCGAGAGTCCACCCCCGTCGACGCGAAGGTCGGCTGGAAGGGTTTCCATGCCATCGAACGCGACCTCTGGCAGGGCGGCGCGATTACGCCCGCCACGTCGGCTCTGAGCTCCGAACTGGTCGGCAACGTGGGCAAGTTGACCGCCATCGTCGCCCTCTTGCAGTACAAGCCCGAGGATCTGGCAAACGGCGCCGGCGACCTCATCGAGGAGATCCAGAACACCAAGATCACCGGAGAGGAGGAGGCTTTCAGCCACATCGACCTCGTCGACTTCTCCGCCAACGTGGAAGGCGCTCGGCAGGCCTACGCATCGCTGCGGCCGGGCCTGGAGAAGATCGACGGCAATCTCGTCGGCCAGATCGATCGCCAATTCCGCACGGTGCTGGACACTTTGGACGGATACCGCGATCCGACCGCGTTGGGTGGCTTCCGGACCTACACCCCGGCGCTGCGAGCCACCGACGCCGCAAAGCTGACCGCGATCATTCAGCCGTTGCACCAGAGCCTGTCGGCGGTCGCCCCAAAAGTGGTGTCGGCGGGCTGACCGTGAGCGAGCGGGCGGCCAAACCCGATGAAGGCGTGCTGGTTTCGCGTCGACGGATGCTCGGCGGCGCCGTGGTGGCCGGTCTCACCGGCGCCGCCGGTGCAGGGGCGGCCGGTTACGCGCTGGCCGGGCGTGATGGCGGCGGCGCGGTCGCCGGGGGCGATGACGACGTTGACTTGGGCCGCAGCTACCCCTTCTACGGCCAGCCGCATCAGGGCGGAATCGCCACGCCGCCACAGCGTTACGCCGAGTTCATGTCGTTCTCGCTGGCCGCCGGAGCTCAGCGCGCGGACTTGCAAACGCTGCTGGCACGCTGGTCGGCCGCGGCCGCGATCCTGCAGCAGGGAAAGCCCGTCGGCACCGTGCAACCACGGGTCGACGTGCAGCCACCCGTCGATACCGGGGAGGCATTCGGACTCAGTCCGGCCCGCCTCACCGTCACCATCGGCCTGGGGCCGGCGCTGTTCGGCGATCGGTTCGGACTCGCGCCGCGGCGGCCCGCCGTGTTCACCGACTTGCCGCCGCTCAACGGGGACAACCTCGACCCGCGCCTGCGCGGCGGCGATCTGTCCGTCCAGGCGTGCGCCGACGATCCGCAGGTCTGCTACCACGCCGTGCGGAACCTGGCCCGCCTGGGCCGCGACATCGTGTCGCCGTCCTGGGCGGTGCTGGGATTCGGACGAGCCTCAGCCGGACCGGGCCAGCACACCCCGCGAAACCTGTTGGGCTTCAAAGACGGAACCCGCAACGTCGCCACGGCGGCAGAGTACGACCGATTCGTCTGGGTCCGGGACAGCGACCAGCCGTGGATGAACGGCGGAACGTATCAGGTGGTGCGCAAGATCAGGATGCTCCTCGAGACGTGGGACGTCGACCGCATCGGCAATCAGCAGCGGATCTTCGGCCGCACCAAAGAAGAGGGTGCACCGCTGAGCGGCAGGGACGAATTCGATGCCCCCGACTTCGCGGCCACGGGCGCCGACGGTAACCCGCTCATCGATCCGACGTCGCACGTCGCCTTGGTCGCCCGCGAGAACAACGACGGCATCATGATTCGGCGCCGGTCCTACAACTACACCGACGGCCTCGACGCCAACGGTCAGCTCAACGCCGGGCTGCTGTTCGTTTCGTATCAAAAAGATCCGCAAGATTTTATTCGCCTGCAGAACCGGTTGGGCGCCCACGACCTGCTGAACGAATACATCCGCCACATCGGCTCAGCAATCTTCGCGGTACCGCCCGCGCCCGCCGAAGGCCATTACATCGGGCAAAACCTTTTCGGCTAAGCAAATCTCGTTGAGCGCCGGGGGCCGCTCGACGGGTCGGGTTTCGGCCGTGTGAGCAATCGTGTCGGTCAGGTAAATCAAAACCGTCCGCCGTCACACATCGGCCGCCGCCGAGCACTAACTCCGTGAAGCCGCAAGATCAGCAAGAACGGAGGGATTTCCATGACCGACGCGTTAGTCATCGACGCCGAAGGCCTCGACAAACTGTCGTGTAACGCCAGGGCCAACCCGGAGACCGGCAAGAAGACCCTGAAAGCCAAGACCGTCTGCGAGACGGGGTTCCGGAACATGACCTACGTCCGCGACCTGGCGCCGATGCTGGTGGGTGAGCCGCCCGCTTTGCTCGGTGATGACTCCGCGCCCAACCCCTCCGAGACCGCCCTGGCCGCCCTGGGTTCTTGCGTCTCGGTGGGCTTGTTGGCGAATGCGACGCATCGTGGGGTGACGCTGACCAAGATCGAGGTCGAGATGGAAGGCGACATCGACATCTCCGCGGTGTGGGGTGTGGGCGACACTCCCGACGGAAAACGTCTCGGCTTCAGCGCGGTCCGCTGCCGGGTGACGCTGGCCGGGGACGCCGACAAGGCGACCCTCAAGGAAATCCACGACAACGCCATCGCCTGGTCACCCGTGGTGAACACGTTCCGCAACCCGGTCACCGTCGACTCGGCATTGTTCGCCGAATAGGCATGGGGACGGGAAGGCTGCTGTGGCAACTGCATTGACGAAGACCGATCTCGCCGAGGTCGTGAGGCGGGTCCGCGCCGCGCGGGGGTTGAGCTGGGCGAAAATCGCCGAGTCCATCGGCAAGGACCCCGTATGGACCGTGGCGGCGCTCCTCGGGCAGCACCCGCTGACCGCCGGTGACGCATCAACGGTCGCATCGCTGCTTGGCCTCGATGACGAGGCGGTCGCGGTGTTGCAACTGATGCCGTATCGGGGCGGCGATGCCAAAATGGCGACAGACCCGACGATCTACCGATTCCATGAGGCGCTGGCCGTCTACGGCCCCGCGATCAAGGAACTCATCCACGAGGAATTCGGTGACGGCATCATGAGCGCGATCAACTTTCAGCTGAGCGTGCGGAGGCGCCCACACCCCGACGGCGACAGAGTGGTCGTCACTTTCGACGGCAAGTTCCTCGACTACGCGTGGAAGCACTCGGCCCAGGAGGTCATATGACTGCGACGCTGAACCCGCCGGCCGGCCAATTGGATGTCGGACTGTTGGCGGACATCCGGGCCCACGCCGGGGCGCTGGACCGCGGCGATCATCACTCCCGCCGCAGCTTCACCGCCCTGGGTGCGGCCGGTCTGCTCGGGGTGGGAGCACCCGCCAACGCCGACGGCAGGCTCCCCGAGATGGCCGAGGTGGTCCGGCTGATCTCCGGGGAATGCATGAGCACCGGGTTCTCGCTGTGGGCCCACCGGATGGCGGTGGAATACTTGCTCACGGCCGCAACGCCTTTCAGTGCCGGCGCTGCCGAGCCACTCCTCGCCGGCACCACGCTGGGGGTGACCGCGATGGCATCGGCGTTCAAGGAGGCCGCGGGTTGCGGCAGCGTCGACTTGACGGCCACGCCGGTCGACAGTGGCTACCGGGTGTCCGGTCCGATCAGGTGGGCGAGCAACCTCTACCCCGATTCGACAATGGTGACCGCGGTGCGCACCGATGCCGGAGAGCGACTTATCGTGGCTCTGCCGCTGAACACGCCGGGCGTGGCGGTCGGCGACCACTTCGAGCTGCTGGCCATGGGCAGCACCGCCTCGTCCAACCTCAACCTGACCGACGCGTACGTCCCCTCGGCCCAAGTGTTGTCCGGCGATTTCGGGGGCTTCCTGCAAGCGGTCCGCCCGACGTTCCTGATCCTGCAGGCAGCCATGTGCCTGGGACTGACCAGGACCGCGGTGGAGCAGGCCAAAGACGGCCTCGGCGGCGTCAACGCGGTGTTCAGCGCCCAGGTCGACCACGTCGCCGAAAAGCTCGCCACCGCGGAGGCCAGACTTGCTGATCTGGCCGCGGCGGTGGGCGGGGACTCCTCGCCCACCAAGCGGGAGCTGTTGTCCCTGCGCCTTGCCGCGGCCGAATTATCCAGCGCCAGTGCGGATCTCGAGATCCGCACCGCCGGCGGCAAGGGGTATGCGAGCAGGACATCGGCAAGTCGCCGCTACCGGGAGGCGGCGTTCATCCCCGTCCAGTCGCCGTCCGAAGGGCAGTTGCGCTGGGAGCTGGCCGCATGCGGCTGAGTGCGAGACGATGGTGACCCCGGTGGCGGTGCCGCCGGGCGGCACCGAATCCGGACGGGTGGTCGGCGGCATTCCGCTGGTCAATCTGGTGCGCGACTTTCACCGGCCGATGGTCAATTTCGCCCGCACCATGGTGGATTCGCCGACGGTGGCGGAAGAGGCGGTGCAAGAGGCGTGGGTGCAGGTACTTCAGTCCGCGGATTCCTTCGAGGGCCGCTCGTCGGTCGGGACGTGGCTGTTCGGGATCGTCAAGAACACCGCCTCGCGGCACCGCCGCCGGGAATCCCGCATCCGTGACCACGAGGTGCTGTCGGCGGACGATGTCGATCCCTTGGCGGGTCGCATGCATCCCGCCGGCCATCCCGATGCCGGGCACTGGAGTCTCCCGCCGTCGGGCCGCTTCTTGCCGGAGGACCACACCGTGGAGAACGAGCTCGTCGGTTACGTCCGCACGGCGCTGGACGCGCTGCCGCAGCGGCAACGGCAACTGGTCATCCTGCGTGACATCGTAGGGACTTCGGCAGGAGAAGCGGCCGAACTCCTCGAGCTCACCGCCGAAGGCCAGCGCGCGCTGCTCTACCGCGCCCGCGGAAATCTTCGCAACGAATTGGAAAAGCGGTATCTGCGATGACCGTCCACGACAACACTGTCCCCGCCATCGACTGCGTCGACTTCGTCCGATTGGTCGATGAACTCGTCGATTCCGACCCCCGGCTGTGGGGCCCCATCGTCGCCAAGCACCTCGACGAGTGCCCCCCTTGCCTGGTCTACCTACAACAGATGCTCGATCTCAAGATTCTGCTCAGCCACGCCTTCGAGGGGGAGAGACTCAGCGAGGAGCACGTCTCGGGGGTCATCAACGCGATCAACGCTTTACGGAAAGGCCGACACCGATGACGATCAACGCGCAAGCGCCGCAACTGGATGGCGAGGCGCCGCCACCAAACCTCCTCGCGGGCTTCCCCTCTGACACCACGGCGAAGGTGCCAGACGATCCGTTCGAGCCGCTCAGCGTGGGCGGCATGGTGGACCGGGTGGCCGCCATGGCGGTCGAAAAGGCTACGCACCCGTGGGCGTTCCTGATGCGCTCACTGGTCGGCGGTGTAATGGTCGCGTTCGGAGCGCTGCTGGCACTGATGGTGAGCACCGGCGTCAAGACCCCGGGCGTCGCGAGTTTGTTGATGGGCCTGGCATTCGGCATGTCCTTCGTCCTGATCCTGGTCTCGGGCATGTCGCTGATCACCGCCGACATGGCCGCGGGATTTCTCGCCGTCCTCAACCGCGCCATGAGCGTCGGTAGCTATGCCTTTCTGGTTGTCGTGGGCCTCATCGGCAACGTGCTGGGTGCGCTGCTGTTCGTCACCGTCTGCGGCGCCGCTGGAGGCCCGTATCTGGGCGCCTTCGCCGAGCGGGCGGCCACCGTGGGCACGCAGAAGGCCGGCCAGCCGTTCTGGACCGCACTGCTCCTTGCCGTGGTGTGCACCTGGTTCCTACAGACCTCGATGTGCATGTTCTTCAAGGCTCGCAGCGACGTCGCCAGAATGACATTCGCGTTCTACGGGCCCTTCGCGTTCGTCGTCGGCGGTACCCAGCATGTGATCGCCAACGTCGGCTTCCTCGGCCTTCCTCTGCTGCTCAACCTGTTTCACCCGGCCGCGCCACGCGGAACGATCGGTTGGGGATTCGGCGACCACGGCTTGCTCACCAACCTCGGCGTCACCACCGTGGGCAATCTGATCGGGGGCACATTGTTTGTGGCGTTGCCGTTCTGGGTCATCGCGCAGTTGCAGCGCCGCCGCGTCTAAGCGGCTAGTGGCCATAGCGTTACCGGCGCCTTAACGCGCGCCGGTAATAGCCCTCCGTCCCGTTGGTTAGGGACTTAAGCCTCACGACCGATGCCGCCGCGGGTTAATAGCGTCGTTCGTGATGGAGGGAGAACGAAATGTCAACACCTGATCAAACACGCGGCATCGTCGTCGCGGTCGACGGCTCGGCGGCGTCGAATGCCGCCGCAAGCTGGGCCGCGCACGAGGCGGCCATGCGGAACGTTCCACTGACCGTCGTCCACGCGGTGACGACACCGACCGCCACCTGGCCGCCGGTGCCCTACCCCGACTCTCTAGCGGTGCAGCTGGAGGACGAGGGCAAGAAGGCGATCATGCACGCGGTCAAACTGGCCGAGGAGGCGCTGCCGGCAGACCGAAAGGTCACCATCCAGCGGGAACTGGTCTATTCCAGTCCGGCACTGGCCCTGATCAATCTGTCCGGCGAGGCAGAGATGATCGTCGTCGGCACGGCGGGGCGAGGATTGCTGGCCCGGAGCGTGCTCGGTTCGGTCAGTTCGACCGTGGTGCGGCACGCCCATTGTCCGGTCGCGGTCATCCATGCCGACGACCTGCCGGACATGCACAACGCTCCCGTCATCGTGGGAGTCGACGGCTCGCCGGCTTCCCAGCTCGCGATCGAGATCGCCTTCAACGAGGCCTCCCGTCGCGGTGTCGGTCTGACAGCCCTACACGCATGGAGTGACATCACGATAAGCGAACTCCCGCAAGCGGATTGGTCGTCGCTGGAAGCGGAGGCACACCGCAGCCTGGCCGAGAACCTGGCGGGTTGGCAGGAACGCTATCCCGACGTGAAGGTGCAGCGACTGGTCGTGCGTGACGAGCCGGCCAGACAGCTCGCCGAAAAGTCGGAAACCGCACAGCTCCTCGTCGTCGGCAGTCACGGGCGCGGCGGCCTGACCGGTGTGCTGTTGGGATCGGTGAGCAATGCGGTCCTGCACTCGGTGCGGACGCCGGTGATCGTCGCGCGACCTGGGGCATCCGACTGAACCGCGGCGGGGCGAAGGACGGTCGCCGTCCAGGCGCAGAGGGCGGCGAGGTCGCGTCCGGCGCGCGCCACCGTCCGGTCGGGGCGCACCAGCGCGGCGGTGACGCGCCCTCCCCGAAGCCATGCCTCTAGTGCGCTGCCGGGTTCGGCGACCAACACGCTGACTTCGCGCTGACGCAGCGCCGCCTCGTCGGCCGCACTGGGGCGGGCGGTGCTGATCACCGCGAAACCGGCGCCAAGGATGTCGTCCAGTCGTCGACCTTGGCCGTGCGGGGCATTCGGGCAGAGCGTGCCGCCGAGCCCGCGCGGTCGCCGGGATGTGCATACCAATGCCGAACGGTGCAGCGCCGGCGTCCTGGAGTCGACCACCTTGTCGCGTAGGCCCGGGATGAGCCGCAGTCTCGGCAACACCGCCCGGCGCGCCGCATTGCCCAGGCGACCGCCCCCGGTCATCGCCCAACCGACACCCAGCGCCAGCCGGATCATGGAACGGGTATGCGGTTTGCGTTCCAGCTCATAGCTTTCCAAGACTTCCGCTGCCAGTGTGCCGCGGTGGACCGCGGCGATTTTCCATGCGAGATTGTCCGCGTCGCGCAGTCCCGCTCCCATGCCCTGTCCGATGAACGGGGGAGTGAGGTGCGCCGCGTCACCGAGGATGAAGACGTTTCCACGGCGCCAGCGGTTGGCGATCTGCGCGCGGAACGTGTACTCGGCGACGCGCACCAGGGTCAGCTCGCCGACGGGCACGGTGCTGGTCCACGGGCTGATCAAGGGGCGCAACGAGTCCAGGGTGTCGAAGTCGTTCGCCGTCTCACCGGCCAGCAATTGGAACTCCCAGCGGTAGCGGGCCGGCCCGATTCGCATGTAGGTTCCGGCGCGTTGCGGATCGCACACCTGGTGGACCCCGTCCCATTGGCCCAGGTTCGCCTCGCTGGCGATGTCGACGACCAGCCAGCGTTGCTGAAAGCGCAAGTCCCGCATGGTGGAGCCGATGCGGGCACGCACCAGGCTGTTGGCGCCGTCGCAGCCCAGCAGGTAGTCGGCGTCGACCTGGTGAAGCCGACCGTCCGATCGGTCGGTGAACGTGACGCGGACGCGCGTTCCGTCCGTCACGACGTCGGTGACTTCGGCGTTCCCGCGCAGTTCGGCGTGGGGATGGCGGTCGAGGTTGGTCCGCAGCAGGCCCTCCAACTCCGGCTGGTCGAACATGTTGGCCTGCGGAAAACCGTGCACACTGTGCTCCGGGTCGCGGTTGAACTCGGCCAGGGTGCGCAACCGGCGGTCGACCAACCGCAAACCCAGCGTCGGCCGCGATATCGCGGCGAACTCGTCGGCCAGCCCGAGGCGCGCGATGATGCGATAGATCTCGTCATCCAGGTGGACGGCTCGCGGCTGGGGGTACACGCCGGGCCAGCGGTCGAGCACCAGGCAATGCACGCCGTACTGCGCCAGCCGTGTCGCCGCGGTGACGCCGGTCGGTCCGGCGCCGACGATGACGACGGGAACCCGCTGAATAGTCACGCGAATCGTACTGCGGTGCGCTGTGTTCCGAGATCGATCGCCCCGTCGTCGGTGGCCGCCGACGCCTCCACGACGTCACCGTCGTGCAGGTAATTGCGGTTGGCGGCCTGCCGCGAGAAGAACATCTTCCATTTGAGGGACGGCGGCAACAGGTTTCCTACGAACTGCACCGGCTTCGGCGGCGCGCTCAGCGCAGTGCCGGCCGGGGTGCCCGTGAGCACCAGGTCGCCCGGCGCGAGTTCCTGGAACTGGGTGAGGGACTGCAGCGCCTGCAGGGGCCGGTACAGCATGTCGCCCTCGACAAGCGCGTTCTGGCGTTCCTGGCCGTTCACGCTGAGCCGCAAACGCAGGTCACCGAAGCGCTTGAGTTCGTCGGCGGTGAGCAGCACCAGTTCCGGGCCGACGGGGGTGAACGTCGGATACGACTTGGCCTCGTAGAACTGGGTTTGGGGGAGCTGGATGTCGCGCGCGGAGACGTCGTTGGTGACCACCAACCCGGCGACGAAATCGCCGAGGTTGGCGTCGGAGATGGTGGTGCCGACCGGCACGGTGCGGCCGATCACCAGGCCGATCTCGACCTCATAGTCGAGCAGCCTGACGTGCGGGGGTTTGACGATGTCGTCGAACGGCCCGGTGATGGAGGCGGACGCCTTGCGGAAGAACGTGAGGGGGGTGGACGCCGGATCCATGCCCGCGTCTTTGACGTGCGACTCGTAGTTGGTCATCTGCGCTATCACTCGGCACGGCCGGGTCACCGGTGAGATCAGGGTGAGGGTGTCGAGGGCGACGGCTTCGGTTTTGGTTGCCGCACTCTCGATGGCCGTCCGGTCGGCCAGCAGCGCGGCGGTGCTGGTGGCGGCGGTGTCGATCTTGACGGCGCCCTCGGCGATTTTGAGCCACCAGGCGTGGCCGGTTCCAGAGGCGGTGTGCAGCACGGAGAGGGTCATGAGGTGGGAACTTTCAGTAGGCCGACTAGGCGGTTGAAATCGAATTCGTTGTGCGAGCGCAGGGCGGTGATCATCGAAACCAGTTCGCGTCGTGCCGACTTGGGGTCGGTTCCGAGGAAATCCCTGCTTGCCGGTGGCCCCCACTGGGCCAACCCGGATGCGGTGAAGGGCGCCCAGCCCGGCTCCAGCGTGTTGTCGAACAGGTCGCCATCGGTGAAGTGTTCGAACAAGTCGCCGTCGGGGTCGCGCCAGTAGTCGAAGATCTGACTGCCCTGGATGTGCCTGCCGATTCCCCAGGACCGGGAATAGCCTCGCGCGCCGAGGTATTCGCCGCCGGCGGCCAGCGCGTCGAGATCGCTGACCTGATACGCCGAGTGGACGTAACGGTTGGCCGGCCCCAAGGCCATCGCCAGGGTGTGATGGTCGGCGGGCATCGAGCCGCGGTCGCACCGGATGAAACTCATGGCTGGGCCGCGGTCCCGCTGGCCGGGGAAGTACAGGAAGTCGCTGACGATCATGCCGAGGTTGTCGAGGTACCAGTTCAGGGTCTCGAGGTACTTGGTCGACTGCACCACCAGGTGGCCCAGCCGCTCCACCCGGGCGGGCACCCGCGGGGGACGTTGGCCGGCGTTGGTGCGCCGCCCTTCGGGGCCGAAGTTGAAGACGTGGGCCCGTTGGCCGGGGAGGTCTGGGAGCTCGTGCATGCCGGCGACGACCCGAACCGACATGCCGCTCGGGTCGCACAAGTCGACCGACACCCCGCCGATCGCCTCCGGCAGCCGGCGCGTCGGCACACCGGCGTTGCCCGCCAGCCGGAGCACGTCGGCTTCGTCGCAGGCCCGAAACGCCGCGCCGGTGAACCGGCTTCGCCGGCCGCGACGCAGAATCACGCACGGAGCACCCGCCCGGGTGCCGCGCAACTGCACTTCGTTCGCGCCGTGCTGGGCAATGTGGAAGCCGAATGCCCGCGCGAACGCCTCCGCGCGCGTCAGGTCTGGGCGCTCGAACTCCAGCCACGCGATGTCGGCGACTTTGATCACGGGGTTGCCGGACCGCCCGGGATGCTCCCCGCGCAGCGCGCCCTGCTCGCTGTGCGCATCCGTATGTGCACTGTCGGTCATTTTCGTGGCCACCCCCAACTAACTGACGAAATCGTCACATACGAAAGAACCCTCAGTCAAGCCCCTGACGAAATCCTCATGACTGATGCATACTGCGGGGGTGAGTCCGATGGTGGAACCGGCCAACCGGCTGGAGCGGCGCAAGCAGCGCACCCGTGCGGCGCTGGTCAAGGCCGCACAGCAACTGATCGCCGAGGGCAAGGTGAACGTGCCGGTCCTGGAGATCACCCAGGCCGCCGACGTCGGCATGGGATCCTTCTACAACCATTTCGACAGCAAGGAGCAGCTGTTCGAGGCCGCGGTCGCCGACGTGCTCGACACCTATGGGGCGATGCTCGACCAGCTCACCGAGTCCATCGAGGACCCGGCGGAGATCTTCGCCACGAGTTTTCGGCTGACCGGCCGGCTGTTTCGTCGCCGCCCGCAAGAGAGTCGGATCCTGTTGGCCAACGGCCTGGAGCTGTTGTCGTCGGAACGTGGTTTAGCGCCGCGCGCCCTGCGTGACATCCAAGCCGGCGTAGCGGCCGGTCGGTTCGATGTCGAGGATCCCGAGTTGGCTCTTGCGATGGCCGGCGGTGCGCTGTTGGGGCTTGGAAACCTGTTGCGGTTCAACCCCGATCGAGACGACGCACGCGCGGCCGACCTCGTCACCGAGAACGTTTTGCGGCTGTTCGGGCTCAGCGCCGCCGAAGCGCGGGCGATCTGCCAACGGCCGCTGCCCCAGAACGGATTCCTCGAGGATTAGCGGTTCCCCACGGCGACCACCGCGCCGACCGAGAATGCGACGTTTCTGCCCACGCCGCCGTCGTCCCCGGGGGCGCCGGGCGTCGTCCACCGCACACGCGCGGTGCCGGCGACGTGCAAGCTGGCGCCCGTTTCGAAATCGAGGAACAGCAAAGCGGCCTCATCGTCGACGGCCAGGTTGCCATAGCTGTTGAACATGTTGTTGCCAGGAAAGTCCGGCCACCAGAGCTGGTCGGTGGCGTCGACTCGGACGAATCCGGGGGGGCCGCCGCGATGTGACGCGTCACTACCCCGGGTGGGATGGGTTGTGCCCAGAAAGAAGGTGTCGGACCTCGCGATCATCGCCTGATCGGACGGGTCCAGCGTGGCGCGCCTCGCGCGCAGTGGGGCGGGTGCGGCCAGCGTGGCGGTGTCGATGGCATGGTGGTGAATGTACTTGGGGCAGTTGCCGTATGACTGGTCGACACGGATGGTCAAGCCCGCGAGGTCCGAGCCGACGAGCTCGCCATTCACCCGCAGCCGGCGGCGGGTGGCGAAGTCGATGGCGATCAGTCCGATCTGCTGGCCGGCCGGGAGCTGGTGCAGCGGGTCGCCGTCGCGGGGGGAGGTCGACACTTGCAAGTCGTCGTCCTGGCCGCGGAGAAAACCCGGCGGGGCGGTCAACGGCGAGACCCATAGGACGCCGTCGTGGTCGCGTCCGGTGAGGGCGGCGAATCGCTGTGACGCGAGAAATCGTGCGGCGCCGCCGGACAGGCCCGGCGAGTCGAGCATGCCCTCGAGCCGCTTGGCCTCGGCCTCGACACCCGCTCGGCGCTGTGTTGCGGTCTCTCCTTCGTGGAAGCCCGTCACAGTCATGCCCCGGGTAACAACATGACCAGCGGAAAGCTTCCGGGCGTGTCCCCCCGGCGCCGTCCCTACGCGACGGAGGTGATGCGGGCTACCAGCTTTCCGCCGCGGATGACCTCGATCGTCTGCCCTGCCGCGACCTCATCGAAGTAGCGCCCCGCGCGCTTGCGGAGCTCGTCGAGCTCGATCCCGCCCCGGGGGTCCGCCGGAGCGTGGCAGCTCGCCGCGTCACCCGCGGACACGATCTGCGCCAATAGCCTGCCGCCCCGCACGACGTTTAGCGATTCCCCGGCCGCCACCCGGTCGAAGCACCGGCCGGCGCGAGTGCGCAGTTCGTCGAGGCCGACCCAACCACCGGCCTCGGGCCCGGTGGGTTTCACCGACCGCGCCGGGATTGGGGCAACCCGCCAGTCACCCACGGGCAGGATCCGCGCCACCAGCTTGCCGCGACGGATGACGTCGATCGCCTCCCCGGCGGCGACCCGCTCGAGATACGTGCAGGCGTTACTTCGAAGTTGGCCAAGGCCAATGGCTTCCGGCATGTCACTCCAATCTCTACCGGCCGGCCGGCGGCGCCAGCATGTCCTGCCAGCCGTCGTCTCCGGTCTTGCTCGAGTTTTCGATCGCGTACTTGACTCCATCGGGCCCCACCAGTTCGCCGCTCTGGGGGAGGTAGACCGCCGGGGGAGGGCCGCCGGGGGTGTAGACGCACGGATTTGGTTGCTGCCCATTGCAATTGACGGTGCCCGATCCCGGCCGTTGCAGCGGATCGCTGGTAGGTGGCGGCGTCCCCGCGACCCTGTCGGCAGGCGCCGGGTTCAGGCCGTTGTCGACCGACGGCGCGGGCATCACGAGCCCCGGTTTCACGGGCTGGTCGCAGCGCGCCGCCGGCGCCGGGCAGGTCACGATCTGGTTGGGATCGCCGTACCACGGGTTGGTGCCCAACGGGACGTACGGTTTGGGGTCGCGGCACTCCCGTGGCGTCGCGGCGCGTTTACCCGGGACGTCGACGCACGGGAGGTTGCGTGCGCCGCGCACGGCGTTGGAGGGGGTGTCCTGCGGGATTTTGCAATAGGTTCCGGACGGCATCGGCGCGAGGCTGGTGTCCGCGGGCGACCGCCACTCGGCTGCCGGGAGAAACCCGGTCAGACACGGTGGGGGCTGGTTGATCGTCAGCGAGGTGCCCAGTGACGCATATCCCGGGAAGGCGGACGTCACGGTCTGGCCCTCCGAGGCGCCTTGCGGGTAGGCGACCAGGAGTTGCTCCACGCCCTTGTGGTAGCGCTTGAGCATGTCCAGCACGATCTCGAGATTCGCCAGCGTCTGCGGCAGCGAGTCGCGGACGTCGCCGAACACCTCGTTGACCTGATCGGCGGTCGGCGCCGCCCGGGTCAGGATGCTGCGCACGTGCTGGTCGTTTTCCGCGCTCTGAGCGGCCAGGATGTTCAGGTTGTGCGACCAGCGCTCGATCGAGTCGCCGGAGTCGACCTGGCTGTCGATGACCGGCCCGGAGTTTTGGACGATGTCGTTGATGTCGGAGATGTTGGTTTTGAAGTCGCCGGCGATGGCCTGGGTCGCGTCAACCAGGCGTTGCAGCGCGGGGCCCAATCCGCCTACGGCTTGGGCTGTTTCGTCGAGCAGCGAGGCGATCTTGTCCTTCGGCAGCACGGCCAGCCCGCGGTTGGCCGCGTCCAGCGCCGGGCCGATCTCGGTGGGTATGGTCCCCTTCGTGATGGTCTGACCCGGGGAGAAGTATTGGCCCGGGTTACCCACCGACACCAGGTCCAGGTACTGCTCACCGACCGCCGACACCGAATGCACGTTCGCCGTCGCGTCGATCGGGATCCGGTAGCGGTCGCCAACGCTCATGGTCACCCGCGCGCCCGTCGCGGTCGGTTCGACAGCGGTGACCGTGCCGATGGTTTCACCGCGATAGGTCACGTTGGAGGTCTTGTAGAGCCCGCCCGACGCGGGCAGATCCGCCTTCAGCGTGTACTGCCCGATCCCCGCTGCGCTGGGAATCTGTAAGTAGTACCAGCCCAGCGCGACCGCGGTGATCGCGGTCAGGATGGCGAACGCGACCAGCTGGCGCTTGATGAAGCGGGTCAGCATTGCCGGTCCGCCCTTTCGACCAGCGGGCCGCCCGGAACGTCATTGGGGTTCGGCGTGTATCGGACGTCGGGGATCATCGTTTCGGGGTCGCGGCCCCACGATTGCTCGAGCGCGCGCAGCGCTCCGGAAAACCCGGTCCCCGTCAGGACCGCATTGTCGACGGCGCTCATGGTGAGGTCGAGCGTCAGCGACAGGTTGAAGTAGTCGCCGCGGAACGCCTTGGGCACGGCGTCGATGTCGAACGGCCGGACGAGGATCAGCTTGAGTGCGCGAATCAGGTACGGCGCCGCCCGGCCAAGTTCCCGCAGCGGACACTGCAGCGACAGCAGGTCCTGGTGGATGTCGCCCCGAGCGGCCGACAGGTATTGATCGGCAACGCCGCTGAGCCGCCCCGTCGCGTCGACCGCGTTGATCAGAAGATTCTGTTTATCGGCGAAATGTTTGAGCAGCGGCGGGAATTCGGTGAGAACCCGATCCAAGACGTCTGAGCGGGGACCCACATACGCCAGCAGCCGGTTGGTGGAATCGATGGCTCGGGTGATGTCGGCGCGCTGCTCGTCGAGCCGGGCGGTGAACGTGTCCAGCTTGCCGAGGAAGGCGCGGATCTGGTCGGCCCGCCCGTTCACGATGTTGTAGACCTCGTTCTGCAGCACTTCGAGGTTGGGGATGCCGCCCCCGTGCAGCACGATGGCGAGACTGGCCAGCGTCTGCTCGGTGGTGGGATAGGTGGACGCATTCTTCAGCGGGATGGTGTCGCCGTCCCGCAGCGGCTCCGGGGAGGGGTTGGGTGGCGCCGCCAGCTCAACGTGCTGGGAACCCAGCAGGCTGGTCTGGCCGATCTTGGCGGTGGCGTTCTTGGGCAGCTTGACGTTCTTGCCCAGCCGCAGCGTCAGTGTGGCGACCCAGTTCTTGAGTTCGATCGCGCGCACCGTGCCGACGAAGACATCGGCCACCCGCACCCGGCTGTTGTCGTTGAGGGCCAACGTGTCGGGCATCTGGACGTAGACGGTGTAGGAACCGGGCCCCGAGCCCGGGCCGCCGGGCATCGGCACATTGGCGATTCCGTGCCACTTCGCGCACGACGTCAGCACCGCCGCGGCGCTCAACACGGCGAGCCCTTTCCGGGCCTGGTGCCGGACACGAATTAGCAAGGCGCGCATTATGATCCCGCTTCCGTGCCGGCGGCCGCCGGCGTCGGCGCAACCGGGCCCGGGACCACGCCCGGCCCCGGCGGCGGTGGCGGGATCGGCACTTGCGGCGCCAGCAGGCCGATCGGTGGTACCACCGGGTTCTCGTCGTAGGCGTTCGGCGGTCCCGGCGGGGTCTGCAATCCCGCGGACGGCGGCGGGGCGTCTGGGCCGCCCATGAGTTCGGCCAGTGATTCGGGGGTCATCAGACCCCCGGTGGCCGGCCCCACCTGGGTGCCTTGCATCCCCGGCGCGGCCACCCAGCCGGGCTGGGTGTTGCGGTGCGAAAACGGGGTGTCGGGCACCCAGATCCCGGGCACCGTGGTGTCTTTGTATCCGTTGGGCGGTTGCAGCCGGGGCTCGGAGTAGGCGATTTCCTTGGGCAACGCCTCGGCGGTGCTGAATAGGTTCAGCCCGAACGGCGGGTAGTTGAACTTAATCGCATCCAGGATCGGCGCCAGATACTGCGCACACAGTTCGGCCGATTCCTGGTATCCCAACCGGCTGCCGGCTTGAATCATGCTGCACATGAACTGCATTGGGTTGGCGAAGTTCGGGATCGCCGGGATGGACATGACGGCACCGTGTGACGGGTGGTAGATCTGGCTGAGGTTCGTCTCGAGGGTCGGCAGGACGTGCAGGGCGGTCTCCAAGCCGTTCAGCGGGTCGGGCTGGACCAGCGTGGTGGTCAGGTTGGCGAGGTTGCCGATGTCGTGGGCGAGCACCTCGCGGTTCTTGTCCAAGAACGGGCGCAGCGTGGTGAGCAGGCTGTCGAACTGCTGGATCGCATTGGAGAGGTCGCGGTCGGACCCGGTCAACTTGTCAGTGAACTGGGCCAGGTTCTTGTTCAGCGCGACGAACTGCTGGTCGTCTTTGTGCAGGGCGTTGACGAACTGCGCCAGGCTGCGCACCACCGCGAAGAAGTCGCCGCGGCCCTCGTTCAACGCGGTGAGCGACCGCGACAGGCTGTTCAGTGTCGTGTTGATTTGCTTGCCCTTGCCGGACAATCCGTCCGCGAACGACTCGATGGCCTCACCGAACGGCCCCTTGGGTTGCTCGGGCGTCGGGCCGAGTTTGGAGATGATTTTGGCGACGCTTTCACGCAGTTCGTCCCACTCCGTGGGCATCTGCGTGCGCTCGATCGGGATCACCGCGTTGTTGCCCATCACCGGGCCACCCTTGTAGGGGGGCTCGAGCTGAATGCTCCGCGACGCCACCAGGGTTGGGTTGACGACCACGGCGGACGCGTTGGCGGGCACTTTGTAATTGTTGTCGTAGTGGAACGTCACCTTCATTTTGTCGCCAGCCGGCTCGATCTTGTCGACCGAGCCAACGCGCACGCCCATGATCTGGACCTTGTCCCCGGAATAGAGCGCGTTTGCCGTTGGCAGGTAAGCGATTACGGTGTTGGTGGTCAACTTCTGGTAGAGCCGCCAGCCGACGATCCCCGCGACCAGCGCCAGCAGCACCACCACCGCCCCGACGACCGTCCGGCGTTGCGGTCTGCGGATCTGGAATACGCTGCTCAATTCTGGCTACCTCCGGTGATACCGCTGCCCCCCGTGCCGCCCGGGTTGATGAACGGCGCCGGCAGCTGCTGTCCGGGTCCCGGTGGCGCCGCAGGCCCCGCCGGGAGCCCGGGAGCGAACGCCGACGGCGGTGCAGGGGGGCCCGCGGGTTGCAGGTTCTCGGTGCGCGCGCCCGGCGGGGCCTGGGTGGGCAGTGGCACGGGTACGCCAGGAACATCGGGGGGCGGGTCGCCCGGCCGCGCGGCGATCGGGATACCCGGCGTCGGTGGCATGCCGTTCGGGTTCGGCGGTGACGCCGCGACGTCGATCGGCGCCGGGAAGCTGCCGCCGAAGGCGCCGACGTCAACACCCGCGCAGGGCAACGGGTTCCACGGTCGTGGCAGCGCATCGGCCGGTGGCGTATACGAGCACGCCGTTCCCGGCGGCACGGCTGGTCCCGGATGTTCAGGGGTGCCTTCTAGCACCGGGGGTGCGGGCGGCGGCGCCCCGTTCGGGAACCGGGTGCCGTTGGGGTCGGGCCAACGGAACTCGGGAAGCCCCGCGCTGCGCCAGAAGTCCTCCGGATCGATGCCGCGCTTCTTGAAGGCGGCGTCGACGAACGGTTGCAAGATCCAGTACGGCAGCAGGTTGGACAGCACAATCTTGAAGTACGGTCCCGACGCGACCGATTCGCCCAGGGAGGCGGCGAATTGGCTGACATACGTGAGGGTTTGAGCCAGGTCCTCCTTGCGTTCCACCAGGACGTCACTGATGGCGCGCAACTGCTCCAGCACGGGATTGAGGTTCGGATTGTCGTTGATGAACCCCTGCACCTGGGCCGAGAAGGCGGAGATGTTCTGCAGTAACGTGCCGATGGCGCGGCTGCGTTCGTTGAACGCGACCAGCAGCGTCTTCGCGTTGACCAGCAGCCGGTTGATCTGTTCGCTGCGGTCACCGAGCACGCTGGCCACTTGATGGGCCGAAGCGAGTAGGTGCTTGACCTCTTCGTCGCGTTTACCGATCGTATCGGAGAATCTGGTCAGACCGTCGAGCGTGGCACTCAGATGCGGATAGGTCTGATCGATCGTCTGCGACAAGACATTCAGCGACTGCTTGACGGTGTCGATGTCCCAGCCGGTGGCGGCCTTGGTGACATCGAAGGCGGCGTCGTAGAGCTGATAGGGGGTGGTGCTTTGCCCCAGCGGTAACACGGCCCCCGGCCGCAACGTCTTCGTTCCGTGCGGCTCGATTTCGAGCACCTTCTTGCCGAGGATGGTGTCGGTCTTGATTGCGAGCCGGCTCTCGCTGCCAATTGTGTTGGCGCCGACGTTGAACTTGATCAGCACGTGGTCGCCGTCGATCTCGAACGACTCCACCTTGCCGACGTTCACGCCGGAGATGCGGACTTTGTCGCCCTTGTTCAGTTGGCCGGTGTCGGTGAACTGCCCGTAATAGCTGGGGCTGGCGAACATCATCGGGATGCTGGTGAAGCTTTGGCCGACGGCCACGACGAGCACCAGCACGGTGATGCCCATCAGCCCCACCCGGTTCCGGTTGAATTCCGTCAGCGTCCTCATTGCGGCGTGCACCTACCGGTGGGCTGCTGCCAGATCCGGACCGTGCGAACCGGGCCGCCGGGCTGCAATCCGTTCCACCTGATGCTGAGGTCGCACAGGTAGAAGTTCACCCAGTCTCCATAGAGGCCGATGCTGCGTCCGATCAGGTTGAGTGCGGTCGGCGTCTTGTGGATGAGATCGGCGAGCTGATCGCGTTGGTCGACGAGCGGCTGCTGCAGAGCCTGCAGGTAGTTGATGGCCTTGTGCAGCAGTGCACGGTTGTCCGCGAGGAGGTCGGCCACCGTTCCGGCCGCGTTGCTGATGTTCGCGGTCCCGGCCGCCAGCGGGTCGGCGTGGTTTCGCAGGCCGGTGATCAGTCTTTCGAAGTTGTCGACGGTCTGGTCGAACTCCTTGCGATGCCTGACCGTGGTGTCGAGCACGACGTTCAGGTTCTTGATCACCTCGCCGATCGCCCGGTCGCGTTCAGCGATGTGCGCGGTCAATTGCGCGGTCTGGTCCAGGATGTCGTTGATGGTGCCGCCCTGGCCCTGGAACACGGTGATGATCGCCGACGCGATGGTGTTGACCTTTTCCGGGTCGAGCGCGCGGAACAGCGGCTTGAAGCCACCGATCAGGGCGTCGAGATCGAGGGCGGGCGCCGTACGAGACAGGGGGATGAACCCGCCCGGCGGCAGCACCCTGTCACTGCCGTCGCCCTCGCCGCGCTTGAGCTCCAGGTAGCGGTCGGCGAACAGGTTGAGGTAACGGATCTGCGCGGTTGTCGACTGGTAGAGCGGTATCGAGCGGTCGACATTGAAGTCCACCACCACCCGCTGGCCGCCGTCGATCAGGCGCACCGCCTTGACCTTGCCGATCTCCACTCCCGCGGCGCGGACGAACTGGCCGTCTTTGAGCCCGGTGGCGTTCTTGAACTCCGCGGAATAGCTGTTGGTGCTGTTGAACCGCATCTGGGCGAACACCACCACGATCGACACGGTGATCAGCAACAGCACCAGCGAGACGATGCCGAGCTTGATAGCGGAGCCGGTGATTTTCATGGGTTGATCGTGTTGTCCCCGACTTGGCGGCCCCAGACGTACTCGATGGCGTACGGTGAGCCGGTTTCCAGATGGTTGTAGGGCGCGAGGCTGGCGCCGGTGTCGACCACCAGACTGGGCGCCGGCCACAGGTCATGGGTGATGGCCTGCCAGCAGCCGGGCGCCCCGCCCGGCCCGCCGCGGGCGTTCACGCGCGGCAGATTGTCCGGGTACACAAAGGGATTCGGCGCCCCGCCGACCAGCCCGGCCAGCGTCAGAAGGCCCATGGTGGCCGCGGTGCCGGCCAACCCCGGGAGCGTCAACATGCCTCCCAACCCCGACGTCAGCTCGGTCATGGTTCTCAGCGCATAGCCGTTGCCGCCGCCGGTGGTTGCATAGGCCGCCGGTTCTTCGTCGTAGTAGTTGCGGATGGTGCAAAAGATCTCGGGGCTGTAGGTGTCGAACAGCTGGGCGGTGGGCACCAGATCGGCCGCGCCGCGCTGCAGGTAGGGCCCGCCGCGTTTGAAAATGTCTTCGCCGGTGTTGCCCAGCCCCGCCGCGGACAACAACGCGGAATCCAGGTCGGCCTCCTGCCGGTGCACGGTGCGTGCCGTAACCACGGCGTTGTTCAGGGAGTCGAGCAGGTCCGGCGCCGCGGTGGCGTAGATGTCGCCCAGGGCCCCGAGCTGTCGGATGTCATGCCGGATCTGCGGCATTTGCGGGTTGAGGTCGTCGAGGATGGCGTTGGCGTTGACGATCGACTGCCCGAATTTGTCGCCCAACCCGGTCAACGCCTGCGCGGCCGCAGCCAGTGTCAGGTTGACCTTGACCGGATCCAGCTTCGCCGTGATCGACGTGAGCGTCTCGAACAGCGTATTGAACTCCGTTGTCACCGACCTCGCATCGATCACGTGCTGTGACGTGATACGTTGCGGTGTCGGCTTTTTCGGCGAGGTCAACGCCACATACTTGTTACCGAAAACCGTGGTCGCCTTGACATTGGCGTCCACGTTGGCCGGAATCAGGTCAATCCACTTCGGATTCACGTTCAAAACGAACTTGGCGGCCGGTGTGCCGTCACGCTCGATCTCCGAAATGCTGGCCACCCGGCCGATTTCCACGCCGTTGTAGGTGACCTTCGAACCCGGATCCATCACCAAGCCGGACCGGGGGGCCAACATCGTCAGCCGTGTCGTCGGCGTGAGCTGGCCCCGAAATTGCAACCACACGAACCCCAACACCACCGCCGAGACAATCAAGAACGCCAGCGCCGTCGTCCGGTACGGCGGAATGCGCTGCGGGTTCTCTTTTACGGAAGCCATGAGCGCCGCTCTCCCCCGCAAGCGGGAGGTGCCCCCACTGCATCGTCACTGGCGCGGGTCGTCATGGGCGGCTACACGGTGAGGTTGAAGTTCGGGGTCTTGCCGTAGACCGCCATCGCGGTCAAAACGACCACCACGACGATCGTGATCAACGACAGCCGCATCGATCGGCCGACCGCCTCGCCGACGCCGACCGGCCCGCCGGTGGCGGTGTAGCCGTAATAGCAGTGGGTGGTCATCACGACCACCGCGACCAGGATGACCTCCGCGAACGACCAGCCCACGTCGTTGAGGCGCAGGAAGGTGTGGAAGTAGTGGTTGTACGTGCCGATGGACTGTCCGTACAACAAGACGGTGGTGACCTGCTGAGACAGGAATGCCATGGTCATCGCCAACCCGTAGAGCGGGACGATGACGATCAGACCGGCCACCACCCGGGTGGACGCCAGGAAGGGGACCGACCGGATGCTCATCACCTCGAGCGCGTCGATTTCCTCGCTGATGCGCATGGCACCCAATTCGGCCGTGGCGCCCGCGCCGACCGTGGCGGCGAGCGCCTGACCGGCGGCCACCGGCGCCACAAACCGCACATTCACCAGTGCCGCCAAGAACCCGGTGAATGCCTCGACACCGATGTTGCCGAGCGTTGCGTACCCCTGAATGGCGACCAGCGAGCCCGCGGACAGGGTGATGAAACCGACGATGGCGGCGGTGCCACCGACCACCGCCATCGCGCCGGTGCCCATTCCCATCTGGGCAACCATGCGGAGGAGCTCTTTGCGGTAGCGGTGCACCGCGAAGGGGATCTGGCCGACCGCGCTCAGTGCGAACCAGACCATCTGCCCGATCTCGACCAGTGGGCGGGAAGGGACGTCCCCGTATCGGATGACGAAGGCGCTCGTCCGGGGGAAGCGGACGCGCAGGGCTGCAACCGTGGACATGTCAGCGCCCCGTCCCGAACCGGACGCCGATGGTGGTGAGCGCCGCGTTGACGGCGAACAGCGCGATGAAGCACAGCACCACCGTCTCGTTGACGGCGGTCCCGAGGCCCTTGGATCCGCCCCGGACGATCAGCCCGCGGTAACAGCCGACCAGGCCCGCGATCAGTCCAAATGTCGCGGCTTTGACGAACGCGATCACCACCTCGGGCAGGCCGGTGAGCGCCGTCAACGTGGAGAGGTAGGCACCGCTCGAGACGTTCTGCAGGTACACGCTGAACAGGTAGCCGCCCCCGAGGCCGACGGCGACCACGAGCCCGTTGAGCAGCACCGCGACGAGGGTGGAGGCGACGACCCGGGGCACCACCAGGCGGTGGATCGGGTCGATGCCGAGCACCTCGAGCGCGTCGATCTCCTCGCGGATGGTGCGTGCGCCGAGGTCGGCGCAGATGGCGGTCCCGCCCGCGCCGGCGACCACCAGCACCGTGACGATCGGGCCGAGTTGGGTGACCGCGCCGATCGCGGCACCGGCCCCGGACACGTCGGCTGCGCCGATCTCTGCCAGCAGGAGGTTGAGCGTAAAGATGAGCAGCACGGTTTCCGGGATGGACACGGCGATGGTGGGCAGCAGCGATACCCGCATGAGAAACCAGCCATTCCAGATGAACTCACGCCATTCGAACGGCTGTCTCAGTGCTTTCCCGGTCAGCACGCACATGCGGAAGAACCCCCCGGCCACTTCCGTCCCGGGCCGAATCCGCCTGCTCAATTTGCTGGCTGTCAGATGCGGAGTAGTCATCCGGGCCGCCCCGGACGTGATCGCGCAACGAGTCGTCCAGGTTCTGATGCTTCGTCAGGTGGGCGGAGCACAATCGCGGGACGGCCCTCGCGACGGTGCCCGTATTGCTGATTAGCGGGCCGGTGCACGACGCTGCCGGCCAGCGCAAAGCGCTGCACTACAATGTGTTTCGAATGAGACGGGGCAGGGGAGTTTTCCTGGCTTGTCCGCGCCAAGTCGTGATGCGACGACGGCCGCCGCCACCGATAGCGTGCCGCACCCGTTGATTCCCGACGCCCGTCGAAGCGGTGACCCTGTCGGCCGACACTCTGAGATACCGCCCCTCGGCTCCATGCCGCCCTAGTTTGCGCCACGCACCACTATGGCATTAGACCGTACGGTCAGTCAATAACCCGGCAGGAGCTGGCGTCTTCGTCGGGCAAGCGCCCGCACACGGCCGCTGCCGATTCGACGCGGTTTTCGGGAATTAGCAGCATGTTTGGCCCGGGTCGGTACTAGCGAGTGCATACTGACGGGGCGCATGCACCGGAAGGGTCCGTTGTCGAAACCGACCGCGCGTACGGTAGAGGCCGGTGGTACCCGCGCGTCGGGCTAGCGATCTTCCGTCGGGACAAACGGAGCATGGAAGGGCCAATTCCGGCCCGGTGCAATGGCGTTGGAGGCTATTCGGCCGGACCTGTGACCGCTGCGAGGCACTCACGGACCACTGAGACGACGTCTGCGGACGGGCTTGCCCACTTGCCGAGCCCGAGCCGGTCGAGTAACAACCCGCCGAGGAACACATCGACGAAGGCGGCCCCGACCTGTTCGGGAGTGCGGGGATCGTCGGGGCCGAACCACACCCACATCCATTCGAGCGATCCCCACAGCTGCAGTGCCGCCAGTTCGACGTCGACGGTTCGGAAAACTCCGCTGTCGATCCCACTGCGGATCTCATCGATCGCCAGTGTTTGCAATTGGTTCCGCAGCTTGCGTACTTGTTGCATCGCCGGGTCGTCGGACAGCTGAACGACCTCGCGCTGGCTTGCCACCGTCGCCTCACGGGCGACCACCTGTAGCAGCGCGGAGGTGTAAATGATCGCGGCGATACGTTCCTGCGGCGTGCCGAGTCGGGACCATGCCATCTGCACCGCATCGAGTTGGCGCGCGAGGTGGCTTTCCTCGAGTTCCCGCAACATCTGCGCCTTGGTGCCGAAGTGATGAACGATGGTGCCCTTCGACATGCCGAGCTCGTCTGCGATGTCGCCCATATTCGTTCTGTCGTAGCCGCGTTCGGCGACATAGCGGACAAACGCGTCGAAGATCTCGCCACGCCTACCAGGTCGAGGCATCGTGCACCCTTCGGCTCAAACTAACCGTACGAACGGTCCATCATAAGCTGGGCGATGTCAAGATTTCTCCGCGGCGACCGGCGTTGCGCGACGTGTCGATCAGCCACCGCTTGGCGCGGCAGAATCCGTTCGGTCGGTAGGCGCGTTACAACGCCCGGTGGCCATTCAGCCGGGCGGGGGCGGTTACGACATAGGTGTTCGCCTTGGTTGCCGGCTTGATCTCACCGGCGGTGTACACGGTCATGAGGTCTCTGCCATCGCTGTCGACGACGCACACATAGGTGTCCGTCTCGGCGTCGTAGTCGAAGCTGTCCCAGGCCAATAGGAATGCCAAGCAGTTGCCGTCGCGATCCGCGACGACCAGCTTGTGCACTCCCGACTTTCGTAGGAGCTCGGCGTCCTGTGCACGCTGCTGAGGGACCTGGCTGGTGTGGAGCGTGGCGTGTGACATCTGTGTACTCCCTTAGCGGGGATGTCTCCCCCTTGGCCTGGGCTCGACTGCTTGGATACTGGCGAGCCCTGGCGGAAACGTTTCTCTCCGAGTACGCACCCGACCAGGGCACTAGGGCCCATCTCAAGGGGACGTAAGTCGCTTACCCGGGGGGACCGTGTCCCGGGTTTTCGGCCGCACCGCCACCATCACGACCCCGGCGGCGAACAGGGCCGCGGTTGGCCACGAGAATCGGCCGTTCGGCGCGAAGCCGCCTTGGGCCAACAAGTGCAGTCCAGCCGCGGCCAGGACGGCGCCGCTCAGCATAACCGCCTCGGCAAAGCGGTCTCCGAGGGGCAGCCCGAACGTGGGCAGCGGAACCGCGAAGACCCGACGCTGCCACCACAGCAGCAGCAATTCGGCGGCGGTCACCACACTGAGGATGGTGATCCATTCCAGCCGGACGAGCCACCACGCCACCGAACCCTCGTGCGGTTGCGGGATTAGGCCGGCCGGATAGGCGACGATCGCAACGACGACTACCGGAACCATGTGCCACAGGTAAAGAGCCATCACGTTGGCGTTGGCGGTGGACAGCACGCGGTGGACGGATCGGCGGTGCAGGACCCGGTCCAGTGCCGCGGCCACGGCCGCCGCCAGCCCCGCTTGCGTGCACCCGAAGGCCATCATCGCCACCGTCGGCGGCGTGGTGTTCTCGATCGCTTCGCCCGGGACCCCGATCATGCTCACCGGATAGGGGCCCACTCGGATCAGCAGCACCAGAGCGACGGCTGAACCGGCAGCGAGCAGCACCGGTCGCCAGCCGGCCAACAGGCCACCCTGCCAGGCGATTCCGAGTTGGTAGAGCAGACCCCAGCACAGTAGATAATTCAGCGTGCCGATGTACGGGACGTGGCCCGCGAGCGAGACGCCGTCCACCAGCACGACTCCCGCACCAAGCGTGGCCGGGACTAGCAGACCCCAACGCCGGTGCGCCGCAACGGCAATCGGCGTCAGTGACACGACAAGCACGTACACGGCGAGGAACCACAGGTGCATGGCCACCGCCCAACCCGCGTACTCCAGCACCGTGCCGGGCAGGCGCCGAGCCTCAAGGATGACCACGATCACCGAAACCAGCGCGACGTAGACGGTGGTCGGCCCCAGCACCCGAGCGAGCCGGTGCCGGATCCATGCCTGGCGCGAGAAGCTTTCGGCGTCGCGGCGGTGAGCCCACGACACCGCCCCGGCATAGCCGGCCACGAAGAAGAACACTGGAACCGCCTGGAAAATCCAGGTCAGCCATTGGGTCCATGGCATGTCGAGCAGCGGGTTCTCGCGGCCGAATTGCCCGTCGTGGTAGGTCACCGACCCGGCCAGCCAGTGGCCCAGCACGATCAGGACCACGCCCGACGCGCGGTAGTAGTCGACCGCCAGATTGCGGGCCGGTCGCGCGGTTTCTACGTCGTCCATCGGATCGCGGCGAGATCGATGCGGTGCACTCGCGCAACGGTACCCGCCCGGTCGTGTGGAGTTGCCGGGCGCACAATGACCCCCATGAAACAAGCTCGCCTCGCCGACCTCGACGTCGGTCGCCTTGGCCTGGGCGCGATGGGGATGTCCGCGGCGTACGCCGGAGCCGGCAGCCATGACGCCGAGTCGATCCGTACCGTCCAGCGGGCCATCGATCTGGGCGTGACGCTGATCGACACCGCCGAGGTCTACGGCCCGTATACCAACGAGGAGCTGCTCGCCCGCGCGCTGCAGGGTCGACGGGATCAGGTTGTGGTGGCTACCAAGTTCGGCATGATCTCCCACACTGGGCGCGGTGGGCTGGACAGCAGCCCCGCCAACATCCGCATTGCGGTGGACGGTTCGCTGCGAAGGCTCGCAACCGATCGCATCGACCTCTACTATCAGCACCGTCTCGATCGGGAGATCGCGATTGAAGACACGGTCGGGGCATTGGCGGAACTGATCGCAGCCGGAAAGATCCGGCACATCGGCCTTTCGGAGGTCGGTGTGAACACCATCCGCCGCGCGCACGCGGTACATCGGATCACCGCCGTGCAATCGGAATACTCGTTGTGGACGCGCGATCAAGAAGACGAGATCCTGCCGCTGCTGCGCGAGCTGGGTATCGGATTCGTCGCCTATTCGCCGTTGGGGCGTGGCTTTCTCACCGGTGCCATCCGCTCCACCGAGGGATTGCCGGACAGCGACTACCGCAAGACCAATCCGCGCTTCTCCGACGAGAACTTCCAACGCAACTTGAACAGCGCGGACGAATTGCGCAGCATCAGCGCCGACATCGGTGCCACCCCCGCTCAGGTAGCCCTCGCGTGGCTGTTGGCGAAAGGTCGCGACATCGTGCCGATTCCGGGAACGAAAAGGGTGGCGCGCCTCGAAGAAAACGTCGGCGCGGACGCCGTCCAACTGACCGCCGACCAGCTGACCCGGCTCGACCGGCTCACCCCGGCCGTCGGGGGCCATCACGCCGAAGCCCAAATGAAGTGGATAGACCGTTAGTGGCCGCCGCGAAGAAACTGGTCATCGGGTCGAGCGGCTTTCCGGGCTCGCCTGTCACCAGGCAGCTGGCCACCGCCGGAGCCCAGGTGCGAGTCATGTTGCGGCGCACCAGCTCTACCAAGAGAATCGACGACCTCGATGCCGAGCGCTGTTGCGGGGACGTCTTCGCCGACGAGGCGCTGCGCACGGCCACCCTATAGTGGCGACCGCCGCGCCCGGCCACGCCGCGCGCGATCGCCACGGGCTAGTTGACGTCGGCCAGCGCGGCGGTCCCGTATTTCTTTTCGATCAGAGCCCACGGGTCAGCGTATGTCCCGCGCCCCTCGAGCCGGCGCTGCACCCGAAGGACGGCACGCAGGGCCGGGCGCAATATGGGGCTCACGATTCGCACCAGGGTCCGCATGCGGCCCTGCGTTTCGGCGATCCAGGCCAGGGTGTTCGACCAGTCGTGCTCCTGGAAGTTCAACAGCTCCTGCGCTTCGGTGGTGTCGTACCAGCCGGTGAAACTCCATCCGCGGTCGTCAGCGGGGTCGCCGGGCAGGCTGGCGGACGGACCTAAGCCACCCAGACCGACGGCGTCCATGAGTCCGTCCTCGAGGTCGCGTTGGGTGAGCACGTACGACTCGTTTCCACCGACGAGTACCACCTTGCCCGCGATCGTCGACTCGCGGTCGACGCCGTTGGCGAAGGCGAGCGCGACGTCGCGCGCATCCACCGCGTGCATGCGGTTGTCGCCGGGCATCGACCGCATCAGGAGCAGCGAGTCGCTGTTGACCGTCGAGTAAGTGTCCGGCGAGATGATCCCGCCCAGGCGGAACAGCGCGTACGGCAAGCCGCTGGCGCGGATCGCCGCTTCGGCAAGCACCTTGTCCTGACCGTATTGATCGATCGGATTCACGGGGGTGTCCGGGGTGATCCGCTCCGGCTGGCGGTAGGGATTGCGCGATCCGTACACCGCGGCACTGGAGGCCATCAGGAACAACGGCGGCCGGGGGAGCGCGGCGCAGGCCGCCAACAGGTTTTCGGTACCGCCCACGTTCACCTTGCGGGCCAGTGCGGGCTTGCGATACGACAGCGGGGACACGACCGCGGCGAGGTGGACGACCGCGTCGGGCTGATGGGTCCCGACCAGCTCGCGCACCGCCTCGGCGTCCAGCAGATCGGTATAGGCCCGGACGAGCGTACCCGGGTACCGGCCGGCGGACAGCCCGCGTTCGACGGCGACGGTGTTGTCGTTTCGCAGATCCATCGCGATGACGGTGCGTCCCCGCCCGAGCAGGATCTGCGTGCAACGCTTGCCGACTTGGCCGAACGCACCCGTGACCAGAATGGTGGATGCGGTCATCCCAGCACCTCCTTCGCGAACCGGCCGATCGCCCGGCGGATTCGATCGGAGATGTAGATGGAAAGCACGGGTGCGACGATATCCTCTCGCAGCCGAGTTAGCTTGGAGCTCTTGATGAACCACTGACCGGCGAGGTTCTCGTAGGTCTCGTGGTAGTGCTCGTAACCCATCAATGTGACTCCCGTTCCGAATCGGGCGACGTCTTGCAACGCCCGCACGCGGCGGGCGGTGGTCGCGTCGGCGACTGCGTTCTGCGCGCGCTGTGTCATAGCGGCTCGATTCTGTCGGTATGGGCCCCGGCGTGACGTATCACTGGCGAAGTGTAAACCTGTCGGTCTCAGAAGTAGACGACCTGATGTGTGGCGTGCGCATGTTGCTGCACGACGAGGGGAACGCGCGCAAGGCCGTCACCGCCGCCGCGGCGGTCTCCGATGGCGTCGGCTGAGTCTGGCCATACATCGGCTCCACTACGTATGGTGCAAGGACGCACCGACATGACAGGAGAATCACAGTGGCAGAACGGTTGGCCGGGAAGGTCGCGCTGATCAGCGGTGGCGCGCGGGGGATGGGGGCCTCGCACGTGCGAACGCTGGTAGCCGAGGGGGCCAAGGTGGTGTTCGGTGACATTCTCGACGACGAGGGCAAGGCGGTCGCGGCCGAAGTCGGGGATGCCGGCCGCTATCTCCACCTCGACGTGACGAAACCCGAGGACTGGGACGCGGCGGTGGCCACCGCCCTGAGCGAGTTCGGCCATCTCGACGTTCTCGTCAACAACGCGGGCATCATCAACATCGGTACGTTCGAGGACTACGCCCTCTCGGAGTGGCAGCGCATCCTCGACATCAACCTGACGGGCGTGTTCCTGGGCATCCGCGCCGTGGTGAAGCCGATGAAGGAAGCCGGGCGGGGGTCGATCATCAACATCTCCTCCATCGAGGGGATCGCCGGCACGATCGCCTGCCACGGTTACACCGCAACGAAATTCGCCGTCCGGGGCTTGACCAAATCGGCGGCACTGGAGTTGGGGCCCAGTGGGATCCGGGTGAACTCGATCCATCCCGGACTCATCAAGACGCCGATGACCGAGTGGGTCCCCGAGGACATCTTCCAGACCGCGTTGGGCCGGATCGCCCAGCCCAAGGAGGTCTCCAACCTCGTGGTCTACCTGGCCAGCGACGAGTCGAGCTATTCGACCGGCTCGGAATTCGTGGTCGACGGCGGCACCACCGCCGGCCTGGGTCACAAGGACTTCTCCGCCGTCGACACGGCCGGGCAACCGGAGTGGGTTACCTAGCGGGAGTGAGGGATTCGGTCTCCTCGGAGTCCTTCGTTTGGCTCGGCTTGGGCCACGGCGAGGGAACCGGCCGCTGCCGCACCCGCTGCGGCCACCAGAACCACTTGCCCAGCAACGCGGCGATCGACGGCGTCATCAGCGACCGGACGATCAGGGTGTCGAACAGCAGACCCAATCCGATGGTGGTGCCGACCTGACCGATGACCGTCAGCTCACTGACCGCCATCGTCATCATCGTGAAGGCGAACACCAGTCCCGCCGAGGTGACCACCGAACCGGTGCCGCCCATCGACCGGATGATCCCGGTATTGAGGCCGGCGTAGATCTCCTCCTTGAACCGGGCCACCAGCAGCAGGTTGTAGTCAGCGCCCACGGCAAGCAGGATGATGACCGACATCGCGAGCACCATCCAGTGCAACTCGATGCCGATCAGGTGCTGCCAGATCAACACCGACAGACCGAACGACGCCCCCAGCGAGAGCAAGACGGTGCCCACGATGACGGCCGACGCCACCACGCCCCGCGTGATGAGCAACATAATGATGAAAATCAAGCACAGCGAAGAGATCCCGGCAATCAGCAAGTCATAGGTGTTGCCGTCACTGAGGTCTTTGTAGATCGACGCGGTGCCCGCCAGATAAATCTTTGAGCCCTCCAGCGGCGTGCCCTTGAGCGCTTCGTAGGCGGCCTTCTTGATGGCACTGATGTGCGAGATGCCCTCCTGCGACATCGGATCGCCGTCATGGCTGATGATGAAGCGCACGGCATGGCCGTCGGGGGAGATGAAGTTCTTCATGCCCTTCTTGAACTCGGCGTTGTTGAAGGTCTCGGGCGGCAGGTAGAACGAGTCGTCGTTCTTGGACGCGTCGAACGCCTTACCCATGGCGTTGGAGTTCTTCTGCGCCTCGTTCTGCTGATCCTGTAGACCCTTCTGGGTCGAATACATGGTCAGCATTGTGGTTTTCATGGCCTTCATGTTTTCGATCATCGACGGCATCAGCGCCACCATCTGGGGCATCAGCGTGTCGAGGTGATCCATGATCGGCAGCAGGCTCTCGATGTCATCGGTCATGATGTCGATGCCGTCCAGGCCGTCGAAGACCGAGCGGAGCGACCAGCACACCGGGATGTCGTAGCAGTGCCGCTCCCAGTACAGGTAGCTGCGAATGGGCCGGAAGAAGTCCTCGAAATCGGCCATGTGCTGGCGTAATTCGTTGATGTCGATGGTCATGTCGTGCATCTTCTTGACCATCTGATGCATGTCGTTGGCCATCTGCGCGGTGATGCTCGACATCTTCTCCATGCTGTCGATGGTCGTCTGCATCATGTCGGCCTGGTGCAGCATTTCGGCCATCTGATCTTCCTGGTACTTCTGGTTCATCTGCTGGGTGACGCCCTGCATGCTGATCTGGAACGGGATCGAGGTGTGCTCGATCGGTGTGCCCTGCGGCCGGGTAATGGCCTGCACGCGGCCGATTCCGGGCACGCGGAAGACCGTCTTGGCGATCTTGTCGATCACCAGGAAGTCCGCGGAGTTGCGCAGATCGTGGTCGCTTTCGATCATCAGCACTTCGGGATTCATCCGCGCCTGGGAGAAGTGCCGATCAGCGGCCGCGTAACCCTCGTTGGCGGGCAGGTCAGCGGGCAGGTAGTTGCGGTCGTTGTAGTTGGTCCGGTAGCCGGGCAGGGCCAGCAAGCCGACGAGGGCGATCCCGATCGTCAGGACCAGGATCGGTCCGGGCCAGCGGACCACCAGTGCGCCGATCTTGCGCCACCCGCGAATGCGTTGTGTCCGCCGGGGTTCGAGCGTCCTACCGAAGCGGGTCGCCACCGAAATGACCGCGGGTCCAAGCGTAAGGGCCGCCGCCACGACGACCACCATGCCGATCGCCAGTGGGATGCCCAGCGTCTGGAAGTAGGGCAGGTTAGTGAAATGCAGGCAGAAGGTCGCGCCGGCAATGGTCAGACCCGACCCGAGCACCACGTGGGCGGTGCCCTTGTACATCGTGTAATACGCGTCTTCGCGCGACTCCCCGACCGAGCGGGCTTCCTGATATCGGCCGATCAAGAAGATCGCGTAGTCGGTGGCGGCCGCGATGGCCAGCGTGACCAACAGATTCGTGGCGAACGTCGAGAGCCCAATGATGTTGTAGTAGCCCAAGAACGCGACCATTCCCCGCGCGGCCGAGAGTTCGAGGACCACCATCACCAACGTGAGCAACACGATGACGACCGACCGGTAGACCAACAGCAGCATCCCGATGATCACCGTGAATGTGGCCGCCGTGATGAGCTGCAGGCTACGGTCGCCGGCCGTGTGCTGATCCGCCGACAGCGCCGCGGGCCCCGTGACGTACGCCTTCACCCCGTGGGGCGGGGGCACGCTCTTGACGATGCTCTGCACCGACTCAACCGATTCGTTGGCCAGGGCTTCACCCTGGTTACCGGCCAGATACACCTGGACGTAGGCGGCCTTGCCGTCGTTGCTCTGAGCGCCCGCCCCCGTCAGCGGATCGCTCCACATGTCCTGAACGTGCTCGACGTGTTTGGTGTCCGCGTCGAGCTTCTTAACCATCTGGTCGTAGTAGGCGTGGGCGTCGGCGCCGAGGGGATTTTGCCCCTCGAGCACGATCATGACCGAGCTGTTGGACTTGTACTCGTTGAAGATCGCGCCCATGCGCTTGGTCGCGACGACCGACTGCGCTTCGTCGGGAGTCATCTCCACCGAGCGCATCTTCCCGACCTCGTCCAACTGGGGGACGACGACGTTGAGCACCGCGATCAGCGCGATCCAGCCCAGGATGATGGGCACCGCGAAGGTTCGGATGAACCGCGGAATCTTTTCCCGCACCGGTTCGTCGGCGACGGCAATGCTGTCGGTGCGGGCGTCATCGATGGGTGCGCTCATGCGGATTTCACCAAGCAGAAGGTCAGGGCGTGCACGCCGTTGGTTTGATTCTCGGCCTTGACTTCGTCATCGATGGTGATGCGACAACCCAAAGAATTGCCGTCGCTTTGGGCCGAGAGGTTCGGAAACACCGATGGGGCGGTCGTGCTGAGCACCAGCGTCCACGGCAAGGGCGCGCCGTCGACCCGCTTCGGGTCGGCGGACAAGTCCAGATAGTTCACGTTGGCCGTGCTGGCCGTGCCGAAGACCTCGTACTTGACGACCTTCGGCTTGAACGGCTTGGAATCGTCCAGCCGAGGGCTCGTCATGATGCCCGTGTCGTGGGCGCCAAAGAACGACTTGACCCGGGCCACCGCGAAGCCGCCGACCACCAGGACCGCGACGATCAGCATGGGCAACCATGCCTTGCGCACAACCTTCGAGAGCTGCACCTAGGGAATTCCCTTCCTCATTACCCGATCGCGATGCGGTCAGTCGTGCACGACGGCTTGCGCTGCGCCGCAACGGTTTCGGCGGTCGCATCGGTTCCGTACAGGTTCGATGGTCGAAGCTCGCGGTCTCCCGAGAACACCGATTGTCGCCCCCAGGGTGGCCCGTCCCTTGTGGCGCGAAAGCGTTCTCGACTACCGCAAAGAGAGCATAGTACATATTGTGCATTTGTTGCACACCATGCAACGATTGCGATCGGTGTTTCAGGTCACTTCGTGAAGATGCTGTTGACCAGCGCGGCGGCGCGCTCGACGTGGGGCATCGGCGTGTCGTCGGCGTCTCCCTCGCCCCTCGACCACCGCTCGATGCCGGAGCGCACGGCGGTCAGCGCCAGCGCCGCGATCAACGCGACAATCTCGTCGTCGGGTCGCATGCCCTGGCGGCGGGCGACTATGTCGGTCAAGTGAGTCTGAAACCGTTCCAGATCGGCGAGGAACGCGGCTAACACCGCCGGCGAGGTTTTGGCGAGTTCGAGCATGTGGGCTGCGTGTTCGCGGCGCGGGGGCACGTCGCGAAGATGGTGGGCGGCCAGCGTGATCAGCTCCGCCAGGACGACCGAGTACGGCGCGGGACCGGCGGCGACGAACTCCGCTACCAGTTCGGGGGGTATGTCCGACGGGCCGTAGGCGATCGCCGACTCTTTGTTGGGGAAGTAATTGAAGAAGGTGCGCGTCGAGATGCCGGCTTCGGTGCAGATCTCGTCGATGGTGACCTTGTCGTAGCCCCGTTCCACCGTGAGGCGCATCGCGGCGTCGCGGATGTCCGCGCTCGTTTGGCGGCGACGGCGCTCGCGTAGACCCATCTGATTGACGACCACGGCGTCCATCGTTGCACATTCTGCACACTTTGCAGTCAAAAGTGATGGCGGTCGCCGCCCCAGCCTGGGCGGGACATCACGTCACCCGCGCTATGCCGACGCGAAACATGTTCGTGGACTAGCTGGTTCGGCCATTGCGGCGCGCGGGCTATGCCCGAGACGCGGCGAGTGCGTCCCGAAGGTGATCGCACTGGCTGGCGAAAAATTTGACCGACACCGGCGCCTTGTTCGCTATCTGGTCGAAGGCGTGAAAGGCGCCGGGGGCGATCTCCTCGTGCACTGCGACGCCCGCCTCCCGCAAGCGGCGCGCGTATTGCAGGCACTCCTCGTAGAAGAGGTCCAACGTTCCGACCCCGATCCACGCCGGCGGCAACCCCGACAAATCGGCCCGCCGCGCCGGGGCGGCATCGTTGGCGTCGGCGCCGCCGAGATACCAGCTCCACGCCAATTGGTTGTCGGTCTCGGTCCACATGATGCGCCCCTGACCGCTGCGTTCGGCGCCGGTCCGATCGTCGAGCATGGGATACACCAGCATCTGGAAGGCGAGCTTGACCTCACCGCGGTCGTGAGCCCAGTGGGCCAGCGCGGCCGCGAATAGCCCGCCCGCACTGGCCCCACCCACGGCGAGCCGATCCGGATCGACCCACGGTTGGCGTGCGAGCCAGAGCAGCGCCGCGTAGCAGTCCTCGACCGGGATCGGGTACGGATGCTCGGGGGCCAGGCGATGATCCACCGCAGCGATGGCGACACCGGTGCGGTTCGACAGCTTGCGCAGGAACTTGTCGTCCTGGGTGGCGTGACCCATGATGGTTCCGCCGCCGTGGACCCACAACATGGCCGGCGCGCGGCTGGGGAGACCGACCGGACGATGCAAACGAACCGACACGTGCTCGTTGACCGCCGCTTCCGGCACGTCACGCAACCGTGCCTGGGTGTCCAACATGTTCTTGATCGCCCGCTGGACCTTGAACCCACGCTGTAGCGCATACCCCCGCGGAAGAAACCGGGCGATCTTGCGCAGACCCGGGTCCACCGCCTGCGATGAGGTAAAGGCGTTGTGGCGGAGCCGTTTTACCATCGAAGCCCTCAATCCCTTCCGCCGGCGGACACGCCGACCATACCGGATCGCCGTCGTGTCCCGAGGCGTCTTCACCGCGCTGACCAGCGATTCTTGGCGGCAGCTGATTGGTCGCGCCGACGGCAGGGTATCCGCTGTCGTGGCTTCGACCCTTACCAAAATCATCAGCGTCCTGGATCCCCGCACCGGTGACACCGTCACCCAGGTGCCGATCACCGAGCCGGCCGACTGTGACGAAGCGGTCAGGCGCGCGGCGGCCGCCGCCAACGAGTGGGCCCGCGCCTCGCCGGCCGAACGTGCCGCCGCCGTCGCGGCCGCGGGCGCCGACGTCCGGGCCGCGGCCGACGAACTCGCCGAATTGAACGAGCGGGAGACCGGCAAGCTGGGCGGCGACGCGCGCGGTGGCGTGGAGGCGGGCATCGACACGCTCCTGCAGTACGCCCAACTCGGTCCGTTACACCGCGGCGGCGCCCTGCAGGGCGGCTGGTCCGCGACCGACTTGATGGTTCCCCAGCCGCGCGGCGTGGTTGCGGTGATCACGCCATGGAACGATCCCGTGGCGGTGGCGGCCGGGCTGCTCGGCGCGGCCCTGGTCACCGGGAACACCGTGGTGCACAAGCCCAGCGAGCGCTGCCCGCAGACCGGGCGGCGGTTCGCCGAATTGCTGGCCGCCCGGTTGCCCGACGGCGTCCTCGAGATCGTGGACGGTGACGGCACCGTCGGGGAACGGTTGGCGGCCGCGGAGCTGGTCGATGTCGTCGCGCACGTGGGCAGCAGCGCGACCGGCCGCCAGATCGCGCGGGCCTGCGCCGAACGAGGCGCCAAGGCCCTACTGGAGAACGGCGGAAACGATCCATTGATCGTCGATGCCGATGTCGATCCGGCCTGGGCGGCCGGACAGGCGGCGCTCGGCGCGTTCGCGAACGCCGGCCAGATCTGCGTCTCGGTGGAGCGCGTCTATGTTGTGCGGTCGATCGCTGATGCGTTCCTCAACGCTCTGATCGACGAGGCGATCGCGTGGGCCGACCGCATCGGACCGCTGGTCGACGAGCGCCACCGCGAGCAGGTGCACGCACACGTCGAGGACGCCACCCGCGCCGGGGCCCACGTCCTGGTCGGCGGCGAACCGCGACCCGGGCCGGGTTCGTTCTACCCGCCGACGGTGTTGACCGATTGCACGCCCGACATGCTCATCATGCGCGAGGAAACATTCGGTCCCATCGCGCCGGTGCGGGTGGTGCCGGACTTCGTCGCCGCGTTGGCCGAAGCCGCCGACGACCGATACGGCCTGGCCGCCACCGTGCTGACCGGCAGCATGGCGCATGCCCAGGAGGCGTGGCGCAGCCTTCCCGTCGGCACCGTCAAGATCAACGACGTCTTCGGCGGCGCCCCGGGCGGAGCCTCCGAACCCCGCCGCGCCAGCGGCGCCGGTTTCGGCTTCGGGCCCGAGTTACTCGACGAGATGACCGCCATGAAGGTGGTGCACTGGTCGGCGCCCGGGGACTGAGGCTGGCCGAGTGCGGGCGTCGTCTCAGTCCTGATCGGCCAGCCAACCACTGGGCAGCATCGGGCTGATCGGTCCGCCGCCGAATTTGTCGTCCGAGACCGTGGTCAATCCGGCGACCCGCGTGGCGGAATCAGCCGCGTAGGCGGCGGGGGACCCTAGCGGTCCCGCGCCCCGGTCGGAGAGCGTCGCGGAAGTCGCACGAGCGTCGTCGGATGCGTTGAAATCTGGCTGTAAGTCGAGGAATTCGTAACGGTAACCCCGGTCGGTCCGGTCGGCCGCCGGCCGTCGAGGCCGCCCGGAGTGCCGCTGCTGCGCGGTTGCGGTCTGCGCGCTGTCCGCGGCGGAGGCGTCAGCCGCGGTTACCTTTCGGGCCCTACCCGCAATCTGGGATCCCGACTCGGCGCCGAGCACACCGACCAGGTATGGCGACACGAAATTTTGTGCGGCCATGGCGGTTTCGGGTCCCACGACCGTGGGCGGCGGGCCGGGCGGGCCGCCGGCCGCGCTGGCGGTAGCAGGCACCGGCACTGGAGATGACGCATGCAGTGCAGCGGGATTGAGGGCCGGCGCCGTGGTAACCGAGGGGATCGAAGGTGCTTGGGAGACGGGGATTGCGGGCGCGGGCAAGGGCATCGGCCCCGCGGCGGGGACGGGCGCCCCAGCCAGCCCCGCCAGTCCCGCCAGGCCGCCTGCCGCGCCGGCGGGGATAGCCACGAGCGGGGTGAACAATCCAACGGTGTAGATCGGGTTGCTCAGGAAGAAGCCTAGAAGGCCCGCCGGGTTGAACAACAGAAGATTGATCAGCATGAGTGTTCGGTGAATGACGAATTGCAAAGCGAGCATGACGATCGTCTCGAACAGCTGCGCCGGATTGTGCGCGTACATGGGAATCAGGGTCTCTACGCGCGAAAGAAACATCGACAAGCTCGGGTGCATTGACCAGCCCTGCGGCGAAAAAGGATTGAAGGGAAATAGCGCTTCCAGCCACTCCTGGAGATTTTGGGGGAGTGAGGTGCCCATGATGTAGGGGTTGCCGCCGCTCATCCCCGAGCCACCCGTCATTCCTGAGCCAGAGCCCATGTTTCCGGTGCCCATGTCGGTTGTCATGATCTGGGGCGCGGGCGTGGTTTGTGGCGTCGCCGCGACCGCCGCAGTCGAGACGGCTTGATACGTGCTCATCGTCGTGGCGGCCTGGATCCACATTCGTGAGTAATCGGCCTCATTCAGCGCTATCGGGATCGCGTTGACACCAAAGAAGTTCGTCGCCACCAGTACCGCGTGGGCGGCGTGGTTGGCGGCCAATTCACCGAGCGACGGCATCGCGACCAACGCCGTCGTGTATGCGGTCGCTGCCACCTCGTGTCGGGCGGCCGTAGCGGTGCTGGCTGCGCTGGACTGCAGTAGCCACGCCAGGTAGGGGGTGTGGGCGGCGACATATTGCGTGGAGCTTGGCCCTTCCCACGCGCCGGCCTGGACCTGGCCGAGGAGGGCGGTGAGTTCACCGGCGACCGCGGAATACTCGGCGCTCAACGACTGCCAGGCACTCGCCGCGGCCAACAGCGGCCCGGGCCCAGGCCCGCTGGACAGCAACATCGAATGAACCTCGGGCGGCAAGGCCATCCAGATCGGCGCCGTCATCGCAGGTCCGTCCACGCCGGGCGGCGCCGCCCCGGCGTCTCGCCGTCGAGGGAAACCACCACCGGTTCCTTCCTGCCGGGAATCACTCACACCGGCGAAGCATGATCGATGCCGGCACAGGGCTGAGGGGTGAGCCGCGAACCTGAGTTTACGGCCGAGAAGTCCGTAGATGCGGATTGATTGCTGATAATTATCTGTATATGCGGGACGATAAGGTGCCAGGGCGGGTCGGCGGATATCTCACGGGGCGCGTGCATGCGGACCGCCCGCGTGCGCATGGGCCGCAACGCCGGACGGCATCCGTTACGGGTGGGTCGGAGCTATATGGTGCAAAAGCCCGGGCATCGGATTGTGCATGCTGCGCCGGTTAGCATCGGAGGTCCGGACGTCGATGTGGAGGGTGGGGCGTGGCTGCGATACCCGTCATCGCGCTCACCGGTCATCTCGGAGCCGGCAAGACGACGTTGCTCAACCACCTGTTACGCCATCCCGGCACGCGAATCGGTGTCGTGGTTAACGACTTCGGCGACATCAATATCGACGCCGACTTGGTGGCCGGCCAGGTCGATGAGCCCGCGTCGATCGCCGGAGGATGTATCTGTTGCCTACCCGACGGCGGTGGGCTCGACGACGCACTCATCAAGCTCGCCGCCCCGGCTCGGCGTCTCGATGCCATCGTCGTCGAGACCAGCGGTCTAGCCGACCCGGTGGCTGTCGCGCGGCTCATCGGCTTCAGCGAGATCCGCGGGGTTCGCCCGGGCGGGATTGTCGACGTCGTCGACGCCGTGAACCACTTCGATACCGTCGACTGCGGCGGCCTGCCGCCGGTGCGCTACGGTGCGGCGTCGCTGATCGTCGTCAACAAGCTCGACCAGGTGCCCGAGGGCGACCGGGCGGCGATGGTGCAACGCGTCACACAGCGTGCCGCGCAACGTAACCCGCGCATACACGTCGTGGCGACGACGGGTGGCAAGATAGCCCCAGAGCTACTCTTCGACGCGTCCGCCACGTCCAGCCGGGTTGAGCAGCTCTCGTTCCTGGATCTGGCGCCCGAGCATGACCATGACCACGTCCATGCCGACGCCGTCACCGTCGGCAGCTCTGGATGCGTCGACCCCGATGCCCTATTCGACCTTCTCGAAGATCCGCCGCCGCAGGTGTTCAGGCTGAAAGGGATCGTGGCAGTGCGCCACCGCGCGACCGTTCATGGCTATGTCGTCAATCTGGTGGGTAGCGCAATCCACATCGGGCCTGTGCCGCGAGGGGCCACGGCCAATCGTCTGGTAGCGATCGGAATGGATCTCGACGTCGATGCTGTCCGTGCGCGAGTCGAAAGCGCGCTGCACCCTGCCCCAGGGCGGGCGTCGGCACAGGCCCTGCGGCGGCTTGACCACTACCGGCGCCTGAGTGCGTGAGGAAGCGATCCGGCAAGATAAGTCGTGATGTCATCTTCGCTGGACGACGTGCTGGCCACGTTGGAGCTCGATAGGGTCGGCCGCGGCCTGTTTGTTGGGCAGCAGCTGCCTGCGCCCGCCAATCACATTCTCGGCGGGCATATCTCGGCCCAGGCTTTGTTGGCGGCAAGCCACACCGCACCAGGTCGTGTGCCGCACAGCGTCCACACGTATTTCCTGCGCCCAGGCGATTCGCGTCGGTCGGTGGACTTCGAAGTTGTCGACCTCCAGGAAGGCCGGACCTTTTCGGCGCGCCGGGTCACTGCACGCCAAGGCGGCAAGATTCTGATGGAAGCGATGTCCTCGTTCAAAGTCGCCGAGTCCGCACCCGCGCAGGTCGTCTACCAACCGCCCATGCCCGAAGTTTCCAGCCCGGAGTCCCTGCCGTGGGTACCGCCGCACCTGGCGGAGTCCGATGAGAGGGCCCAAGGGCGGTGGGCGAGCCTGCGCTGGTTTGAGCGCCGAATCGTCGACACCGACCTCGTTCCACCCGCACGGGCGCGGATGTGGTGGCGACCCGACGGGCAAGTGCCCGATGATCCGGCGCTGGCGGCCAGCCTCGTGGCGTACCTGTCGGCGGTGACGCTGACCGAGCCGGCGTACGCGGCGCGCGGAGGTGCCGCGGCGTCAGCCCAACGTGATCATTCGGTGTGGTTCCACGCTCCGTCGGCGTTGTCGAATTGGCTTCTCTACGACCGCTCGTCACCGAGTAGCGCGGGTTCGCTGGCGCTGGCGAGTGGGACGATGTTCAACCACGACGGCGGACTGGTGTGCAAGGTGAGACAAGAGATGTACTTCCCAGCGCACGCATCCTGAATCCGCATCGGCTATTAGAAGGAGGGTTGAAGTACGAAGTTGAGCGGGTTGGAGATCGTGGCCTGCCGGCAGGCATGGTGCGTCAATAACCTTGCGCCGCCACAATATTCGTCACCGTGACGTATTGGGACGCGGCCCGGCGCAGGGCGATGTAGATGGTGGGCTGCCAGCTATGGCACCGGGCGGGTCGGGGCTCGCTCAAGACCCCACCTAACACCCGAATCATTCACTAAGCGATTGAAAGATCGCCGGCCTCGGCGTCTGCACAACCACCGCAGCGGCTCGTTCGGGGGCTGGAGACGTCGGGACAGGTGCCGTGGCATGCGCAGATGGGCCAATCGTCAAAGGGTGCGGACACTTTCATCTGATGCAGCCCGCAACAGAAACTGGTGACGGGGGCGTGCTCAACAGGTGCGAGTTGCTTCTCTGACCCGGGTGAGGAACCGGAGAACCCGTCCAGAGCTGTGGGCCGGGCGTTGTGTCGTGGCCGTTAAATGTCTAAATGGGGTTGCGGGGTGACTTTGGTCTCTGCCGACGCCCTCCCACACGTGGGACGCTGTCGAGGTGAAGGCCAAATTCGTACTCGCGGCAGCCGCGACGGCTAGCGCGGCGGCGCTCGGATACGCCCGGCTTGTGCGGCCTCAGCTGTGGCGCTGGGGCGCCAGCGACGAGGAAGTCGCCGGGCCGTTTCCCGGCGCGGAGTGGGTTCCCGGCGGCGCACGAGGGGTGACGATGGCCGTCACAATCGAGGCGCCGCCAGATCAAGTCTGGCCCTGGCTAGTTCAGCTGGGCGGTGATCGCGCCGGCTGGTACTCCTGGGATCACCTCGACAATGCCGGCGTGTCGAGTGCCCACGAGGTGCACCCTGAGTGGCAAGACCGCGTCGTCGGTGACCGTCTGAGGTTCCGCACGCCGGGGAGCCGGATCGTGGACTCCTTCGAGATCGCGATTCTCGAACCGAATCGGCTGCTCGGACTGTACTGGTTAAGCGACCTTCTCGGCCACGTCCTAGACCCGAAACAACCCAGGCCCCGGGCCTACACGGAAGGGCTGTGGTGCTTCTGGCTGAACGAGCTTGAGGGCGGTCGAACACGTTTGGTGATCGGTGGGTATCAGGCCACACGACCCCGATGGTTGGAGCGGGTCTACAACTTCTGGATCTACGTTCCGGTCGTCTGGACCATGCAGGCCCGCATGATGACCGTGCTGAAGAGAAACGTTGAAGGCGCGGAGTGCTCCCGAGGCTTGAAATCTGTCCGAGGCCCAACAGTCACCGGATCCTGATAGCCCTTGCGGCCCAAGTCAATTCGTCACCGTGACGTATCGTCCAGGATATGGAAGAGAGGGAGCGGTCGCGGAAGGGCGGGGTCTCTGAACCTCGGCGTAAACAACCGATGAGACTGATATCGGATGCGATTCGAACGTCGGTCCGGCCCGCCGCAGTGGCTCAGATCCCTGTTTTTCCCTGTTTTCTATGCATAACTATCGCAGCGGTTCGTTCGGGACTGGAGACGTCGGAACAGTCACCCGAGAACTGGGCAGATGAGGAGCCAATCGTCAACGGGTGCGAGCACTTTCATCTGATGCAGCCCGCAACAGACTTTGCCGATAAGCGACATTATGTCAAGTTGGGCATTCCGCTGTTCATCAGATGAATCAGATCTACCCCCGACTGCGCATTGGCTACCCAGGTGGTTCGGTCGGGTCAGATGCCTGGACAGCAGCAGTGCCTGGTCGCGGCCGGTCGAGCCTTGCTGCCCCGAGGCGCCCCGATCGCGATCATCCCGATCGACAGGGTCCCAAGGGCCGCAGGCGATCAGCACATGACGGCCGGCTCGCCGGTGTTGGGGCAGGTGGGAAGGCAGCTGACCGATGTTGTTGAGACGGCGAAGGCGAGCAGCAGCACAAACAAGATTCTCTTACCCTTGTTCATAACTGGAGAGTGTACGTCCAGCCAGGATCCCTCGTCGGGGCTCGAGGTCCCCCGACACCGCGCGTGGGCCATCGACGTGCGAGCGTCGACCCGGAGCAGAAGTCGTCGTCGCCGGCTCTGGCGTCGATGACCCTGACGATGGCCTTGGCTCTGTCAGTGCAAAGAATCCGACGATGAGTGCGGCGACCGCGGGGATCGTGACTGGTTTCTCTGCCCGCTGTGTCGGCGTCGAGTGCAACGATGGTGTGCATGGTCGTGTCAGTGCCGCTTCCCCTGGAGTCTGGGCTCAGCGAGTGCGCTCGGTACCCCTCAGTAATGGGCTGTGACGGCCTCGACTCGGAATTGGCGTTGTTCGTGCTCGGCATTCCGGGGGTGGTGGCATGGCTGCTGCTGGCCGGATCCGCCACCGCCATGATCGCCAGACGGCATCCGACGCGGTCAGCGGTGTGGTTGGCGGTCGCGTGGTGCGTACCGATCCTCGGTGCGTTGTGCTGGTTTGCCTACTGGGTGGTAATCCGTGCTTCCCGGCGCACCACCGCCGGCTAACCCGCTCTCACCAGCCAAAGCCGTTCTTAAGAGTCTCGGTTGTAGAGAAACGAGACAGGGTCGACGAAGCACTCCCCCCCCGCACTGAACTCGCAGGTGGTGCCGTCTCATATCCTGTCTCGAATCTCTACGTGGCGGCCCACGGATCGGGCCGATGGGGCATGTGGGCGGGCAGATGCGGCGACGCGCGCGAGCCAGCTGGGCGTTGACTGGTCCGCCAACTCAAATGAGACGGTCCTGCCTGAAACATTTTCCGAGCATCAACCGGGCCGCCGGTTCCGCGTGCCCGAGCCGGTCATACGTTGCACCCAATCGTCGTCATCGATGACGGCGCGCCGGATCGTTGCTCTACCGATCAGCGGTGCGAAGTCACTTCCCGCACAGCCGGAACGACTTCGTAGGCCCAGAGCTTGAGAGTTGTGTCATCGAGTTCTGCGCCGCCCGGGGGGACCACATAGTTGAAGGCGGTCGCGCCACAGTCGAGGACGGCGTAACTGAGTTCTTCGATCCACTGAATAACCCCGCCCCCGTTCCAGCGTCCGGTGTCGGTGCGGGTTTGCGACGATGGAACCGGGTCGCGGGCGATGGGGCCTGCGACGTTGTAGATCGTGCCCACTTCCCTGGGATCCTTGTCGACCGAGGTGGCGGCCTCGTCGATCAGGAGTCGGGACTGGGCAACCAGCGTGCTTCGCCAGTCGGCGGCGTGCGGCGGGATCCACCCGTCGGCATGACGGCCGGTTACCGCCAGCCCCTTGGGGCCGCCGCATCCCACCCAGATTGGTGGTGTCGGCGCGACCGTCGGGGCGAGGTCATACACCTGGTAAAACTCGCCTTCAAACGTGATCGGGTCGCCTCCGCCGGTGAGGGCTCTGGTCAAGACGATCGCCTCTTCTAGGGCCCGAATTCGAGCGCCAGGCGACAGCCGGGGAACGCCCAGAGCAATTATCTCGTCCCAATTCCCACCCGCGCCCACCACCAGCACCACACGATCGCCCGAGAGCACTGACAGACCAGCGATGGTCCGGGCGAGAATTGGCGCCGGTCGGCTGAGTAAGTTCGTGCAAATCACCGTGCCGCCGATGGTTTTGGTGGCTCCAAGGACGAAGCCCAACGTCGCATAAGCGTCCACACGGTCAGCAAAGTACGGATGATCGCCCACACTGAAGAAGTCCAACCGGGCTTCGTCGGCTGCCCGCGCATGCCGCAGGATGACTTCGACCTGATCGCAGCCACTTTCAAGACCCAGGCCGAACAACACCTTGCCGTTCACCATCAGCAACTCTGTACGTCGCGAACGCGGTTCGTCAATGTTCCCTCCCTTACAGGTGTCTGGTTGCAGAGTTGGTGGCTCAAGACGACGCTCAAGCATCCGATGTACCCACGTGCTCGTTCTAGCGGGCCGACTGAGCAGCAGCGAGAACCCCTCGTAGAACGCGGTTGTGGTCGGTGTCGCCTGTTGCGGAACGAGAAGGATATCCTCCGGTATCGACGAACGCCCGCGGGGTTATGCTCCTGAGCGGTCGTGCTTACGGGTCGATGCTCCTATGCACGGACCTCCCCTTGTCAGCATCCCATCCATGAACCGACATCCTCGGAAGGGTTGGAGGGCAAGTTACTTGTTTGCGTGTGGGTCCGTGGAGTTCAGGATGGCGATGGCCTCGTCATAGTCTCCCCGCACCTCGGAGTAACGCAGGAATTTGACGTTCTCAACCTGAATCTCGTTCACCTCCGGGTGGTTTTCCAGGATGGCGATGACTTCGGTGACGAATTCTGGCAGCGGCATGGCCCACTCGCTGTCTCGCTGGCCAGGCACGAGGTCGGTCTTCACCGCGGGTGGCTGCAGCTCTTTGAACTCCACACTGGATCCGGCGAACTGCAGCCTCAGCGTCTCGGTGAGCATGTGAACGGCGGCCTTGGAGGCGTTGTAGCTGGGTGTCACCTTCAGCGGGGTGAACGCCAACCCCGACGAGACCGTGATGACGGTAGCCTGCGGTTGGGCCTGCAGGTGCTCGATGAACGCCGCAAGCAGCCGGATCGGGCCCAGGACGTTGGTAGTGATGGTGGATTCCGCGGAGGCGAGGAACGAGTCTGAATTATGCCAGTCCTCAATTGTCATGATCCCGGCCATCGCGATGAGCACATTGAGGTCAGGGTGGTGGGCCAGCACCTGGACGGCCGTGTCGCGGATGCTGACCGGGTCGGCAGTGTCGATGTGCACGGCGTCGATGCCAGGATGCTCGGCGGCGATTTGGTCCAGCAGTTCCTGGCGGCGCCCACCGACGATGACCGTGTTTCCCTTGGCGTGCAATGCAATTGCGAGCTCGAGTCCGATGCCGCTGGTGGCGCCGGGGATGAAAATGGTGTTGCCGGATATCTTCACGTGGAATTCCTTGACGTTCGTGCTGCGGTCGGGCGGCTGGCAGTGGTGACAGGCCGGACCCTCAGTCGCCTTGGCGATAAACCCTTTCCGCGGCGCGGGGTCATGAGATGGAACGGCGAGTTCCAAATGTGGGCTGGTGCAGCGGATCGGTATGTAGTCATGCGGTGCTGCTGCCTTGGACGGAAACAGGGCGCGGTCGATTCTGGAAGGCGTTCCAGATGCCGCAGACTGGCTTCCACCGAGCGGACCATGTTGAGCCGGTGATTTCGGAGTTGGGATCGCTCGGCGTGCGCGACATCGTTGACTTCGTTGACACGATAAGCCGTTCCCGGTGCGACGCCGTCAATCGCCCGACGAGTCGTTCGCACTCACTATCGGTGTAGTTGACTGCGGTGTCGATGAGGTCTTCGCCCCGCTCGACGTAAGCATCGAAGATGCGCCGTGCTTCATCAGCGTCGGCGCCGCGGCCCCAGTTTGTGCTGAAAGTCATGGTGCCCAGGCAAATTGGGAAGACTCGCAAGACCGAATTGCCCAGCAGACAATGCTCCGTCACCCGGATCCTCCTGTACCCATTCTGGGAGCTTTGACGGCTGCTAAGAGGCTGACACCAGCAGACCCTGCCCGCGCTGCGCAGGTGCGGCAGCACGACCCGGGTGACGCGCTGCATGCTCAGCACGTTTAGAGCTCGGCGGGATCACGAATCGAGGCGTGCGCGCTGTGCCCGTCGGGGCCAGGCTTTCGGCGATGGGCTGGCCGAAACCGCTGGATGCGCCCGGTGATCAGAACAACGTCGGAGGTCATGGGGTCGAGTCTGCCCTTGGCGTGACCATTTGTCACATGCATATCTATGATGTGATGCATGCTTACTACGCATACTGAGCGGGTCGATCTGAACCTGCTCACCCCGCTGGTCGCGCTGCTCGAAGAGCGCCAGGTGTCGCGGGCCGCGGTGCGCGTCGGGTTGAGCCAGCCGGCTATGAGCCGCACCCTGCAACGCCTGCGGCGAGTGCTCGACGATCCGCTGCTGGTAAAAGATCCGGGCGGTTTGCGGCTCACCACCCGCGCAGAGGACATCTACCAACAACTCAGTACCGTCATACCGCTGTTAGAAAACTTGTTGTCGCCCAACAAATTCGACCCAGCGCAGGCCAGCCAACCCGTGACGGTGGCGGGCAGCGACTACGCGGTCCAGGTCTTCGGCCCTGCCATCTGCCGGCAGGTGCGTGCGCAGTCTCCGAATGCGCCGGTTCGATTTCGCAACCTGGGCCTGGACGGCATCATCGAGCACATCCGTAGCGGGGCAGTCGATATCGGGCTCTATGGTGGCGCCCTGCCCGAGGATCTGCAATCCGCGGTTATCTACGTGGAGGGGTTCACCTGCGTGATGGCCTCCGAGCATCCGCTTGCCGGGCGCCCAGGGATCACGCTGGCCGAATACCTGCGCTATCAGCATGTCGTCATCGACACCGCCGATGGCCAACAAACCGCTATCGACGTACCCCTGACTGAGCTGGGCACCCCGCGGGCGGCCGGTGTCACCGTGCCGTACTACTCGGCGGCAACGGCGCTACTCCCCGGAACCGACCTGATCGCCACCCTTCCCGCGCGGCTTCGATCCGCCTGGGCCGACAACGAGAAACTGTGCGCCCTGCGCGCGCCGACCGAGGTGGCCACCATGCCCTACCAGATGATTTGGAACCGCGCACTCGACAACGACGGTCGCCACCGGTGGCTGCGTGGTGTGGTCCGTGCCGCCACCGCCCCCTGACCCACGCCACGTCGGCTCGCGCATCGCACACACGCCACGACGAGGCGACGACCAACTAAAGACGCCAGCAAACCACAAGTCCTCTGTGCCAACGCCCTTGGCATCCACGTTCGACAGTGACAGCATTGGCGACTACGCCGCCAAGGAGCTGACAAGCTAGCCAACTCAACGACGACTAATTGTGATGTTTAGGGAGGTTGGTCAGGCGGGTGACTGGTGGCTGGCCTCCGATGGCGGAATGGGCTCGGTGATGATTGTAGAAATGCAGCCAGCCAGGCAGCGCGGAGTCGTGCTGTTCGGTTGACGTCTAGAGCCGGGCGTAGGCCCAGCCGTCGGCCGGTGTGCGGTGAAATCGCTCAATTCTGCCGTTGGTTTGAGGTCGGGAAGTCCTTGCTACAGAACACTTCTCGGGCCATAGCAATTTTCCCGGATTGTACGGCCAGCCGGAGGGTCAGGCCGTTTTGTCACAGTACGGTTCCTTCTCCGGTTCCAGGCACCGCTTGCGAGGCGGCGGTACTGCCGTGCGGCTGAGATTAGTGGCGTCGATAGGTATGAGCCCGGTGTTCGATGCGGCCGACGTACAGCACGTGGTCGTCCTCAAGTGTGCGGAACGTGACGCGGTAATCGCCGCGGCGGGCCACGCGCCATCCTTCGAACTCAAACCGTAACGGCTTGGAAAGCCGGTACGGGTCGGCTGGCAAGGCGGCGGTGACGAATTCAGCGATCGCGGCAGCGACTTTGTGCGGCAGTCGATCTAGCGCACGCACCGCCGTCGGTGACAGCTGCACAGTCCACGGCGCATCGCCGCCTGTCACTTCAGGCCGTAGCGCTCGCGGAGCTGCTCGCCGCTGACGGTGTTTCCGACGGCGTAGTCGGCGTCTGCCTGCTTGAGTTCCTCGGCAATACCGGGAGTCCGCAGCGCGTGCAGGGTCTCGTTAAGGGACTCGAGGTCATCGGCGGACATGATGACCGCAGCGACCCGACCGTGGCGGGTGATCTGGATGATTTCATGGGTCGTGTCGGCCTCGTCGACCAGCGCGGAAAGCTTGTCTTTGGCTTCAGTGAGCGGCACCGACTTCATAACCAGCATACTAGCCTGATGACTAGCCGCTGGCTAGCCGGAATTATGGCCTATAAGCTGCCGCAAACTGACGTACGCGTTGGGGTCACGCGGCAACAATCGCGTCGAAGTAACCGCTCCCCTGCTCCTTGTTGCGGTACCCGACGCAGACAACGACGGGCTCAGGGTTGCGCCCAAGGCGCCGGTGCGCCAAGAACACGTGTGGACGCCAGCCGTTATAACTTGTGCATACCGTAATGATTCGAGTGGAGGACTTGTGGCAGTCGAAATCGACAGGATTGGAAGAATTTTCGTAGTCAGACTAAATCGGCCAGACAAACGCAACGCCTTCGATGCGGCGATGACCAGCGGTCTAGATTCGGCACTCAATGAGTTTGAGGACGATCCCGAACTGTGGGTCGCTGTGCTCACCGGCGAAGGACGAGGGTTCTCGGCCGGCACCGACCTCCGCAGCGGCTCGGGAGAACCCACGGCGCGTGGTGGCGACTATGGGGTGGCGCGACGCGCCCGCCGCAAACCGCTGATCGCAGCGGTCGAGGGCTTCGCGTACGGCGGTGGCATGGAGATCGTGCTCGCGTGTGATCTGGTGGTCGCCGGGCGTGAAGCCACATTTGGACTGCCTGAGTCGCGGCGCGGCGTCATTGCCACTTGCGGCGGGCTGTTCCGCACGCACCGCGCGCTGCCGCTCAACATAGCTAAACAGCTCCTACTGACTGGCGAGCCGATCACCGCCGAACGCGCCTACGGGCTGGGCTTTGTCAACGAGATTACCGACACGGGACTTGCGCTGCCCGCGGCCCTGGAGCTCGCCGAACGCATATGCCGCAATTCCCCCGTGTCAGTGCAGGAGAGTCTGGTTGCGCTCGAGCGCGTCCAGGCTGCCGACGACGAATTCGCATGGCAGGTCACCGAGCAAGCCAGAGCCAACACGTTGTCCTCCCGCGATTCAGCCGAGGGGGTACGAGCCTTCTTCGAGCGACGCGAACCTGTCTGGACGGGACGCTAGCGCTCGCCGAGGCACTCAATCGCCCTACGTGGAAGAGTCGCAACATCGATCCACTACAAAGGAAGTGAATTCAGGGTGGCGCGGAAGGCTTTTCCGGTGAGTTTGGTCCACACCCCTTTTGGGTTCAGCAGTACCGCACTCGATGTCATCGACGGGATCGACCTGTCCGGCCGCCGCGCGGTCGTCACCGGCGCGTCGTCGGGCACCGGCGTGGCGGCAACCTCAGCCGTGCTGGCCACCTCACCATTGCTCGACGGGATCGGCGGACGCTACTTCATCGACTGCGACGAGACCGAGACCGTCCACGCCCGCAGCGGGACCCTGGCCGGCGTCGCGGGTTATGCCCTCGATCCCGACAACGCCGCACGGTTGTGGGACGTCTCCGAAACCCTTGTCGCTCAGTCCACCTCGTCTCCGGCAGGAGTGCAGTGACGACCAGCACGCAACGCATCGCCGTCATCACCGGGGCCACCCAAGGGTTGGGTCTGGCGCTGGCCGAGGGCCTGGCCCAGCGTCTGGATCCCGACGACGTCGTCTACCTGACCGGCCGCAACTACGACCGGATCAATCACGCCATCGACGCGTTGGGGTCCACCAGCGCCCAGGTACGCGGTGAGATCCTCGACGTGGGCCAGCCCGATGCGGCCGCTCGTTTCGCCACCGAGCTGCACCGCCGCCACGGCGGGGTGGACATCGTGCTCAACAATGCCGTCATGCGTGTGGGACCCGAGGACGATCCCGCCGCCATCATCGATGAGTACACCCAGGTCAACAACTTCGGCACCACCCGCTGCCTGCGGGCCTTCGCGCCGCTGCTACGCCGCGGCGGACGATTCCTGGTGATCGCCAGTTCGCTGGGCACCTTGAACTATCTCGCCCCGGTGCTGTGGGATCGCTTCGATGACATCGCCACGCTCGATGAGATCGACGAGCAGATCGCCAGGTGGCGTGACGCGGTCACCGACGGCACCAGCCGCGGCGGGCCCTGGCCGGGGTTCGTCAACATCCCGTCCAAGGTCGGCCAAGTCGCTGCGGTGCGGACGTTGGCCGCCCAGCGCCACGAAGCAGACGCCGCCGCCAACATCCTGCTGGCCGCGGTATGCCCCGGCATGATGAACACGCCCACCTCCTCGGTGTGGTGGGACGTCAGCGACGCCCCGACACCCGCGCAGGCCGCCGTCGCGATCCTAGACCTCATCGACAGTCCCGTGACACCCGAGCAGTACGGCCAGCTGGTGCGCCAGGGACACGTGCTGCCCTGGAAACCGCAGTCGTGAGGATTCCTGAGCGCCGGCCGCGGCACGGTTCGCTGCTCGAACTGGGCGGCAGTGGTGGAGCTGGTCGGGTTGCGCGAGGCGTTCACCGGCGACGCCACCCTCACCGGGTGAGGTCGCCGTTTCATCTGATGAATCATCGGTGTCTTCGACTCAGCGGTGGCCTAGTTGATTGAGCGAGTGGAGGCGACATTGTGTTCGAGAGCGGTGAGATCGGTATCCGAGTAGTACCGACCCGCGCGCATGACGCCGTGCACGCGATGTAAATTGTCAACGCTTTCAACCGGATTGCCCTCCAGCACAACGAGGTCGGCGACCTTGCCGACGTCGACCGTGCCCATGGTCGATGTCTTGTCGAGGTATTCGGCCCCGTGCAGCGTCGTGCTCTGCAGCACTCGCAGCGGAGACAGGCCGGCTTGGGCGAACGCGTCGAATTCTTGGTGCAGGGAGTACCCAGGTATTTCCCACGCCGCTCCGGAGCAGTCGCTTCCGGCGATGATCTTCACACCTTCTTCGTCGAACAGCTTTGTGAGCCTTAGTTCGAGTCGGTAGCTGTCCCGGAAGGCGGCACGCAGGCTGTCGGGTAGGACGTCGAAGCGGTGACCGGAGTTATGCCACTGCTTGAGCGTGGACGGGCCGACGAAGCGGTGATTTGGATCCTGGCGAAACTGCGGTTCGTCGCTCATCTTGCACGTGCATTCGCGGATCAAGGTAGGGCACTGCCATGTCCCGTCGGCGACGAAGCGCGCGGCGAGTTCGCGCGCCAAATCCTCGCTGAAGGTGTCGATAGCGCGTCGCATCACGTCGGCGGATTGATGCCCTTGTGCCGCATACGGATTGAGAATCACCCTACGAAGGATCGGTAGAAACAACTGATCGCCGAACGGGATACGAAACGGCGGCGCCTTCATAGGTTTGGCGCTCAGCGCCGTCAACAGCTCGGCCTTCGCAGTTGAGCAAGCCGCCAGGATCCCCAACCCGGGGCCCAAATGCTCGATGCACTTCATGCCGCGGGCGGACGCCTCGACCACGTCTATGCCCACTGGCAGGTGGCCGAGGATCGGGATTCCGAGGCTCTTGGCCTCCTGCTGTGCTGCGAAAAAGATGTTGGGGCTGACCAATCCGACTTTGATAAAGTCCGCCCCGCCGGCGTGCTGCTCGCGCACCGAGGTCACCGCGGCCTTGGGGCTGCCCGCGTTGAGCGGGCTGAGTACCGCCCCAGGCATCTGCACGACGTCCGGCGATTCAACCGGCATCGGCAAGGTGCCCATCTGTCGCTGCCTGAGCAGCTTCATCGAGCCGGACATCTGCCGAAACCCGGTGATCCCCTTTGTCAGCATCAGCCGCAGGGTGCCAGTACGGTCCCCGTCGCCGAGCGGATGGGCATGCATGTCCAGGTAGCCGGGAACGACGTATTTGCCTGGCAATTCGACGATGCGACTGCGGGTGTTGTGCCGATCAGTCTCGGTAATACCGGCGATCTGGCCGTTCGCGGTTATGACGTCTTGGTTGGCGACGAGCGATCCGTCGCGGGTGTCCACGACGGTAACGCCGCGCAGGATCGTCGTGGCGTCCATGTCCGAAGTGCGTGTCATCAAGTCCTTCTAGAGCCCGGATGGTACGACCTTGCCGTTCACCGTCACCTCGAGCTGGCCGGTCTTCGGGTTGTACTCGATCCTGCCGTGGTCGAAGTTTGACACGAGCAGATCGCCGACGGTGTCCTGGTCGCTGATGGCGAGGCCTAGCGGACCTGCCGAACCGTTAGTGCCGGTAATCGCGGGCGTGCCGTCCGGGTCGCGCGGGACATTCCAGGCCTCCCGGATCTTCCCCAGGGTGATATATGCGGGCGTGCCGGCCTGGTGGCTCCTGGCAGTGATCACGCCACCCTGGAACTGCTGAAATACCACGCCGCTCTCCCGTGTTCCCGCGTTGCGGTCACCCGTCAGTGGTTTGCCGAGAGCCTTCTTCTGATCCTCGGACGCCGATGAGTACTTGGCAGCGATCGGGCCGGTCAGAGTCACCTCGACGTCGCGCTCCCCGATGAGCTTCACCTCGGTGGGCTGCGCTGGGGTTTTAGGCGCGGACGTGGCGCTCGCTCCGACCTGGCGTGGTGCCGACGCGTCGCCGCTCGTGCCATTGCCGCAGCCCACAGCGATGAGCGCGACGGCGGCCAGGCCGACGACCGCCGCGCGGTGGTATGCGATCGTTGTCATGAGCTTCCTCTCGCGTCGTCTTGTTGTGCGGGCTGTCGAACCTTCTTAGCTCCGAACGAACTTACGCCGCGGTCACAGACGCCGAGCGAGAGCGCCTGACCAAGGTGACGATGGCTCGACGAAATCCACGATGGGCTCGGCGGACCTTTCCATGACATCCCATGGATATCCGGCCCCTGGGAGAGAATTGCTCAGATTTAGAGTGGGATCGACGATTGCCCAGGATCGCCAAGAGTGCTGGCAAACATCAGGTTTGAAAGTCCGACCTTTGGATAACCCTCTGAATCAGCTGTCGGTCTCTGACAGCTGGTACCTCACGAAGGGAGCCCGACGTGGCGTTCTCACACATTGCATCGAAAACATTGGCAGCAACAGCCGCATTGGCGGCGGCGGGACTTCTCGCGGCGACGCCGGCACTCGCCGATCCGCAAGTGCTGCAATTCGGCCAGATGGCAGAGCTTTCCAGTAATGGTGGCACCATCGACTACACCGTGAGCAACCTGCAACCCAGCGGCCACAACGACGGAATCTGGTATTCCGATGTTACGGCCAAAGGTGTGAGCGGTAACGCAACTCCGAACATTGCCGACTTCAACGCTCGGGCCGTCAACAGCTCAACGTACGCGGTGATGAAGGGCAACCAGACCGACGGCCTTCCTGAGGGGCCACTCCCCTTAGGCAGCCCTGTTACAGGGCGCATTTACTTCGACGTTCGCAACGGTACGAACCCCGACAGCGTGGTTTACCGGGACGCCGGAGGCACGGACAAGGTCGTCTGGAAAGGCTAGCAACTCGCCTTCCGCACCCCGCCTCATCGGGGAATTTGCATTAATCGAGTATGCGGCATTACCAGTAGATCCGCATATTGCCGATCCTGTTGGGCGGCAACATATTTAGTGTTCGGTCTCGATGTATGTGGCGGTAATCGCGCTGGCCTTGGCGGACTTTGGCGTGGATTCTCAGCAGATCTGGCGACTTCAGCACATCTCGGCGACCACTGGGGCGCCCAACCGTCGGTTCGGCCGGGAGTGTTTACCCGCGGATAATATTGGTTGCTCCCCCGCCGGGTGGCTGGCCGACGTTTCGACAAGTCAGTCCTCCTACGGCTGAGTTGTACGCCGCCTCATCCAAGACCCCGGGAACCTGCACCACCGTGCCGGGCGGGTTAGGTGCGAGTCGTGAATATGGGTGGCGGGCAACGGTGTCGGTCGCACTTTGTCAAGATGAGGGGCGAGATGCACGGAAGATTGGCGACCCTCCTGACCGCCGCAGTTGTGGTATTCATTGGCGTGAGTCTGGTGCGGTCGCTGCTAAGCGTGGTTCGTCACGAACGTCTCCGCCAGGACTATCGCCGAACAGTTATGGCGATCCGCTGGTGGATGATCCCGGCGGCCGTTGGCCAGCTCACCGTGGTGGTTGCTGTCTACGTCGCGCTCGTGAACGTATTTCCGCTGCTTGGCTGGGGTTGGTGGCGGATGCTGGGCAATAGCGGCAACGTTACGCTCGCACAGACGGGACAGAGCGGGTTTATCTGGAAAATGGTGGGGGTTGCGGTGCCGATTCTGGCGGCCGCTGTGGTTCCGTGGTTAGCCCATGCCGAAGAGTTGGCGTTTCGCGATCGGGCTGAACGGCAAGGTCTCCGCCGAAAAGTGACGAGGCAAGTCGCCTTTGGGGTGACCCATTTTTGGGCGGGAATTCCGATCGCGGCTTGCTTGGCGCTGACCGTTAGCGGGCTGTATTTCCTGATGGTGTACTTGCGTGCCATTGCGGCACTTGGCCCTGAGCTGGAAGCGGCGCGAGAAGTACCCCAGTATGAACGTCTGCCCTACCCTGCGCTGCCCGCCAATAGGGATGAGGACCCCGAATCGTGGGCGAAAGTGCAACGAGAACGTGAATGCGTGCGTATGGAAAATGAGCGGCGACGCGACGAATGGGCCGACCAACTTGGTGATCAGATATCGGCCAGCCGTGACCGAGTTGACCAGGTGAGACGACGCGCGGTCGCCGAGTCCGCCGCTGCGCACGCGGTCAGCAACTGGGTGCTGATCATCCTGCTGGTGTTGTTCCTCTTGCGGCGAGCGCTGGGGAGCTAGCGAGCGCTACCTACTCCGCAGTGGCAATTTCCCTGTGCATCAGTCGAGTTCGCGTCACGGACTCATTCCGATAATTCGGAGTGCCACTACGCGCCGTAGCGATCTGTGTTTTGTCGGACAGCGTTGGTTCTATAACGCACCGCTGGTCTTGTTGAGCTTGGCGGACCAGCAGGTCGCGAGTGTGCAGTGAGGTGAGGCCGTCACAGGGGTCCCTCGTCGATTACTGCCGCCGGGCGGGAAAGCGGGAGACCGAGTCGATGTCAGGCTCTCCCGGCGCGGCGACCACAAGGCCGCGCCAGGCGTGCAACACGCTGCAGGCACGAGGACCCCCTCATCGCCGCTCGTCGGTTGATTGCGCAGGAACCGAACGGGCCCTTAGAATTCCCTTATTATAGTCTTATTTTTCTTATCGGAGCCGCCGGAACCCAGAGGATCCACGCATGCCCTTCGCCGATCACACGCACTTCACCCGCGCCGCTCGTGCCGTCGATGACCTCCTCGCGCACCTCACCGGCGACCAGTGGCTGGCTCCCACCCCGTGCACCGGATGGACGGTCGCCGACGTCACCCAGCACCTCATTGACGTCAACCTCAACTTCGCCCGCCAACTCGACCAAGTCAGTGTCCAAGCTGCCGCCAGCGCCAGCACATCCGGTGACCTCCTCGGCAGCTACCGTCGTTCAACAGAAGCACTGCAGCAAGTGCTCAGCGGCCCGGGTGACGTCTCTATCGACATTCCGGCGCAGCTGCGAAGCCGAGTTGCCCTTCGGGTGGCCGATCTGCTGATCCACTGCTGGGACATCGCGGTCGCCACCGGCACACCTCTGCACCTGGCAGAGGATCTGTGCGTCGAGGCTCTGGCTTTCGCCCAGAGCCGCTCAGCGGCCTTACAGCGCAGTGGCGAATTCGCGTCACCTCAACCAGTCGATGAACAGGCCCCCGCCATCGACCGGTTGGCCGCCCTGTCCGGCCGCACTCCGCCAGGCCCGCGAGGAGACGTCCGCTCACCGAGCACTCCGAATCGATAGCAGACGGCGGAATCGAATATGAGGGGCACCAGTAAAAATTCGCTGTGTTCATCAGATGAGTCAGTTCTCATCGCAGGCACACGCTCCCCGCTGTGTCGGATATGCAGCCGAAAGTATCTGATAGACCTCGTGTTTCGAGAACCTTGAGCGGCCGAGCCAAGGGGGTGGCGCGCGGCCGTCGCCACGATACATTGCGTGGCCGAGTGGTGCGGACCGGGGCGCGCCTTGGTGATGTTGGCCATCCGACAGCGCACTTCGTTAGCGCCTCTATTAATCTGTTCCAACGTGACTCGGGATTACAAATTAACCAACTTGAGCGCGGCTTCGAACAGCCCAAATACGGAAGCGGCGCTTGTCGGCGGGATCGTGGTGCCCGAGGGTGTGACGTTGACGTCGAATTTCGACTGGAACAGAACTCAGTTCGGCGACAGCCCGGCCTACCGTTTCATCGACTACTCGCAAGACCAGGACGGGCGAGTAGTCGAGCTCACTTGGAATGAGCTCTGGTCGCGTGTCTGCGCGATCGGCGCGCGGTTGCAGCAGGTCACCAAGCCCGGCGACCGGGTGGCGATCCTGGCGCCACAGGGCCTCGACTACGTGGCCAGCTTCTTCGCCGCCGTCCACGCGGGCAACGTCGCGATCCCCCTGTTTGCGCCGACCTTGGCCGGGCACGGCGAGCGGTTGGCGGCGGTGTTGCGCGATGGTCGGCCCACCGCAGTCCTGACCACGACCGCGGCGGCCGCACCGGTTCGCACGTTCCTGCGGAATCTGTCCCCCGAGGAGCGGCCGCGGATGATCGCGGTGGATGCGGTACCCGCGACACTTGCCCAGAGCTTCACCGACGTGGTCCGCGATACCGACGATCTCGCCTATCTGCAGTACACCTCGGGCTCGACGCGCACACCGGCCGGGGTGGAGATCACCCATCGTGCCGTCTACACCAACGCGATGCAGATGATCCTGCATGGCGGGCTGGACATGGACGTCCAATGTGTGAGCTGGCTGCCGCTCTATCACGACATGGGCTTGATGATGGTCATGTTCACCGCCTTCTTCGGAGCGCACGTCACGCTGATGGACCCCATGGCGTTCGTTCGCCGGCCCTACCGCTGGATCAAGCAATTGGGCATCTCGGCGACTTACGGACGGACCATGGCGGCGGCCCCGAACTTTGCCTTCGAATTGACGGCCCAACGGGGACTACCCCCCAACGGTGAACACCTCGACCTAAGTAACGTGGTGTGCCTGCTCAACGGGTCGGAGCCGGTGACGATCGCGGCCATCGAGCAGTTCACCACTGCCTTTACCCCGTTTGGCCTGCCCGCCGCCGTGGTCAAGCCGTCCTACGGCATGGCCGAAGCGACGCTGTCGGTCGCCAGTATCGCCTCGGATGCCGCGGCCAGCGCCGTCTTCCTCGACCGCGAGCAGCTCGGCGCCGGCCGAGCGGTGCCTGTCTCGCCTACTGTCCCGGGTGCGGTTGCGCACGTCTCGTGCGGCCAGCCCATCCTTGAGCAGTGGGCGGTGATCGCCGACCCGGACGGAGCGGAGGTTCCGGACGGTACCGTGGGTGAAATCTGGTTGCACGGCAATAACATTGGCCGCGGATACTTCGGCCGCGAAGACGAAACACGACGGGTGTTCCATAACAAGCTGCAGTCGAGGCTGGAGATCGGTAGCCATGCCGACGGCGCCCCGGACAATGGCTGCTGGCTGGCCACTGGCGATCTCGGTGTCTACCTCGACGGCGAGCTGTACCTGACCGGACGCATCAAAGACCTCATCATCATCGATGGCCGCAACCACTACCCGCACGACATTGAAACAACGGCGAGCGACGCTTCGCCGGGCATCCGCAGAGGTTACGTCGCCGCATTTTCTGTTCCCGCCGACTATGTTTCGGCCAGCAGCGGCTCCGGTGAGCGGGTGGTCGTCGTCGCCGAGCGCGCCGCCGGCGCCGGCCGTATCGAGTCGGGGTCGATCGCCGAGACCGTGCGGGCGGCCATCTCGCGGCATCACCACCTCCACGTCAGCGACGTGCGGCTGGTGGCAGCCGGGACCATCCCGCGCACTACGAGCGGGAAGCTCGCCCGCAGTGCGTGCCGAACCGAGTACCTGGCCGGGCGGTTTGACCGCTGAAAGACGGGAGCGGCTCGGCGATCCCGTACGACGGTAATTTCCTGGAGTGGGGTCGTCGCTCGGCGAAGTGCCGATTCGGAAGTTTGCGACGTCGTTCAGCGTGTCGCGGCATGTTTTAGTACCGTTCACATAATCGGCAACGCGCTCGCCAAAATGGCGAATGTCAGAATTGGCCGGCGTCAGCACATGACCGGGAGAGTTGACCGGATGGGTCTTAGCCTCCGAGGCCTCTTCGGCCGTCAGGCAGGCCGAAACCGGCTGCGGTTGCGCGCTGACTCTGGCAGCGGCTTTTACGGCAAGCATCAGGTTCGGCTGCTGCGGATCTATTTGGGCGCGACCACGTTCCTTTACACCTGGGGTGTGGTGTTCAGTACCTTCATCCGCATCCATCCCGGGTTGAAGCCGGGGAACCCGACCGGAGGCATCGCGGCGATCGTGCTCGGTGCCGCGGCGTTGGCTTGGCTGGCCGTCCGGCCCGACAAACCCGGGCCGGCGACGGCCATGGCGATCGTCGCCACACCCATGGTGATGGCCTTCCACGTCGCGATCGGCGCCGAGTTCATCTGCCTGATCGCCCCGATGTTTCTGGCGATGTACCTCCGCGGGTTTCACTCTCCGCGCCGGGGCGCGGAGCTGGTCGGCGCGCTCACCGTGGCGTGTGTCGTCGCGCTTGCGCTCGCGCCCATGCCCAAGTTGTACATCGACTACCTCATCTTCGTGATCGCGATTGTCGGCGCCGCCGAGTCGTTCGGCCTGCTGACGCGGACCCTGGTCGCCGCGGCGTGCACCGATCCGCTCACCGGGCTGCTCAACCGTGCCGGCTGGGAGATTGCCACCGCCGACCTGCTGGCGCGAGCCCGTTCGGCCGCGACCACCGTCACCGTCGTCGCGCTGGACATCGACAACTTCAAACAGATCAACGACACCGACGGACATGTCGCCGGCGACCGGCACCTGATCAGTCGCGCGGATTTCTGGCGAGAAGTGGCTCCCGCCAACGCCGTTCTGGCCAGGCTCGGCGGCGACGAGTTCGCGGTGTGCATCGCCGACCGTGCGGGCCGCAAGCCGACGGCCGCGGAGCAGTTCGTGGCGGCCGCGCGGCTACACACGCCGGGCACCAGCATGGGGATGGCGTCGGCCGGCGGCAAGGACGCCGATATCCCCACGCTGCACGCCGCCGCGGACGCCGAGCTTTATCTCGCCAAGCAGAAGCGAATCTCAGAGGCGCGCGAGACCAATTTGCATCGGCATAATGAATCTCGCTGAACTGCTTGTGCCGCAGGTGGTTTCGCTCCGCCCGGCAGGCGGGGTGTAGAGGAGACCTAGCGCGGCTGCGAATTTGGGTCGCTTGACTGGTCGTGGGTGGTCCACGAAACCGACAGCTTTAACTGCTTGTGCAGCGGTCTGTAGGTTCGAAGACGCTCAATGCGGGCAGGTCACTCTGAACGTGAAATCACTAAGCTTGGTGTAGTCGTGAAGTTGTTTGATCCTGCCAGTCACCGTGTACTTGTCACCGTCTTGCGTCAGCGTTGGTGCCGGAGCGCCTCCGGTCGAGGTCGGCTCCCAGAAATAGGCGATACCATCGGCGGTGAAGTCCAGCGTTTCGACTGTGCCGCCTGCGGCGTCGACGATGACACGTCCACCGGATTGCGTTTGGGCCGTGATGAACACCGCGCCGCCCAGGTGGCGGCATTGGACGTCGTGCAGCGGGAAAGGGCCGCCAGCCAACGTCAATGAGTCGCTTTGCTCGGCCGGCGCCTCGGTGGGTGGCGCGGTTGAATTGATGGAAGCGGTCGTATTGGATGAGGGCCGATGGCTGCAGGCCGAGGTCGGCGTGCTGGCGACAAGAAGCACAATCGCAGCTGTAGCTCCACGGGCGGACATTAGTCGGGGCAAGGCAGGAACTGTTCTCTGCAAAAGTTATTCACAAGTGGACCGCGCACCGAAATTCCGGAGTGTCGGCTGGGTTGGGCGTTCAAACCTTATCCGACTCGGAGATCCCATGGCGTCGATCTGACCGGTTGACTCAACGTGGTCGGGTACCCCCCCCAGGCAGCGCGGCATCGTCTGCGCGGCCACCAAAGCGCTATGACGCCCCATCCGACCGGCCGCGGCTTGACCCCCGAGACAAAGGCCTTCACATGACCGAACAACCGCCAATGCCACCGGGACGCTACTCGTGACCCGCACTAGCCCATCGTCAAGATCGCGACCGCGGCGACGCCGATGACCGCCACGAGGGCTACCAATATCACCGTGATCGCCGCGCGTACGACTTCTTCTTCTGTGAGTCGCCAACGCGGCTTCAGTTCGGCGACAACAGTGTCCCCTCGCCAAGGCATGGCGTTGATTCTTGCGACCGCCGCAGTGACATCGTCATGCGCGTGGGACGCGTCTTTATGGAGTAGCTCGTGCGCGGCGATTGCGATCGTCATATCAGCCCCCAGGCTTGCGGACGCCGATCGGCGTTGTCCAGGTCTAAAGCGTCGGATAACTCGTAATTCGATGATACGAGCGCGGAAATCACGATTGCGGTAACGATCCTTAACGGTCACAGCACGGAGTCGTGCTCCGCTAGCCGCTGCCCGCCTGACTGACGCCGCCCCTACCTGGCGCCGGCGCCGGTATAGAACTTTGGGATCGGTAGCGGCGGGCGCACCATTTACTTCGATTCGAGAGCGCCCACCACGGTCGCCCGATGGAAGAGGAAATCATGATGCGACGGATCGTGCGGTTAGCGACCAGCGCCCTGGTGGCCGGCGGGTTG